>JBKBKD010000057.1:0-6281 GCA_046294595.1 Novosphingobium sp.
TCGTCGTCGGGCAGGACGCGCTGGAGCGACTGGATCAGGTTTTCCCGAAGAACTTCGGGACGCACGGTTTCTTCGGCGATTTCACGCAGCGCGACGACGGGGTTCTTGTCGCGGTCACGATCGATCGTGAGTTCGGCGCCGCCGGAAATCGCGCGGGCGCGCTCGGCCGCCAGCAGCACGAGATCGAAACGGTTGGGAACCTTGTCGACGCAATCTTCGACGGTAACGCGCGCCATCAGGGCACTCCGATATGCAAAAGGGTGTGGAAAGTGCGGCAGCTAGGCCGGGGGTGTGGAAAAGTCAAGGATTCGTGGGTGCGGATTACTCATCCCCGCCGCCATAGGCCGCGCGCAGATCGTCGGGGGCGAGGTCGGAGAAGCGGGTGATGCGCGATTCGAAGCGCAGGCGCACCTTGCCGGTCGAGCCGTGGCGCTGCTTGGCCACGATCAGTTCGGCAAGGCCGAAGACGCGCTCCATTTCGGCCCGCCAGGCGGCGTGGGCTTCCTGCACCTTGGGATCGTCGTCGCTGCCTTGCGGCACCTTGGGCTCCTTGGCGGCGACGTAATAGTCTTCGCGGAACACGAACCAGACCATGTCGGCGTCCTGCTCGATCGAGCCGGATTCGCGCAGGTCCGAAAGCATCGGGCGCTTGTCGTCGCGCTGTTCGACCGCGCGCGAAAGCTGCGAGAGCGCGATCACCGGGACCGAGAGTTCCTTGGCCAGGGTCTTCAGCCCGCGCGAGATTTCGGAGATTTCGTTGACGCGGTTGTCGCTGCGGCCCGATCCCTGAAGCAGCTGGAGATAGTCGACGATGATGAGGCCGATATCATGGCGGCGCTTGAGCCTGCGCGCGCGGGCGCGCAGCGCGCCGATGGTCAGCGCGGGGGTATCGTCGATATAGAGCGGAAGTTCGGCAAGGCGCTGGCTGGCGAAGGACAGCTGCTGGAACTCGTCACGGCTGATGCGCCCCATGCGCAGCGATTCGGAACTGATGCCCGACTGTTCGGCAAGGATGCGCGTGGCAAGCTGGTCGGCGCTCATTTCGAGGCTGAAGAAGGCGACCGCGGCGCCGACCGAATCCTTTGCGGCAATGCCGTCGGCCATGTCGCGGCGCAGGCGGTCGGCGGCGTTGAAGGCGATATTGGTGACGAGCGAGGTCTTGCCCATGCCGGGGCGCCCCGCAAGGATGATGAGGTCGGAATCATGCAGGCCGCCGATCTTCTCGTTGACCGAGGTGAGACCGGTGGTCTTGCCGGAAATGTGGCCGCCGGAAAGCAGCGCCTTCTCGATCATTTCGAGCGAGGCGCGGGTGGCCTGCGCGAAAGTCTGCGCCTCGCTGCCGGTCTGTGCGCCTTCGGCCACGGCATAGAGCGCGGCTTCGGCCTTCTCGACCTGTTCGAGCGGGGCCACGGCCTCGCTGGTGTCGAGCGCGCCTTCGACGAGATTGCGCCCGACCGAGATCAGTTCGCGCAGCAGCGCAAGGTCGTAGATCTGCTGGGCCAGTTCGCGCGGCGCGAGCAGGCCCTGCCCATCCGCGGTGAGCCGGGCAAGATAGGCCGTGCCGCCCAGTTCCTTCAGCCCTTCGTCGGTTTCGAAGTAGGGCTTGAGAGTGACGGGCGTGACCACCGCCTTGCGATCGATCAGGGTCTGGATGCGGTCGAACACGCGGCCATGGACGGCGGCAAAGAAATGCTCTGCCTTGAGCGGGGTTTGCAGTTCCTCAAGGATGCGGTTGTCGATCAGCACCGCCCCCAGAAAGGCGGCTTCGGCCTCGACGTTGGAGGGCAGGGCGCGGATCTCTGAAGGTTCGCGGGTGAGGATGGCTTCGCTGGCGGACATGGCGCGCATAGTGCCCCAGCAGGCGCGTGGCGGCAATGGACAGGCCCTGTGGATAGCGGGGAGTGGATGGCAGGCGGGGCGATTTTCGCGGATTGCCCCGCCTTGCGTGCTTCTTGCCCGCTTCCTGCCTGCTTCCCCGGCCGCCGCCCCCTTGCCTGCCTCGCCCGCGTCTGCAAGACAGGGGCTTCCTATGGCCGACCCGCGCATCTCCCATATCGAGCTGGACGAAGCGACGATCATCTGGCGCAACGCCGATATCGAGCAGGAACGCCGCATCGCGATCTTCGACCTGATCGAGGAGAACACCTTCAAGCCCCTGCGCGCTTTTGAGGCCGGGCACGAGGGGCCGTATCGCCTACGGCTTTCGGTGGATGACGGGCGGCTGGTGCTGGCGGTTTCGGACGAGGCGGGCAACCCGCTGGAAACGGTGATTCTGGGCCTTGGCCGGTTCCGCCGCCCGATCCGCGAATATTTTGCCATCTGCGACAGCTATTATCAGGCGATCCGCAAGGCGACGGCCATGGAGATCGAGACCATCGACATGGCCCGGCGCGGCATTCACAACGATGCGGCCGACATGCTGCTGGAACGGCTTGAGGGCAAGATCGAGACCGATTTTCCCACTGCCCGCCGCCTCTTTACCCTGATCTGCGTGCTGCATATCAGGGGCTGAACCTTTCGATTCTCACCGGGGCGCGATCTTTTCGGACATGGCCAGAAAACGCACGCGATCACGCCAGCCCAATGTGCTGCGCCGGCGCCTGCTGGCGGCGCTGCTGCTGGCCGTGCTGATCGGGGCGGGGGTGGCATGGTGGAAGGCGCGCACCTGGCAGCCCGACCGCCGCGACTATCCCGTGCAGGGGCTGTGGCTGAGCGATGACGATGGCGCGGTCGACTGGCGGCTGCTGCGCGCGGCCGGTGCGGACTTTGCCTATCTCACCGCGAGCGAGGGCACCGACACCCGCGACAGCGCCTTTGCCGAGAGTGTGGATGCCGCGCGGGCGCGGGGCATGAAGGTGGGCGCGGTCCATGTTTACGACCTGTGCGCCCCGGCCGATGCGCAGGCCGCCAATTTCGTGACCGTGGTGCCGCGCGACAAGCGCTTCCTGCCGCCTGCGATCCGGCTCGACATCCAGTCGCGCACCTGCCCCGAAGTGCCCGGCGAGGCCCAGATGCAGAGCGAGCTGACCACGTTCCTCAATCAGGTGGAAAAGCACACCGAACAGCCGGTGATCCTGATGGTTTCGGCGGCGCTGGAAAAGCAGTTCCACATTGCCGCGCGGATCGACCGCAACATCTGGCTGGAGCAGGATTTCATCGCGCCTGCCTATGCCGGGCGGCCGTGGGTGATGTGGACTGCGACGCGGCGGCTGCGGCTCGACGGCGCGAACGGACCGGTGCACTGGGTGGTGGTGATGCCATGAGCGGACAGACGATCGCCATGAAGCGCGATGCGCTGATTGCGGCGGCGCGCAAGGCCATGGGCACGGCCTATGCCCCCTATTCCGGCTTTCACGTGGGCGCGGCGCTGCTGTTCGACGATGGCGCGATCCTGACCGGGGCCAATTTCGAGAATGCGAGCTATGGCCTTTCGCTCTGCGCGGAGACGGTGGCCTGTTCCATCGCGGCCCACGCCGGAAGGCGCGGCGGGCTTGTGGCGGTGGCGGTGATCGGCGGGCCGGGGGGCGCGGTGGAAGCCGCCATCAGTCCTTGCGGAAGGTGCCGCCAGGTGGTGAACGAACTGGCCGCGCTTGGCGGGACGGACCCGCTCATCCTGTGCGTGGGGGCGCACGAAGTGGTGGAAATGCCGCTTTCGGTGCTCTTGCCCAATGCCTTCGGGCCAGCCAATCTGGCCTGACGTTTTTCGGGGACTTTCGATTTGGCCATACTTTCCGACAAGTGGATCCGCGACAAGGCCCTGAACGAGGGCATGATCGAGCCGTTTATCGACGGGCAGTGCCGCAGCCATGACAATGGCGAGCGCTGCATCAGCTACGGCCTTTCATCCTATGGCTATGACGCGCGCGTCGCGCCGGAGTTCAAGATCTTCACCAATGTCGATTCGGCCATTGTCGATCCCAAGAACTTCGACGGGGCCAGCCTTGTCGACCGGGAGACCGATGTCTGCGTCATCCCGCCCAATTCCTTCGCGCTGGCCCGGACGGTGGAGTATTTCCGCGTGCCGCGCGATGTGCTGGTGATCTGCCTTGGCAAGAGCACCTATGCGCGCTGCGGGATCATCGTGAACGTGACGCCGCTGGAGCCGGGCTGGGAAGGCCACGTGACGCTGGAGTTTTCCAACACCACCCCCCTGCCCGCGCGCATCTATGCCAATGAAGGCGCGTGCCAGTTCCTGTTCCTGCAAGGCAACGAGCCGTGCGAGGTCAGCTATGCCGACCGTGCCGGAAAATACATGGGCCAGCGCGGGGTGACGCTGCCCCGCCTGTAAACCCGCGCCAGCGCCGCAGGGCAGGTATTTAACCCCGCGCTTAAACCGGGTTGCAATCGACGGCGAACTCGCCAACCATGGCGCCGCAACGAGAACATGCGGAGAGGTTCATGGAAAAGGCGCAGAGGCCCTACGACATCGTCGTCTATGGCGCGACCGGGTTCACCGGTCGGCTGGTGGCGGAATATCTTGCGCGCCATTACGGGCAGGAAGGGCCGCGCTGGGCCATGGCGGGGCGCTCCGCCGCCAAGCTGGCCGAGGTGCGCGAACTGATCGAGGCGCCCAAGAATACGCCGCTCATCGTGGCGGATGCGGCCGATCCGGCCAGCCTTGCCGCGATGGTCGGTCAGGCGCGGGTGGTGGTGACGACAGTGGGGCCTTACCAGCTTTATGGCGAACCCCTGCTGGCGGCCTGCATCGCGGCCGGAACCGATTATGCCGATCTGTGCGGCGAGCCGGTGTGGATGCGCCAGATGATCGACCGTTATGGCGAAGAGGCACAGCGGACGGGCGCGCGCATCTGCTTTTCATCGGGCTTCGATTCGATTCCCTTCGATCTGGGCGTGCTCATGCTCCAGAAGGAAGCGGCGGCGCGCTTTGGCCGCCCTGCCCCGCGCGTGAAGGGGCGGGTGCGCGGCATGAAGGGCGGCGCTTCAGGCGGGACGGCGGCAAGCCTCAAGGCAACGCTGGCGGCGCTGGGGCGCGATCCTTCGCTGATCCCGCTGATGCAGAGCGCGTTCTGCCTGACACCCGGCTTCGAAGGCCCTCCGCAGCCTGCGGGCGACAAGGTGCAGCACGACGATGCGCTGGAGAGCTGGGAAGCGCCGTTCATCATGGCCGCGATCAACACCAAGAACGTGCATCGCACCAATGCCCTGCTGGGGCACCCGTGGGGGACGGACTTCGTCTATGACGAGATGGTGCTGACCGGGCCCGGCGAACAGGGCAAGGCCATTGCCGAACACATGGCCAGAACCCCCATGATCGGTCGGCCTGACGATCCGCAGCCGGGCGAAGGCCCTTCGAAGGAGGAGCGCGAGACGGGCTTTTACGATGTGCTTTTCGTGGGCGAGATGCCGGACGGGCAGGTGGTGCGCTATGGCGTGAAGGGGCGCTATGATCCGGGCTATGGATCGACCAGCCGGATGCTGGCCGAGACCGGAATTGCCCTGCTTTCAGCCAAGGCCGGTGGCGGCATCGGCACGCCGGGGGCCATTCTGGGCGAGGCGCTGGTGGAGCGGCTGCGCGCCCATGCGGAAATCAGCTTCGCGCCGGAATAGACGCGCGGCCCTGGCGGTCAATGACCCTTCCTGAGCGCGGCCACGCAGGCAGCGCGGTCCACGTCGCGGCCGTCGCCGCGGCGGGCGTCGACATAGGTGGCCGTCGGCTTGCCGCCACCGGGGGGCGGGTAGAGATAGACATCGAGGATGCAGGCCGTGCCGCTCCATTGCAGCTTGCGCGTGTCGTCCTCGATCACGTCGAGCCGGGGCGTGCCGAACTGGCGGCCAAGCTGGAGCGCATCGGCGCCGATCACCCCTTCAAGGCCGGGGATCATCTGCACCTGCGCGGTGGGGCGCTGGATCTGGCCGGGGCGCGGCTGGGCAACCCGGCCCGGCGGCGGGGTGGAACGGACCTGCGAGGTCTTGCCCATGGGCGCGGCCCCGCCCCCGCCGCAGGCCGCCAGAGTCAGGGCGGGGACAAGGGCAAGGACAGTGACGGGGACAGGGATGGAAAAGGGGCGCGCGGTCATGCCTGCGGGGATGCCGCCGCATGGCGCGCCGGTCAACCGGGCAGGATGCGCCGTCGCGCGGCATGGCGCGAAGCCGGGGCGGCCGGGCGCATCGGCCACCTTTTCCCTCGGCGCGCTTGCTGCACTGCGGCCAAACCGCTAGGCCCGCGCAACGTCTGATCGATAACGGAGCCATCCCCGAATGTCCGAGCCGCTTTACGATGTGATTGCCATTGGCAACGCGATTGTCGATGTCATGGCCCC
>JBKBKD010000022.1:0-38431 GCA_046294595.1 Novosphingobium sp.
CCACCCGCGCCCCCTGACGCGCAAAGCCCGCCACGATCGCCTCGCCAATCCCGCTCGCACCCCCCGTCACGATCACCCGCCTCCCCCGCAGACACGGATAGACCGCCCCGCCAGTGAGGGGCGAGAGGAGGACCGGTTCCGCGGCGGCGGCATCCACGATCGGGCGCGCGTTCATGCACATTCGACCAGACCGCGCGCGGCCAGATTGCGCATGAAATCGGCAATGCCGTGGGTCCACGCCGGGGCATCGCGCGAGGTGGTGACGGTATTGGCAAGCGTGCCAAGGCGCGCGGAGCGGATCGTCACCTTGTCTCCCACCTTGTGAGTGAAGCCTGCGCCCGGTTCGTCGCGGTCCTGCGTGGGGGCAAAGAGCGTGCCGCAGAACAGCACGAAGCCATCGGGATAGTGATGCTCGCTCAGCGTCTGGGCGACGAGGTTGAGCGGATCGCGGCTGATTTCCGACATGCGGTTGGTGCCTTCCATGCGGAACCCGTCGGTGCCTTCGACCAGCAGTTCCACTTCGGCGCGGCGCACGTCATCGATGGTGAAACCATCGTCGAACAGGCGGATGAACGGGCCGATGGCGCATGAGGCGGTATTGTCCTTCGCCTTGGACAGGAGCAGCGCCGAACGGCCTTCGAAATCGCGCAGGTTCACATCGTTGCCCAGCGTTGCGCCCAGCACTTCGCCATCGGCATCGACCGCCAGCACCACTTCGGGCTCGGGGTTGTTCCACGCCGAATCCGAACGCACCCCGATCAGCGCTTCGTGGCCGACGGTGGAAAGCACCGGCGACTTGGAGAAGACTTCGGCATCCGGGCCGATGGCAACTTCGAGATACTGCGACCACATGCCTTGAGCGATCAGCAGCGCCTTCAGCGCCATGGCTTCCGCGCTGCCGGGCACGACCGAGCGGATGCCCGATCCGATCCTGGCCTCAAGCTCCTCGCGGATCGCGGCGGCGGCGCTGGCATCGCCGCGGGCGCGCTCCTCGATCACGCGCTCGATGGCGCTGAGGGCAAAGGTCACGCCGCAGGCCTTCACGCATTGCAGATCGATGGGCGAAAGCAGGCGCCAGCCCTGCGGCAGGCCATCGGCAACGGCGCCGAGATCGGTTCCGCCATCAAATGCGCGGCGTGCGATGGCGCCCGATGATGTGCTGGCGTTAGCGGTAATATCGAAGATCCGCCCCTGGCGCAGCACGATCACGTGTGGTCCGGCAGCGCTCATCGCGCGGCCCAGAAAAAGTCCATCGGCATGGTCATGCGGAAGGCACGCCGCGAGCCCCACTGTCATCAATCCATCTCCCCGGCTTGCACGCGGCAGCACTGTTCAGATCAGCATTCGGGCTGATAGCGCTACCTTAGAAGCGCGCAGACGCGATTTCAAGCCCGTCGTGGCGCAGGCAAGAAACCCCGCCACTGGCGGCGGGGCTTCAGTCTGGCAGAGCCGGGATCGAGAGGAGCGGTTGCCGGGCGCGCTCAGCCCAGCCAGGCGCCGCCATTGACATTGATCGTGGTGCCGGTGGCAAAGCTGGCATCGTCGCTGGCGAGATAGGCCACTGCGCCCGCCACCTCTTCGGGCCGGGCCAGCCGCTTCAGCAGGCTGTCGGCGGCGACGGCGGCCTTCACCTCTTCGGGAAGCGGCGCATAGATAGGGGTTTCGGTCGCGCCGGGATTGACCGCGTTCACGCGGATGCCGCGCGGCGCCAGTTCGCGCGCCATGGCGCGCGTCATGCCCAGCACGGCCGCCTTTGCCGCGACATAGGGAACCGGCCCGTTGCCCGCCAGCGCCGCCGTGGAGCCGATGTTGACGATGGCCCCGCCAGTGCCCTGTCCGGCCATGATGCGCACAGCCGCGCGCGAGCAGCGGAACGCCCCGTCAAGCGTCACCGCCAGCACGCGCGACCAGCCCTCGTCGGTGCAGTGGATCGTCTGGTCGGCAATGACGCCTTCCTCGCCCGCGGCCTGCCGGGCCTGCGCTGCGTAGAACTCTGCCATCCCGTCGCCCGGTGCGCTGCCGATCCCGGCATTGTTGACCAGCACGTCGACGCCGCCGAGCTTTCCGGCGACCTCGGCAAAGGCTGCATCGACCGAGGCACTGCTGGAAACATCGCAGGCAACGCCGATGTGCGGCGCACCCAGCACCGCGCCTGCCTTTTGCGCCGAAAGATCAAGCAGGGCAACCACCGCACCCTCATCGGCCAGCCGCCGCGCGATGGCCGCGCCGATGCCTTGCGCCCCGCCGGTCACGACTGCGCGCTTGCCTGCAAGTCGTTGCATCATGCGATCCTTTCAGCCCGCGGGCGGATAATCGGTGTAGCCGTGCGCATCATCGCCGTGTCCGGTGTAGAAAGTGGCGCGATCGGCCTTGGCGAGGGGCGCTCCGGTGCGGAAACGCTCGACCAGATCGGGGTTGGCGATGAAGGCATAGCCGAACGAGACGGCATCGGCCTTGCCCTGTGCGATCAAGGCATTGGCCTTTTCCAGCGTGAGGCCGCAGTTCTCGATCACCGCGCCTGACCAGTGGCTGCGCACCAGATCGAGCGAATCGAAGCCCTGATTGGGAATGTGGATCAGGTGGCACCATGCCAGCCCCATGCCATCCACCGCCTTGAGCAGGGTGGCATAGGTTTCCGCCGGGTCGGCATCGGCCATGCCGTTGAAGGTCACGCCGGGGCAGATGCGAAAGCCCACGCGCCCAGGCCCGATGGCTTCTGCCAGCGCGCCGAGCGTTTCCACCACGAAGCGCACCCGGTTGTCCGCGCTGCCGCCATAGGCATCCGTGCGCTGGTTGGAGTTGGACGAAAGGAACTGCATCGGCAGATAGCCGCTGGCGCAGTGCAGTTCGACCGCGTCGATCCCGGCCGCGCGGGCATTGCGCGCAGCAGCCGCATATTCGGCAATGACGCCGGCAATCTCGCCGGATTCCAGCGCGCGCGGCATTTCGGGCGGCACCGGGACGCCATCGGGGCCGGGAATCGGATCAGGGCAGGCAATCGCGCTGGGGGCGATGGTTTCGGCATCGGCCGCCTTGTTCGCCCGCACGCTGGCGCGGCCCGCATGCATGAGCTGCATGGCGATCAGCCCGCCTTCGCCATGCACCGCATCGGCCACCTTGCGCCAGCCTTCGATCTGCACGGGGGCATGGATGCCCGGCGTGCGCCAGTAGCCCTTGCCGTGCGGCGATGGCTGGGTGCCTTCGGTGATGACGAGGCCCGCCGAGGCGCGCTGGCGGTAGTATTCGGCCATGAGGTCGGTCGGCTCGTCCTGCGGCCCGGCGCGGTCGCGTGTCATCGGCGCCATGATGATCCGGTTGCGCAAGTGCAGATCGCCCAGCCGCACCGGCGAGAACACGTCGGCCATGGGCATCAGCTCCGCACGCGCGGCTTGGGGAGCGGGGCGCCGCGGCGCATCGTCTCGATGAACTTCTCCAGCGGCGCGGGCGGCTCGACCGGGCCATCATGGGGCTGACCCTGCCGCGCCCAGTAGCTCTTCCAGCTTGGAAACAGATCGTGGAAGCTGCCGTGATAGGGCGGCACGCCCGGCCAGCGCATCTTGCGCTCGCCCACCGGCGGCTTGTTGAGATCGGTGGCATACCAGTAGAGCGGCAGGCGGCGGCGGAAATACCAGCGCCCGTCGATGCGCTCATACTGGTCGAAATACATCATCTGCATGATGACCCATTCCGCGCCGCATTCATGCTCGTTCTTGGAATAGACCACCCCTTGCGCATGGTCGGGATCGTCGAAATCGATGATGTGGCCGCCTATATGGTGGCTGGTGCCGTCGAACTGCATCGAATGCGTCTCGTCGAACCAGTCGCGCAGCGCCTTGCGGCCGGTCCTGCCACCGCCCACGCGCACGTCTTCGGGAAACAGGTTCACCCAGGCATCGCCATCGCGCATGTCGAGCGCGAGGGCATACTTGGCGGGCAACTGGCGGATCGCGTCGAGCGATTCGAGGCGGTCGATGCGGGCGAGCACGGATTCGTCGGTCATGGCAGGATCATGCTTTCAGGAAACGAGCGGCGCGGGCCGGCAGAGCGCGCCATTGGCCCAGCCGAGGATGTCGTCGCTGCCGGAGGTGAGAAGATCGTCCACCGCGCCCACCAGCACATCGTGCGTGCCGAAGCTCAGCCGTTCGCGGATGGTGCAGAAGATCGCGGCGGGGGCATCGTCGATGAACCACACGCCATCGTGGGCGTGATGCACATGCTGGCGCCAGTCGCTTTGCGTGAAGCGCGCGTCGCGCGCGGCAGGATCGGCAAAGGGCGTGACATGGCCGCCCTGCCCCGGCTCCAGCAGGTTGATGCAGAAGCGCCCGGCGCGCAGCATGGCATCATGCGCGCTGCCGGAACGGTTCACGCAGATCGCCATGGCGGGCGGATCGAGGCACACCGGCATCAGCGCCGACATGGCCAGCCCCACCGGCTGCCCGCTTGCGGGATCGAAGCTGGTGACGATGCCGAGGGGGGCGGGCATGAAGCGCAGCACGCGCTTGAGCCGCGCATCAAGCGGCTCTGGCGCTGGCAATCCGGGTTCGGCCGGTCCGGTCATGGAACTCCCCCTTGAGCGCGCCCGGCATCCGCGCGGCAGCGCGAATCTCCGAGGCGTTTGCGATTTGCGCTAAACCATAGACACGGTTTTACGCAAATGCAAAGCGAGAGTGCATATTGTCGCCTGAATCAGGCGAAACCGGGGCCAAGGATCAATCTTCGTCGTCGATCACTTCGGGGCGGGTGATCTTGGCCATGCGGGCATTGTATTTCACCGTCTTGACCGCGATCGAGGTTTCGACGTGGTGCACCCCGTCGATCGAGAGGATCTTGTCCGAAGCCAGCTCGACCAGCGCTTCCAGTTCGTCGATCAGGCACATGGCGGTGATGTTGAACTCGCCCATGGTGATGAGCACGGCATTGATGCCGGGGATGTCGGAAATGACCTGCGCCAGTTCGCGCACGCGGTGCACGTCCACCTGCACGTTGATGAAGGCCAGTTTCGCGCGCTTGCCCATTTCGAAGCCGGTGATCGCGGTGAAGGCGATCAGTCCGTCCTGCTGAAGGCGCTTGATGCGCCCGCGCACGGTGCCTTCGGTCACGCCCAGTTCGGCCGCGATCCTGCGGTTGGAAACGCGCGCATCGCTGGCAAGCATGTCGATGAGCTGCTGGTCGAGCGCGTCAAGCTGCGGGGCTGCCATTGTCTCAGGCTCCCTTGCCGCTTGTGCGGGCCTCGATCGGGGCCACGTCGAACTTGTACTTGATGATGTCGACCACCACCGCCGGGCTGAGCGAGCGGATGCCGCGAATGCCGGAAAGATCGTTCAGCAGAAAGTCCGAAAGATCATCGAAATCGTGCAGGGCCACCAGCATGTCGATGTCGTAGCGGCCCGTCACGAGATGGGTGGCCACCACTTCGGGCAGTTCGGCCAGTTCGGCGGCCACTTCGGATGCGGGCCGCCCGTCCACTTCCACCGGGATGCGCAGCAGCACGTTGAAGCCGTGCGCGGAAAAATCCGAAACCGCCACCACGCGAAGCTGGTTGGCATCTTCCATCCGCTTGATCCGGGTGGAAACCGTGGTGGCCGTCAGCCCCAGCTTTTCGGCGATCTGCTGGTTGTTCGCCCGCCCGTTCAGGCGAAGCTGCTCGACGATGTTGAGATCGGTCGCGTCGTAACTGAAGGTCTGCGTCATGGTCCCCGGCGCGCCGCGCGATATGTGCCGCGGCGTTTCGGCTTGCGGTTTGCGCAAGCGCCGGTCGTCCGTCAACCTCATTATCGTCCGTATCCGCTGAGCAGCCGCGCCTTGCGCAGGCATCGCTGGCAGGACGCTGCGCAAGGCGGCGGGATCAGGCGCGTTCCGCGATCACGCAAGCGCCGGTTCCCCGGCCAGCGCGCGCACCGCCGTGGCCGCGCCGTGGATCGCCCCTTCGATATAGCCCACGCCATTGGCATCGCCGATCGCGTGGACGGCAAATCCGGCCTCTTCCAGCGCCCTGGCAAGTGCCAGATCGCCGCTCGCGCCCTTGGCCACCACCACGTTTCCGGCCGGAACCGTGTGCCTTTCGCCAGCGGCATCGGCAAAGCTCACGCTGTCCTTGCCGATCACGATATCGCGCGCGCCCGCGTGCAGGCCGACGCCATGCTCGGCCAGTTCGGCCAGCAGCCGCATCCGGCGCACCAGCGTCAGCCCCTTGCCCATGCGAGGGGCTTCCTCGATGACGTTGACGGTGCGCCCGCGCTCCATCAGGAACTCGGCCAGTTCCAGCCCCACCAGTTCGCCGCCGATGATCGTGACCGTATCGGCCAGCGGCATCCATGCGTGGGTTGCCTTGCGCACCAGCGCAAGGTTGGCGCTGGCGCCCGTGGCCGCGCCGACCCTGGTCGCCAGCCGCGTGAACAGCCCGGTCTTGCGCCTCAGGGCCTCGGTATTCTCGCCCAGCATCATCGCGCGCATGTCGTCGCCGGAATAGACGTGGTCCTGATCGCCGCCGGGAATATCGGGCATGGCGCGCACCGCGCCGGTCGCCACGATCACGGCGTCCACGCCCAGCCCGCGCAGCAGTTCGGGCGTGGCCACTGTCGAAAGCCGCACGTCCACGCTCGCCGCCGCCACTTCGCGCCTCAGCCATTCCAGCAGGCGTTCGTTGGGTTCATAGGCAAGGCCGGCAAAGCGCAAGGTGCCGCCCAGCCGGTCCGACTTCTCGATCAGCGTCACCTTGTGGCCCAGCCCGGCCAGACGGCGCGCCGCTTCCATCCCGCCCGGACCGCCGCCGATCACCGCAAAGCGGCGCGGTGCCGCGCCCGCCGGGGCAGGCGCACCCCTGCATTCGAAGCCAAGGTCCGCGTTCACCGCGCAGCGTGCGCTCTCGCCCATGTAGATCGCACTGACACAGGTGTAGCAATAGACACAGGGGCGCACCTTTTCGTCCTGCCCCCCGGCCAGCTTGCGCGGCAGGTGCGGATCGGCCAGCAGCTTGCGCCCCATGGCGATGAAATCGGCCTCGCCCTTGCCGATCGTGGCATCGGCCGTTTCCACCTCGATCCGGCCCGCGCCGATCACGGGGATCTTCACCACCTTGCGGATTTCGGCGGCGGCGGGAAGGTTCCAGTCCTCGATATGCGGAATGTTCGATTCCGAATGGAGCTTGCCCACGGCGGTATCGTGATAGGCGGTAACGGCAATCGCATCGACGCCCGCCGCCTCGACCAGCTTGGCCGCTTCCTTTGCCATGTCGAGCGTGATGCCGCCGGGCTTGCCCACCTCGCGCGAATCGAGCTTGATCCACACCGGAAAGTCCGGCCCCGTTTCGGCGCGGACCGCGCGGATCACCTCGCAGGTCAGGCGCAGGCGGTTTTCCAGATTGCCGCCATACCGGTCGGTGCGGGTATTGGTGTAGGGCGATGTGAAGGAGGACAGCAGATAGCCGTGCCCGCCGTGGATCTCCACGCCATCGAAGCCTGCCTCCTTCGCCCGCCGCGCGCCTTGCGCGAACTGGCTGACGGCAAGATCGATGTCGGCCTGCTCCAGCACCTTGATTTCCGGCATCTTCATGCCGGCAAGCGCCTGAAGTTCCTCCATCAGGAAATAGTCGATGAAGCTGCCCTTGGGCGCGGGCGGCACCGCAGGCCCCCACAGCTTGTGCCCCCAGCGGTTGTAGGAATAGCCTGCAACGAAGCCGCCGTGGTGAAGCTGGGCGGCGATCTTCGCGCCGTGGGCGTGAACCCGGTCCGTCATTTCCCGCAGCTTCGGGATGAAGCGGTCGTCCGAAATCGCTGTCTGACCCTTGGCAACCGCGCCCACCGGCCATGCCACGCCAGCCACGCCCGAAACGATGAGGCCCACCCCGCCCCTTGCCTGTTCCTCGTGATAGGCGATCAGGCGCTCGCCCACGGTGCCATCGTCTTCGGAAAGGCTGACCCCCATCGCCGCCACGACAATGCGGTTCCTTGTCTGCAACGTGCCGATGCGGCCCGGCGCAAGCAGGTGGGGATAGCGGTTGGAAGTCATCGCGCACAGCTCCGTCGCATGGCCGGAAGGGCTTGGCGATGCCTGGCAAGGGTTGCGCGCATCATTCTCCCGGCTTTGCCTGATTTATATATTGCGTAATTCATGGCTAATTGAATTACGATTTTCAAGGAGAAACGTTGCGCTTCTACCCGCCCAGCGAAGCAATCAGCGCCACCAGTTGCGCCTGCCGGTGAACCCCGGTCTTGGCAAAGACCGAACGCAGCTGCACTTTGGCCGTGTTGTGGGCAATGCCCATCCGCCGCGCCGCCTCCACCAGCGAATGGCCTTCGGCCAGCACGGCCGCCAGCCGCGCTTCGGCCGCGGTCAGGCCCAGCAGATCACGCAGCGCCAGCGCATCGGTGTGCGCCTCGGCCACGGGCCGCGCCAGAAACAGCGCCAGCGCGCCCGCGCCGTCGTGAATGGCGCTGAGGTCAAGCGGGCGGGCCGTTGCCACCAGATCGCCCCGTTCGGGCCGGGCAATGCGGAACCGGCACAGGCCGCCTGGACCGCCGGGGTCGCGCCTGCCGCCCATGAGATCGGCCAGCAGCCGCTGATGGGCAGGCTCTGCAAGGACCAGTTCCTCGCCCCGGCGGCGCAGCCCTTCGTCCTCGGCCAGCAGGCTTTCGGCAAGCGCATTGGTGCTCACGATGCGCCCGGCGCGGTCCAGCACCACCAGCGCCAGCCCCAGCCCTTGCGCGGTGGCATGGAACACCCCGTGCTCGGCCCCGGCAAATTGCAGCTTCTCGAACAGGCCCACGGCAATGCGCAGATGCGGCGCCAGCGCCTGAAGGCGGGCGCGGTCCTCGCGGGTGAAGGGCGCAAGCGAATTGTGGCGGCTGACCCGGAAGCGCGCTTCCCAGCGCCCCTCGGCCTGCCGCGTGCCGCCGCGGGCATCGGCAAAGGCGGAACCGAAGTTGAAGTCCATGCCCAGCACTTCGTCGAAACCGCTTTGCGCCATGGCGGCGCGGTATTCGGCAAAGTCGGTTTCGGGAATGCCCGCCATGAACTCGGCATAGGATGTGACGACCCCGTCGGGCAGGCCGCGGAACGGATCGTTGGCAAAGAGCGTCTCGGTATAGGCGGCATCGAAGGCGGGGCTGCTGCCGGGCGTGAGGAAGGTGGCGGGCTGGCGCTTGCCGGGTGCGGTGATGATGAGCGTGGCGAAACTCGCCTCCATCCACCCGGCCAGCGCTTCGAGAAAGCGCCGCCATGGCTGCGCTTCGCCGATCCCGGCATAGAGCCGGGCCAGAAGATCGGAGAACGCGGGATCGATCTGGCCAGCCATGGGCACCAGCATAGGCCGGGCGGCGTCCGTCCGACAACCGCCAAACCTGCAAGGCGCGGGCAGCGGACGGCCTACTCCGCTGCTTCCATCACGCCCGCTTCGGCTGCTTCCATCGCCCTGAAGTGCGGGATAACCTTTTCGCCGATGTTGCGAATGGTCTGCATGATGATGTCGTGCGGAATGCCGCCCATCTGGAAGATGAACAGGATTTCGTCCGCGCCTGCATCTTTCAGCCGCTGGACATAGCGGATGCAGTCATCCGGCGTGCCGTAGGCATCCTGCGCCACGGTGTAGTTCGAAAGGTGCTCGTCGCCCACGGGGATGGCTTCTTCGGAAAGATAGGCGATGGTTGCCTGCTTGCCCTGCTCCAGCACGCGGGCATGGTCTTCGGCGTCAAGCGTCTCGTCCACCGTGGGCTTCGGTCCGCCCTGATACCAGTAGGCGATGCTTTCGGCAAAGAAGCGCTGGCCGCGCAGGCCGATGCGCCGCGCCTCGGCCCGGTCTTCCAGCACGGTGGCAGCGCACAGGGCGGCCAGATGCTCGGTCGGGCGGAAGCCGACCTGATCCTCTGCCCTGCGGTTGCGGAACGCCTCGCGGTAGATCGCGTTCTTGCGCGCGATCTCGTCCGGCCCGGAAAAGCCTAGCACCAGCGCGCCGATGCCCCGGCTTCCGGCGGCGATCAGCGTGTTCTCGCGGGTGCAGGCCATGTACATCGGCGGATGCGGATCCTGCCAGGGCTTGGGATGGATGGCGCGCCTGGGGATCTTGATGAACTGGCCGTCGTGCTCGATCTCGTCCTGCACCATGATCTTCGGGATGAGATACATCGATTCGTCGATCATCGGCTGCAATTCGCCCAGATCATAGCCGAAGGTGCCCGCCTCCTGCTGGGTGCCGCCCTTGCCCACGCCGAAGTGCAGCCGGCCCTGCGAGAGGATGTCGAGTGTGGCGATGCGTTCGGCCACTTTCACCGGGTGGTTCATCGCGGGCGGCAGGCACACCACGCCATGGCCGATGTGGATGCGGCTTGTGGCCCCGGCAATGAAGGCCAGCACCGTTTCCGGGGCCGACATGTGCGCATATTGCGTGAGGGCGGTATGTTCCACGCACCAGATGCAGTCGAAGTCCATCGCCTCGGCCAGCTTGGCCTGCTCGACGATCTGGAGGAACACCGCGCGCTCGTTCTCGCGGCTGGTATCGACCATCTGCGCTTCATAGATGATGGAAAACTTCATTGCCGTTCTCTCCGCCTCGCCGCCCTGTTGCCCCTGTCCGGGTCGGGCGTGTTCTCGTTCCGCGCCGGAGGCTAACGCAGGTCCAGCGCCCGCGCATAACCCCTTCGGGTTAAGCGCGCGCCACGCAGGCGCGCCTATGCTGCGCGGATCGAGGCGCGGGAGAGAGACAGGCGATGGAACCGGACGAGAGGCAGTTTGCAGGCGGCGTTGCCGTCATCACCGGGGCGGCATCGGGCATCGGCGCCGGGCTTGCCCGCCGTGCCGGGGCGCTGGGCATGACGGTGATCGCCGCCGATATCGACGAGGCAGGTGCGGGTGCCTGTGCCGACCAGATCACCGCGCAGGGCGGCCGGGCCGAGGCGATCCGGGTTGATGTGTCGCGCGCCGAGGAACTCGAACGTCTTGCCGCCCATGTGCACGCGCGGCATGGCCCGGTGCGGCTGCTGCTCAACAATGCGGGGATCGAAACCGTGGGCTACAGCTGGGAAGTCCCGGCAGAGCGGTGGGACCGCACGCTTGGCATCAACATCGCGGGGGTGGTCCACGGCGTGCGCGCCTTTGTGCCGCACATGCTGCACCATGGCGCGCCCGCATGGATCGGCAATCTCGCCTCGGTCGGCGCGTTGGGGGCCATGCCGGCGCAGACCGCCTACATCGTCAGCAAACATGCCGTGCAGGCCTTCAGCGAATGCCTGCATCTGGAAATGCAGATGAAGCATGCGCGCGTGCACGTCTCCTCGATCCTGCCCGGCCCGGTGCGCACCGCCATCTTTGCTGCGCACAATGCAGCCGGAGAACCGGCCAGTGCGCAGGGCCACCGCGCCGCCATGGACGCCATGATGCAAAGCCATGGCATGGACCCTGATGAAGCCGCCCGGCTGATCCTGATGCAGATGGTGCAAGGGCGCTTCTGGGTTCACACCCACCCTGAAATGGCGCGCGCGATGCTGGAGGCGCGCGCCGCCTTCCTTGCCGCGCAGGCCGACCCGGTGCTGCCGGAAATTGCACGGGAGATTGCGCAGTAGTCCGCCTTGCCCTGCGCGCTGGTGCAAGACTGCGCGGCGTGACAGCCTCAGGATTGCCCTCCAGCGGAACCGGACAATGCAACCGGGCAACGGGAGTGGAGCGGAGATGACCGCAAGCAACGAGGCGCTTCAGGCGCTGCTGGGCGCGCTGCGTTCGGGCGAACTCGATTTCGCAAAGCCGCCGCTGGAAACGCGCGCCGCTTTCGAAGCGGTGCTGGCCACGATCCCGGTTGCCGATGATCTGAGCTTTGCGGCCGGGGAATTGGGCGGGGTGCCTGCCCTGCGCATCAGCGCGCCGGGTGCCAGCCCGGATGCGGCCCTGCTCTACCTGCATGGCGGGGCCTATGTATCGGGCAGCGCGCAGGGCTATCGCGGGCTTGCTGCCGAACTGGCAAGGGCCGCGGGGGCAACCGGCCATGCCATCGACTATCGTCTCGCGCCCGAACATCCCTTTCCCGCCGCTGTCGATGATGCCCTTGCCGCCTATCGCGCGCTCGTGGCAGCGGGCGTTCCGCCGCGGCGCATCCTGATTGCCGGCGACAGTGCGGGCGGCGGGCTGGCGCTGGCGCTGCTGGTGGCGCTTCGCGATGCGGGCGATGGCTTGCCCGCTGCTGCCCTGCTCATCAGCCCGTGGGCCGATCTTACCGGCACGGCGGCCAGCCTTTCCGGCAAGGCTGCGGCCGATCCTTCGCTCACGGCCGAGGGGCTTGGCGCGGCGGCGGCGCATTATCTGGCCGAGGCCAGCCCGTGCGATCCGCTGGCATCGCCTGCCCTAGCCGATCTTTCCGGGCTGCCGCCGCTTCTGGTGCAGGTCGGTTCGGCCGAGATCCTGATGGACGATGCGCTTGCCGTGGCCACCGCCGCCGGGCGCGGCGATACGGCCGTCAGGCTGGAGATCCGGCCTGCCATGCCGCACGTGTGGCACGCCTTCGCCTTCATGCTGCCCGAAGGGCGACAGGCCATCGAAACGGCAGGTGCATTCCTTGCCGGACATCTTGCAGCGGGGAACTGACACCATGACCCAGACAGAGCGGCATGACGTGATCGTGGTGGGCGCGGGCTTTTCCGGTCTCTACCTGCTTCACCAGTTGCGCACGCGAGGGTTCGACTGCCTGCTGATCGAAGCCGCGCCGGGCGTTGGCGGAACCTGGTTCTGGAACCGCTATCCGGGCGCGCGCTGCGATATTCCCAGCGTCGAATATTCCTACTCCTTCTCGCCCGATCTGGAACGCGAATGGCAGTGGACCGAACGCTATGCCGCGCAGCCCGAAATCCTGCGCTATCTCGAACATGTCGCCGACCGTTTCGACCTGCGGCGCGACATCCGCCTTTCCACGCGCGTGATGGCCGCGCAGTGGGACGAGGACGCCGATCTGTGGCACGTCAGCCTCGATACCGGCGAATGCGTGGACGCCCGTCATCTCATCATGGCAACCGGCTGCCTTTCCGCGCCGAAACTGCCGGAATGGCCGGGCATCGAACGGTTCACCGGCACGATCATGCACACCGGCCACTGGGATGCGGGCGTCTCGCTGGAGGGAAAGCGCGTGGCGGTGGTCGGCACCGGTTCCTCCGGCGTGCAGGTGATCCCGCAGATCGCGCAGCAGGCGCAGCATCTCACCGTGTTCCAGCGCACGCCCAACTTCGCCGTGCCTGCCAGCAACCGCCCGCTTGATCCGGCCGAGCTGGCAGCGCTTGCCCCGCGCAAGGCGACCTTGCGCGAAGCGGCGCGGCAATCCCCGCTGGGCTGGTTCGACGGGCCGTGCCCCGGTTCGGCCAAGGCGGCGGATGCGGCCGCGCGGATGGAGCGCTTCGAACAGCAATGGAATGCCGGGACGACCGGGCTGCTGCTGGCCTTCGAGGATCTGCTGGTGGACGAGGAATCGAATGCGCTTGCCGCCGACTTTGCCCGCGGCAAGATCCGCGAACTCGTGAAAGACCCGGAAACCGCGCGCAAGCTCACCCCGCTGGGCTTCCCGATCGGATCGCGCCGGCTCTGCTCGGAAATCGGCTTCTACGAGGCGATGAACCGCGAGAATGTGAGCCTTGTCGATGTGCGCGAGGACCCGGTCGTCGAAGTGACCGCGCAGGAGATCGTGACAGCGAGCGGACGCCACCCGGTCGACGTGATCGTGTTCGCCACCGGCTTCTTTGCCATGACCGGCGCGATCAGTGCCATCGACGTGCGCGGGGCCGGGGGCCTCTCGCTGAAGGAGGAATGGGCCGAGGCGCCGCGCAGCTATCTGGGCCTTGCCGTTGCGGGCTTTCCCAACCTGTTCACCGTTACCGGGCCGGGCAGCCCCTCGGTGCTCAGCAATGTCGTCGTCTCGATCGAACAGCATGTCGACTGGATCGCCGATTGTCTGGCCGCCATGCGCGAGAACGGGCTGACCCGGATCGAGGCCGATGCCGAAGCCGAACAGGCATGGATGGAGCATGTCGACGAAGTGGCGTGGCAGACGCTGTTTCCGCGCGGGCCGAGCTGGTATCAGGGCCGCACCCGCGATGGGCGCAGCGTGTTCATGCCCTATGTCGGCGGCGTGGGTGCCTATCGCGCCAGGTGCGATGAAGTGGCCGCGCAGGGCTATGCCGGCTTCAGGCTGGATGGGCCGGCGGCGCCGGTTGCACAAGACGGCGCATCCTGACATGGGCGGTTGGCCAGCCCTTGGGGACCAGCCGCTTGACCCATACGCTTGAAACCCTCGAACGCCGCCTGCGCATCCTTGAGGACCGCGAGGCGATCCGCGATCTCGTAGCCCGCTACGGTCCGCTGGCCGACCGCGGCGATGCGGGCGCGCTGGCCCGGCTGTGGGTGCCTGACGGGGTCTATGAAGTGGCGGGCTTTGCCCGTGCCGAGGGCCATGCCGCAATCGCCGCGCTGATCGACGGGGCGCATCACCGCGCGCTCATGGCCGATGGCTGCGCGCACCTGCTTGGCCCGGTGGCGGTCACGCTCGATGGCGACGAGGCAACCGCCGTCTGCCATTCGGTGGTGTTCCGATCGGTATCGGGGCATTTCGTGGCCGAGCGCGTGTCCGCCAATCGCTGGAGACTGGTGCGCACGGGCGCAGGCTGGCGCGTGCAGCACCGCGCAAATGCCCTGCTCGACGGAGAGGACGCCGCGCGCGCCCTCCTCTCGATCTGAGGATTGGCGCCGCTCAGCCCGCCAGTTGCCCGCCGTCCACGGTGAACAGCGCGCCGGTGGCCTTGCGCGCCTTGTCGCTGGCAAGGAAGGCGAACATTTCGGCAATGTCTTCCGGCTCGCACGAACCGTCCAGCAGCTTGGGTGCGTTGCGCATCATCAGCGCCCAGTCCACGCCTTCGGGCGGCGGGGTGTTCTGCGTCATCGGGGTCACGACATGGCCGGGGCAGATCGCATTGATCCTGACGCCCGCCGCCGCATATTCGATCGCCAGCCCGCGCGTGATCGCGGCCACCGCGTGCTTGGATGCCGAATAGGCGATGTTGTAGGGCTGGCCCTGCAAGGCCGCGGTCGATGCGGTGTTCACGATCACGCCCCTGCTTTTCAGCAGGTGGGGCATGGCCGCCTGGCAGATCACGAACACGCTGGTGGCATTGACCTGCATCAGCAGGTCGAAGTCCTCGGCGGCAAAGCTGTCGGACGGCCCCCATTTCAGCAGCCCGGCGATGTTGCACACGATGTCGAGGCCATCGGCGGCCGCCACCTCGACCAGCGTCCGGCACGAAGCATAGTCGGCGGCATCGTAAACCTGCACGCGCGAGGTTCGCGCCATCATCGCCGCCGTTTCCTCAAGGCCCGCAAGGTTGCGGTCGGCGATGGTCAGCTCGGCCCCTTCGGCGGCAAAGCGGATGGCGGTGGCGCGGCCGATGCCCGATGCCGCGCCGGTGATGAGGCCTTTCCTGCCTGCAAACAGCATGGGGATCAGAACCGCACGCCGAAGGTCAGGCCGTAGGTGCGCGGATCGGGGAAGTAGCCCACCGTCAGCCCGCCGAAGCCGGGGCCGAAATCGATGAAGTTCTGCGGATCGCGTTCCTTGGTGAGGTTGCGCACCCAGAGCGAGAACTCGCCCTTGCCGCCGCCCAGCGGAACCTCGGCAATCCCTGCGCGCAGGTTGACGATCGAACGGCCCGGCGAGCGGGTGTTGTTGGCGTTCTGCTCCGAAGGATTGGCGGTGACAAGCGCATAGGGGAAGGTGAAGTAGCCCGACACGTAGTTGAAATCGCCGCCAAGGTTGAGCTTGCCCCAGCTTCCCTCGACCACCTGCCAGTCCACGCCAAGGGCCGCGGTGGTCTTGGGCGTGTGCGGGAAGGCGCGGTTGTTCGAAACGTCGGTATCCACGCCGTTCACGGCATCGATGTAGCGCTTGTAGGTGGGATCGAGGAACGCGATCGAGCCATTGATCGTCAGCCCGTCGACCGGGCGCAGCACGGTTTCCAGTTCCAGCCCGCGAATGCGCGCGGCGGCCGCGTTCTTCACCACCGAGGCGGCTGCGCCCGCAGCGGTGAACACCGAAAGCTGGATGTCCTTGTGCTCGTTCCAGAAGGCGGCAAGGTTCAGGATCACGCGGCCATCGGCAAAGCGCGTCTTGACCCCCATTTCATAGCTGTCGACCAGTTCGGGCCGGTAGGGGTTGCACAGTTCGAAGGCGCCGGTGGGACAGGCCGCGGTCGGCGCGCGGAAATCGTTGGTTTCCCCGTTGAACCCGCCCGATTTGAAGCCTTGCGCGAAGCGGGCATAGACGTTGATGTCCTGCGATGCCTGATAGGCCAGCGTGACCGCCGGGTTGAACCGGTTGAACGTGGCATCCGGCACCCCGCCATAGGGGATGTTGGCCACCACGAAGGGCGAGGAGATGCCGTTCGCTGCATCGAAATTGATGCGGAAGAAGCGGCGGATGTCCTTCTTCTCGTGGGTGTAGCGTCCGCCCACCGTCAGCTTGAGGGCATCGGTTAGCTCATAGTCGAGCTGCGCGAACACGGCGATGGCCTCGGTGTTGGAGCCATAGTCCGACTGGTAGTTCGCGCCGCCTGCAAAGAAGCTCTGCGGTCCCAGCGTTTCGGCCTTTTCGCGGTAGTAGAAGGCGCCGGCCACATAGTTCAGCCGGTCATTGAAGGCCTTGCCGGTGATCTGGAGTTCCTGGCTGAAGCTCCAGAAATCGGTATCGCGCTGGGTAAAGGCGACCGGCAGCGGCGAACCATCGAGATCGAGCGAATCCTGCCACTTCAGATCGCGGTAGGCCGTGATCGACTTGATCGTGGCCGATCCCACGTCGAGCGCCATGGTCAGCGCGTGGCCATAGGTGCGCGAACGCTCATAAAGCGGGTTGGCATCGAGCGATGCGGTGGAGCGGCGCTGCGGATCGGTATAGAGGTTGAGTGGGAAGAACGCGCCCGCAAAGGGATAGCCGGGCGAATTGGGATCGAAGATGTCCTCAGGCCGGCCATTGCGGTTCACCCGCACGAGCTGGGCATAATCGGGCCGCTGATCGAACTTGGAATAGTCGAACATGTAGTCGGCGGTGAAGTTGCTGCCTTCGGGCTTGAAGCGGACCTGGACCATGCCGCTCTTGCCATCGAGATCGTTGGTGCGGCCCGTGCGCGCCGGGCCTGCGAGGAATGCCTGCGGGAAGGGATTGGGGGTGAGCTGGATGAACCCGTCGCGCTGCTGGATCTGGCCCGAAAGCTTGATCGAGATCGGCCCCAGCGAGGGCAGATCGAGCGCGGCGCGCACGCGCTTGAGATCATAGTTGCCATAGCTCGCCTCGCCCCGGAAGGCGAGTTCGCCCTTGGGCGCCTTGGGCACGAGGTTGACCGCCCCGGCCAGCGCATTGCGGCCATAGAGCGTGCCTTGCGGGCCGCGCAGGATTTCCACGCGCTCCAGATCGGCCACGTCGAAGATCGAGCCTTGCGCCTTGGCGATATAGACGCCGTTGAGATAGAGGCCCACCGCCGGTTCCCACGTGACGGCCGGGTTGATCGTCACCGAACCGCGAATGGCGATCTGCGAGATCGTCTTGTTCGAAGGCGCGCGTTCGAACTTCACGTTGGGCGCGATGGAGCCAAGCGCATCGATCGAGGTGATGCCGCGCGATTCAAGGAACTGGCTGCCCACCGCCGAAATCGCGATCGGCACTTCCTGGATGTTTTCCGCGCGCTTCTGGGCCGTGACGACGATTTCGCCGATGCCGCTGGTGTTCTGCGCGGCGCTGTCCTGCGGCGCTTCCTGCGCCATGGCCGGGGCTGCGATAAAGCCGAGCGTGCTCAATGCCGTGGCGGCAAGCAGGTTCCTCACGATGTCCTCTCCCTTGTTGGCGGCACAGGCGCATCCGCGCCTTTCTTTTCCGCGCTGATCCTAGGCTCAGGAAGCGAGATTTGCAAGCATGACATGAAAAAATGCGATGAATGCGTTTTTTATTGAACAATTGGCTGCGCAAGATGCATGATACTTCCGGAATGGAGCGGAGCGGAGGAATGCGGGCAATGAAGGCGCAACCGGATCGGACATGGCCCTTGCAACCGGCCAGCGTCTGGACCCGACCGGTCCTCCAAGTTCCAGCCCCGTCTGTCCCGGCCCCGCCTCTCGACGTGTCCGCCGCGCGCCAATGGGGGCTGGACATTGCCCCGCCCCTGCAGCTTGCCGATCCCGATGCGCACGACTGGGCGGGCGCGGCCGACATGGTTGTGGTGGGCCTTGGCGGCGCGGGCGTTTCGGCCGCGCTTGACGGGCTGGAGCGCGGCCTTTCGGTCATCGCACTCGATCATTATGACGGCGGCGGATCATCGGCGGCCAATGGCGGGGTCTATTATGCAGGCGGCGGCACCTCGATCCAGCGCGAGGCGGGCGTTGCCGACGATCCCGAAATGATGGCGGCATACCTGCGCACCGAAGTGGGCGATGTCGTTTCGGAAGAGACGCTTGCCGACTTCTGCCGTTCGAGCGCTGCCAATTTCGAATGGCTGCGCACCCATGGCGCGCCGTTCAGCGCCACGCTCCATCCGGGCAAGACCTCGTATCCGCCGCTCGACCGTTTCCTCTATCATCCCGACAGCAGCCTTGCCGAACCGTTCCGCAGCCACACGCCGCCCGCCGCGCGCGGGCATCGCACGGTGCGGCGCAACGGCAACAAGCCGTGGGGCCTTGGCGCGGGGATCTGGGAACCGCTGCGCGATGCGGCGCTGGCGCGCGGGCTGCAACTGCATACCCAGGCCGAAGCGCGCCAGCTAGCGGTCGATGCGTCCGGGCGGGTGATCGGCGTGCGCGTGGAAATGTTCCGCGACCCGGCCATTCGCGCCCGCCATTCGGCGCTCGTCGCCAAGGCCAATCGCTGGATGGCCATGCTGCCGCCCACCTTTCCCGGCGCGCGCTTCACTTATGCGCGCGGCTTTCGCCATCTTGCAAAGGCGCGCGCGCTTGAGGCCAGCAATCGCACGGCGGCGTGGTTCCGGGCGCATCGCGGCGTGGTGCTGAGCGCGGGGGGGTTCATCTGCAATCCCGCCATGGTGCGCCACTTTGCGGCCCCCTATGCCGCTGGCCTGCCCAATGGCACGCTGGGCGACAATGGCAGCGGCATCATGCTGGGCGTCAGCGCGGGCGGGGCCACGGGCCTGATGGAGCGGGTTTCGGCGTGGCGCTTCCTTTCGCCGCCAAGGGCATGGGGGCGCGCAATGCTGGTTGACGGGCGCGGCGCGCGCTATGTGAACGAGACCTGGTATGGCGCGCGCATCGGCGATGAAATGGTCGAGCGGCACGGCGGGCGCGGGTGGATCGTGCTTGACCGCAAGCTCTACCGGCAATCGCTGCGCGATGCCTTTGCCCCCGATACACTGGCCTTCCAGCGCGACATCACGCTGGTCAATGCGCTCTTCGCAGCGATCAAGGCACCGACACCGCAGGCCCTTGCCGCAAGGCTTGGCCTTGATCCCGAAACCTTCCTGCAAACCCTCGCAGACTACAACCGCGCCGCGCGCGGCGAAGCGCTCGATCCGCTGTTCAAGACCGGCGATGATCTGGCCGTGCTGGATGAAGGGCCGTTCTATGCGATCGATGCCTCTGTCGATGCGCGGATGTTCCCCATCGCCTGCATGACCGTGGGCGGCCTGCTGGTGGATGAGGCAACCGGCGCGGTGCGCGCGGCCAGCGGGGGCGTGGTGGCCGGGCTTTATGCCGCCGGGCGCAATGCCGTGGGCATCTGTTCCAACCTCTATGTCAGCGGCCTGTCCTATGCCGATTGCGTCTGGTCGGGCAGGCGCGCGGCCCGCGCGATGGCGGGGATCACGGCCCGACCGGAAGCATGACCGGGGCGAAGGTCGAAAGCAGCCCCGCGTCAAGCAGTTGCGCCTGACCGGTGATGAAGCCCGCCGCCGGGCTGGACAGCCACAGCGCAACTTCGGCCACGTGCTGGGCATTGCCGAAGCCGCGCAGCTTCACCCGCTCCAGCGCGCCGGGCGGCACGATGGCGGCATCTTCCATCCCGTTCATCGGCGTGGCGACGCCGCCGGGACAGATCGCGTTGATCCGCGCCGCGCGCGCGGCAAAGGCGTCCACGCAGGATTTGACCAGCCCGATCACGCCATGCTTCGATGCGGCATAGGCCGGATTGCCCGGATGGCCGACGATCCCCGCCGCCGATGCCGTGACGACCACCGCGCCGCCATCGGCAATCACCGGCTGCACCGCCTTGATACCGCCAAATGCCCCCTTGAGGTTGATCGCCACCACGCGGTCGAAGAAGGCTTCGTCCATGCTGTCCAGCCCCTGCGCCGCGCCATAGAAGCCCGCGTTGAGGAATGCCACGTCCAGCCGCCCGGCCGTGGCCATGACGGCATCGACCATGGCCTGATTGGCGGCAAAGCTGGCCACGTCCACCGCGATGGCGCCCGCCCCGCCGCCGATGCTGGCGGCGACCGCCTCTGCCCCGGTCAGATCGAGGTCGGCGCAGAACACCCGCGCGCCTTCCTCGGCATAGCGGATTGCCGCCGCCCGCCCGATCCCCGATGCCGCGCCCGTGACCAGCACGACCTTGCCTGCAAACGTTCCGGCCATCCCTCTTCTCCCGTTGTTGTCAGTCAGGTCTTGCGCAGCTCGGTTTTCAGCACCTTGCCCGATGCGTTGCGCGGCAGATCGTCGACGATCACGAAGCTGCGCGGCACCTTGTAGTTGGCCATGTTCTCGCGCGACCAGGCGATCAGCTCCGCCTCGCTGGCGCTGGTGCCGGGGCGCAGCACCACGAAGGCGCGGCCCACTTCGCCCAGCCGCTCGTCGGGAACGCCCACCACGGCGGCCATGGCGATTGCCGGATGGCCCGCCAGCAGCTTTTCGACCTCGGCCGGATAGACGTTGAAACCCCCGGAAATGTAGAGATCCTTCATCCGGTCGGTGATGCGCACATAGCCGCGCTCGTCCATCGTGCCGACATCGCCGGTATGCAGCCAGCCATCGGCATCGATCGCCTCGGCCGTGGCGGCCGGATCATCGAGATAGCCCAGCATGACTCCCTGCCCGCGCACAAGGATTTCCCCCGCCTCACCGCGCGGCAGTTCGGCCCCGTCCGGCCCGGCGATGCGCACTTCGTTGCCCGGAAACGCCTTGCCGCAGGTGCCTGCGATGGTTTCGGCATCGTCGCCCGGAATGCAGGTGGTGATGTTGACGCACTCGGTCATGCCATAGGCGGTGATGAGATCGACCATGCCCAGTTCGGTGCGGATACGTTCGACCAGCGCGGGCGGCACGGTGGCGGCGCCGGTGGTGCCGCCGCGCAATGAGGAACAGTCCCAGGCCCGCCGGTCGCGCTCGGCCAGCAGCATCTGGAAGATCGTGGGCGGTCCCGGCATGAAGGTGATGCGCTCGCGCTCGATCAGGTCGATCGCCGCGTTCACATCGAACTGCGGCATGGGCACGGCGGTTGCGCCGGCAAGGATGCAGGCCACCCAGCCCACCTTCATGCCGAAGGAATGGAAGAAGGGGTTGGCAATGAGATAGCGGTCGCCCGTGCCCAGCCGCGTGTTGGCACACCAGATCGCCGCCTGCGGAAGCACCCGGCCATAGGTCATCAGCACGCCCTTGGGGCTGCCGGTGGTGCCGCTGGTGAAGAGAATATCCGATACGGTATCGGCATCGATTGCGGCCATGGCGGCATCCACCGCCGGATCATCCGCCCCCTGCCCTGCGGCTACCAGCGCATCGAGACCGGTGTCCAGCAGGACCGTGCCTTCCAGCGCGGGCAGATCCTCGTGCGCGATCAGCGCGCGGTAATCGATGCCGAGAAAGCGCTCGACCGTGAACAGCAGCCGCGCGCGGGTGCGGCGCAGGATATCGCCCGCCTCCCGCCCTTTGAGCCGCGTGTTGAGCGTGACCACCGCCGCCCCGCAGGCCATGACCGCAATCGCCGCCACGATCCACTCGCGCGAATTGGGCGCCCAGATCGCCACCCGGTCGCCCGCGGTGATGCCCCTTGCCAGCAGGCCCGATGCGGCGGCGCGGCTGCGCTGCCACAGTTCGGCAAAGCTCCACACCTCGCCCTGTTCCAGCACGGCCGGAGCATCAGGCCAGGTCCGGGCCGCAGCTTCGGCGGCGTGGGGGATCGTCGGTGGCAGGGGATCGAGCACTGCCGTCAGGCCCGCTGGCTGGATACCGGCACGATCTCGCCGGTCATGTAGGAAGAAAGGTCGGAAGCCAGGAACAGCATGACGTTGGCCACTTCCCACACTTCGGCGGGGCGGCCATAGGCTTCGGTCTTGACGAGCCGGGCCAGCATTTCCTCCGTCGTCACCTTTGCAAGGAAGGGGTGCATGGCAAGGCTGGGCGCCACGGCATTGATGCGCACGCCGTGTTCGGCCGCTTCCAGCGCGGCGCAACGGGTAAAGGCCATGACCCCTGCCTTGGCGGCGGCATAATGCGCCTGCCCTTTCTGCGCGCGCCAGCCCAGCACGGAGGCATTGTTCACCATCACGCCCTTACGTGCCGCATACATCGCAGGCAGGAAGGCGCGGGTCATGCGGAACAGGCTGGTCAGCGTCACGTCGAGCACGCGGCTCCACTGCTCGTCGGTCATGTCGACCACGCTCACCTCGCCGCCAAGCCCGGCATTGTTGATGAGCACATCGACCGTGCCGAAGGCTTCGAGCGCGGCATCGCGCAAGTCCTTCACCTGCGCTTCGCTGGTCACGTCGCAGACCTGCGTCACCGGCCGGGCGCAGCCCGCTTCGGCCGCGATCCGGTCTGCCGCCTCGCCCAGACGCCGTTCGTGGAAATCGCTGATGAGCACGCGCGCGCCTTCCTCGGCGGCGCGCCTCGCCACGGCAAAGCCGATGCCGGTGCCCGCGGCGGCCGTGACCACCACGGTCTTGCCCTTCAGCATGCCGAGCGGCGCGGGATAGGGTGGGACAGGAACGCTCATGCTTTACCCCTTGGCTCGCGCGGAAGGCCCAGACCGCGTTCGGCGATCAGGTTGCGCTGGATCTGGTTGGTGCCGCCATAGATCGTGTCGGCCCGCGAAGAGAGGAACAGGTTGGGCAGTTGCGGCCAGGCGTAATCATCGGCTGGCGCGATCTCGCCCGCCTGACCCAGCACGTCCATGCCCAGTTCGCCAAGGCCGCGGCGCCATGTGGCCCACTGGATCTTGTAGGTCAGCGCTGCACCGTCGATCGCGGCAAGATCGGCGCCCGAAAGCATCCTGAGCGCGCCATAGCGCATGAGCCGAAGCCCGATTTCGGCCTGCGCGATCTTTTGCCGGATCACCGGATCGGCAGCCTTGCCATTGGCCCGTGCGGCCGCGATCACCGCGTCCAGTTCGTTGCGGAACTGCATCTGCTGGCCCAGCGTGGATACCCCCCGCTCGAACGCCAGCAGGGCCATCGCCACCTTCCAACCATCGCCTGCGGCGCCCAGCATGGCTTCGGCCGGGCAGCGCGCATCGGTGAAGAACGTCTCGTTGAACTCGGCCTCGCCGTTGATCTGGCGGATGGGGCGAACCTCGATTCCGGGCTGGTCCATGTCCATCAGCAGGAAGGAAAGGCCCTTCGGCCCTGCCGAACCTTCCTCGGTGCGCGCCACCACGAAGATCATGTCCGAATAATGGGCAAGGCTGGTCCAGACCTTCTGGCCGTTGACCACCCACTGCCCGCCTTCAAGACGCGCCCTGGTCTTCACGTTGGCAAGATCCGATCCGGCACCCGGTTCGGAATAGCCCTGGCACCAGATCTGCCGCCCTGCGGCGATTTCGGGCAGGTAGCGCGCCTTCTGCGCTTCGGACCCGAAGGCAAGGATCGTGGGGCCTGCCAGTTCCACGCCGATGTGGTTGATGCGGTTGGGCGCGCCTGCGCGGGCGTATTCCTCGGCAAAGATCACCTGCTGCGCGATGGTGGCATCCCTGCCGCCCCACGCGCGCGGCCAGCCGATGCAGCCCCAGCCCGCCTCGCCCAGCCGCTGTTCCCATTCCCTGCGGCGGGCAATCGCATCGGACAGGTTGGTGATGCCGCGAATATCGGCAAACGCGCCTGCCATTTCCGCCTGCAACCAGTCGGCGCATTCCGCGCGGAAGGCTTCTTCCTCAGGCGAGAAGCCAAGCTTCATGCAGCCACTCCCGGCACTGCATCCAGCACCATCGCGGCAATCCGTTCGCGGTGCCACTGGCCATCGCCCAGCAGGGTCTGGATCGAACGTGCGCGCTTGAAGAACAGGTGCGCGTCATGTTCCCAGGTAAAGCCGATTCCGCCGTGAAGCTGGATCATGTTGCCCGCGCACATGAAGAACGTGTCGGCACAGAACGCCTTGGCCGAATGGAGCGCAATGGCCGCCTCGTCCGATCCCTCGTCCACCGCGCAGGCCGCCCAATAGACCGCCGAGCGCGCCTGCTCGATCTCGATCATCATGTCGGCCAGCCGGTGCTTGTAGGCCTGGAACGATCCGATCTGGCGGCCGAACTGCACGCGCTCCTTCGAATAGGCCACGGTGCGGTCAAGCGCGGCCTGCGCACCGCCCAGCGCCTCTGCGGCAAGGCAGATCCAGCCCGCTGCAAGCGCCGCGTCCCAGCCTGCCGCGCCATCGGCCAGCGGATCCGCGGCCACGCCGTCCAGCCGTGCGGTGGCGAAGGGCCGGGTCTGGTCCATGGTGACATGGCCGGTCACGGCAACGCCCTCGGCCTTGAGATCGACGATCCACGCCTTGCCCCCGGCATGGACCAGCAGCAGATCGGCCAGGGCGCCGTGTGGCAGAAACGCCGCCTCGCCCGAAAGGCGATTGCCCTCGGCGGTGATCTTCGCCTCCCATGCCGCCGTGGCAATGACCTCGCCCACGACAAGGCGCGGGAGCAGCGCCGCCTTCTGCGCCTCGGTCCCGCCCTTCGCCAAGGCTTGGCCCAGCATGACATGGCCCAGCAGCGGCAGTGCGGCCACCTGTGCGCCTGCGGCTTCTGCTACCTGCGCCAGTTCCACCATGCCCAGCCCCGCGCCGCCGTGCGCTTCGGGAAGGCCGATCCCGGCAAGGCCCAGTTCGCCTGCAAAGGCTGCCCACAGCGCGCGGTCGATCCCCTCGCCCGCCATGGCCTTGCGCGTGCGCTCGCTTGTCGCGTTCTCGGCAAAGAAGCCGCGCACGGTCTCGCCGATCATGACCTGTTCGTCGGTAAAGGCAAACTCCATCGCCCGTCTCCCTGTTGCGGCGCTCAGGCCGTGCCCCATACCTTGCGTGGCGGGATGCGCGCCGCCATCAGCTTTGCCACGGCATCGCCCACCTCGGCAGGCTCCCACCGTGCTCCCTTGTCCACCGCCGGCCCTTCGCGCCAGCCGTCTTCCAGCATGATCTTGCCACCTTCCAGTTCGAACACGCAGCCTGTCACCTCGCGGCTCTCCGGGCTGCCCAGCCAGACCACCGTGGGCGCCACATTGGCCGGGTCCATCACGTCGAAGGCGAGGCCCTCGGTCGCCATCTTCTCGGCAAAGGCCTGTTCGGTCATGCGCGTGCGGGCCGACGGCGCCAGCGCATTGGCGGTGATGCCGTAGCGGCCCAGTTCCGCGGCCTGCACCAGCGTGAGCGCGGCAATGCCGCCCTTGGCGGTGGAATAGGCCGCCTGCGCGATCGAGCCTTGCAGCCCGGCGCCGCTGGAGGTGTTGATGATCCGCGCATCGGGATCGCGCCCGTCCTTCTGTTTGGCGCGCCAGTAGTTCACCGCGTGGCGCGAAAGGCAGAAGTGGCCGCGCAGGTGGACGTGCATCGTCGCGTCCCATTCCTCCAGCGTTGCCGAAACGAACATGCGGTCGCGCACGATCCCGGCATTGTTCACCACCACGTGCAGATCGCCGAAGGCATCGAGCGCCGCCTGAACGATCCGGCCCGCCGCATCCCAGTCGGTAATGTCCTCGTAGTTGGCCACGGCCTTGCCGCCCGCCGCGACGATTTCTGCCACCACGGCGTCGGCTGCGCTGGTATCGCGCCCCTCGCCGCCCAGCGATGTGCCGATGTCGTTGACGACCACGTTCGCGCCCTCGGCGGCAAAGGCCAGCGCATAGGCCCGGCCCAGCCCGCGCGCCGCGCCGGTGATGATGACAGTGCGGTTCTCGCAGATGCCCATGGGTCTTGTGCCTTTCAGATCAGGGATTGCAGGGTGTGGGCGGAACTGTCGCCGACAAGATCGGTCTGGAGATATTCGCGCTCGGTGAAGTGCCAGCCATCGGCATCGCGGGCGAAGGCATCGCGGTAGCGCCCGCTGGCCACGATCTGGAGCGGATAGCCCGGCGCGGCCTGGATCACCGTCCATTGCGACTGGCAGGTGGCGCTCAGGCCGTCATCGGCAAGGGTGATGATCGGGTTGGTGGTGATGTGGCGCGTCAGCGGCCTGCCGTCATAGGTCTTGACCCACATGCGCCACATTTCGAGGATTGCGGCGCGCCCGGTGATGCGGTGGCCGCCTGCCAGCACGCTACCCCTGTCGAACAGCGCGGCCGCGCCTTCGAAATCGCCATCGTCGAAACGCATGGCGTAGGTATAGAGCAGGTTGGGAATGGCGATTGCCGGATCGTGCTGCATGGGGTGCCTCATCACAGCCGTTCGATGATGGTGACGTTCGCCTGACCGCCGCCTTCGCACATCGTCTGGAGACCATAGCGCCCGCCCGTGCGCTCAAGCGCGTTCAGCAGCGTGGTCATCAGCCGCGCGCCGGTTGCGCCCAGCGGATGGCCCAGCGCGATCGCCCCGCCTGCCACGTTGACCTTCTCGTGCGGGATGCCCAGTTCCTGCATCCATGCCAGCGGCACTGAGGCGAAGGCCTCGTTGCATTCGAACAGGTCGATGTCGGCCACGGTCATCCCCGCCTTCTTCAGCGCGTGCTGCGTGGCAGGGATCGGCGCGGTGAGCATCCATACCGGATCGTCGGCCCTGACCGAGATGTGGTGTATGCGTGCGCGCGGCTTCAGGCCATGCTCCTTCGCCGCCCGTTCGCTCGCCACCAGCAATGCGGCGGCACCGTCGCAGTTCTGGCTGGCGACGCCTGCGGTGATGACACCGCCTTCCTGCACGGGCTTGAGTGCGGCAAGCCCCTCCAGCGTCGTGCCGGGGCGGATCGTCTCGTCGTGGGCAAGGCCCGCCAGCGGCGCGATCTCGTTCGCGAACCAGCCCGCATCGGTGGCTACCTGCGCGCGCTGGTGGCTGGCGAGCGCAAAGGCTTCCATCGCCTCGCGCGTGATGCCCCACTTGTTCGCGATCATCTCGGCGGAATTGATCTGGTTCAGCAGCCCGTCGCCATAGCGTTCGCGCCACGCCGGGCTGCCGGTGAAGGGATCGCCGAAGCCATAGTGCTGGCCTGCGAACATGGCCGCGGAAATGGGAATGGCGTTCATCGCCTGGCTGCCGCCCGCCACGACCAGATCCTGCGTGCCGCTCATCACGCCCTGCGCGGCAAAGTGCAGGGCCTGCTGGCTGGAGCCGCACTGGCGATCGATCGTGGTGCCTGGCACATGCTGCGGCATTCCGGCGCAAAGCCATACCGTGCGGCCGATGTCGCCTGCCTGCGGGCCGATGGTGTCGCAGCAGCCCCAGACCACGTCGTCGACCAGACCGGCATCGATGCCGGTGCGCTCGACCAGCGCCCGGATCGGGTGCGCGCCCAGATCGGCCGGGTGGATTTCGGCAAGGCTGCCTTTCTTGCGCCCGATGGGGGTGCGCACCGCGTCGATGATATAGGCTTCGGGCATCATTTGCGTCCTTCAGGCAAAAGTGTGTTCGGGGCCGATGGCGCACGCGCTTGCGGCCCGGCTTTGCCGATCGCGTCCATCATCCCGGCCAGCGTCATCAATGCCCGCATCGGGCGGCTCTCCCGTGATGCCCGGTCCGCGTTCCGGCCGGGCGGTGATTTCAACATCTCACAAGATTCGAAAATGCCAATATCGAAAGCCAAAACGCTTTTCAATTGACGATTTGCGTATCCAGTGTCATTTCAAATTACGAATGCAGTGCCCTTAGGGGTAATTGAGTCGCCCGCAAGGCTTCATCGCCAGCGGTCCGCAGGAAGGAGAGGGTTATGGCGACCAGCGCCGTGGAAGTGCCCGCCAAGGACGTGTCGGCAGACAGTCCGGCGGCAAATCGCGCCATTCCGGAACCGGAGGCGCTCGTCGCCCGCGCCCGCGCGATGATCCCCGTGCTGCGCGAACGCGCCGCGGCCTGCGTCGCCGCGCGTGACGTGCCTGTGGAATCCATTGCCGAGTTTCAGGAGGCGGGCTTCTTCCGCATCCTCCAGCCGCGCCGCTGGGGCGGATATGAAATGCACCCCAACGTGTTCTACGATGTGCAGCGCGCGCTTGCCGAAGGCTGCATGTCCACGGGGTGGATGTATGGCGTGGTCGGCTGCCACCCCTATGAAATCGCGCTGTTCCATGAAGAGGCGCAGGCCGAGGTCTGGGGCGATGATCCCTCGGCGCTGGTGTCCTCGTCCTATCAGCCGGTGGGCAAGGTGACGCGGGTTGAGGGCGGCTATCGCCTGTCCGGGCGCTGGGGCTTTTCCACCGGGTCCGTCCACTGCAAGTGGGTTGTGCTCGGCGCCGTGGTGCCGCCCGCCGCCGAAGGCGAGGCGCCCGACATGCGCGCCTTCCTGCTGCCGCGCGCCGACTATGCGATCGATACCGACAGCTGGCACGTCTTCGGCCTTCAGGGCACGGGAAGCCACGACATCATCGTCGATGACGTGTTCGTGCCCGAACACCGCACGCACCGTTCGGTCCACGGGTTCCTCTGCACCAATCCGGGGCAGGAGACGAACACCGGCCCGCTCTATACCCTGCCCTGGGCGCAGGTGTTCATGCGTTCGGTTTCGACCGCAGCCTTCGGCGGGGCGCGCGCGGCGATTGCGGCGGCCATGGAAATTGCCCAGAGCCGCGTCTCCACCAACACCGGCAAGGCATCGAAGGATGATCCCTTCCTCAATGCCGCCATTGCCCGCGCCCACGCCGAAGTGGGCGAGATGGAGCAGACCCTGCGCCTGACCTTCGAGGACCTGATGGCGCTTGCCGAAGCGGGCGAGCCGATCCCGATGGAGAAGCGCACGCTCTATGCCTACAATTCGGCCAGCGTGGTGCGCCGCATGGCCGATCTGGTGGACGACATGGTCAAGCTTCTGGGCGGGCGGGCGATCTACATGTCCAGCCCGATCATCCAGCCCTGGCTCGATCTCAACGCGGGCCGCGCCCACGTCGCCAACGATCCGGCCAACCGCACCGCCGATGTCGTCGGCGCGATGCTGGGCAATCCGCCCGGCTTCACCTTCCTCTGAGCGGAGCGCGCAACCGTGGCTGAGCTTGCGTTCACGACCCACCGCGTTTCGGGCGGATACGACATCGTCATCGCCGAGGCGGGCGATCCTTCCGCCCCTGCCGTGGTCTTCCTCCACGGCAGCGGCCCCGGCGCATCGGGGGCATCCAATTTCCGGCAGAACATCGATGCCTTCGTGGTCGCCGGATACCGCGTGATCCTGCCCGATCTCATCGGCTATGGCGGATCATCCAAGCCCGAAGGCATCGATTACACGCTGCAACTCTTCACCGATACGGTTTACGAGGCGCTGACGGCGCACGGCATCACCGGCGCCAGCCTTGTCGGCAATTCGCTGGGCGGCGGCATTGCCCTGCTGATGACGCTGGACCACCCCGGCTTCACCCGCAATCTGGTGCTAATGGCACCCGGCTGCGTGGCCGAGCGCGAGAGCTATTTCGTGATGCCGGGCATTGCCAAGATGGTCTCCAGCTTCGGCGGGCCGGATTTCGACCTTGCCGAACAGAAGCGGCTCGTCTCGAACCTCGTCCATCCCGATTTCGCGCCGAAGATTCCCGATGCGCTGGTGGAGGAACGCTTTGCCGTGGCGCGCACCCAGCCCAAGGACGTGCTGGTGCGGATGCGCACGCCCGATCTTTCTCCGCGCCTTGGCGAAATCAGCCAGCCGGTCTTCGTGCTGTGGGGCCTCGACGACGAGTTCTGTCCCGAAGCCCACGCGCGCTTGTTCCTCGACCATTGCCCCGATGTTCGCGCCATCACCTTCGGCCGCACCGGCCACTGGGTGCAGGTGGAACGCGCAAGCGAGTTCAACGCCTATGCCATCGAGTTCCTCAATGCCTACCGATAAGATCCGGCACCATGGCGCCGTGCTTTACGAAGCGCTGCGCGCCCGCAAGACCATCGCTCCGCTGATCGCGCAGGATCCCTCGCTCACGCTCGACGATGCCTATGCGATCAATCTCGATTTCCTCTCGCGCCGCGTGGCCGATGGCGAGGAGGTGGTGGGCAAGAAGATCGGCGTCACCAGCAAGGCCGTGCAGGACATGCTCGGCGTCCACCAGCCCGACTTCGGCTTCCTGACCGACTGGATGCACGTGGAAGGCGATATCGACGTGGATGCCAAGGCGCTCATCGCCCCGCGCGCCGAGGCCGAGATTGCCTTCATCCTCAGGAGCAGCCTCAACGGCCCAGGCGTGACCGCCGCCGATGTCGTGGCCGCAACGGAAAGCATCGCGCCGTGTTTTGAGATCGTCGACAGCCGGATCGATGACTGGAAGATCAGCATTGTCGATACCGTGGCCGACAACGCCAGCTGCGGGGTCTATGTGATCGGCAAGGAGCGGCTCGATCCGAGAGGGCTTGACCTGCCCAGCCTGCACGTTGCCGTGACGAAGAACGGCGCGCCGCTGTCCGAAGGCCATGGCCACGCGGTGCAGGGCGATCCGGCGCAGGCCGTGGCCTGGCTGGCCAATACGCTGGGCGCCTATGGCGTGACGCTCGATGCGGGCGACGTGATCCTGTCGGGCAGCCTCGTGCCGCTGGCGCCTGCGGCCAAGGGCGACCGCTTCGAAATGACTCTCAGCAACGCAGCAGGCCCGCTGGGCACCTGCACTGCCAACTTCGTTTGAGGAAACCCGCATGGCACGCGTGAAAGCGGCAATCATCGGTTCGGGCAACATCGGCACCGACCTGATGATGAAGATGATAAAGTATCCGCAGAACATGGAACTGGCCATCGTCGTCGGCATCGACGAGAAGTCTGAAGGGCTGGCCATGGCGCGCGCGCACGGCATTGCCACCACGCACGAGGGCCTTGAGGGCCTGCGCGCCCACCCGCTCTACAAGGACATCGGCATCGCCTTCGATGCCACCAGCGCCTATGCGCACAAGGTCCACGACGAGGCCTTGCGCGCCGATGGCATCCAGGTGGTCGACCTCACACCCGCCGCCATCGGGCCGTTCACGGTGCCGCCGGTCAACATGGGCCAGCATCTCGACCAGCCCAACGTCAACATGGTGACATGCGGCGGGCAGGCCACGATCCCGATGGTGGCCGCCGTCGCGCGCGTATCGGACAAGGTCCACTATGCCGAAATCGTCGCCTCGGTCTCCTCGCGTTCGGCAGGGCCGGGCACCCGCGCCAATATCGACGAGTTCACCCGCACCACCGCCCGCGCCATCGAAGAGGTGGGCGGCGCAACGAAGGGCAAGGCCATCATCATCCTCAATCCGGCCGAACCGCCCATGATCATGCGGGATACCGTGTTCACACTGTCGGAAGGGGCAGACGAGGACGCCATCCGCCGCTCGGTGGCCGACATGGTGGCCGAAGTGCAGAAATACGTGCCCGGATACCGGCTGAAGCAGGAAGTCCAGTTCGAACGCTATGGCGACAACAACCGCCTGAAAATCCCCGGCATGGGCGAGTTCACCGGGCTGAAGTCGATGATCATGCTCGAAGTCGAAGGCGCGGGCGATTACCTGCCCAGCTATTCCGGCAATCTCGACATCATGACCGCCGCCGCCAAGGCCACCGGCGAACTGCTTGCCGCGCGCCGCATGGCCGCCGCTGCCGCCTGAAGGAGACCGGACAATGCCTTCCACCTTCAATGTCGAAGCGGGCGACAAGCTCTATATCCAGGACGTGACCCTGCGCGACGGGATGCACGCGGTGCGCCACATGTATGGCATCGATCACGTGCGCGCGATTGCCGAAGCCATCGAGAAGAGCGGCGTCGATGCCATCGAGGTGGCGCACGGCGATGGCCTTTCCGGCGCGAGCTTCAACTACGGCTTCGGCGCGCATACCGACTGGGAATGGCTTGAGGCCGTGGCCGACGTGCTCGAAAACTGCGTTCTCACCACGCTGATCCTGCCCGGCGTCGGCACGGTCGAGGAACTGCGGCGCGCCTATGACATCGGCGTGCGTTCGGTCCGTGTCGCGACGCACTGCACCGAGGCCGACGTTTCCAGGCAGCACATCGGCATCGCCCGCGATCTGGGGATGGACGTGTCGGGCTTCCTGATGATGAGCCACATGATCGAACCCGATGCGCTGGCGAGCCAGGCACTGCTCATGGAAAGCTACGGGGCGAATTGCGTTTACGTGACCGACAGCGGCGGCGCTCTCGACATGGACGGGGTGCGTGCGCGCTTCGAAGCCTATGACCGGGTGCTCAAGCCCGAAACGCAGCGCGGGATGCACGCGCACCACAACCTGTCGCTGGGGGTGGCCAATTCCATCGTGGCTGCCCAGTGCGGCGCGGTGCGCATCGATGCCAGCCTCACCGGCATGGGCGCGGGCGCGGGCAATGCACCGCTTGAGGTGTTCATTGCCGCGGCTGACCGCAAGGGCTGGAACCACGGCTGCGACGTGATGATGCTGATGGATGCCGCCGAGGATCTCGTGCGTCCGCTTCAGGACCGCCCGGTGCGGGTTGACCGCGAAACCCTCGCGCTGGGTTATGCCGGGGTCTATTCCAGCTTCCTGCGCCACGCCGAAAAGGCGGCCGAGACCTATGGCCTCGATACGCGCGCCATTCTTGTCGAACTGGGCCGCCGCAAGATGGTGGGCGGACAGGAAGACATGATCGTCGATGTCGCGCTCGACATGCTGAAGGCGCAGGCATGACCATCTGACAAGAGCCAACCGGCAAGAGGGCGCCAAAGCCCCTGCCATAACGGGAGAAATGCCATGATCCTCAAGGACAAGGTCGTCATCATCACCGGCGCCGGCCCCGGCATGGGACAGGCCGCGTGCCGCGGTGCTGCGAAGGAAGGCGCGAAGGTCGTCGTCACCGCCCGCTCGAAGGCCGCGATCGAGGAAGTGGCGCACGAGATCGTGGCAGCGGGCGGCGAAGCCATTGCCGTCCCGCTCGACGTGACGCAGATGGACCAGTGCCAGGCCGCGGCAAGGGCCGCGCTCGATACGTGGGGCCGCATCGACGGTCTGGTGAACTCGGCCTACTATCACCCCGATTGGGGTCCGCTGATCGAACATGACATCGATCAGGTGCTGCAAGCCTTCAACGTGGGCGCGGCGGGCGCGCTGCGCATGGCCATGGCGGTGTTCCCCGCGATGAAGGCGCAAGGAGCCGGTTCCATAGTCAACATTTCCACCCTGTGCACGCGCAAGCCCATGCCCGGCGAAGGCGGCTATGGCATGGCCAAGGGCGCGCTCAATCACATGACCCGCCATCTTGCGGTGGAGTTCGGCGGCACCGGCGTGCGCGTCAACACCGCGCTGATGGGCTGGATGATGGGCGCCCCCCTCGAAGGCTTCATCCAGGGGCTGGGCGAAGGGGCCGAGGCCTTCCGCAAGCAGCGCGCCAGCGAAATCCCGGTGGGCCACATCCCGCCCGATGCCGATTGCGCCAAGGCGGTCTATTTCCTCCTGTCCGATTATGCTTCCGAGATCACGGGCGCCATGCTCGACGTGAACGGCGGCGACTGGGTTGCGGCATAGGGGGGACACTCGCGATGCTTCTGGACTGGATGAAAGCGCACCCCGGCCTTGCCGACGATCCCGTATCGGGCTTCGATCCCGCTGCCGTGACCGTGAGCGAGACGGTGGACATTGCCGCCCCTGCCCGCGTGGTCTGGGCCGTGCTTGTCGACATGCCGCGCTACAACGAATGGAACCCGTTCTGCGTGCGTGCGGTCTCCACGCTGGAAATGGGCGCGGCGGTGGACATGACGCTGGTCAACTATGCCGTGCCCGGCAGCCTCGTGCCCAACTGCGAATACATCTGCGCGCTGGAACCCGAACGCATGATCTCGTGGGAGATGATCCACTCGCAAGCCTGGCCCTACCCGGCCCGGCGCGATCAGGTGATCGAGCCGACGGGCGAGGCATCTTGCCGCTACTTCTCGACCGATGCCTTCCTTGGCGCCAACGGCATCCACGTGTTCCGCTTTGCCGGGCCATGGGTGAAGCGCGCTTTCGATGACAGCGCGCGCGCGCTCAAGGCCCGCGCCGAAATGCTCTACGCGCAAGAACAGAAAGCCTGACCCGCACGATGCCCTACACGCTCCAGCAGCTCTCCGACATGGAAGAGATCAAGGTGCTCAAGCACCGCTACTTCCGCGCCATCGATACCGGCGATTTCGCCGCCCTGCCCGCGCTGTTCACCGCCGACATCGCCTGCACCTACAACGGCGGCACCTACAAGGTCTCGCTTTCGGGCCGCGATGCCATGGTCGAGTTCCTGTCGAACTCGTTCCATTCCGGCGCGCTGGCCATGCACATCGGCATCATGCCCGAAATCAGCGTGACCGGCGACAACAGCGCCACCGGCATCTGGTATTTGCAGGACGTGTTCATCGATCTGGAAAAGGATGCCCACACTTTCGGCACGGCGATCTACACCGATGCCTACCGCCGCGAGGGCGGGGTGTGGAAGATTTCCTCTACCTACTACGACCGCGTGATCGAGGTGCTGCGCACCTTCAGCGAGATGAAGGGCAAGCCCACTGTGCAGCGGCTTGCCACGACGGGCCGCAAGCCGCACGAGCGCACCGACATCAGCCACCTCATCCACTGGGACGAGTGAACGCCGCGCGCCTCGGCCCTAGAGCTTCACCACGCGCATCTGCGGCACCAATGGCTCTGCGGCGTTGAACCAGCGCCACAGGCCGGTGCCGCTGCGGTGCCCGGCGATGTCCACCCAGTTGCCGAAGCCCGGATCGCTCTCGGCGCAGACCACGATCACCCGGCCGTCGGCTTCCATGCGGGCCTTGGAATTGTTGATCCACACCTTCTGGTGCACGTGGTCGAGCGATTCCATCCACCAGTTGTCGATCTGGAGGTTCCACATCCGGCATTCGGGCACGGGGGTTTCGATGACCAGCGCTTCGCCTTGCTGCAACGCGTAATAGAAGTGCCCATACCAGATGTTGGGATCGCCGCCCGCTTTCCAGAAGATTTCCTGCGGCGCATCGTAGAACTGGTTGGGCGTGGCCTTGAACCATTCCGCCCAGTCGGCAAAGGTATTGGCTGTGCCGCGTGTCCACGCCGCCGCTGCCATGAGCTGCTGCTCGATCACCTCCGGTGTCAGAAGGTGGGGCACGGCCGGGCCTTCACTCACGCGCTCCACCCGGATGTCGGCGGGAACCTGCACCGCCTTGTCGTCAAAGGTCTGGCGCACGATCAGCAGGGTGGAATCATCGGCCAGCGGCAGCCAGTTGCCCGGCTTCGGCTCCCTGCTCACGTGAATCTCGAAGGTGCCGTCCGGCCCGAAGGTCATGTCGGCAAACTCGATCTCGCCGGTCGATGCCATCGTGCCGTCGATGGCATAGCGGTTGGCCTTGCTCCCGACCGAGAAATAGGGAACCGAATTGCGCTTGCCGGTAATGCGGTATTCGCGGTCGCCGCGCACCACGCATTGCTGGTAGATGTTGTCGGGATTGTCCGCACCGATCTTGATCCTGTCGTCGCACAGCATGAACAGGCGCGGAAAATCGGGATCGGCGCTGTCGACCAGCATGTTGAGCGCGGTGCGCGCAAGGCGGCTCAGGTAGCGCAGCCCCTCGGCCTGATCGAGCGCACCGGTCGGCGCCTGCTTGCGCGAGAGCACCTCGCCCGCCTCGGCCAGTTCGGCGCAGAACCGGCGCCATACATGTTCCAGGCCGCCATTCTCCGGAGCAGACGCCGCTTCGGTCATCGTGATGTTCCCCTCTGCTGATCGCTTCATTCGTCCGGCCCGAAATCGGGCACCCATGGCACGCCGTTGATGTGCCCGCCCCCGTCCACGAACAGGGTATTGCCGGTAAGGTAACGCGCATCATCGCTGGCAAGGAACACCGCCACCGGGCCGATATCGGTTTCGGGATCGCCCATGCGGCCCATGGGGTTGGCCGCTGCGGTGGCGGCGGCCACCTGCGGCGCCATTTCGGCAAAGCGGCGGTAGGCGGCGGTAGCCGCCGCCGGGCAGATCACGTTGACGCAGATGCCATGGGCCGCCCATTCGCGCGCGGCGGTGCGCGAATAGGCCCGCACCGCTTCCTTGGCCGCGTTGTAATCGGCGCTGCCCATGTGGGCGTTGACCCCGTTGAGCGAGGCCATGTTGATGACCCTGCCCCAGCGGCGCGCCTTCATGTGCGGAAGCGCGCGCTCCATCGCCCACTTCGTGGCATAGAGGCACATCTTCAAAGCATCATCGAAACGCTCGTCGGTCTTGTCCTCGATCCGCACCGGGCCTTCGCCGCGATAGGCATTGTTGACGAGGATATCGACCGCGCCGAACTGTTCGGCGCACCGGTCAACCGCCGCCAGCACATCGGCGCGCTGCGAAACGTCGCACCGCACGAACTGCGCCCGCGCGCCCTTGCGGCAAAGGTCTTCGGCCACGGCCGGTCCGCGCACCGCGTCATGATCGGCCAGGATCACGCTGGCGCCTTCGGCGGCAAAGCGCCGGGCAATGCCCTCGCCGATGCCGTCTGCCGCGCCGGTAATCATGGCCGCGCGGCCGCTCAGCCGTCCTTCCATCTGCCTTGCTCCCACCGATCAGCGCGGCTGCAAGCCGGGCCGTTCAGGCCACTTCGAACAGCCCCGCCGCGCCCATGCCGCCCGCCACGCACATCGAGACGACGACATACTTCACCCCCCGGCGCTTCCCTTCGATCAGGGCATGGCCGACAAGGCGCGATCCGGTCATGCCGAAGGGGTGGCCAAGGGCAATGCCGCCGCCGTTCACGTTGAGCCGTTCGGGATCGATTCCCAGCTTCTGCTGGCAATAGACGGCCTGGCTGGCGAAGGCTTCGTTGATCTCGAACAGGCCGATGTCGTCGATCTTCAGCCCGGCCCGGTCAAGCAGCTTGGGAATGGCAAAGACCGGGCCGATGCCCATTTCCTCGGCCGCGCAGCCCGCCACCTGAAACCCGCGATAGAGGCCCAGCACCGGCAGCCCTTCCTTCTGCGCGGTGCCGAGGTCCATGAGCACCTGCGCCGATGCGCCATCGGAAAGCTGGCTGGCATTGCCCGCGGTCACGTGGCGCCCCTCGGCAACCACCTGCCCGCCCTTGAAAACCGGCTTCAGCCCCGCCAGCGCCTCGTAGGTGGTGCCCGCGCGGATGCCTTCGTCCTGCGCCAGCGTCACCTCCTGCTTGCCAGTTTCGTTGCCTTCCTTGTCGAACAGGGCCTTGGTCACGGTGATCGGCACGATCTCGTCGGCAAAGCGGCCCGCCTCCAGCGCGGCCGCGGCGCGCTGCTGCGATTGCGCGGCAAAGCGGTCCTGCTCCTCGCGGCTCACGCCATAGCGTTCGGCCACGATCTCGGCGGTTTCGATCATGGCCATGTAGGCATGGGGATCTGCTGCCTTCACCGCTTCGGAACGGTTGCGGAAGGCAGGGGCGTGCTTGTTGATGGTCAGCGAGATGCTTTCCATGCCCCCTGCCACGGCCACGTCGATCTCGTTGCAGATGATGCCGCGCGCGGCCAGCGCAATCGCGTTGAGGCCGGATGAACACTTGCGGTCCAGCGTGAAGCCTGCGGTGCTGTCGGGCAGGACCGATGCGTGGACCGTCAGCCGTCCCAGATTGTAGCTCTGCGTGCCCCAGTGGTTGCCCACGCCCAGATAGACATCATCGACCCGCGCCGGATCGATGCCCGCCCGCGCGATGGCGGCATTGACGACATGGGCCGAAAGCACCGGTGCCTCGGTATCGTTGAAGGCCCCGCGATAGGCCTTGCCGATGCCCGTGCGGGCGGTGGAAACGATGGCGGCTTCACGCATGTTGGCGTCCTCTCAGGAAAATCCGTGCATGTTGGTGGGGCCGAAATAGGCCCGCATCTCGATCACCTTGCCGTGATCGTCGAACCGGAACGTATCGATCACGTCCACGTGCATGTCCTTGCCGCCAAGGTTCAGCAGCACCGAAAAGGCGAAGGCCGCATAAGGGCCGCAGATGCGCACCGGCCCTTCAAGCTTCAGCTTCGCGCCGGTCTGCATCGATGCGGTGTAGAACGCCAGGATCGCCTCGCGCCCCACGTGCGGCGGGCTGCCGACCGGGTCTTCCACCGTGGCGTCATCGGCAAACAACGCGGCCACCCGTTCGGGCGCATTGGCGGCGAAGGCGGCAACATATTCGTGGACGGCAGCTTCCATGTCTGCGGGATCGGGCATCGCTCTCACTCCGGGAAATAGCG
>JBKBKD010000023.1:0-38094 GCA_046294595.1 Novosphingobium sp.
GCTATCTCTACGCCAACGAAGACCGTCTGGAGCCATTGGTGTGACCGAATACGACCACGAGCCGATCCGCGGCCTGCCGGGCCAGCTCCCGGCAGGCGAGCACATCCTCTGGCAGGGTTCGCCCGAATGGCGCAACTTTGCCCGAAGCGCCTTGCACACCCGGTGGGTGAGCGCCTATTTCGCGGCCCTCGCGATCTACGGCCTTGCCACCGGAAAGCTGGTTGCCGCAGCCGCAGCCATTGCGGGCGGTGTGCTGACACAGGGCCTGCTGGCGCTGTTTGCCGTGCTCGTGGCACGCACGACGGTCTATACCATCACCAACCGCCGCGTTGTCCTGCGGATCGGTGTGGCGCTCAACAAGTGCATCAACCTGCCGCTGGCCTTGATCGGTTCGGCTGACCTGCGCGCCTTGCCCGCGGGATATGGCGATATTGCGCTCGTTCCGACCGGGCGTCACCGGCTTGGCTATGCCATGCTCTGGCCGCACGCACGGCCCTGGCAACTGGCAAAGCCGCAGCCGATGCTGCGCGCCCTGCCCGATGCGGCCAGTGTCGCGGCCATTCTCGCAAGGGCCTGCGCCGCGGTCGTGCCCAACGAGGCCGTTGCCACTGCATCAAGACCGGCGCCGACGGCCGCGCACGGCCTTCAGGGAGCTGCGGCATGAGCCTTGTCCACAAGCACGACGAGACCGTCCCCCGGCCCGCGCTGATGCTTGCCGGAGCGCTCATTGCCACAACGCTGGTGCTCACGGCGCTGGTGCAGACCGGTGTGCTCAACCGCGAGGCGGTGCCTTCGGCGGAACGGGCCAGCGCCGGGATTGCCGTCGTCGAGATCCGCCATCTCACCTTCAGCGATCGCAGCGACGGCGCGGTGGTGGTGAAAGATGCCGATAGCGCGGAAACGCTCGCCGTCCTCATCGGCGAGAACGATGGCGGCGGCTTCGTGCGCGGCGTCATGCGCGGCATGGCCCGCGAGCGCAAGATGCGCGGGGTGGGCCAGGAAGCCCCGTTCGAGCTGGCCCTGTGGCAGAACGGTTCGCTTTCGCTGCTTGATCCGGCAACCGGCCGTTCGGTTGAACTGGGATCGTTCGGGCCGGACAACCGCGCAGCCTTCATGCAGTTTCTGAAAACCCCGGCCAGAGGGGGTGGCGCATGATGGCTCGCCGCGCCTTTGATGTTCCCTGTCGCATCGCGGTGGAGCAGAGCGAGGCGCATTTTCACGCGCATGTGGAACTGGAAGGCGACTTGCCTGTCCATCCCGGTGATCGCGTGTTCGTGCACGGCGACCCGATCCGCGTTGCGTTCGGTCAAAGCGCCGTGATCGAGCGCATGGCAACCGTGGTGCGCGCAGGCCCCGTGCTGCGCGGCTGGACCCGGCTGATCGCCTATCTCGGCCTTACCGAACTCTATGAAGTCAGCTTCAATCCTGGGAGCCTGAAATGAACGCGCACACCGCAATTGCGGCCCACCCTGAGCTTGACGCCATGATGGCCGAAAAGCCCGACGTCCACGAAATGGTAAAGCACGAGACCGTGCTCAGCCCGCGCTTCTACACGACCGATTTTGCCGCGCTCGATTCCATCGATGTCTCTCCGGTGCGCAAGGAGTGGGATGAACTCATGGCCGAGATGGTCAGCGACCCCAACAAGAAGCACTTCAAGCGCGAGGGCAGCTTTGCCGGGATCATCGAGGGTCTGGAACCGGCCCTGCGCGCCGAGTTCATCGATTTTCTGGTCAGTTCGCTCACGTCCGAGTTTTCCGGCTGTATCCTCTATGCCGAAATGGCGCGGCGCACGAAGAACCCCGACATGAAGCTGCTGTTCAAGCTGCTTGCGCGCGATGAAAGCCGCCATGCCGGGTTCATCAACGAAGCGCTCAAGGATGCGGGCATCGGGATTGATTTGGGATTCCTGACCAAGGCCAAGAAATACCACTACTTCAAGCCGAAGTTCATTTTCTACTCGGTCTATCTGTCCGAGAAGATCGGCTATGCGCGCTATATCGCGATCTACCGCCAGCTTGCGGCCAATCCGCACCTGCGTTTCCACCCGATCTTCCAGTGGTTCGAAAGCTGGTGCAACGACGAGTTCCGGCACGGCGAAGCCTTTGCGCTGCTCCTGCGCGCCGACCCCAAGCTGCTGCAAGGCATGAACAAGCTGTGGGTCCGCTTCTTCCTGCTGGCGGTCTATTCCACGATGTATGTGCGCGATCATGCCCGGCCAGTGTTCCATCAGGCGCTTGGCCTTGATCCCAAGACCTACGACTACAACGTGTTCTCGATCTGCACCCAGATCAGCCGGCAGGTGTTCCCGGTCGAACTCGATACCGACGATCCGCGCTTCCGCCGGGCGATGGACCGTCTTCTGGCGGCAAGCCGCAGGATCGAGGAAGGCAAGCGGCGGGGCGGCATTTCCGGCCTGATGCTGCGTGCTTCGGGCGCGGCAGGGGCGGCCTTCAACTTTGCCAGGATGTATCTGCTGCGTCCGCGCGCCAACGAACTGCCCAGCACGGTCAGGCTTCAGCCCGCATGGTAAGCTGGACCGGCCATATCCTGCCGGTTGCGGCAACGATCGCGGTGTGGTTTCTGGCCACGGGCCTGATTGCCTGGGCCGACAACCGCGAACGGCGCACCTTTCCCTTCAGCCTGATCCTTGCGGGGATTGCAGGGGTCGGCGGGCTGGTGGTCGTGGGCTGGTCGATGCACCAGCCGACGCTCACCGGTGTCTATGCCTCTTTTGCCGGGGCCATCCTGATCTGGTCATGGCATGAAATCAGCTTCCTGACGGGTGCCGTCACCGGGCCGCGCCGGGAAGCCTGCCCGCCGGATGCGCATGGGCTGGAGCGGTTCGTTCACGCCGTTTCCGCCGTGGCCTGGCATGAACTGGCCCTTGCGCTGAGCGCGCTGGGACTCATCTCGCTGAGCTGGGATGCGCCCAACCAGATCGGCGCAATGACCTTCACCCTGCTGCTGGCCATGCGGCTGAGCACGAAGCTGGTGATCTTCTTCGGCGTGCCCAATCTCAGCACCGAGATCTTTCCGCCGCACATGGCCTATCTCAAGACCTATTTCGGCCCCCGCCGCATGGGGGCGGAACTGGTCCTGGCCATTGCGGCCACCTGCGCGCTGGCAATCTGGCTCGGACTGACCGCGCTCGATGCGCCCGACGGCAGCGCCAGTGCCGCAGGGGCCAGCCTGCTCTTCGCGCTGGCCGCGCTCGGCGCGCTCGAACACCTGTTTCTTGCCCTGCCGATCCGCGACGGGGCGCTGTGGGGCTGGGCGCTGCCTTCACGCCGCGCGACAACCCGCATCTGACACGTTTAACACCAAGAGGACCGACGACATGGATTACGAAGCCTACTTCCAGGGGGAACTGGACGCGGTCCGGGACGAGGGACGCTATCGGATCTTCACCGAAATCGAACGCCGCTGCGGCAACTTCCCGCATGCGACGCGCTATGTCGATGACCGCACCGAACAGGTCACGGTCTGGTGCTCGAACGATTATCTCGGCATGGGTCAGCATCCCGCAGTGCTGGATGCCATGCACAGGGTGCTGGATGAATGCGGCGCCGGTGCCGGGGGCACGCGCAACATTTCAGGCACGAACCATCATCATGTCCTGCTGGAGCGAGAACTGGCCGATCTGCACGGCAAGGAAGCGGCGCTCCTTTTCACCAGCGGTTACGTCTCGAACTGGGCGGGCCTTGGCACGCTGGCGGCGAAGATTCCCGGCTGCGTGGTGTTCTCCGATGCGCTCAACCACGCCTCGATGATCGAAGGCATCCGCCATTCGCGTGCCACCTGCCGGGTGTGGCGGCACAACGATGTCGAACACCTCGACCAGCTCCTTTCCGAATACGGGCCTGACGTGCCCAAGCTCGTGGCATTCGAGAGCGTCTATTCCATGGACGGCGATATCGGCCCGATCGCCGAGATCCTCGACGTGTGCGAAAGGCACGGTGCGATGAGCTACATCGACGAAGTTCATGCGGTTGGTCTCTATGGCCCGCGTGGCGGCGGTGTGGCCGAGCGCGAGGGGCTGATGGACCGCATTACCGTGATCGAGGGAACGCTGGGCAAGGCGTTCGGGGTCATGGGCGGCTACATCGCGGCATCGGCAGCCCTGTGCGATTTCGTGCGCACCTTTGCCAGCGGCTTCATCTTCACCACCGCCCTGCCCCCGGCGCTTGCGGCCGGCGCCACGGCGAGCATCCGTCACCTGAAGGCCAGCGAGATCGAGCGCGCCCGCCACAAGGAGCGCGTGGCCACGGTCCGGCGGCGCCTTGATGCCATCGGCATTCCGCACCTGCCCAATCCCAGCCACATCATCCCGGTGATGGTGGGCGATCCGCACAAGTGCAAGCGCATCAGCGACTGGCTGATGGACAACCACGGCATCTATGTGCAGCCGATCAACTATCCCACGGTTCCGCGCGGCACCGAACGGCTGCGCATCACGCCATCGCCGGTGCACACCGATGGCGATGTCGACAAGCTGATCGAAGCGCTGAGCGACATCTGGTCGCAATGCGAACTGGCGCGCCGGGCAGTCGCTGCCTGATTACCAGCGGTCAAGGATAGGGGCGCAGGATCCGATGATTCTGCGCCCCCATGTTTTTCGCCCGATTGCTTTTCGCTGCGAACCCGAAGGGCGGTGCCGCTTCAGTTGGGGGCCTTGAGGTATTCGATCACGTCGGCGCGGTCCTGCGCCTTGGGCAGGCCCGCGAAGGCCATCTTGGTGCCCGGAACCACACGCGCAGGCTTTTCCAGATACTGGAAGAGCTTTTCCGGGGTCCAGGTGATGCCGCTGTTCTTGTTTGCCGCCGAATAGCTGTAGCCCGCGATCGACCCGGCAGCCCGGCCGACAATCCCTGCCAGCGAGGGGCCAACCATGTTCTTGCCCGCCTCAACTGCATGGCATGCCTTGCACTGTGCGAAGATGGTCTTGCCATGGGCCGCGTCGGGCTTGAGCGATGCGAGCGTGGTGCCATCGAGCGTATCGGTGGAGTCGGCCGTCGGGGCGGCGGCGCTGGTGGCTGCGGCAGGCGCGGGCGCCGCGGGAGCCGCAGCGGCTTCCTTGGTCTCGGCCGCGGCCGGTGCTTCCGCTGCCTTGTCCGCGCTTCCGCCGCCGCCGCACGATGCGAGGAGCAGGGTAGCAGTCGTCAGCGCAATATATTGAAAAGATTGCCTCATTTGCATCCACCCTTCATCCGAAATGATGCGCGTTCAGAAGAAACGGCGCGCAATGAAACCATGAGAGCCAAAGTGACGCAACACGGTATTTCGGGATGAACGCGCAATGAAACGCGACGTTCCGGTTGGCGCAGGAATGCGCGCCAGAATGACAACGGGAAGCGATGAACCGATTTGAGGCTGACCGCTTCAACAGGGACGAACGCTACTCCGCAACGCGCGCGTCACCCTGCATGACTTTCTTCATTCGTGCAACCAAAGGCACGAAGGGAAAGAGCCACTGCTCGCGTATGGACAGGCGCCGCCGGTCATCCTGCCCCACGACGGCTGCCTCGCCTTCCTTGTAGGTGCCGAAAATGCGGTCAAGCAGGATCAGCGAGTTGCCGTAATTGCAGCGCGTATCCTCATAAGGAACCGAATGATGCAGGCTATGATGCCGGATGGTCGTGAAGATCCACGAATAGAACAGCGGCGGATCGGAGCGGACATTGGCATGGGCGAAGGTGGAAACAACGCCAAGCACACTGTATCCGGCAAGCACGGCCGACTGCTGAAAATCAAACAGCACGACGACGCTGAGGCTGATGAGCCAAAGCTCGATCGGGTTGCCCACCGCGCCCTTCATGGCGTTGAGCTGGGTGATGTGATGGTGCGGCGCATGCGTCAGCCAGAAAGGCGTGGAATTGTGCATCAGCCGATGCATCCAGTATTGCCCGAACTCGATCAGGAACACGACGAAGGCAACCTGAAGCAGCCAGGGCATCTCGCCAGCCCATGGCGTTGCAAGGCCAAGCGCCTCCTTGGCCGATTCCAGCGGCCTTTCCGCGAAAAAGTTGGTGGCCTTGGAGATGAGCGTGGCGTTGAGCACGACATAGAACAGGTCGGTGAAGAACTCGCGCCGGTTCATCCGCCAGCCCGGATGGCGTTCAAACGGGATTTCCAGCAGCAGGACCGTGAAGGTGATCGCAGCGCTCACGCCGATCACCACAAAGGTGCTTTTCACCCACGCCTCAGGCGCGAACGCCCAGAACCCCACGACAAGCGCAAGCATCGCCGGTGGCAGAAGATCGACCGCCAGCCTCGCTGCGCCGGATCGCGTCGTATCACTTTGCATTGGCGTATCACTTTGCCTTGGCGTATCGCCTTGCATGTGCGTATCGCTCTGCATGTGCCGATTACCCTGTGCTGCCTCAGGGGTGCACGCTAAGCGCGGGCATCAAGGTCATAGCATACGCCGATTGGCGTAACCAGTCGCCCGCGGCCGGAATTGACGCCCGCCGGGCGGGGCGGCACACCGAATTTGCAGCGCGCAGCTTCATCTGGCGCCAAGTATTACCATACGCAAAAAGCGTAATACGCTGCCGGCCCGATTTCCCCCATGGTGCAGCCAGCCCGCAAGGCAGAAGGGGAATCACTCGTGCTCAGGCTGATCCGCAGGACCGGAAAGACATTGTTGATGGCAGCAACGCTGGTGGTGGCTTCATGCGCGCCGTCCGCCGATGCGCCTGCGCCCAAGCGCACCGAGTTCAGCATCGGCTGGTCGATCTATGCCGGGTGGATGCCTTGGCCCTATGCCCAGCAGGCCGGCATCGTGAAGAAATGGGCCGACAAGTATGGCCTCAAGATCAGCGTGGTCCAGGTCAACGACTACGTGGAGTCGGTCAACCAGTTCACCGCCGGGAAGTTCGACGGCGTGACCGTGGCCAACATGGATGCACTCACGATCCCCGCCGCAGGCGGCAAGGATACCAGCGCGATCATCGTCGGCGACTATTCGAACGGCAACGACGGCGTCCTGCTGAAAGGCGGAACCACGCTCGCAGCCCTGAAGGGCCAGCCCATCAACCTCGTCGAACTTTCGGTGTCGCATTATCTGCTGGCCCGCGCGCTCGGTTCGGCTGGCATGTCGCTGACGGATGTGCGCACGATCAACACCGCCGATGCCGATATCGTGGGCGCCTTTGCCAGCCGCGATGCAAAGGCGGCGGTTGCATGGAACCCCCAGCTTTCGGTGATGCGCAGCCAGCCCGGCGTCACGCAGGTCTTCAGTTCGGCCGACATACCGGGCGAAATCCTCGATCTCCTCGTCGTCGATACCGCCACGCTCAAGGCCAATCCCGATCTGGGCAAGGCGCTGGCGGGCATCTGGTATGAAACCGTCGGCCTGATGGTGCGGGACGATGCGCAGGGCAAGGAAGCCCGCGCAGCCATGGCAAAGCTTGCCGGAACCACGCCCGAAATCTTCGAAAGCCAGCTCAAGACAACCCGGCTCTATGTCGATCCCAAGGAAGCCGTCGCCGCGACAACCTCGCCCGATCTCGTCTCGACCATGACGAAGGTGCGCGACTTCAGCTTCTCGAAGGGACTGTTTCAGGGCGCTACCTCGGCAGATGCGGTGGGCATCGCCTTTCCGGGCGGTGTAACGCTGGGTGATCCCGCGCGTGTCACGCTGCGCTTTGACGACAGCTTCATGAAGCTTGCCGCGGACGGAAAGCTCTGAGGCGCGTGACACCGACGCAGATGACGACGCTTCGGCCTGACCGGGAGAATCCGACATGCGCTGGGTGAACCGACAGATCGGACGCAGGCAGGGCCTGGTGCTGGGCACGCTGCCGATCGCGCTGCTCGCCCTGGTCTATGTGGTGCTTTCCGCGCAGCGCCATGCGCTGAACCCCTCGGACAAGATCCTGCCCCTGCCCAGCGGCATGGCTTCAGCGCTGTGGGGCATGATGCAGCAGCCCGATGCCCTCACCGGCAAGCTGGTGTTCTGGGCCGATACGCTGGCCAGCCTGCAAAGGCTTGGGCTGGGCCTTGGCATTGCCACGCTGATGGCCCTGCTGGTCGGACTGGTGCTGGGCGTCCTGCCACCCGTGCGCGCCACGCTTGGCCCGCTCGTCACGGGGATTGCGGTGATCCCGCCCATCGCGCTGCTGCCGATCCTGTTCATCGCGCTCGGCCTTGGCGAGACGGCGAAAGTGGCGCTGATCGTGATCGGCATTGCGCCCGTGATGATCCGCGATATTGCCGGGCATGTGGCCGCGCTCCCGCGCGAGCAGATCGTCAAGGCGCAGACGCTTGGCGCGGGAAGCTGGCAGATCATGCTGCGGGTTGCCCTGCCGCAAGCCATGCCCCGGCTGCTGGTGGCGCTGCGGCTGGCGCTCGGCCCGGCGTGGGTGTTCCTGATATCGGCCGAGGCGATCGCATCGGACGTGGGGCTTGGCTACCGCATCTTCCTCGTCCGGCGCTATCTCTCGATGGATGTCATCATCCCCTACGTGGCGTGGATCGCGCTCCTGGCCATTGCCATGGACTATGCCGCCACGCGCCTCAGCCGTGCCGCCTTCCCCTGGGCGCACCCTTCGGCATCGGGAGCAGGCCATTGAGTGCGATGCTCACCCTTCGCGACGTGTGGGTCGAATATGGCGACCGCATCATCCTTGAGCGTGTCGACCTCGACGTTGCCGCAGGCTCGTTCGTTTCGATCGTGGGGCCATCGGGCGCGGGCAAGAGCACACTGCTGCGGGTGATCCTTGGTCAGGAACAGGCAACGCGCGGCAGCATCATGCTCGATGGGGCACCCCTGCCGCCCGAATGCGGTCCTGACCGCGGCGTCGTGTTTCAGCGCTATTCGGTGTTTCCGCACCTGACCGTGCTGGGCAACGTGGTGTTCGGGCTGGAATGCGCCGAAGCGCCGCTGCTTGCCCGCCTTTTCGGCACGCGGCGCAAGGCTGCCGAAGCGCAGGCGGCCGAAATGCTCCAGGCGGTGGGGCTGGGTGACAGCCTGCACCTCTACCCCGCGCAGATGTCGGGCGGGATGCAGCAGCGGCTGGCGATCGCACAGGCGCTGATCAAGCAGCCGCGCATTCTCCTGCTCGATGAACCGTTCGGCGCGCTTGATCCTGGCATCCGTGCCGACATGCACGCGCTCATCACCCGGCTGTGGCAGGAGCATGACCTGACCGTCATCATGGTGACGCACGATATCCGCGAGGCTTTCTCGCTGGGCACGCGCGTCCTCGCTCTCGACAAGCGCCGCCACGATCCGCACGCACCGCACCGTTTCGGCGCAACCGCGGTCTATGACCTGCCGCTGGACAAGAAGAAGCCCGCCCCTGAAACCGTCGCGGCCGAAGCATGGGTGACGGCATGAGCGCGCGCCCGCTTGCCCGGATGAGCATGAGCCTGCCGGCCAGCCTCTTCCGCCAGCTCGACATGATGGTCGAGGAGCGCAAGCTGCCCTCGCGCTCGCAACTGATTGCAGAGCTGATCCGGCACGCCCTTGCCAAGCACGAGGCCTATACCCGGCCGGAAGAGATGCTCGCAGGCACGATCACCGTTGTCTATCGCGGCGATCGTGGCCGGGTGCGGCATCAGCTTGCCCAGACCCAGGGCGAATACCTCAAGGAAGTCATCACCACCCAGCACGTCTTCCTGCAGGACGACCAGTCGCTGGAAGTCCTGCTTGTGCAGGGGCCTGCCGTGCGCCTCAAGGCACTGGCCGATGCGCTGCGCCGGGTGCGCGGCGTGCAGCAGCTTGAACTCGTCACAACCACCGCGCTGCTTCCGCCGCTCTACGAGCAGGATGCAGCGGCAAATGCAGACAATGGAGCGGCGCAATGACCGAAACCCTCGCAAATCCCATGGCCGCGCGCGATCACGCCCGCAGCATGGCGGGAACCGTGGTTGAAGCCATGCCGGTCCTGCCCCCGGTTGCAGATGACCTGCCCGAAGGCGTCCCGGCCGATGATCTGGTGTGGGAGGAAACGATCGCGCCGGGCGGCTATGCCACGCGGCGGCTGGCACGGGGCACACGCCTGCGCCTGATCGATGCAAAGGGCGATGCCTGCGCCGGGCTTCAGATCTTCAACGCCGAAATGCCGGCCGAGCGGCTCAACGTGGCCGATACGGTGAAGGTCCAGTGGAACGCCTATCTTGAGGCGGGCAAGCTGATCCTGTCCGACATGGGCCGCGTGCTGATGAGCATCGAGGCCGACAGCGCGGGCACGCACGACTGTTTCTGCGGCACCTCCAACGCCGCAACCAATCTTGCGAAGTATGGCGAAGGGCGCAACAGCGGCGCCTATCCCAACGGGCGGGACCGGTTCCTGCTGGGAGCGGCCAAGCACGGGCTGGGGCGGCGCGACGTGCACCCGTGCATCAACCTTTTCAAGGGCACCAGGATCGAAACCGATGGCACGATCACGCCCGTGGTCGGCCCCTTCGCGCCGGGGCGCGAAGTGGTGCTGCGTGCCGAGATGGACGTGATCGTGGTCATCGCCAACTGCCCGCACGTGCTGGACCCGAGGCCGCAATACTGCGTCACCCCGCTGCGGGTCACGGCATGGCGCGGCCCGGTGACGACCGAGGACGATCCCATCCGCAACGCGACTCCGGAGGGCCAGCGCGCCTTCCTCAACGTCGAAGACTACTTCCGCCGCTGAAACAAGGATGCAAGCGATGAGCGATCCCCACCTCTCCGGCCTTTCGGGCACGATCGTCCACGACGAGATCGTGCCCGCCCGCGCGCCCTGGCTGCATCATGTGGCCAAGGGGCAGACCCTGCGCATCGTCGATCTTGAAGGCAATCAGGCGGTAGATTTCCTCATCTACAGCGCAGCCGACGATGCCGAACGCTACAGCGCGCAGGATACCGTCGCGGCGCAGGGCAACCTGTTCCTGCGCACCGGCACCACGCTGATGTCGAACGAAGGTCGCCCGATGATGACGATTGCCGCATCGGCGGTGGAGTATCACGATACCATCGGCGGGGCTTGTTCGTGCGAATCCAATACCTTGCGCTATGGTCATCACACCAAGGCGCAACATGCCTGCGTGGAAAACTTCCTTGAGGCAAACCTGCTCGAAGGGCGCGGCAAGCGCGACATCGTCTCGAACATCAACTTCTTCATGAACGTGCCGGTGGAAGCCGATGGCACGCTGGGCATTGTCGACGGCATTTCCGCGCCAGGCCTGACGGTGGACCTGCGCGCCGAGATGGACGTGATTGTGGTCGTTTCCAACTGCCCGCAGATCAACAACCCCTGCAACGCCTTCAACCCCACCCCCGTTCGCATGATCGTGGCCGCATGACCTCTGCATCCATGAGCTTCGACACCGTCCTCATCGCCAACCGGGGTGCGATCGCCACCCGGATCATCCGCACCCTGCGCCGCATGGGCCTGCGCTCGGTCGCGGTCTATTCCGATGCCGACGAAGGTTCGCTCCACGTGTCGGAGGCCGACGAGGCCGTCTGCATCGGCGGGGCACGGCCCAGCGAGAGCTATCTCGATATCGCCAAGATCATCGCCGCGGCGCAGCAGACGGGCGCTGGCGCCATCCATCCCGGCTATGGCTTCCTTTCCGAAAACACCGAGTTTGCCGCTGCCTGCGCCGCGGCGGGAATTGTCTTCATCGGCCCAACCGCCGAGAACATCCGCACCTTCGGCCTGAAGCACAGCGCCCGCGAACTGGCCGCCGCGCACGGCGTGCCGCTCGCTCCGGGAAGCGATCTGCTGACCGACGAGGCTGAAGCCATCGCCGCGGCCGGGGCCATCGGCTATCCCGTCATGCTCAAGGCCACCGCAGGCGGCGGCGGCATCGGCATGCGCGTGTGCGAAACCGAGGCCGACGTGCGCGAAGGCTTTGCCGCCGTGGCCCGGCTGGGCCAGAGCAACTTCGGCGATGCGGGCGTGTTCCTTGAACGGTTCGTGCGGCGCGCGCGGCATGTCGAAGTGCAGATCTTCGGCGATGGCGAAGGTCGGGTCGTGGCTCTGGGCGAGCGGGACTGCTCGCTCCAGCGCCGCAACCAGAAAGTGGTGGAGGAAGCCCCTGCCCCGCTCCTTCCCGAAGCCGTCAGGCAGGCGCTGTTCGCGGCGGCCATCCGTCTTGGCGAAGCGGCGCGCTACCGCTCTGCCGGAACCGTCGAGTTTCTCTACGACGCCGACCGCGAGGAGTTCTTCTTCCTTGAGATGAACACCCGCCTGCAAGTGGAACATGGCGTGACCGAGATGGTCTTCGGCGTGGACCTTGTGGAATGGATGATCCGCGGCGCTGCGGGCGAATACAGCTTCCTCGATACCGCGCCGGTCACGCCGCTGGGCCACGCGGTGCAGGTGCGGCTCTATGCCGAGGATCCGGCGCTGGATTATCGCCCCACATCGGGCACGCTCACCTGTGTGCGCTTCCCCGATGACGTGCGCACCGAAACCTGGGTAATGGCCGGGACGGAAGTGAGCGCCTTCTACGATCCCATGCTTGCCAAGCTGATCGTCCACGCCTCAAGCCGCGAGGCGGCAGTCGAAGCCATGCAGCGGGCGCTTGCCGCAAGCCGCATCGACGGGATCGAGACGAACCTGCGCTGGCTGCGCAGCGTGGTGGCATCCCCGGCCTTCACCAGCGGCGAGGTTTCCACCCGCGCGCTGGAAAGCGTCAGCTTCACCCCGCAGAGCATCCGCGTCATCAGCGGCGGCACGTCCACCACCGTGCAGGACTGGCCCGGAAGGCAGAAGCTGTGGGCCGTGGGCGTGCCGCCATCCGGCCCGATGGACGACCAGTCTTTCCGCATCGGCAACCGTCTGCTGGGCAATCCCGAAGGCATGGCCGGGCTGGAAATGACCGTTACCGGCCCCACGCTCGCCTTCACTGCTCCGGCCCGCGTGTGCCTGACGGGCGCCGATTTCGGTGCAACGCTGGATGGCAGGCCCGTGGCGCCGGGCGCGCCGTTCGAGATCGCGGCCGGGCAGACCCTCAGCATGGGCCGGGCGTCTGGCGGCGGGATGCGCGGCTATCTGCTCATCGCGGGCGGGCTGGACATTGCCCCCTATCTCGGCAGTTGCAGCACCTTCGAACTGGGCCAGTTCGGAGGCCATGCGGCGCGGCGGCTGGTGGCGGGCGACGTGCTGCATCTGGCAGGCGCCCCGACCAGCAGCGCAGCCCCGGCGATCCCGCTTCTCGCGCTGGGCACCGAATGGACGCTGCGCGTGCTCTACGGCCCGCATGGCGCGCCCGATTTCTTCACCGACGACGATATCGACATGATCGTCGCCGCCGACTGGCAGGTCCACTACAACTCGAACCGCACCGGGGTGCGGCTGGTCGGACCGAAGCCCGAATGGGCGCGGCGCGACGGCGGCGAGGCAGGGCTTCATCCCTCGAACATTCACGACAACCCCTATGCCATCGGCGCGGTCGACTTCACCGGCGACATGCCCATCATCCTTGGGCCGGATGGCCCCTCGCTTGGCGGTTTCGTCTGTCCCTTCGTGGTCATTGCGGCAGACCTGTGGAAAGTCGGCCAGCTTGCTGCCGGAGACCGGGTGCGCTTCGTGCCGGTCAACATGGCCGAGGCCAGCGCCGCTGCCGCCGCACAGGCCGCGCTGCTGGAAAACGGCACCAGGCCGCCGCCAAGCCGCCCCTGCGCCATCGCAGCACAGACCCCGATCCTGGCCGAACTGCCCGAAGGCGCAGGCCGCCCCCGCACGGTCTATCGCCAGCAGGGGGATCGCAACATCCTGGTGGAATACGGCCCTCTGGTTCTCGATATCGAGCTGCGCATCCGCGTCCATGCCCTGATGACCGAACTGGAACGCATGGCCATTCCGGGCGTGATCGACATCGTCCCCGGCATCCGCTCGCTGCAACTGCACTTCGATGGCGCAGCGCTGAACCAGAAGGGCGCGCTCGACGCGCTGATCGCGGCGGAAGATCGGCTGGGCGACCTTGAGGACTTCGCCATCCCCTCGCGCATCGTCCACCTGCCGCTGAGCTGGCGCGATCCTGCCACCATCGAGACCATCGAGAAATACATGGGCGCAGTGCGCGACGATGCGCCATGGTGCCCGGACAACATCGAGTTCATCCGCCGCATCAACGGCCTGCCCGATGTGGCAGCGGTGGAAAACCTTATCTTCGATGCCAGCTATCTCGTCATGGGGCTGGGCGATGTCTATCTCGGCGCGCCGGTGGCAACCCCGGTCGATCCACGGCATCGTCTGGTCACGACCAAGTATAACCCGGCGCGCACATGGACCCCGCCCAATGTCGTCGGCATCGGCGGGGCCTACATGTGCATCTACGGCATGGAGGGACCGGGCGGATACCAGTTGTTCGGCCGCACCATCCAGGTGTGGAACACCTATCGCCAGACCGTCGATTTCACCGAAGGCAAGCCGTGGCTGCTGCGCTTTTTCGACCAGATCCGCTTCTATCCGGTCAGCGCGGAAGAACTGGCCGAATGGCGGCGCGATTTTCCCAGCGGCAGGCGATCGATCACCATCGAACCGTCCGAGTTCCGGCTGGCCGATTATCGCCGGTATCTGGCAGACAATGCCGAAGCGATTGCCGCCTTCGAGGCGCGGCGCAAGGCCGCCTTCGATGCCGAACGCGCCGATTGGCAGGCGCGCGGCGAGTTTGACCGCGTTTCGGCCCTGGCAGAAGCCGATACCCCCAGCGAAACCGAAGTCAGCGTGCCCGAAGGCGCCGATCTTGTCGAAGCCCCCTTCGGCGGCAGCGTGTGGAAGCTGCTCGTGGCCAATGGCGACGAAGTAAAGACCGGCGATACCATCGCGGTGCTGGAATCGATGAAGATGGAATGCCCCGTCCTCAGCCCCGGCACGGGCAGGATCGTCGCCCTTTATGTGACCGAGAAGCAGGCGCTCCAGCCCGGCGCCCCGATCTTTGCACTGGAGAAGGCGGCATGAGCGCGGCCTTGCGCCAGAGCGCGTGTCTCATTGCCGCCGAGGTAAGTTCCAGGGCAACGAGCGCGGTCGCCGTCATGGAAGCGGCGCTGGCGCGCATTGCCGCCTATGATGCGGTGCAGCCGCAGGTCTGGATCAGCCGTGCCTCGCCGGATGATCTTCTGGCGCAGGCCCGCGCCGTCGATGCCCGCGTTGCCGCCGGAGAGCACCTGCCGCTGGCAGGCGTCCCCTATGCCGCCAAGGACAACATCGACGTTGCCGGGCTGGAGACGACCGCCGCCTGTCCCGCCTTTGCCTATCGCCCCGGCGCCAATGCCACGGTGATCGACCGGCTGGCCGCAGCAGGCGCGATCTGCGTGGGCAAGACCAATCTCGATCAGTTCGCCACCGGGCTGGTCGGCACGCGCAGTCCCTATGGGATTCCGCGCAATGCCTCGAACCTTGCCTATGTCAGCGGGGGATCGAGTTCCGGCTCGGCCGTTGCCGTGGCTGCCGGCCTCGTTCCCATCGCGCTTGGCACCGATACGGCAGGGTCGGGCCGGGTTCCGGCGGCATTCAACCACCTGATCGGCTTCAAGCCAACCAAGGGCCGCTGGCCGACACGGGGCCTTGTGCCTGCCTGCCGCAGCATCGACTGCATCACCGTGTTTTCGGATGACGTGGCCGATGCGCGGCTTGTCGATGCGGTGATTGCCGGGTTCGATCCGGCCGATCCCTGGTCGAAACCGCTGGCGGACCGGCCCCTTGCCGCCCGCCGCATCGGTGTGCCCCGGCGCGATCAGCGCCTGTGGTTCGGCGATCTGGAATCGGAGTATCTCTACGACCGCGCGCTCGCTGTGCTGGCGGGCCTTGCCGAAGTAGTCGAGATCGACATGGCCCCGCTGCAGGAAGCGGCGCTGCTGCTCTACAACGGGCCGTGGGTGGCCGAGCGCACCGCCGCCATGGCTGCGATCCTGACCGAGAATCCCGACGCGGTCGATCCTGCTGTGCGCACCGTGGTGGAAGCTGGCTGGAGCAGGAGCGCTGTCGAACTGTGGAACGGCATCTACCGGATGGCCGAACTGAAACGGCATGCAGACAGCCTGCTGGGCGAAGTCGATCTCCTTGCCTTCCCGACCACCGGCACGACCTACCGCGTCGCCGAACTGCTGGCCTCGCCGGTTGCGCTCAACAGCAATCTGGGCGCCTATACCAACTTCGTGAACCTGCTGGACATGGCCGCGGTTGCCGTGCCCGCCGGGCAGCGCGGCAATGGCACGGGCTTTGGCATCACCCTGATCGGCCCGGCCGACAGCGACCGTGCACTGCTGACGGCGGCCGATGCCTGGCTGGCCGCCGCACAGCTTCCTCCCCCACCCCCGCTCGATCTGGAGGGCAAGATGCAGACCGTTAAACTCGCCGTGGTTGGCGCACACCTTGAAGGGATGCCGCTGCACTGGCAGCTTACCTCGCGCAACGCCACATTCGTGGGCGCTTTCGAAACCGCGCCCACTTACCGGCTCCATGCCATGGCAGACAGCGTGCCGCCCAAGCCTGCGCTGGTGTTCAGCGCGGATGGCGCGCCGATCAAGGTGGAAGTCTATGAACTGGGCGTGGCAGAGTTCGGCAGCTTCGTGGTCGAAGTTCCGCCGCCGCTTGCCATCGGCACGGTCACGCTGGCCGACGGCAGCAGCGTGAAAGGCTTCGTGGCCGAACCGCGCGCGCTCGATGGCGCCGAAGACATCACCCACCTTGGCGGCTGGCGCGCCTATATCGCCAGCAAGTCCTGATCCCGATGCGAAAGGCCCTCCCCATGTTTCGCAAGATCCTTGCCCGCACTCCCGTCATCATCGCCGCACTGTTGAGCGCTGGCACTGCCAGCGCACAAGTGGTGGAGCAGGTGCAGACCGTGCCCGGCTTTGCCGATTTCATTGCAGTCGATGGCGATGCGGTATGGCTGACCAATCGCGGCAAGGTCGAAAAATGGGGCCGCAACGGCAAGCTTGCCGAAGTGCCGGTCGCACGGCCCTGCGGGGCCATGGCCATCGGCTTCGGATCGTTGTGGGTGGCCAATTGCGCCGAAGGCACCCTGCTGCGCATCGATCTGGAAGAAGCCAAGGTTGTTGCCACCATCGCCAGCGGCATTGCCAACCAGAAGCAGGGCGAACTCATCGTGGCGACGGGGGCCGGGTCCGTCTGGCTGGCAAGCAAGCCGGAAGGCGCGGTCGCCCGCATCGATCCGGCAAGCAATGCCGTCATTGCCAGCATCCCGGTCGATGCCGATACGTGGTATGTCACGTTCGGCTATGACGCCCTGTGGGCGGTCAGCGCCACGCAGCAGACGCTCCAGAAGATCGACCCGAAAACCAACAGCGTGGTTGCCCGCGCGCCGCTCGGCAAGATGCCGGGCTTCCTTGCCGCGGGTGAAGGCGGCATCTGGGTGCAGGAACAGGGCGACGGCACGCTGGTGCGCGCCGATCCTGCCACCGGGCAGGTGACAGGACGCATCAAGGTGGGAGCAAACCTGAAATACGGCGATATCGATACCGGCGACGGCAAGGTCTGGCTGCGCACCACCGACGACCAGATCTTTGCCGTGATCGATCCGGCTTCGATGACCGTCAGCGGCAGACATGGCAAGGCTGCGGGAAGCGGCGCCATCCGCTTCACGCCCAAAGGCATCTGGACCAGCGCCCATGATGTCCACACGATTTCGTTCTGGCCGATCAAGGGCCTGCTCGACGCGGCAAAGCCCTGACTGCGGTCGCCTACTAGACCTTGCGCAGCGCCGCCAGAACAAGCCCGGCCTGCGTCTCGGCCAGCCAGTCCACGTCAAGCGGCTGGGCACCGACCGGCTCGAACACGTTCTGCCACAGCGCGGCATGGATGACGCTGCCTGCCACCGCATGCGCCGCCATTTTCGGATCGGGGCATGAAAACTCGCCGCGGTCGATCCCGTGGATGATGAGCCGTTCAACCGCGCCGATCAGGCAGATCATCGTGGTTTCGTGGTAGAAGCGGGCCAGTTCGGGAAAGTTGCGCCCCTCGCCCACGATGAGCCGCGGCAGAAAGGCCATTTCCGGGCTGGCAATGCGCTTCATCGCGTTGCGGATGAACCCGCGCAGCAGCGCCGGTGCGGGCAGACTGCCGTAATCGCTGGGCAGAAGCGCCGGCATCAGTTCGGTGATGACGCCCGATACCAGTGCGCGGAACAAGGCTTCCTTGCTGTCGAACGCGAGATAGAGCGCCGCGCGGCTGATGCCGACCCGGCTTGCCACATCCTCCAGCCGGGCGGCGGCAAAGCCATGGGCGGCAAACTCCTCGCGCGCGGCTTCGAGGATGCGGGTCTTGCGATCGTCCGGGGTCTTGCGGGGCATGGCTCATGCTATAGCTGACGCAACCGTCAGTTAAAAGGCGCGTCAGCACGCGGCATCGGTCAAATCGGGCAAAAGAAGCGGTGGCGGCGCCTTTCCGGCGGCTGTGCGGGGTGCAGTTCTTGGTCCCGGAAGCCCCGCCACCGCGCGAGTTCTGCCAGTCCCTGGCGAGTAGAGATTACCCCTGCGCGGCCCGATCGCACGCATCGTTTCTCTACGTAGGGATCGTGCGTGCGGGATCGGCGGCAGGCGTGGCGAACCGGCACTTTCGCGCGGCCCCTTGCTCTTGCGGGCTACCGGTTGCATAGGCGCGCACAAGATTCTCACCCGTTTCGATCTGCGAAAGGCCCCGCCGATGAAGGTTCGCGTCCTGGTCACTCTCAAGAACGGCGTCCTCGATCCGCAGGGCCGGGCCATTCACCACGCGCTCGAAGGGCTGGGTTTTTCGGGCGTCAACGATGTCCGCGCCGGACGCGTGATCGAACTCGACGTTGCCGACAGCACTACCGACGAAGCGCTGGACGAAATGTGCCGCAAGCTGCTCGCCAACATGGTGATCGAGAACTACCGCATCGAAAAGGCGGCCTGAGCCAGCGGTCCGATCAAGCGATCTGCGCGAGGAGCATATCTCATGGCCTTCACTTCCGCCGTCATCACCTTCCCCGGATCGAACTGCGACCGCGACATGGCCGTAGCCATCGAGCAGGTCTGCGGCGGCACCGTTCACCGCGTCTGGCATGGCGATGCCGAACTGCCTGACGGCCTCGATTTCATCGCCCTGCCCGGCGGATTTTCCTATGGCGATTATCTGCGGTCCGGCGCGATGGCAGCGCGATCGCCGGTGATGCAGGCCGTGGTCCGCGCAGCCGAGCGCGGCGTTGCGGTTCTGGGGGTCTGCAACGGCTTTCAGGTGCTGACCGAGGCGGGCCTGCTGCCCGGCGCGCTGATGCGCAACGCGGGCATCCGCTTTGTCTGCCGCGATGTGGCGCTGACGGTGGAAAACAGCCAGTCGCTGTTCACTGCGGGCTATGCGGCGGGCCAGCGCATCATCATTCCGGTGGCGCACCACGATGGCAACTACTTTGCCGACGACGCCACGCTTGACCGCCTTGAGGCCGAAGGCCGGGTTGCCTTCCGCTATGCCGAGCAGGTGAACGGTTCGGCCCGCAACATCGCCGGTATCCTGAACGAGCGCGGCAACGTGCTGGGCATGATGCCGCATCCGGAACGGATGATCGAACCCGCGCAGGGCGGCACCGATGGCCGCGCGCTGTTCGAAAGCGTGGTGCGCTCGCTCGTCGCCGCCTGAGGCCAGCGCCGGCTTCCCCGCCTCTCAGCTTGCCAGCCGCTCCCGGAAGCGCGGCGTGCTGAACAGCGCCAGCGCATCGGCAGCGCTCATCGGGCGCCCGAAGTAGTAGCCCTGGATCTTCTTGCAGCCCAGACGGCGGATGACTTCGAGTTCCAGTTCGGTCTCGACCCCTTCGGCAGTGGTCGACATTTCCAGACTGTCGGCCATGGCCACAACGGCACGGCAGATCGCAAGGCTTTCGGGATTGTCCTTTGCCGCGCCCTGCACGAAGCTGCGATCGACCTTGATCGTCGAGAAACGCATCTTGCGCAGGTAGCCGAGCGAGGAATAGCCGGTTCCGAAATCGTCGAGAGCAACCCCGCAGCCGATCCCCATCAGGTTTTCCAGCGTCATCTGCGCGGTCGTCCCGTCGCGCACGAAGATGCTTTCCGTCACCTCGATCTCAAGGCGATGCGGCGAAAGCCCGGTGCTGGTAAGCGCGCCGACCACGGTTTCGGCGAAATAGGGATCGAGCAACTGTTCGCCCGACACGTTGACCGCGATCTTGACATGTTCGGGCCAGTTCATTGCCTCGCGGCAGGCCGAGCGCAGCACCCATTCGCCAATCGGCACGATCAGGCGCGTGTCTTCCGCCAGGGGAACGAACTTTGCCGGGCTGACAAAACCGTGCTCGCTGCTGGTCCACCGCAACAGGGCCTCGAAGCTCAGCACACGTTCCGTCACCGCATCGACCACCGGCTGATACATCAGCGAGAACTCGTTGCGTTCGAGCGCGTGCCGCAGCGAAAACTCCAGCTTGCGGCGTTCCTCGGCGTGGGCGTGAAGCGATGGCTCATAGGTGCAGTGCCGCCCGCCGCCTTCGTCCTTGGCCCGGTAGAGCGCCAGATCGGCATTGCGCAGCAGGGTTTCCACGGTCGAACCGTCGCGCGGGCCGATGGCAGAGCCGACGCTTGCCCCGACATAGAGAGTGTGATGATCGACCTCGTAGGGACGCGACAGCGTGGCGATGATGGCTTCGGACAGCTCCTCAAGACGCCGTCCGTCAGCCGCATCGCGGATGACCACCGCAAACTCGTCACCGCCCAGGCGCCCGCACACCTCGTTGGCGCGCATCACCGCCTTCATCCGCTCGGAAACAAGCGACAGCAGCTGGTCGCCGACCAGATGGCCCAGCGTATCGTTGATAGCCTTGAACCGGTCGAGGTCGATCATCAGCAGCGCGCAGGACGTGCGCCACTTCTCGGCATAGGCCAAGGCATCGCCCAGCGCTTCGGTCAGCATCAGGCGGTTGGGCAGGCCGGTGAGCGTATCGTAGCGCGCAAGATAGGCGATCTTCTCGGCGCTCTCGCGCTGTTCGGTGACATCCGACCCCACGCCGCGGAAACCGACGAACGTGCCGTTCTCGTCAAACTTGGGGGATGCGGAAAGTTCCCACCAGCGATGGTTGCCGTGCAGCGTCACGCGCACCAGCAGGTTGGAAAAGCTTTCGCGCCGCTTCAGCCGTTCGGCCAGATCATGCAGGCTGGAATGGAAATGCCCGCTTTCCCATGCCAGCCCGGCAATAAGCTGGATCAGGGGCTTGCCCTCGACATCTTCCGGATCTTCGCCAAGCGCGAAGGCAAAGCGCGGACTGACCGACCGCACGCGCCGGGTGGCATCGATCTGCCACAGCCAGTCGGCATCGCCCTCCTCGAACTCGCGCAGCAGGAGCGAGACGACCTCCGCCTTCTCGGCCATCCCGGCCTCGGCCACGCGCGCACCAAGAAATGTCCGCGCCGCCTCGACCGCGCCCACGCTGACGATGACGATGAACGCCACCGCAACCGATGCCGCCGTATATTCCCCCCAGAACAGGAACGAGAGGATTGCCGACAGCCCGACAACGCCGGCAAAGAGCACCGTGGCAATCGGCAGCGCCGCAAACGTCACCGCCATGCCGGTCATCAGCATGGCCAGCACGGTCCACAACGTCATGCGCTGGGCGGCATCGCCAAAGGCGGAAAAGACCAGCATCGGCACGCACCAGACTGCCGCCACGGCCAGCGAACTGAGGTTCTGCCGGTGCATTTCCTGACGGCTTACCCGCCGCCGGTCGGCATCGACCAGCGAGCGGTCATAGCGCGCGCCGAAGATCAGCACCCCCACAAGCATGGCCATCCATCCCACCAGCAGAACAGGATGGACGCTGCGGCCATAGGTTTGCAGCACAAGAAGCGCCGCCATCACGTGGGCGATCAGGCGCGGAAAGGTGAGCTTCGCAAGGCTGGAATACTGCAAGCCGCGCAGGCGGCCCCAATCGCCTTCCTCCGGATCGCGCAGGCCGATCACGGCAAGGATCGGCAGCTTGGCCGCAACGGGATTTTCCTGAGGCGAAGATGGCTTTGTCACGCGCTGACACTTACCGCCGATTCATTATCCAAAAGTAAGCGCGGCCGCCGCCGCACCCGGCAGTGCCGACAAAAAAGGCCCGCCGCACTCCCGATGGAGCGCGACGGGCCGGACTTTCCTCCCCAGGAAAGGTCCTTATAGGCTTTGCTCGTTCCGTTAACGGATCCGTCAACGTCCCAGAGCGCTGCCAAGCCGGTGGTAGAGGTTCGAGAACTTCACCGATTCGGGCTGGTCCTCGATGACCTTGAGATAGTGCAATACCGCCTCGCGGATCAGCTTGAAGTCCTCGGTCGAGAGGACCGCGCGGGCACGTGCAGGTTCAGCCATTCTGGGTCTCCTTCTTGGATCTTCGAGGCGTGATTGCCGCGAGGATTTCGGGTCGTCTTCAGGGTTCAGGCGGGGAACGGATTGCCCTGCCGGATCATGCGGCAAACTGGTTCATCGTGTTGTGGATGCCACCGGCCTTGAGCGCGGCTTCTCCTGCGAAGTATTCCTTGTGGTCGTCGCCGATGTCGGAGCCGGCCATGTTCTGGTGCTTCACGCAGGCGATGCCCTGGCGGATTTCCTCGCGCTGGACCTGCTTGACATAGCCCAGCATGCCCTCTTCGCCGAAGTAGCGCTTGGCGAGGTTATCGGTGCTCAGTGCCGCCGTGTGGTAGGTGGGCAGCGTGATGAGGTGGTGGAAGATGCCCGCCTCGCGCGCTGCATCGCGCTGGAAGGTGCGGATGCGCGCATCGGCTTCAATCCCCAGTTCGCTGTTGTCGTAATCCACGCTCATCAGCTTTGCCCGGTCATAGGCGCTCATGTCGCGGCCTTCGGCTTCCCAGGCATCGAACACCTGCTGGCGGAAGTTCAGCGTCCAGTTGAACGAGGGACTGTTGTTATAGACCAGCTTCGCGTTCGGGATCACTTCGCGGATGCGCTTCACCATGCCGCCGATCTGGCCGATGTGGGGCTTTTCGGTTTCGATCCACAGCAGGTCCGCACCGTTCTGGAGCGAGGTGATGCAATCAAGCACGCAGCGATCCTCGCCTGTTCCGGGACGGAACTGGTAAAGGTTCGAAGGCAGGCGCCTGGGGCGCATCAGCTTGCCGTCGCGGCTGATGAGCACATCGCCGTGTCCAAGCGTTGCCGGATCGACTTCCTCGCAATCGAGGAACGAATTGTACTGGTCGCCAATGTCGCCCTTTTCGCGGGTATAGGCGATCTGCTTGGTCAGGCCGGCGCCCAGCGAGTCGGTGCGGGCCACGATCACCCCTTCATCGACGCCGAGTTCCATGAAGGCATACCGGACGGCGCGGATCTTCGCGAGGAAGTCCTCGTGCGGCACCGTGACCTTGCCGTCCTGATGGCCGCACTGCTTCTCGTCGGAAACCTGGTTCTCGATCTGGATGCAGCAGGCGCCCGCTTCGATGAACTTCTTGGCCAGGAGATAGGTTGCCTCGGCATTGCCGAAGCCCGCATCGATATCGGCGATGATCGGAACGACGTGGGTTTCGAACTCGTCGATCTTGTGCAGGATGCGGTGGGTATTGACCGCATCGCCTGCCTTCTTCGCCGCATCGAGATCCCGGAACAGCATCCCCAGTTCGCGGGCATCGGCCTGCTTGAGGAAGGTGTAGAGTTCCTCGATCAGCGCAGGAACACTGGTCTTCTCGTGCATGGACTGGTCCGGCAGGGGGCCGAACTCGCTGCGCAGCGCGGCAACCATCCAGCCCGACAGGTAGAGGTAGCGCCCCTTGGTTGTTCCGAAGTGCTTCTTGATGGAAATCATCTTCTGCTGACCGATGAACCCGTGCCAGCAGCCAAGCGACTGGGTGTAGTTCGCCGGGTCAGCGTCATAGGCTTCCATATCGCGGCGCATGATCCTTGCGGTATAGCGCGCAATGTCCAGACCGGTCAGGAAGCGGTTCTGGAGGCGCATCCGGGCCACGTTTTCGGGTTCGATCCCGTCCCAGGTCTGGGCGAAAGGCGCAATGGCCTTGCCGGCTTCGACGATCTTGCTGTGGTAGGTCATGTCCCGTGTTCCCTCACGTGGTCTGTGTCTGGTGTGAGGCCGGGATAGACCTGCGACCGTAGCGGCGGAACGCCCTTCGCAGTCATGTTGTCAAACTTTACAGAATATGTTTGTAAAGTTGTGCAGACCCTACAGGAGGCGTATCCGGTGTCGTCAAGACCGCTCTACCTCGGCCCGCGCCTCAAGCGCATCCGCCGCGAACTGGGCCTGACCCAGCAGGCCATGGCCGATGAACTGGGGATCTCGCCCAGCTACATCGCGCTGATCGAGCGCAACCAGCGCCCCCTGACCGCCGATCTGCTGCTCCGGCTGGCACGCGCCTACAAGCTGGACATGGCCGATCTTGCCGCCGACGAGCGCGACGATTACGCCCGAAGGCTGAGCGATGCCCTGCGCGATCCGCTCTTTGCCGATATCGATCTGCCCGCGCTTGAAGTGTCGGACGTGGCGGCAAGCTTTCCCGGCGTCACCGAGGCGCTGCTGCGGCTCTATGGTGCATGGCAGCGCGAGCAGCAGGCCCTTGCCGACCAGCGCAATGCCCTGCCCGGCCCCGGCGCAAGCGATCCGGTGGGCGAGGCCCGGCGTTTCGTGGCTGCGCGGCGGAACTATTTTCCCGCAATCGATTCAAAGGCAGAGGAACTTTCCGCCGAGATCGACAAGGCAGGCGGGGCGGTGGACTGGCTGCGGCTGCGCGGCGTGCGGGTCCGCTTCCTGCCGCCCGATGTGATGATGGATGCGGTGCGCCGCTATGACCGGCACAACGAGCAGCTCCTTGTCGATGATACGCTATCGCCATCCGGCCGGAACTGGCAGCTGATGCAGCACATTGCCTATACCACGCTGCGCCCCGACATTGCCGCCGTGATCCGGGGGGAAAGCTTTGCCAGCGATACGGCCGCGCAGCTCGTGCGCCGCGCACTGGCCAGCTATGCCGCCGCCGCGCTTGTCATGCCCTATGACCGGTTCGCCCGTGCCGTCGATGCGCGCCGCTATGACATCGAGGCCCTTTCCGGCCAGTTCGGCGCCAGTTTCGAGCAGGTGGCCCACCGGCTGACCACGCTCAACCGGCCGGGGCAGGAGCGGGTGCCGTTCTTCTTCATCCGCGTCGATGCGGCGGGCAATGTCTCGAAGCGGCTCGATGGCGCGGGCTTTCCCTTTGCCGCGCATGGCGGCGGATGCCCGCTCTGGAGCGTGCATGACGTGTTCCGCAGGCCCGGCGAGATCGTGACGCAGTGGCTTGAACTGCCCGATGGCCAGCGCTTCTTTTCGCTGGCGCGCACCGTGACATCGGGCGGCGGCGGGTTTGGCCGCCCCCGCTGGACGCGTGCGATTGCGCTGGCCTGCGCGGCCGAGCACGCACCGCGCCTTGTCTATGCCGCAGGCGCCGATGCGGCGAGCGCTGCGGCAACGCCGATTGGCGTGACCTGCCGCCTGTGCCATCGCGCGCAGTGCACGGCCCGCGCCGAACCGCCCATCGGCCGGGAAATCCTGCCCGACGATTACCGGCGCGGGGTGGAGCCGTTCAGCTTTGCCGAGTCCTGATGGCCTGAGCGCGATAGCTTGAGCGCGATGGCCTGAGCGCGATGGCCTGAGCGGATCACTTGCAGCCTATCGGCTGGGCGGCTATCGGCGCGGCTCCTGCCGGGGTGCCCGGAACTTGCGAAAGCGCTGCCCTTGTCCAAGATCATTCCGCTTGCCGATGTCGACCCTGCCCTGATCGAGGAACTGCTGGATGCAGCCTTCGAGCCGGAGCGGCGCGGCCGCACCGCCTACAAGGTGCGCGAAGGCATGGACTGGCTGCCCAATCTGTCCTTCGCCGCGCTGGACGACAACGACATGCTGGCGGGCACGATCCAGTGCTGGCCCGTGGCCCTGACCGATCCGGCCGGGCGAATGCACCCCATGATCATGGTCGGCCCGGTGGCGGTCATGCCGCACCTTCAGGGCGAAGGATTCGGCAAGGCGCTGATGACCGCGAGCCTGACCGCGATCGACCCGCGCGCGCCGCTGCCGCAGGTGCTGATCGGCGATCCCGAATACTACGAACGCTTCTTCGGTTTCAGCAATGCCCATACCGGCGGATGGAAGCTGCCGGGGCCTTATGACCAGCGCCGTCTGCTGTGCCGCACCGCCAACCCCGCGGTCCTGCCGCAAGAGGGCATGTTGGGGCCTTGGCGGCGCTGACAGGTTCTGGCATCGGCACAGGACGTGACGATTGACCGATGCCCTACGAACCGCCCCCCGAACTCGCCTCGCTGAGCCTTGCCGAACTGGCCGCACAGGTTGCCGCGCGCAAGCTGCCGCCGGTTGACCAGTGGCACCCGCAGGAAACCGGCGACAGCGAAATGCTCATCGGCGCTGACGGGCGCTGGTTCCATCAGGGCGGCGAAATCCGGCGCCCCGCGATGGTGCGCGCCTTCGCCTCGCTGCTGATGCGCGACAGTGCCGGGCAGCACTGGCTGGTCACGCCGTTCCAGCGCCTGTCGATCATGGTCGAGGACGCCGCCTTCATCGCCACCGACATGGAAGCGAAGACCGATGCCGAAGGACGCCCGGTCCTCGCCTTCCGGCTCAACACCGATGATCTGGTTCTCTGCGGCCCTGAAAACCCGCTGCGCGTGGCAGGAACGCCCGATGTGCCCGCCTTCTATCTGGCAGTGCGCAATGGCACCGAGGCCCGGCTCAACCGAAGCACCTACGGCCAGCTGATCGATCACGCGCTGAGCCTTGGCGATGATCTCGTGGTGGAAAGCCTTGGTGCGCGGTTTGCACTGGTCCCCGGCGCATGACCCTGTTCGACCGGCTGACGCGCCTTTACGAGGAAGGCCACCGCGAACCGGTGAAGCAGCTTTACGAAGACTGGCGCCCCCTGCCCGAACATGGCCTGCGCCCGGCCGCCGTGCTCATTGCCGTGACTGACCGCGCCAACCATGCCGAAGGTCCGGGCGTGCTGCTCACGCACCGACCCTCGCACATGCGCGCCCACCCCGGACAGGCCGCATTTCCCGGCGGCAAGCTTGATCCGGGCGAAACTCCCGTTGAAGCGGCCCTGCGCGAGGCGAACGAGGAGCTTGGCATCCGCCCTGAAGACGTGCGCGTGATCGGCACGACCGACCGGTTCCGCACCGGCACCGGCTATGACATCACGCCGGTTCTGGCGATGGTGCCCGAAGGGCTGAGCATCACCCCCAACCCTGCGGAAGTGGCCGAATGGTTCGAACCGCCGCTGGGCTTTCTGCTGGACCCGGCGCAGCACCGCTGGCAATCGGCGGAATGGAACGGCCGCAAGGGCCAGTTCATCGAGATCATGTGGCGGCACCACCGCATCTGGGGGGTAACGGCAGCGATCATCTCCAATCTGGCCAAGCGCATCGCCTGGAAGGACTTGCCCGCATGACCAGGCACCTGCCCGAAGCGGAATGGACGGCGCGCACCGATCTTGCCGCGCTGGTGGCGGCGCTCGATCCGGAGGCGCAGGGCAACTGCCGCTGGGTGGGCGGCGCGGTGCGCGACACCTTGCTGGGCATCGCCTCGAAGGACGTGGACATGGCCACGAGCCTCGTGCCCGACGAGGTTACGGCGCGGCTCGAATCTGCCGGAATCCGGACCGTTCCCACCGGCATCATCCACGGCACGGTAACGGCTGTCCTGCCCGGCGGCGTGGTGGAAATCACCACGCTGCGCCGCGATGTTTCCACCGATGGCCGCCATGCCACCGTGGCATTCTCCACCGACTGGCGCGATGACGCCGCGCGGCGCGATTTCACGATCAACGCGCTCTATGCCGATCCGCGCACGGGGGAAGTGTTCGACTATCACGGCGGGCTGGAGGATCTGGCCGCGCGTTGCGTGCGTTTCATCGGCGATGCGCGCCAGCGCATCCGCGAGGATTACCTGCGCATCCTGCGCTATTTCCGCTTTCAGGCGCGCTACGGCTCCACCCCAGCCGATGCCGAGGCCGAGAGCGCGGTGCAGGAACTGGCGGCCGGGCTGAAGGGACTTTCGCGCGAACGGGTGGGCTGGGAACTGATGACCCTGCTGGCCCTGCCCGATCCCGCCCCCACGGTGCGGCGGATGGCCGAACTTGGCGTTCTGGAACAGGTTCTGCCTGAAGCCGATGTGGCAGGGCTTGAACGCCTCACGGCTCATGAAGCCGCGCAGGAAATTGCCCCCGATGCCTTGCGCCGGCTGGCAGCCCTGCTGCCTGCCGATCCCGCGCTGGCGGAACAGGTTGCGGCGCGGCTGCGACTTTCCACCGCGCAGCGCAAGCGTCTGGCAACCGCGGCCGCGCGCGATGGCGCGCCGACCGATGGCAGAGCGCTGGCCTACCGGCTGGGCATGACCGAAGCCCGTGACCGTCTGCTGCTTGCGGGCGAGACGCTCACCGCGCTCGAAGGATGGTCCGTGCCGGAGTTTCCGCTCAAGGGCGGCGCCATCGTTGCCCGCGGCGTCACCGCAGGGCCCGATGTGGCGCGGCTGCTGCGGGCCGTGGAAGCGGCGTGGATTGCCGAAGGCTTTCCCGACGCGGCGCGTGTCGCCGCCCTGCTGGACGAGATGCTGGCAAGCCGCTGAGGCTCAGCCCCTCCACTCGCGCCGTTCTTCGGCGGCGCGCAGCACTTCATAGGCAAGCAGAAGCTTCTGGAACTCTTCCGCTGCCGCCTTGTCGCCGGGCCGCACATCGGGATGAACCAGCTTGGCCTTCATGCGCCACGCCTTGCGCACGGCGTCGAAATCGGCATCGGGTTCAAGCCCCAGCACCTCAAGCGCGCGCAGTTCATCGCGGCTGCGCGTGCCATCGCCCGAACCGCCCCATTCGGCCCATGCCGCCTGCCGGTAGCCCGATGCCTCGCCGCGCTCCTCGGCCTCGCGGCGTTCGGCCTCTTCCTTGTCCAGCCCTTCGAAATAGTTCCAGCCCTGATTGTATTCGGCCGCATGGGCCTGGCAGAAATACCAGCGCTCCGGGCTGTTGGGCGATTTGGGCGCCGGACAATCGCCCTTCTGGTCGCATCCGGCACGGTCGCACAGGCGCACCGGCGCAGCATCGCGCGCACTGCCATAGCCGCGCCAGCGGGGAAAGCCCCAGTCATTGGATCGAGTGGACCGCGCCATCGCACTGTGCAAAGCCAAAGCCTTGGCCAAACGTCAAGATGAACCGGCCAGCATGGCGCGCAAAAAAGCCCGGAAAGACGAATGCCTTTCCGGGCCTTGGGTCAGTCCTGCAAAGAGGCTTGTCAGTTGACCGTGACAGTCACCGCACGACGGTTGCGCGCCCACGACTGCTCGTCAGAGCCGAGCGCGATGGGGCGTTCCTTGCCATAGCTGACAACGGTGATGCGCGAAGGATCGATGCCGAGGCTGGCAAGATAGTTCTTGGCGGCGTTGGCCCGGCGTTCACCCAGCGCGATGTTGTAATCGCGCGTGCCGCGCTCGTCGCAGTGGCCTTCGATGGTGATGGCCTTGTTGGGATAGCGCGCCAGCCAAGCAGCCTGGCTCTGGAGGATGGCCTGATCCGAAGCGTCGATGTTGTAGCGGTCAGTATCGAACAGCACCGTATCGGACATGATCGAGGCAAGGAAATCGGCCTGGCTGCCGGGAACCGGGCCGCTCGGCGCGGTCGATCCCTGATAGGACGACTGCGTCGGGCCGGGTTCGGGCGGAAGGGTCTTGGGCTTGGAGGCGCAGGCACCGAGGGTCAGCGTGGCGGCGGCAAGGCCGACATACAGCAGCGAACGGGACATGTGTTTCTCCTCTGTTACGGGAAAATATGGCGATGTAACGTGCTTTAATTGCGACAGGACGTTGGCCGACTTATTTGCCGGAGGCAAGCCCCTTTCGCTGCATCAGGGCAGAACCGGACCCCATGCAGGGTCTGAACCATCGACGGGGGTATTCAGTTTCCGCTCGTTGCGGCCTGTGAGATCAACCTGCCAGATTCCGGTGCGTCCGCTGCCGCGTTCGGTCCGGAAAAACTGCACGATACGGCCATTGGGCGACCATGTCGGCGCTTCGTCCTGCCACGAATCGGTGAGGAAGCGCATCGAGCGGCCGTTGGGGTCGGTCACGGCAATGCGGAAATTGCCGCCGATATGGGTAAAGGCAATCTGGTCTCCGCGCGGGGACCATTCCGGCGTTGCCGCGCGGCCACCGAAAAAGCTGATGCGCTTCTGGTTGGAACCATCGGCATCCATCACGTAAAGCTGCTGGCTGCCCGAACGATCGCTCTCGAACACGATCTTGCTGCCATCGGGGGAATAGGATCCGCCAACGTCGATGCCGGGGCTGTCGGTCAGGCGGGTGGAAGGCCCGCCGTTGGCCGAAACGCGGTAGATGTCGGTATTGCCTGCCACCGCCATCGAATAGAGAATCCACTTGCCATCGGGCGACCAACGCGGCGCGAAAGTGGGATTGGTGCTCTGCGTCACCAGCGTCTGCTGCCCGGTGCCGACATTGTAAACGTAGATGCGCGGCGCGCCGTTCAGGTAGCTGAGATAGACGATCTTGCTGTAATCAGGCGAATAGCGCGGCGTCAGTGCCGTGGCCTGCCCGTTGGTGATGAAACGGTGATTGGCGCCGTCCGAATCCATGATCGCCAGTTGCTTGCGGCGGCGGTCCTTCGGGCCGGTTTCGGCGATGTAGGCAATCTTGCTGTCGAAGAACGGGCTTTCGCCCGAAAGGCGCGAATAGACCATGTCGGCGCACTTGTGCGCGGCGCGGCGCCATTCCTCCGGCTTTACCACATAGCCCTGGCGCGCCAGTTCGCTGCCCAGCGCCACGTCATAGAGATAGCAGCCTACCGTCAGGCGCCCGTCCGGATTGGCCTTCACGAAGCCCTGCACCAGCATTTCGGCCGAGCGCCCGCGCCAGCCGGAGAAGGCTGGCGCCGTCACCTCGACAAAAGGCACGCGCGGCAGGGCATCCGGCCCGACCGGCTTGAACAGGCCGTTGTTCTTGAGGTCGTTGTAAACCACCCGCGCCACATTGCGGCCAAGCGCCTCGGTGTTGCCGCCATCGGCTGCGGTTTCGACCACTTCATTCGTGGAGAAGGCAGGGATGGCGATTCCCAGATCCTGCCATTCGTTCTCGTCGGATACCGAACCCGTCAGCCCCTCGTCGGCAGCGACTTGCCGCGCGGCCGAGGCCGGCAGCGATGCCTGCTGGGCTGCCACGATGGCAGGAAGGGATACCAGTCCGAAAGCAAGGAGTGTCAGGCGCTTCTTCATTGGGACAATTTCCTGTCAAAGCGGAAGGCGGCAACCCGCTTCCAGCCGGAATAATACATTTCGGGCAGATCGAACGGGGCGGCAAGCTGCACCGCACGGATTGCCTGCTCGGCATGACGCCTTGCCTGCGCTTCGTTGGCGGGCGTAATGCCTTCCTGATCGACCACGCGCGGGCGGCCCGCAAGAGTGCCGTCAGGATTGAGATCCCACGCCAGGATTGTGACCAGCTTGTCGGCATCGACGCCCTGCGGCGCGGCCCAGTGCGGCTTGATCTGGCGCGAAATGGCGCTGGCAAGCGATGCCTTCACTTCCGGCCCCATCGTGGCGGCGGGTGCACTCGTGGCCGTTCCCGGCTTGGTCGCGCCGGGAACGCCCTTGAGAAAATCCGCCCCGATGCGGCTTGCGCCAGCGGGCGCATCGGGGCGGCGCCGCGCGGCATCATCGGCCTGTTTCGCCGATGCAGTGGCAGTCGCAGACGGCTTTGCCACGGGGGTTACAGGCTTCCTGGCCGGTGCGCTTGCCGAAGGGGCTGGCGAAGGCGCTGGCGAAGGCGAAGGCTTGGGCGCAGGCTTGACCGGTTCCGGCTTGGGCTTTGGCTCCGGCTTGGGAACCGGCTTCGGTTCCGGCCTGGGCACGGGCTTCGGCTCCGGTTTCGGTTCGGGCTTGGGCGCAGGCTTCGGCGCCGACCTGGGTTCCGGTTTGGGTTCCGGTTTGGGTTCCGGTTTAGGCTGGGGCTGAGGCTCCGCCTGCGGCTCTGGCGGCTGCGGCTCGCCCAGTTCGGGCGCGATGTCGGGGACGGCTTCCGCCATGGGATCGGGCGAGGTCGATTGCTGTGCAATCTCCTGCGAGAACGTCACTTCCATCCGCTGCGGCAGAGGCTTGATCGTCTTTCCAGGCGGCGCAATCGACAGCACCGCCAGCAGCGCCACATGCGCCGCCACGGCAAGGCCAAGCCCCAGCCCTTCCTGCCGAGAGAGGCGACCTTCGGTATCCGGAAATCCGTCTGCGGCAAACTCTCGCATCGTGCCAGACCTATTGCGGCGCAGATGAACTGTTTGTGACCAGCGAGATCGACTTGAACCCGGCTGCGTTGAGTTCGCCCATGACGGCCGCGACACGTCCCCAGTCAAGCGCGCGATCGGCGCGCAGCGTGACCAGCGGCGGCTTGGGGCCGCGCTGCAATCCGGCCAGACGATCAGCCAGCTCGCCGGGGGCAAGCTGCTCGTCGTCGAGATAGACGGCGCCCGCGGCATCGATGCTCACGGTGATCTGGTCCTGCTGCTGATCGAGCGGATCGGCCTTGCTGTCGGGCAGGTCGACCGGCACGCCTGCCGCCAGCATGGGCGCCGTGACCATGAAGATGATGAGCAGCACCAGCATGACATCGACCAGCGGCGTCACGTTTATTTCGCTCATCGCCGCCCGGCCGCCCCTGCCGCGCCGCCCGCGGCCTCCACCAGCGCCGCCGCCCATGGACATGCCCATGGCTCAGCCCTCCAGTTCGCGGCTGAGCGAGGCGTGGAACCGGTCGGCGAAACGGTAGAGGCGCGTCTCGAAGCGGTTCACCCGGTGCGAGAAGCGGTTGTAGGCGATCACGGCCGGAATGGCCGCAAACAGGCCGATCGCCGTGGCGAAGAGCGCTTCGGAAATGCCGGGAGCCACCACCGCAAGCGAGGAGTTCTGCTGTGCGCCGATGTTGAAGAAGCTGTCCATGATGCCCCAGACCGTGCCGAACAGGCCGACGAAGGGCGCAACCGATCCGGTCGTGGCAAGGAAGTTCAGCCGGGCGGCCAGTGCATCGGTCTCGGCCACCACCGCGCCGTCAAGCGCGGTCGAAAGGCGCTGGCGCGTGCCTTCGCGGTCGATCGTCTTGCCCGCGGTCGAACGGCGCCATTCGGCAAGCGCGGCATTGACCACCCGCATGGTGGGAATGTCCTTGCCCTTGTTGTCCTTCTGGAACTGTTCGATGTCGCGCGTTTCCCAGAAACCGCGTTCGTAGGTGTCGCACCCTGCCTGCACCTTGCGCATCCGCAGCGAGAAGCCGATGATGATCGCCCAGGTCCAGATGCTGGCCAGAACAAGGCCGAGCATCACCGCCTGCACGACATAGTCGGCATCGAGGAACAGCTTCAGCGGGTTGAGATCGGTCGGCGCGAAAGTCGGGCCGGCGGCGAGCAGATCGATGGTCATGCGGTTTGCGGTCCTAGAGGATCGGATAAAAGGGTCTGGAAGGCAGCCACCCATGCGCGCGGCTGGCGGCGGGGGCGACCGTTCGGCGAAACGAAGGCGACCCGCACCCTGGCCTCGCACAGAAGCGTCTCGTGCCTGAACGCACGCTGCACGATGCGGCAGGTGACGGGAGAGATCTCGGCAACGTGGCTGCGCACCACCACGTCGTCATCAAGCCGGGCGGGCCTGAGATAGCGCAGGTCCATCTCGGTCACGGCATAGGCCCCCTCGCCGGCCTCGTGCGCGGCGCGCTGGTCAATGCCCAGCAGGCGCAGCATGTCCGACCGGGCGCGTTCGAACCAGCGCAGGTAGTTGGCATGATAGACCACCCCTGAAAGGTCCGTATCCTCGAAATAGACACGGACCGGAAAGAGGTGCTGCGGACCATCGAACAGGCCGGAAGGCGGGTGAGGAAGAGACATTCGCGCCCTGCCTAGGGTCAAAACCCGATCAGGGCGCATTCGAGGCGTCCAGATGGCGAAGATATCGGGCGAAGCGGCCCGCCGCGAAGGCTGGTTGCCTTTGCAAGGGCCGGTTTGTCCGAGATCGAAGCCATCTGGACGCCCCGAAGGGGTTCGCCCAGAATGGCCCAGCGCTGCGTCGGCAGGACTTGAAATATCGACATATTCCTGCACCCTGCCTTCTTGCGCTGAGCCATTCTGCCTCGAACCTCGAATGTGCCCTGTGTGGGTTTGGACCCTAGCTTGCGGACGACTCCGCCCGCAAGAGGGGTAAACGTCTTATCGCGCAAAACGGTCGATTCACCGTGCCAGCATGGGGCCGAGCGGGCGCCCGGCAAAGAGATGCACATGCAGATGGGGCACTTCCTGATGCGCATCCAGCCCGGTGTTGGCAAGCAGCCGATAGCCCGGCGCCACCAAGCCCATGTCGCGCGCCACCTTGCCCACGGCCCGGACGAAGCCTGCGATTTCGGCCTCGGACGCCCGCGCCGAAAAATCGTCCCAGCACACGTATGGTCCCTTGGGGATCACGAGCACATGCGTGGGGGCCTGCGGATTGATGTCGTGAAAGGCCAGTGCGAAATCGTCCTCATAGACGGTCCGATTGGGGATTTCCCCGCGCAGGATCTTCGCAAAGACGTTCTGGTCGTCATAGGGCTGGGTGGCATCAACGGCCATGTCACATGCTCCGGCTGGCTTTTTCGACAATCCCCGATGTGCCCTCGCGCCGTTCGAGTTCGGTCAGCACGTCGGCCAGAGGCACGTCCCTCGCCGAAAGCAGCACCATCAGGTGAAAGATCAGGTCCGCCGCCTCGCCGACCAGTTCGGCGCGGTCTCCGGCAAGTGCGGCGATCACGGTTTCGGTGCCTTCCTCGCCCACTTTCTGCGCGATCTTGGCAAGGCCCTTCGCGTTAAGCCTGGCAACGTAGCTGGCCGAGGGATCGCCCGCGCGGCGCGCTGCAATCGTGGCTTCAAGGCGGGCAAGAATGTCACCGTGTTCCATATGCGCCGCAATGGCGCGGAACGGGCGCTGCGGTCAACCCCGGCGCTTGGCGATCCGCCTGCCGACGATCAGGCCAACCACGCCCAGCGCAAAGAGCGCGCCATCGGTCGGCTCAGGAATGGAGATGCCCGCGCTCTGCGCCGCAGCCGGCGAGACCGATGCCAGCACGACCAGCAGGCAGGAAAACGAACGCAGCAAGACCGGCACAACCTTGAAAATGTTGACGCCAAAGCCTTGCCAGAACCGGTGATTCGGTAAAATCCCTTAGATCAACCGCTTAGCGTCCCGATGCGGGACTCACGATCTTGCCGGCAGCCCTGCCGCGCGCAGCGCCGCGTGCGCCTGTGCGATGGAATAGGTGCCGAAATGGAAGATCGAGGCCGCCAGCACGGCGCTGGCGTGGCCCTTTGTCACCCCTTCGACCAGATGATCGAGCGTGCCCACGCCGCCGCTGGCGATCACCGGCACGGGCACGGCATCGGCAATCGCGCGCGTGAGTTCAAGGTCATAGCCTTCCCTCGTGCCGTCGCCGTCCATCGAGGTGACGAGCAGTTCGCCCGCGCCCAGCGTGGCGAGGTTCACCGCGTGGGCCAGCGCATCGATGCCCGTGGCCTTGCGTCCGCCGTGGGTGAATATCTCCCACTTGCCCGGCGCAACCCGCCGCGCATCGACCGAGCCGACCACGCATTGCGCGCCGAACCTTTCGGCAATGTCGCGCACCAGTTCGGGACGGGCAACGGCTGCGGAGTTCACCGCCACCTTGTCGGCCCCTGCCAGCAGCAGTGCGCGCGCATCCTCCACCGCGCGCACCCCGCCGCCCACCGTCAGCGGCATGAAGCAGACCTCGGCCGTGCGTGCGACAACATCCAGCAGGGTGCCGCGCCCTTCATGGCTGGCCGAGATGTCAAGGAAGCAAAGCTCGTCGGCCCCTGCCCGGTCATAGGCGCGGGCCTGCTCCACCGGATCGCCCGCATCGCGCAGATCGACAAAGTTCACGCCCTTGACCACGCGCCCATCGGCCACATCAAGACAGGGGATGACCCGGACCCGGACGGTCATGTCAGGCCCCCGCCTTCACGCTTGTGCCATGGCGATGGCGGCCCTGAGATCAAGCCTGCCTTCGAAGAGCGCGCGCCCGGTAATCACCCCCTCGATCCCGTCAGCCTCGTGGATCTTCAGCATCCGGATATCGTCGATTCCCTTGACCCCCCCGCTGGCGATCACGGGAATATCGACGCGGCGCGCCAGTTCGACCGTAGCGTCAAGGTTCACGCCCTTGAGCAGGCCATCGCGGCCAATGTCGGTAAACAGCAGGCTGGCAACGCCTGCATCCTCGAACCGGCGTGCCAGATCGACCACCGGCACATCGGAAACATCGGCCCAGCCGGCGGTTGCCACCATGCCATCGCGCGCATCGACCGCCACGACGATTCCGCCGGGAAATGCCTTTGCCATGTCCTTGACGAACTGGGGATCCTTGAGCGCCGCCGTGCCCATGACCACGCGGCTGACGCCAAGATCGAACCAGCCCTCAACCGCCTCCCGCGTGCGGATGCCGCCGCCAAGCTGGACGTGGCCCGCAAACGCCTTGAGGATGCCTTCCACCGCCTCGCGGTTTTCCGCACGCCCCGCGAACGAGCCGTCGAGATCGACGACATGGAGATACTGGCTCCCCGCCTCGGCAAACAGCGTGGCCTGATGCGCGGGATTGTCGCCGTAAACGGTGGCGCGGTCCATGTCGCCTTCGGCAAGACGGACGACCTGTCCGCCCTTGAGGTCGATGGCGGGAAACACGATCATGGTTTCAGGGCTTCCATTCCAGAAAACGGGCAAGCAGCGAGAGGCCGTAGGACTGGCTCTTTTCCGGGTGGAACTGCACGCCAAGGATATTGTCACGCGCCACGGCCGCGACAATGCCGCCGCCGTGGTCGCTCATTGCCGCCACATCCGCGCCCTGCTCGGTCACGAAGTGGTAGGAGTGGAGGAAGTAGGCTTCTCCCGCCTCGATCAGTTCCGCGCCGCCGCGGTGCCGCATGGGGGCGACATCGTTCCAGCCCATGTGCGGCACCTTGATGGTGGGGTCGGCCGGTTCGATCACCCGCACTTCGCCGCCGATCCAGCCCAGCCCTTGCGCAACGCCATGCTCCACGCCGCGATCGGCCAGAAGCTGCATCCCCACGCAAATGCCCAGAAACGGCGCGCCGCCCACCAGCACGCGCTCTTCCATCGCCTCCACCAGCCCCGGAACGCCGCGCAGCGCATCGATGCACGCACGAAACGCGCCGACGCCGGGCAGGACGATGCGGTCCGCCGCACGCACCACGCCGGGATCGGCCGTGACCGACACTCCTTGCGCGCCTGCCGCCTTCAGCGCGTTGGCGACCGAGCGCAGATTGCCCGCGCCGTAATCAACCAGCGCCAGCGTTTCAGCCACCGAGGATGCCCTTGGTCGAGGGCACCGCATCGGCCTTGCGCGGATCAATGGCGATGGCGGCGCGCATGGCGCGGGCAAAGCCCTTGAAGATGCCTTCGATGATGTGGTGATTGTTCGATCCGTAAAGGCTTTCGATGTGCAGGGTTATGCCCGCCGCCTGGCTGATCGACTGGAACCAGTGCTCGAACAGTTCGGTGTCCATCTCGCCAAGCCGGGGCTGCGTGAACGCGGCCTTCCAGACCAGCACGGGTCGCCCCGAAATGTCGAGCGCGACGCGGCACAGCGCCTCGTCCATCGGCGAATAGGTGTGGCCGTAGCGGGTGATGCCCTTCTTGTCGCCCAGCGCCTGCGCAATCGCCTGGCCCAGCGCGATGGCGCTGTCCTCGGTGGTGTGGTGCTGATCGACGTGCAGATCGCCCTTCACCCGGCATTCGATGTCGATCAGCGAATGGCGGCTGAACTGCTCGATCATGTGGTCGAGAAATCCGATGCCGGTGTCCACCTTGTAGGTGCCGGTGCCATCGAGGTTCACCGACACGGCAATGTCGGTTTCCTCGGTCTTCCGCGTGATCGATCCGGTGCGCATGGGAAAGCGCCTATACGCCCCTTGCCCTGAGAATCAATCACCGTGCCCACTTGACCCGCGCGCGCCCGGAGGCCAGTTGTTGGGCCATGAGCGATGCACCCGACAGCCTGATCCCCTACGACGAAATCGTGCAGGAGGCGCTGCGCGCGGTCGTCGGCCGGGTTCTGGGCCAGGTCGAGGCCGCGGGCGGAATGCTGCCCGGCACG
>JBKBKD010000024.1:0-37779 GCA_046294595.1 Novosphingobium sp.
CGGCGCTGCTCAAGCGCACGGTCGAGGACCGCTTCGGCTTCGTGCGGGTGCGCGGCGAACTTTCGGGCGTGAAGCGCGCGGCATCGGGCCACCTCTATTGCAGCCTCAAGGACGAGAACGCGCGGCTTGATGGCGTGATGTGGCGCGGCAATGCGCAGCGATTGAACTTCCGCCCCGAAGACGGCGTGGAAGTGATCGCCACGGGCAAGCTCACCACCTATCCCGGCCGGTCCAACTACCAGATCGTGATCGACCGCATGGAGATTGCGGGCGAAGGCGCGCTGCTGGCGCTGCTCGCCAAGCTGAAAGCGCGGCTTGAAGCCGAAGGGCTGTTCGATGCGGGCCGCAAGCAGCCCCTGCCCTTCCTGCCGCGCGTGATCGGCGTCGTCACCTCGCCCACCGGCGCGGTGATCCGCGACATCCTCCACCGCCTGTCCGACCGGTTTCCCACCCGTGTCGTGGTCTGGCCGGTGCTGGTGCAGGGGCAGGGCGCGGGCGCGCAGATCGCCAACGCGGTGCGCGGCTTTTCCGCCATCGCACCGGGCGGCGCGATACCCCGCCCCGACCTTGTGATCGTCGCGCGCGGGGGCGGTTCGATCGAGGATCTGTGGTGCTTCAACGAGGAAGAGGTGGTGCGCGCGGTCGCCGAATGCACCATCCCGATCATCAGCGCCGTGGGGCACGAGACCGACACCACCCTGTGCGATTTCGCCGCAGACCTGCGCGCGCCTACGCCCACCGCCGCTGCCGAACTGGCGGTGCCGGTGCAGGCCGAACTCGCCGCCCTGGTTGCCGATCTCAATGCCCGCCAGCGCCGCGCGCTCGCCCGCCAGCTTGCGCAGGCCAGGGAACGCCTCGAAGCGCGCAGCCAGCGCCTGCCGCAGCCGCAAAGCCTGCTCCAGGCGCAGGCCCAGCGCCTCGACGATCTGGCCGAGCGCCTGCGCCGTGCGCTGGTCCACCGCACCGAAATGGCCGCATCGCTGCTAGCCCGCCATGCCGGAGCCTTGCGCCCCGCGCTGCTTTCCGCCCGGCTCGACCGTGAAGCCGAACGGCTTGCTGCACGCCGCCTGCGCCCGGAAGTTCTGCTCCAGCGCATCGAACATGCGCGCGGCAAGGTCGATGCGCTGGACCGGCTGCGCCGTTCGCTCGATCCCAGAGCGCCGCTGCAACGCGGCTATGTCCTCGTCACCGCGCCCGATGGACAGGTCATGCGCACGCGCGCGGCAGCGGCATCCCACGCCGCCTTGCGGCTGGAGTTTGCCGATGGCCTGCTGGATGTCAGCACCGCTGGCAGCGCGCCGCCACGCCCTGCCGCAAAATCGCGGACCACAGCACCTGCGGCAGGCCAGCAGGAATTGTTCTGAGCGCGCCCGCTTGCTACATTGAAGCCATGCTCATGTCCCAGTCAGGCCGTCTTGCACGGCTCCATTATCTACCCGGCGGCTTCCGTCAGCTTTCTGCCGGAGATCACGTGATCTGCGCCGTTTCAGGCGTGCAGATCCCGCTCGATGCGCTGCGCTACTGGTGCGCCCGCAGGCAGGAAGCCTATGCCACGGCGGAAATATCCACCCGCCGCCATCTTGAAGGCTGAAATGATCGAGCGCCGCGCCTTTCTGGGCGGGTCGGCGGCGGCACTGGCCACATTCGCCCTGCCGAGGCATGCTGGCGCGGCGGCTCCTGCCGCCCCCGTCACGATCGACCCGGCCAGCCGGTTGACGCAGGGCGGCTGGATGCGCGGCAAGGTGCAGGCAGGCGTGCGCGCTCTGGCCCTCGGCGGCAAGGCGCTGCCGTTTGCGCCCGATGGCAGCTTCATCGCCGCGTTTGACCGTGACGCGGCCGCCACGCATGCGCTTTCCCTCACCATGGCAGACGGGCGCAGCGTGATCCGCGAACTCGCCATCGCCCCGCGCGCATGGCAGATCGAACACGTGAACGTCGCGCGCAAGCCCGGCGGCGTGACCGACGAGGACTATCTGCGCCTGCGCCAGGCGGAACTGGCCCGAATCGGCGCGGCGCGCAGCCGCGAAACCACGGCACAGGGGTGGCGACAGGACTTCATCCGGCCGGCACCGGGCCGCTTTTCGGGCCGCTTCGGCGCGCAGCGCATCTACAGGGGCGAACCGGCGGCCTATCATTCCGGGCTGGATATCGCGGGCGGCGCGGGCACCATCTATGTTGCCCCGGCCGATGGCGTCGTGATCCTTGCCGCCGCCGACAAGCCGTTCAGCCTCGAAGGCCATCTGCTCATGCTCGATCACGGCATGGGGCTGAACAGCGCCTTCCTGCACAGTTCCGCGCTGCTGGTGAAGGAAGGCGACACGGTGCGCCGCGGCGACCCGCTGGGGCGCATCGGCAGCACCGGCCGCGCCACTGGCCCGCACCTGCACTGGTCGGTCAAATGGCGCGAAGCCCGGCTGGACCCGCTGCTGCTGCTTGGCAGTGCCGGTGGCGAGGGAACGGGTTGAATAGCAAACCGATGTGCAATGCACGGGCGGATTGACGCACAGGGAGATTGAGGATGTTTCACGCACGATTGCCCTTCAGGACAGGACCGGGCCTGGTGCTGTTCGCGGCGATCCTTCTTCCACAAACGCAGGCGGTGGCGGCCGATCCGCTTGCGCGTTGCCGCGCGATTGCCGATCCGGGCGCACGGCTGGCCTGCTATGATGCAATTGCCCCTTCAGCAGAGCAAGGCTCGGCAGCCATGGCCGCTGATGCCTCTTCCCCCGCGGCAGCCAGCGCCGATACCTTCGGCATGCCGCAGCGCATCAGGCCTGAGGATCGACCGTCAATCAGTGCGACTGTCGTCGCCACCGACTTCGATCCCAAGCTCGGCTTTGCCACACTGACACTCGACAACGGGCAGGTCTGGCAGACATCGTCGAACGGCACGCTGGCTGGCCGCCTGCGTGAAGGGCAGGCTGTGACCATCCGGGACGGCGGGATGTTCGGCTATCGCCTGCGGATCGAGGGAAGAACGGGCTTTCAGGCAGTCACGCGCGTGAAATAGGGTGAGGATCAGGCGCTTCGGGGATGCGCGGCGCTACCCGGATCGGGCCGGACTTTCCCCTTTGCCGCAATATTCATGGACAGGACCACAACCATGCTCAGATCCGCCATTGCCCTGCTGCTCATGACCAGTTCGGGCGCGCTTTCTGCCACACCGCCTGAAGCGCGTGATCTTCCCCCTGCCAAGCAGGACGAGGGGGAAATGATCTGCAAGTATTTCAAGGTTACAGGCTCACGCCTTTCGACCCGGCGCGTGTGCAAGACGCAGAAGGAATGGGATGACGAGCGCGTCGCCAACGGCGAGATCATCCGCCAGCAGCGCGGGGCTGCGGGCGGTCCGCAGCCGGGCAACAGCGGCGGCTGAAAACCTGCACCCGATTCGCCCTTCGGCACAGCCTGCGCCACAGCGGCATCAGCGCATAAGACAAAGGAGGCGGTAGCGTTGCTACCGCCTCCTCCGTTCCGGACTGCGCCGATCCCTGGATCAGAAGCGCAGCGAGGCGTTGATCGACACGTAGCGACCGAGCGTATCGTAGAAGCCGGCAAAGGTATTGCCGTTCGACGAGTAAGCACTGCCCACGAGCGGCGGATTGCGGTCGAAGATGTTGTTGGCCGCAAGCGACAGCGACAGATTGTCGGTAACATCGGCGGCGACCGAGAGGTCGAACCAGCTGTAGGCCGGAATGCTGCTCTTGCCGTTGGCAGCCGGACCCTGCACTTCGCTCATGAAACGCCACTTGCCGGTTACGGTGAACACTTCCGGCGCCTTGTAGGAGACGCGCAGCGTGTGCCGCCAGCGGGGCGAGACGAAGCAGACCGCGCTGAACGTGCCCTTGCAGTCATAAGGCGTCGTCGTCGGCGCATCCTGGAACTGCTTCTTGAGCACGTAGGAACCGGTCAGCCCGACCGTGATCGATCCGTTACCGACATTGAACCGCGAGGTGGCGGCAACGTCGAGACCCTGGAAGTCACGCCCGGCAAGGTTGACGTTGGGCGAGATGACATAGCCCTGCTGGCCCTGCCACAGGTTGCCTGCGGCATTGCGCACGATGCGGCTGCACAGCGCCTGATCGCCAGTGAGGGCGCAATCACGCAGGAGCTGCTCCGGCGGATAGATCCCGATCACATCGGACATCTTGATCCGGTAGTAGTCGACCGCAAAGCTGATGTTGCGGGCAGGCGTCACCACGAAACCGGCGGTGTAGCTGTCCGCCTTTTCAGGGCGCAGGTTGAGGTTCCCGGCATACTGGGCGTTATACTGCGCCGCCGCGTTGGCCGAAATGTTCCCGTACTGTGCAGCCGAAACACCCGTATTGGCACACTGGGCGGCCGTGAAGACCGGGGCCGAACCGGCGCAAGGATCGGTGCCCGACCACAGCCCCAGGCTAACGGGGGTGAACAGTTCCGGTGCGTTCGGCGCGCGAACGGCACGGTTGAAACCACCACGCAGACGCAGGAAATCGTTCACTTCCCAGTTCAACTGAGCCTTGAAGGTGTGCGTGTCGAACGAGCCGCCGCCAGCAACCGAATACTGCGAGAAGCGGTAGCCCAGTTCGGCGCGCAGATCGCGGGCGAACGACAGATCCTGCAGCAGCGGCACGTTGGCTTCGGTAAACAGTTCGACGACATCGAACTTGCCCGAAATCGACGGGGTCGGGCCGCCCTGACCGGCAAGCAGGCCTTCCTCGTAGAGCTGGTCGGAAACCGTGCGGTAGATGTTGTTGCGGTATTCCGCGCCGAAGACGGTGGAAACAGGATCGTTGGCGATGCCGAAACCGAGATTGCCGGTGACGTAGGCCGAGGCGAGGAACTCCTTGGTCACGCCGGTGCGGGTTGCCGTCGCGCTCAGCGTCTGGGCAAACTCCGGCGTCACCGCGCCCTGCTGCCACACCTTGTAGGTGCCCGCATAGATCGCATCTTCCACCTTGGTCAGCAGGAAGTCGTTCAGATAGCTGTCCGAAAGCGATGACTGGCCATACTGGATGTAGGCGTCATAGCTCCAGTTGCTGCTGATCTCGCCGCGCGCACCGCCCACGAAGCGGAACGAATCGTGCTGGATGATGTTCTGGCGGCCACCGCCTTCGCTGTTGCGCTTGCCGATGTAGGCCGAGAACCCGTCGACCGAAGCCGGCGATGCGCCCGCACCGTTGGTGTAGGTGGCGGGGTTGCACAGCTGGGCAAGCTGGGCGGCGGTGATCGCCGGGTTTCCGGTGGCGCACGAGAAATCGTACTGATCGACGTAGAACGTGCCGGATTCGGCGATCTGGGCAACCGAGCGGTTGCTCATGAACATGACTTCCGCATAGGGCTTGAACGCGGGCGAAACTTCGTAGTTGACGAAGGCGCCGAGCGAGTAGCGCTCATCCGGACGCTGGAAGTAGTTGACCGGCGCGAAATTGTAGATGTTGTCCGAGGCATCGACCAGCGTGCCGTTGGCGCTGGGCGTGAGGAACGCATTGTAGGAAAAATCGGTTTCGCCGCCAATGCGGGGGTAGAGGTCGAAGTTGGCCACCGGCGTCGTGAACGATCCGCCGCAGGCCGTGCCGGCAGCGTTGAGCGCACAGGCCGAATGATCGCGCGCGCCCTGGAGGATCGGATCGATCTTGCGATATGTGGCATAGGCAACGGCATGGCCGCGGCCTTCGGCAAACTTGCCGCCGATGGTCATGTCGATGTTGACCTGACGCCCGTCGAAGGTGGTGTCGGTCGGCACGGCGAAACCGCGCGCCTTGGCGCGATCGGTGACGAAGGTATCGCCGTTGTTGTGCATGTAGTAGGACTGGCCGACGTCGAGCTGGAAGCCCTCGAACTTGTCGTCCATGATGAAGTTGACCACGCCGGCCACGGCATCTGCGCCGTAAACCGACGAGGCGCCGCCAGTAAGCACATCGACCCGCTGCACGAGCGCGGCCGGGATCTGGTTGATGTCGGCAGCGACCGAGTTGGTCGAACCGGGCTGGAGACGACGGCCGTTGACCAGCACCAGCGTGCGGACCGAGCCCAGACCACGCAGGTCAAGCGTGGCCGTGCCCGTTGCGCCGTTCGAGATGAACGCATTCTGCGACGCTTCGATCTGGGGCAACTGGACCAGCACGTCCTCCAGACGGGTGAAGCCGGTTTCGTTGATTTCTTCGGCCGACGTTACCGCGATAGGCGAGGTCGACTTCAGGTTCGGCTGGACGATGCGCGAACCGGTCACGACGATGGTTTCGTTCGCCGAAGCGTCGGCCGCGGCATCCTGCGCTGCCGCAGAGGTTGCGCCGAGCACGGCAACAGCACTGCCTGCAAGGGCGAGTGCCCGCGCCGAAATGCCTCCGGCGCGAATGATGGTCTTGCTGGATTTCACAGTTTTCAGTCCCTGTTCCGATTGTACCGGTCGAAGACAGACAGGCGCGGGGCATGGCTGTCCTTCCGCACTCCAGCCCCTGTTTTGCCAGCACCTGCGCGGCGATTCGGAAATCGGACGCAAACTGGAAGGCTTCGCGGAGTTCGTGCAGTCCTAATGCCACCCGGACACAATCAAGCAATACTGTCTATATCTTAAGTAAGTAGTTTCGTTTGATGTGTAACCATTCTGCCACAGACATATCGCGCCTTGGCAGGTCGAGGACCGCACTGCGCAGGTCATCTCACAACGACCGCACGGGCACGGTCATTTCCGGACCGATGCTCCGCCGTTTCCGACTTCGCGTGGGCCAACCGCGCGATTCAGCAAGCCCGTTTCACCAAAGCCGTTTCAACTGAAAGTATTGGCAACTCCAGAGCGACTTTTTCGCAACAACTTTTCGTGCGCCAATTCCTTGGGATTCCGGGGCGCAGCATGCCCTTTCGGGCGCATGTTGCATCATGGTTACACCCTGTCCCGGAATTATAATCGCGCGTTGAATTGCCCTTTCATTACCGCGCGGAAATCCGCCATGCAGCCCTATCCGAGTAGGATGTCGGCCGCGCGATCCACTGCCAGGGGCAGGCTAACGCAAAAACGCCGGCTTCCGAAAGCGAGCTGAGAGCAGGCATCCGATCCTGCCAAAACAGAGGGACTGACACGTGAAGAAACTCCAACAGCAAGCCCTGCGGCTTGGCACCGCCACGCTCGCGCTGGGCGTCGCCATCGCCGCCGCGCCGTCATTTGCGCAGGAAGCGCAGGCTGATGACGCAGCTTCCGCCGAAGCCACCGCAACGATCGTCGTCACCGGTTCGCGCATCAACCGGCCCGATCTGGAGCAGTCCAGCCCCGTCGCCGTGATCGGCGCCGAGGAAATCAGCCGTCGCGGCGCGATCTCGGTCGAGCAGGTGCTGCGCCAGCTTCCGGGCACCACCGCCGGCATCAACCCTGGCGTGAACAACGGCGCCAACGGTATCGCCAGCTTCAACCTCCGCGGCCTCGGCACCAACCGCAACCTCGTCCTGCTCAACGGCCGCCGCGTGGTTCCCTCGACGCTGGGCAACGTGGTTGACCTCAACGTGATCCCTGTCGCGCTGGTTCAGCGCACCGACGTGCTGACCGGCGGCGCGGTGACGAACTACGGTGCCGACGCGATCGCGGGCGTCGTCAACTTCGTCACGCGCCGTGACTTCACCGGCTTCGAAGTTTCCGGACAGTACGGCGTCAGCGAACGCGGCGATGGCCAGAGCTACCGCATCGACCTCACCACCGGCGCCGATCTCGGCGGCGGCGCGGGCAACGCGGTGCTTGGCATCAGCTACACCAACACCAAGCCCGTGCTTCAGGGCTCGCGCGACATCGGCACCGTTTCGCGCGCATCGACCTGCCCGACCAGCCAGCGCACCAACGGTGAATGCAACGCATCGGCCGTTCGCGGTCTGCCGCAGGGTTCGGCCACGGCGGTCCCGGCATCGCTGTTCTTCCCGCTGCCGACCACCGCACAGGATCCGACCCGCTCGGGCGGCGCCCAGTTCGATCCGGCAACCGGCACGATCGCGCCGGGCCTTGCGGACTACAACTTCAACCCGCTGAACTACTACCAGACCCCGCTGGATCGCTGGAGCGTCTATGCGGCCGCCCACTATGAAGTGGCGGACAACATCGAAGTCTACAGCGAAGCGATGTTCACCCGCTCGAAGGTGGTGCAGAACCTCGCTCCGACCGGCACCTTCACCGAACAGTTCCAGCTTCCGCTGAACAACCAGTTCCTGACCCCGACCCAGCGCACGCAGCTCTGCTCGTTCGCGGGCATCGCCGATTGCGGCGCCGCCGTGGCTGCGGGTCAGGAAATTACCGCGATCGTCGCCCGCCGCTTCGTGGAAACCGGTCCGCGCGTCGGCACCTTCACCACGAACCTGTTCCAGGTCACCGCTGGCGTCCGCGGCAAGCTGACCGACACCCTGAACTGGGATGTCTTCGGCCAGTATGGCGAGGCAGAGCGCAAGGCCGTCAACACCGGCACCGCCCTGCGCAGCCGCGTGCAGCAGGCGCTGCGTGGCTGCCCCGCCGGTTCGGCAACGGGCTGCACCCCGATCAACCTGTTCGGTGCTGCCGGCTCGATCACCCCGCAGATGCTTGCCTTCGTCGGCGTGCCCACCACGCAGACGACGAACACCGAATTCGCTTCGGCACAGGGCCTGGTTTCGGGTGATCTCGGCTTCAGCAGCCCGTTCTCGGACAGCCCGATCGGCATCGCGGCCGGTGTGGAATACCGCCGCTATGCCGGAAGCCAGCTGGGCGATCTTCCCAACCAGCAGGCAGGTGAAATCCTCGGCGCTGGCGGTGCGTTCCTGACCGTCAACGGCGGCTTCCACTCGACCGAGTTCTTCGGCGAACTGATCGCCCCGCTCGTCACCGAACGTCCTTTCTTCCACAACCTGACGCTCGAAGCCGGCATCCGTTATGCCGACTATTCGACGACCGGTGGCAACACCACGTGGAAGGTTGGCGGCAGCTGGGCACCGGTGCGCGACATCAAGTTCCGCGGCGCCTACACCCGCGCCGTTCGCGCGCCGAACATCGGTGAACTGTTCACCCCGCAGAACGTGGTGCTGAACAACCTTGCGGCCGATCCCTGCCAGGGCGCTGTCACCAATCCGACCACGGTCGCGCTCTGCACCGCACAGCTTCAGGCTGTCGGTCTGACCGCAGCCACGCTGGGCAACATCCCTGCGCCGATCGCAGGCCAGATCAACGTGACGACCACCGGCAACCCGAACCTCGCGCCCGAGCGTGCCCGCACGCTCACCCTCGGTGCGGTGTTCACGCCGTCGTTCGTTCCGGGCCTCAGCGCCACGATCGACTGGTATCGCATCCGCGTGACGGGCGCGATCACCTCGCCGACCGTGGGTGACATCCTGAACGGCTGCTTCGGTCAGTCCAGCCCTGCCGATCCGCGCTGCCAGCTGATCCGCCGCAACCCGCTCACCGGCGGTCTGTCGGGTTCGCCGGCCACCACCGGCGGTGTCGTCCTGCTTTCGACCAACCAGGGCTTCCTGGAAACCGAAGGCTATGACTTCACCCTCACCTATGACCGCCAGTTCGGCGACTTCCGCCTGGGCCTGGGCGTCACCGGCAACTACACCGACAAGAGCCGCTTCCAGTCGAACCCGAACTCGTTCATCCGTGAATGCGTCGGCTTCTACAGCGTCTCGTGCGACCCGGTGCTGCCTGAGTGGACCTGGAACACGCGCCTGACCGGTGCCTACAAGCAGATCGACGTCTCGCTGCTGTGGCGCCACATCGGTGCGGTCGACTACGAACCGCGCACCGGTGCGACGCCGACCACGCCGCCGACCCCCGGCACCGTGGGCAGCTTCGGTTCGACCGATCCGCGCATCATCGTTCCGGCCTACCGTTCGATCGACTCGTTCGACTACTTCGATCTGAACATCGGCTTCGACGTGACCAAGGACGTGCGCTTTGCGGTCCTCGTCGAAAACCTGTTCGACAAGAAGCCGCCGGAAGTGGGCAACACGATCGGTTCGACCTCGTTCAACAGCGGCAACACCTTCCCGTCGCTCTATGACGCGATCGGCCGTCGCTTCACGATGTCGGCGCGCATGCGCTTCTGATCCCGCAGATCAGGGCAACAGATCGGGCGGGGTTCTCACGAACCCCGCCCTTTCCTTTTCTCCAGCAGGGTTCTCGACAAGGAGACGCATAATACCAAGGCGTGATGCGTCAGCCTCTCAGCGCATTGTTATAACGCGGCACTTCGGCAGGGCCGGTCACAGACAGGCTTGCAGTCTCGCCGCCGATGGCAGGGAATCTTTTCAGGAACCTGTGGGTCCGCGACTTGCGGAACCAGAGCAAGGGCGCGCTCAGCCCTCGCCGTAACGACTGCCGGGCAAGGACGAATCCGGCGGGGTGAGGATATCGCCGCCGTGCTCGCCGCCTTGCAGCGGCGCGGCGATCCGGGCCAGTTCGTCGAGCTTGAAGGTCTGCTCGAACAGCAGGCCATAGCGCGGATGGCTGCGCCAGCGCACCTTGGCATAGATCGGCGGCAGAAGGTTCGTCTCGATGCGGACCAGTTCGTTCATCAGCAGCCATTTGTCGCACGCGATGCAGGCGCCCTGCTGCGAAATGTCCTGAAAGGCCACGCGCACCACTTCGCCGCCCGAATGCAGCAGGGCATCAAGCTGAACCCGCAGCCGCACCTGCCGTTTGGGGTAGGCACCGTGCCCTTCGTCCAGCAGACGCTCGATGTCGACCTCGCGGGTAAAGCGGAATCCTGCGAACTCGTCCTGCACCCAGACCAGTTCCACGGGGAAACGCTCGCCATTGCTCATTTCCACGGCGAGCGAGCGGTAGGGCGGAAGCGGGGTGAACATGCGGATCTTCAGGCCCGTGGCCGAAGCATCGCGGATCACGCACAGAAACTCGGCACTGTCGTCGACGATCAGCTTGGCAGCGCGGATCAGCAGCGTGAAGCGCGGCGCGGCCCGCTTCTCGGCGCCGTTGCCGGTCCCGTGCTGTCCGGCACCTTGCGTTTCGTCGTCGTGGGCCAAGCCCTTCATCCCTCTGATGTGCCACGATGCCAGCCGGGCCTGCATGCGAATCCCCGGCAGACCCGATCCTGACGACCAAGCCCTACCGGGGAGTTACCACAAGGGGATTGACAACAATTTAAGCGTATTACTTCGCGCTAATACGGGCGAGAACTTCGTCCCAGCGCACCAGCTTGAAGTTCTGCGCGGCCGGTGCATTGTCGCCGTCCTGCGCAACGAACAGTCCGGCCGGAAAATCGGGACCGAAATCGCCCAGCGCCAGTTCGATGCCGTCGGTCTCGCTCGTCGCGCCGAACCGGCCTGCGGCAATGCGGAACCGACCCTTGAGCGCGCCCGTTTCCAGATCGAGCAGGACATAGGCATTGTCGCCCTGGCTCGATGCCACGAGATAGCCGCCGCTTGCGCCTTCGGGTGCCAGCGCCAGCCCTTCGACATCGGCCGCCAGCCCTTTTTCCGCACCGACCATGGCAAATGCCTGCGATGCAAGCGTTGCCGCCTTCAGATCGACCTTCCAGATGCCGACATCTTCTTCGGCAACGAACAGCGTGCCCGTCCGATCATCCACCACGCAGCCTTCGGACTGGGTGGCGAACCGGACCGAGCGCACATACTGCGCCCGGATCGCACCGTCCGCATCGATCAGACGGCTTTCCGCCACCTCGCCGTCCTTGAGCACGACATAGGCGCGCGCCAGTTCACCCGCTGCCAGCCCCTTGCCCATGCAGAAGCCATAGGCTTCGGCCGGAGCGTGGCCCGCAGGCAGGAACGCCTGCGCGCCAAGCGGGGTCAGCTTGCCGGTCTGCCCGTCCAGCAGGAACAGCGCAATCTTCGGCACGGCGCGATCGGTGCGGTCGCTGGCGGCCACCAGGATGCGCCCCGGCCCCACTTCGCGCAGGTCCACGTTGTTCAGCAGCCCGGCGGCATTGTAATCGCGCACCCGGCCATCCAGCCCATAGACGTAAAGCCCGGCCTTCTTGTCGGTGCCCACGATCAGGCTCGACGCAGGATTTGCGGCATTGCGCCAGATCGCCGGATCGTCGGCCGCATCGGCGGCCCCGCCCGTGCCCACGGGCACGGTTTCGCCCGAAGCCTGCACGTCCACCGCCGGATAGACCGGGCCGGGCTGCTCGCCCGTGGTGGCGCAGCCCGCCAGCGCGAGGGCAAGGACCGGGAGCATTGCGCCCGGCGCGGCCATGTTCAGCATCTTCCGCAGCATCAGAAGTTGACCCGCAGGCCCGCCATGTAGCGACGGCCGAAACGTTCGTATTCGATGGTGTAGATGTCGGTATGCGGTGTCGGCGTTCCCGTCGCGGTCAGCAGGTTGCCCGGTTCGGAATAGCGGCGGCCCGGCTGGTTGAGGAGGTTCGAGGCATCGAAGAACACTTCGAAGTTCTTCGTCACGGCATAGCGCGCCGAGAAGTCCAGCTCGTCGTCTGCCGCCCAGTAGGTATCGCCCGCATCGGTCAGGTCGTCGGCATAGCCATCAAGCCAGGCGCTGCGGCGCTGATATTGCAGGCGCAGGGTCATGCCATACTTCTCGTAATAGAAGCCCGCGTTATAGACCCAGTCGGACGTGCCGGGCAGGCGCACCTTGCGGTCGGGTATCACGGTGGCACCAGCCGCATTGAGGATGGCGGGCTTGGTCACTTCGCTGTTGTTGTAGGTCAGGTTCGCGCTGATCCCGAAGCCGCCCATCCATGCGGGCAGGCCGATCTGTTCGGTCCATGGCTCGATCTGGAGCTGGGCAGCCACTTCGAAGCCATAGACGCGCCCGCTGCCGCCGTTGGTGATCCCGCTGAAGGCATACTGCGAACGGTCGACGCCATCGAAGTTCAGCGCGGTCGAATTGAAGGTGCGGCGCTGGGTATAGAGCACGTCCTTCACGTCCTTGTAGAACACGCCCGCCATCAGGTAGCCCTGCGGCTTCACATACCATTCGAAGTAGGCGTCCACGCCATAGGCGCGTTCCGGCTTCACGGCGGGATTGCCGCCGGAAATCGTGAGGTTGGCATCGTTCACCACCACGTTCGGACGCAGCAGGTCATAGTCGGCGCGCGCGGCACCGCTGTTGAACGACAGACGCACCTTCTTGTCGTCGGCCACGTCGTAGTTCACGTGAAGGCTGGGGAAAGCCAGCGTCTGGCTCGCCTCGGCGGTCACAAGCGTGGCAGCATTGCCGAAGGTTGCCTGCGCGATGCCGCGGTTCTTCAGGTGTTCAACGCGAACCCCGCCGACGATCGAGCCCCAGTCATAGCGCAGGGTGCCCATGGCGAAACCGGCATAGACCTGCTCGCGCACGTCGTAGTTGTTGCCCGTGTTGGGCGTGAAGGCAAAGGCGCCGCGGGCGGCTTCTGAAACCTGGCGCATCTTCGCGGTGTCGAAGTAGCGGAAGGTGTAGCCCATCGGGATCTTGCCGAGGAAGGCCTGATCGATCGAGAAATCGTTGTAGTTGGTGGGGATGCCGATCGCCGTGAAGCCCGCAGCGGTGTTCACGAGGATCTGGTTCTCGTCGGCCACCTTGGTGCGCTGGTCGAACTGGAAGCCGACCTTGAAGGTGGCGTTGCTGCCAAGGAACTCGGCATCCTTCGACACGATCAGGCGTCCGGTATAGGCCTTGGTCGTATCCACCGCATCAAGCACGCGGAATGAGGACAGCGGCTTGGTGAAGGTATCGATGGCCGTCACCGGCGTTCCGGCGGTGTAGCGGGTGGGGCTGGAAAGCTGCACCGTGGTGAACAGGAGCGGGGTGTTGCGCAGCTTGTTGGTGAAATCGTACTGCACCGTCGGACGCAGGGTGCGGGTCGACGGGCTGTCCCAGCGCGCCTCGCCCACGACCGAACGGTCATCCTTCGATTCGGTGTAGTTGCCCAGCCAGTTGACCTTCCACCCGTCGCCGAAGTTGTGCGTGCCTTCCAGCGTGTTGGTGAAGATCGACTGGCGGAATGCGCGCAGCGTCGAGCGCTGGTTGATGTCGATGCCATAGACGGTGCCCGTCAGCGGCGTGTTGCCGATGCAGACATCGGCATAGCCCGTGGTCGTGGGCGTGGTGTTGACCGTGATCGGACAGGCTGCCGAACTGCTCGACAGGTCGCTCTGCCGGTCATCGAGGTCGAAGATGTAATTGTCGCGCGCTTCGTCGTCGGTGAAGATGGTATAGACCGAACGCACCGAGATCATGTGATCGTCATTCGGCTTCCAGTCCAGCCGGCCCGATGCCGACCAGTTGCGCCGCGTCAGGCGATAGAGCTTGTTCTCGGTTTCGCGCGCCCAGAAGCGGGTGCCGTTGCCGGGGCGCTGGTCCTGCGAGACGCGCTCCCAGTCGATTTCGTAGTTGTCGGTAATCATGTTGCGTTCGAAGAACGTGCCCGAAACGAGAATGCCGATCTCTCCGTCACCGGCCTTGAACCGGTCGGACAGCACCAGCGAGCCTTCGTATTCGCGGCGGTCGCCCAGTTCGGCATAGCCGATGCCGGCCTTGCCCTGAACGTGCAGCCCCGGAAAATCGAAGGCAGAGCGGGTGATGACGTTGACGTTGCCCGAAACCGTCTCGCCCGGCATGTCGGGCGTCACCGCCTTGGACACGATCACCTGCTTGGCAATGGCCGAGGGAATTGAGTCGAAGCGCGCATCGCGGCCTTCGGGGCTGACGACGTTGATGCCGTCGAAGCTCAGCGTGGTCCAGTAGTTGGGCGCGCCGCGCAGGCTGATGTAGCGGGCCTGGCCCTGATCGCGCTCGACCGCCACGCCCGGCAGACGGCCGGTGGCCTGCGCGATGTTCTGGTCGGGCAGACGGCCCGCGCTGTCGGCCGAAAGCACCGTCACGAGCGAATCGGCATTCTTCTGCACCTGAAGCGCGGCGGCTTCGGATTCGGCGATCGGGCGCTGGCCGGTCACCACGATGCCGGGCTGCTCTTCCTCGCCTTCGGGCGCTTCCTGCGCGTTGGCGGTTGCGGTGAAGGCCAGCGCGGTCGTGCCCAGCAGAAGCGCGCGCAGGAACGTCTGACCGCGATCAGCGGCACGAAGCGAACGAAGCATTGGTAAGCCCCCCTTGGGAAAATCCTTGTCGAGAGGGGCGCTAGGCGCATTGTTTGACGGTGGAGCGACAGTTCGATGGCGGAAATATTAAAGCTGCGACGGTTTTGTGACAGCGCTCCATCATCCTGCGCCTGGCGCTCAGAACGCCAGGCGCAGGCTCACGCTGCCGCCCGCGCGCGCATCCTCGCCCTGCCCGGCCATGGCATGGCCCGAAAGGTTGAGCAGGACGCCCCGGCCCAGCGTGAAGTCGAGATCAAGGCCAAGCCGCCCCCAGTCCCGTTCCTGGCCGGGCGCAACCGTGGCAAAGGCGCCGATACCGATGATCGTCCCGGCAAGCGCAGGCCGCGCCTCGCCAAAGCGGTGAACCCATTCACCTGCCGCGCGCAGCCGCGTCTTCTCGCCGAGACGGAAGGCCGCCGCCGCTCCCAGCCGCGTCTCGTCAAGACGGGCGCCGGTCTTGCCGAGCGTGAGCGGAAAGCCGCCGCCGGTTTCGGTATAGCCGTCCATGGTGGCATCAAGGTGGGTATAGGCCAGATAGGGCGAAATGCCTGCCCCCTCGCCCAGCGACAGCGCATCCTGCCAGTCGATCCTTCCGCGCACCGCCCAGACCCGCGCCTTGGTGCGCCCGCGCGAACGATCGATCGTGGCGGCATTGGCATAGGCGCGGTCGATGTTCACGCGCCAGTCGCCGTAATATCCCAGCACGCTCAGCACCACCGGGCCATTGGCCGGCTTCACATCGATTTCGCCAACCATGTGCCAGCCGTCCATCACGGAGCGGCCGCCCAGCGCAAGGTCAAGTTCGGTGCGGTCCGCGCCGCCGCCAAGGCCCACGCGCAGCGTCTCGCCGAAATCGTGGCACAGGCCCAGTTCACCGCTGTAATTGCGCCGGTTGTTGCGGCTGCTGCCCGCAATGTCGCCGGTTGCCCAGGCGCAGGTTCTGCCATCCTGCGCAAAATCCATGAGCGGGCGATGATGCGCCCCGAACAGGGTGAGGCTGGCGGCATTGATCACGTTCTGGAACGTCACCCCGCCGCTTTGCGAGACCGACTGGAGATAGTCGAGCATGCCGACAAAGCCCCCACCGCCGGTGGTGCCTCCTCCGGTTGAACCACCATCCGTCGAACCGCCATCGGCAGAGCCGCCGGTTGATCCTCCACCCGTCGTTCCCCCGCCCGTGGTGCCGCCGCCGGTTGAGCCGCCATCTGTCGTTCCGCCACTGGCCGGGGCGGCGATGCGGGCGATGAACTGCTGCGTTGTCCCGTTGATCTGGCCTTCTCCGATCACCACGCGGCCATCATCGCTTACTGCAACGGCTTGGGTGAAGGTGTTCGAGCCCACGTTTATGCTGTTGGCGCTCAGCCAGTCGGCAATGGTCTGGATGCCGCTGGAAGTCCAGCGCACGGCAACGGTGTCCTGAATGCTCGGCACGACGCTCGACGGGCGGGTGGAATAGCCCACGATCACGCTGCCATCGGCATTGACGCCCAGCGCGCGGCTCGACTGGCCCGATGGCAGGAAGCCCAGCCCCGTCATGCCGCCTGCGCGGGTCCACTTGATGGCCTGGCTGTTGTCGCCATTGCCACCCTTCGAGAAGCCGACGACGGTAGAACCATCTGCCGAGACATCTGCGGCAAAACTTGCCGGAAAGGCCCCTGCGGCATCGCCCGGCAAGACCCCAAGGCCGATCATGCCGCCCTCTGCCGTCCAGACGAACGCCTCGTTCGCCAGCCGGGTGCTGTTGGCCTCGCCCACGATCACGCTGCCATCGCGGCTGGCGCTGCGGGCGGAAGAACTGGAAAAGTTGGCCGTGCCCTGAAGGTCCTGCGGCGCGCCCTTGTCGGTCCACCGCACGGCGCGCAGGCCACCGCCGGTTGCCGCGCTCGCCCCCACGATCACCCGGCCGTTCCCGGAAACGGCGTAGGCCACGCTGTTCTGCGTTGCCGCGACGCTTGAAAGGTGATCCAGCACCGTCAGCGCGGTGCCTTCCCAGACAACCGCGCTGCCACGGCTGGAAAAGGTGGCTGCCGACGAGCCGACGATGACAGTGCCGTTGTCCGAAACTCCGCGCGCAAGCACATAGGCGTCCCCGCTGGCGCCGGGCAGAGCCTCGAACCCCGTGGCCGTGACGCGATAGGCGCGATAGGTCGTCGCATCCACGCGCATGGTAGCGGCAATGGTGCTGCCGTCACCGGAAAGATCCTCGAAGCCCACCCCCAGAAGCTGGCCGGGCCTGCCGGCAATGGCGGCATCACCGGTCACGCCGGCGCTCTGCGCAAAGGCCGGAGCGGGCAGCGCCAGCACGCCGCAGGGCAGGCTGCACAGTGCGATCCTGCCTGCCTGCCGGGCAAGGTGCTGAATGGCCGGACGGCGGGTTTTCATGAGTTCGGACCTCCCGATGTGTAACTGGTCCGCCTCGATTGCGCATCGCGTCCGCCGCGCTCAAGTGACAAGGATTGCCATGTTCGGGCTAACGGGAATTGTCACCTTGTTCAAAATCGGGGTGCCTTCACGCAAGATTGCATCTTTACCGCAGGCGGTCCGATGCGGCAGGCAGGCACCGGGATCGACAGCCTGCTGGCGGCGGGCAAACGGGGGATCAAGCGTGATGAACGTCGCTACAGGGCGCCGGGCAGGATGGATTGCGCGCACGCTGGCCGGCGTCGCACCTGCCCTTGCCATGCTTGCGGGCGCGGCATGCGGCCCGGCTGTCGCGCAGGACGCAGCGCAGGCTTCGCAGGAGACGGTGCAATCTCCTGAAGCGCTGCTCGCCGCAAGCCAGGCGGCCGAGCGCAGCGGCGATCTGGCAAGCGCGCTCGACCGGCTCAGCGCAGCCATCGCGCTGATGCGGCCCGACGGCATGACGGCATCGGCGCTGGTGGGGGCACTGGCCCGGCAGAGCACGCTGCTGTCCTATGCCGGGCGCTTCGACGAAGCGCTGGCTGCAAGCCGCCGCGCCCACGAAATCGCCCTCGAAGATGCGCCGGGCAACCCCGACGTGGTGCACCGCGCCACGCTTGCCTATGCCGAGGAACTGGTCGACGTGCTGCGCCTCGGTCAGGCGGAGGCCGTGTTGCGCCATGCGCTTCAGGGCAGGGCGCGCGACGAGCAGATGGCCGAGACGCTCTATGAACTGGCGCGGATCGTCTTCAAGCAGGAGCAGCGCGAAGAGGCTGCGGCCCTCATCGCAAGGGCCGAAGCCCTGGCCATCACCCTGCCCCAACCCGCCCATGCCGAACTGGCCGGGAACATCGCGCTCGAACAGGCCCGGCAGGCTTTCGAGAACAGCGCGCTCGATCTGGCGCTGCGCCATCTGGCGACTGCCGACCAGCGCTTTGCCGCAGCCGGTCCGTCGGCCCGCGTCTCGCGCGAGATCGTGCGGCAGGCGCGGCTTTCGGTTCTCATCAATGCCGGACGGTGGGCCGAGGCCCGCGAACAGCTTGAGGCCGGGCTGGAAGCCGCGCGCAAGCTGCCGGTGGAATCGCGGGTAAGGCAGAACAGCGAAATGGTCACGGCCTTGCTGCGCTCGTTCGATCCTGCCGATGCGGCGGCAGCAAAGGCTGCGGTGGATCCCGTGTTCGCCGCGATGCGCAGGCAGATGCACGCAAGCGACCGCACCCCGGCCGAGCGCGCCGACTACATCGCGCGCAATCGCGTCAACCTTTCGCGCTATGCCGCCATCGCCCTGCGCGCAGGCGACACGCAAAGCGCCTTCGCCGCAGCCCAGTATATGGCCTGGTCCGATGTTTCGGCCAGCGCGGCCAGCGTGGCGCGCCGCCTTGCCCTGCGCGATCCGGCCACTGCCGCGCGTCTTGCCGAGGCAGAGCGCCTGGCCGACGAGGCCGAAGCCCTGCGCACTGCGCGCAATCTGGCGAGCGAGCACGACAGCCCCGAAGCCGAGGCGCTGGCCGCACGGCTGGCAAAAGCCGAAGAGGGGTTCCGCACAATCTACGCCGCACTGGCCAGGGGCGGTGCACCGGCCGCGCATCTGGGCGAACCCGAAGTGCGCACGCTGGCCGAGGCGCAGGCATCGCTTGCCCCGAACCGTGCGCTCCTGCTGATCATTCCCACCGACAACCGCCTCGTTTCGCTTGTCGTGCGCCGCGATGGCACGGCATGGGGCGAAGCCGATCTCTCGATTCCGGCGATGAAGCGCGCCGCCGCGCAAGTGCGGCTCAGCCTGGAGCCGGGCCCGTCCCGCCCCCCCTTCGACCGCAAGGCCGCGCTGGCACTGGGCAATGCCATCATGCCTCCGACCACGCTGGCGGCGCTTGACGGGATCGACGAGATCGAACTGCTCAGCGCCGGTCCCATCCTTTCGGTCCCGCCTGCGGTCCTGCTGCACGGGACCATTGACGATGCACGGCTTGGCCGCCTGCCGCTGGGCAAGCTGCCCTATCTGGTCCGCCGCTTCGCCTTCAGCTTTCGCCCCGCCATGGTTGCGCCCGCGCATCAGGCCCCGCGCAAGGGGGGCTTTGCCGGGATCGGGGCGCCGCTCCTTTCGGGCAATGCCGGAAGCGATGCTGCCCTGCGCGGCCGTTCCGCGCCCGCGCTTGATATTGCAGCCCTGCCGCCGCTGGCCGGAGCGGAAGCCGAGCTGCGCGCACTGGCCCGCACTTTCGGAGGGGAACGCCAGCTCCTGCTGACCGGCGCGCAGGCAACCGAATCCCGGCTCAAGGCGGCCGATCTGGGCGGCTATCGCACGATGGTCTTTGCCACGCACGGGATCATGGCAGGCGCCTATGCGGGCCTTGCCGAACCGGCGCTGGTGCTCACCCCCCAGCCCGGCAGCGGCGACGACGCACTGCTGACGGCATCGGAAATCGCTTCGCTGCGCATCGATGCCGAATGGGTGATCCTTTCCGCCTGCAACAGCGGCGCCGAACGCGAGCCCGGCTCGGCAACCTATTCCGGCCTTGCCCGCGCCTTTCTTCAGGCAGGCGCCGCCAATCTGCTCGTCTCGCTCTGGCCCGTGCGCGACGATGCTGCAAGCCGGCTGAGCATTGCCACGATCACCGCGCATGACGGGGGGCTGGGCCGCGCCGCCGCGCTGCGTAAGGCCATGCTTGGCATGATGGCCGATCGCCGGTTTCCCGATGGCGCCGACCCGTCGCTCTGGGGCGCCTTCTCGCTCGTCGAACGCTGACGGCACGGACCTGCGCTTGTCCCGGAAAGGCCAGCTCCGCCATCATGGCACTGGTGCGGACGGCGGGACTCGAACCCGCACGAGCAAGGCTCAAGGGATTTTAAGTCCCCGGCGTCTACCATTCCGCCACGTCCGCTTGCGCCAGGTGCGCCTGCCACAGGGCAGGGCTACAGTGCAAGCCGCATGGCTTGCGCTTGCCGAACCTGAACGGGCCGGTTCAGCGCGGTTTTGCCAATCTTCGATGGCCGGTGGAGCGCCCGCTTGCCGGGCAAAGGCTCAATCGGCGTTCAGCCGCTGGCGCATTTCCTTGCCCGCCTTGAAATAGGGGACGCGCTTGCCCGGCACTTCGACCGTCTCGCCGGTGCGCGGGTTGCGCCCCTTGCGGGCATCGCGCTCGCGCGTGGAGAAGGCACCGAAGCCGCGCAGTTCCACCCTGCCGCCTTCGGCCAGACGCTTTGCGATCTCGTCGAAGAAGACGTCGACCACGCGCTCGATCTCTTCGCTGCGCAAGCCAGGGCTTTCCTTGGCGAGCGCCTGTAGCAGCTCCGATCTGATCATGCTTATCCCTCCGCCTGGCATCCTGCCGGACGCCCCCCAATCTTCATGCTGATCCCCGCGCCCGAACCCCCGTAAGGACGCGATTGACAATCCTGCCATGGTTATTGGATCATTACAATCGGTTGAGAGGACAATTTCCCGCGAAATACCGTCCGGTTCGGGCGCTCGCCCCGCCCTCAGGCCCGGCACTCAGGCCCAGTCATCAGGCCCAGTCATCAGGCCCAGTCATCAGGCAAGGTCGGCCGCAACCAGTCCGAGCCGCTGCATCCGCGCCGCGATATGCGGCCACTCCTCCTGAAGGAAGCGTTCTCGCTCGCGCGCACGCAGGGTTTCGGCTGCACCCGGCACCACGAACATGCCGATGCCGCGCTGGACCGTCACCAGCCCCTCGTCCTGGAACTGCTGGTAGGCCTTGGCGACAGTCAGGGGATTGGCCCCGTGCTGCCGGGCAAAGGCGCGCACCGAAGGCAGCATTTCCCCTTCGGCATAGCGCCCGTCAAGGATTGCAGCGCAGATCTCGTCGCGCAGGCGCAGATAGACCGGGCGGACGGGCTGGCTCCTCGGCTCGTTCATGGTGTTTCGCTGCCATAATACAGCTATACGCACAACGGCATTCGTTTGCGCCAGACTGGTAACGGTTGAAAATAGTTTCTTGCCAAGCCCGTACAGCGCTTTAGAGCGCAGAAATAAGGAAGCCCGCGCGGGAGAGGCGCGGGCGCCAGTCAAACTGCGTAACCCAGTCAACCCGCGCATCCCTGTCAAACCGCGCAAACCAGACGAGAACGCTCGCCCGCATGGCTCAGGAAAACACGTCAGTCGCCCCCGCCCCCGCCAGCGCCAACGCCAACGCCAACGGCCCGCTCCCGCAGCACGGGACTGCGGGAGAATGGTTCGGCCATCCGCCGCAGCTCAAGCGCCTGTTCACCACCGAGATGTGGGAGCGCTTCGGCTATTACGGAATGCGGGCGATCCTGACGCTCTATCTGGCCAAGCATTTCCTGTTCAACGACCGGACGAGCACGGGCATCTATGGCGGGTTCACCGCGCTGGTCTATCTCACCCCGCTGATCGGCGGCCTCGTGGCCGACCGCTATCTCGGCTCGAAGCGTTCGGTGAAGTTCGGCGCGGTCATGATGGCGATCGGCTATTTCATGCTCTGCTTCGGCGGCGAGGCAGCCAGGCCCTATGCCCTGATCGAAGGCCAGCGCTATGAAGTGACCGTCACCGAAACGGGCGGCAAGGAAGTGCGCTCGCTCGAAATGGCGGGGCAAAAGCTCGAAATCGTCGGCAACGAGGACAAGTCGGTCTCGCTGAAAGCCGCCGACGGCACCGAGGCCAGGCGGGTTGCGCCCGGCGGCTTCCAGTCCGACGGCGAGCGTTCCGAACTGCACATCGCCATCCTGCTGATCGGCCTTTCGCTCGTCACCATCGGCAACGGCTTCTTCAAGCCCAATATCTCCACCATCGTCGGCACGCTCTATGCCGACGGCGACCGGCGGCGCGATGCGGGCTTCACCATCTTCTACATGGGCATCAACCTCGGCTCGCTGATCTCGCAGTTCTTCTGCCCGATCCTTGCCGAAAGCGTGGGCTGGTGGGCAGGCTTCGGCCTTGCCGCACTGGGCATGACCTTTTCCTGGCTGCTGTTCCAGTTCGATGGCGGGCGTCTGGATGGCTATGGCGAACGCCCGGCCGGGGCCGATCCGCGCAAGGACTGGCTGATCTACGGCGCAGCGCTGGTGTGCATTCCGCTGTTCTTCTTCCTGTTCACCAATCTCATGGCCTATGTGCCGCCGCAGGCAGGCGAAGGTCTGATCGGCTACTTCCTCGGCCTGCCGATCATGGGCAAGATGATGTTCGGCACATTCCTGGTGGCAGTGCCGGCCATCCTCGTCTGGGCCTTTGCCGCGGGCAGCCGGGTGGAGTTCCAGATGATGCTGGCCGCCATGGTGCTGATCGTGTTCAACACCGTGTTCTGGACCCTGTTCGAACAGGCCGGCTCATCGCTCACGCTCTTTGCGGAACGCAACACCGTGCTCGAAGTGGGCTGGACGCGGCCGCTCTTCGCCATGTTCCGCAGCGCGCCCGCCAGCTATTACCTGTTCTTCGCGGTGCTGCTGGGCGGCCTTGGCTGGCTGCTCACGCGCTTTTTCGGAAATGGCGAAACGGCCGAGACGAAGCGGCGCATGGGCCTTGCCTTCGGCATCGTCATGGCGGCGGGCTTTGCCGGCATGGTCTATGCCCGCAGCCAGGGCTTCGGCAACGATGAGGTCTATGTCATGCCCGCCGGGCAGACGCAGATCTTCAACGCGCTGTTCATCGTCACGCTGGCCCCGCTGTTCAGCCTCATGTGGAATGCCATGGCCCGACGCGGGATCGAACCATCGATCCCGGTCAAGTTCGCCATCGCGCTCATGGGCGTGGGCGGCGGCTTCCTGCTGCTGGTCTGGGGCGCACAGTTCGCCGATGCGCAGTTCAAGGTCGGTCTGGTCTGGCTGGCCGGGCTCTATCTGGTTCATTCGATGGCCGAACTGTGCATTTCGCCGGTGGGTCTTTCGATGATTACCAAGCTCTCGATGGCGCGCATCGTGGGAATGATGATGGGCGTCTGGTTCCTTTCCATCGCCGTGGCGCAATATGTGGCCGGTATGGTCGCACAGGTCGCCAGCGTCGAGACGGTGGGCGGGCAGGTCACCAACCTCAAGGTCAGCCTTGAAACCTATGTCGGCGTGTTCAGCACCATCGGCTGGATTTCGGTGGGCATCGGCGCTGTGCTGCTTCTCATAGCGATACCGCTGAAAAGGCTTATGCACGGGGTTGAGTGAGGGTCCGGAACTTTCGGAACGGAGTGAATTGACCCTTGGGGAAAGTTGCCCGGCGCCTTACTTTCGTTTAGCGGGAGTTCCAAACAAACCCCGCTTCGAGCGGGCATGTCGCAGAGAAAAGAACGATGGACTACGCGCTGATCCACCTTCTGGTGGCCACGACCATTTTCGTGCTGAGCCACTTTGCCATGTCTGGCCCGCTGCGGCGCGGTCTGGCCTCGGCCATGGGTGCGCAGGGCTTTCTCATCTTCTACTCCGCCGTTTCGCTCGGCACTTTCGTCTGGGCCATGGTTGCCTTCGATCGGTCGGCCAGCGGGCTTGCGCTGTGGGATGGAACCGCGCTGGTCCCGTGGATCATCGCCAGCGTGCTGACGATCGTTGCCATGGCGCTGCTGTTCCCCTCGTTCGTGCGCAATCCGGCCCTGCCGGGGCAGAACAATGCGGGCCTCGGCACGGTCATCCCGATGGGTGTCTATTCGATCACGCGCCACCCGATGATGTGGGGCATCGCGCTCTGGGCGCTGGGCCACATCATTGCCGCGCCCACGTTCCGGGTCATCATCTTCATGACCGGGATGATCGTGCTGGCGCTGGTCGGATCGCACCTTCAGGACAAGCGCAAGCTGGCGGGCAACAGCCGCGAGTTCGCCCCCTGGCAGCGCCGCACCAGCTTCTGGCCGCGCTGGCGCCGGCTGGGCGCGCTGCGCGAAATCTGGCTGCTGGCACTGGTGGCGTGGTTCCTCATCACCTGGGCGCACTACCACTTCTTCGGCATCCCCGCCGGGTTGTGGCTGTGGATCGGCTGAAGGCAGGGCGCGCGCGATCATCCCGCGAAAAAGGGCCGCCGGAACTGCTCCGGCGGCCCTTTTCTAGTGTTCAACCCGAATTGTTCAGGCTCAGGCCCGCGCTTCGCTGACCCCGGCCGAATTGTGGCGCAGCGCCTTGAGCACGGTATCGACGATGTGCGGCGCGTTGAGACCTGCCGCATCATACTGCCGCTCAGGCGTATCGTGGTCCTGAAACACGTCGGGCAGGCGCATCGTGCGGATCTTCAGGCCGCCATCGGTCAGGCCCTCGTCGCTTGCCATCGTCAGCACATGCGCGCCCAGCCCGCCGATCGATCCCTCCTCGATCGTGACGACCACTTCATGAGTGGTCATCAACTGGCGGATCAGCGCCTCGTCGAGCGGCTTGGCAAAGCGCAGGTCCGCCACGGTCGTGGACAGGCCCTTGGCTTCAAGCTGATCGGCCGCCTTGAGCGCCTCGGCAAGCCGGGTGCCCAGCGACAGGATCGCGACCTTGCTGCCCGCGCGCACGATGCGGCCCTTGCCGATCTCCAGACGCTCCGGCACTTCGGGCAGGGGCACCCCGGTGCCGTTCCCGCGCGGATAGCGGAAGGCAATGGGACCGCTGTCATGGCAGGCGGCGGTATAGGTCATGTGGACCAGTTCGGCCTCGTCGGCCGCCGCCATGACCACCATGTTCGGCAGCGTTGCCAGATAGGTGATGTCGAACGATCCGGCATGGGTTGCGCCATCGGCGCCCACCAGCCCGGCACGGTCGATGGCAAAGCGCACGGGCAGGTTCTGGATCGCCACGTCATGCACCACCTGATCGAAGGCGCGCTGCAGGAAGGTGGAATAGATCGCGCAGAACGGGCGCATGCCTTCGGCGGCGAGGCCAGCGGCGAATGTCACCGCGTGCTGTTCGGCAATGCCCACATCGAACGTGCGCGCGGGATGGGCCTTGGCAAACCTGTCCACGCCGGTTCCGCTGGGCATTGCCGCGGTGATCGCGCAGATCTTCGGATCGGTCTCGGCCAGCTTGGCCAGCGTTTCGCCGAAGACGTTCTGATAGGCGGGAGCCGAAGCCTTGGCCTTGACCTGCTCGCCCGTGACGACATCGAACTTCTGCACGCCGTGATACTTGTCGGCCGCCTGTTCGGCGGGGGCATAGCCCTTGCCCTTCTGCGTCACCACATGGACAAGGCACGGCCCTTCGGCGGCATCGCGCACGTTCTCCAGCACGGGGATGAGCTGGTCGATATTGTGTCCGTCGAGCGGGCCGACGTAGTAGAAGCCCAGTTCCTCGAACAGGGTGCCGCCCATGGCCATGCCGCGCGCGAACTCGTCGGTCTTGCGGGCGGCCTGGTGCAGCGGGCGCGGCAGATGGCGCGAGAGCTTGCGCGCGATTTCCCGCAGGCCAAGGAACTGGCGGGAGGACACCAGCCGGGCGAGATAGGCCGAAAGCCCGCCCACCGGCGGCGCGATCGACATGTCGTTGTCGTTGAGGATCACGACGAGCCGGTTGCCCGCCTCGCCGGCATTGTTCATGGCCTCGTAGGCCATGCCCGCGCTCATCGCGCCATCGCCGATTACCGCGATGCCGCGCCCCGGCTTGCCCTGGAGCTTGTTGGCAAGGGCAAAGCCCAGCGCCGCCGAGATCGACGTGCTCGAATGCGCGGTGCCGAAGGGATCGTATTCGCTTTCGCTGCGCTTGGTGAAGCCCGAAAGCCCCCCGCCCTGGCGCAGCGTGCGGATACGGTCACGCCTGCCGGTGATGATCTTGTGCGGATAGGCCTGATGGCCCACGTCCCACACCAGCTTGTCCTCGGGCGTGTTGAAAACGTAGTGGATCGCCACCGTCAGCTCGACCACGCCCAGCCCCGAACCGAGATGCCCGCCCGTGGTGCCCACGGCGGAAATCATTTCGGCGCGCAGCTCGTCGGAAAGCTGGCGAAGCTGCGAAGGCGCAAGCTTGCGAAGATCGTCTGGGGTCTTGACCGTGTCTAGCAGCGGCGTTGCCGGTTCTGAACTCATCCCACTGCCCTTACACCGATGAATTGGCACTGTCGAACCCGATCATGCAGCGCCGTGCCCGCCGCCTGCACCCTGCCCCATCGGACGGGGGGCAAAGCGCTGCATCAGCAGTGCCGAAATGGTCAGCAATACCGCCGCCAGAACGAAGGCATATCCCGGCGCGGCCAGATCGCCGGTGCGCGCCATGTAGCGGGTCAGCAGCACGGGGGTCAGCCCGAAGGTGATCGCCACGACCACGCCATAGCCGATGCCCACCAGCCCCGCCCGGTGGCGCTTGGGGGTGATCTCGACAAAGGCGGCATAGGCCACCGCCGCCGACACCGTGGCGAGCAGCAGCAGCAAGGCCGCCGCCAAGGCAAGCTGGCCCGGCGCGGCCCCTGCGGCAATGCCCCAGCGGAACAGCGGCAGCGAAACCACCGCCGCCAGCAGCGCCACGGCAAGGTTCACGCGCTGCCGCCCGATCCGGTCGCCCAGCCAGCCGCCCGCCAGCAGCCCCACGATCTGCGTGGCCGCTGCCGCCATTTGCAGCAGGTAGCTGTTGGTCACGGGCAGCTTGAGAAAGGTGACGGCATAGACGAACAGGAAATCGCCGGTCGCGCCTGCCAGAAGGAACCCGAACACCCCCAGCATGGCGGCGCCATAGGCCCGCAGATCCAGTTCGCGCACCACCTGCGCGCCCTGTTCGGGCAGGTGCAGCGTCTCCCCCAGCCTGCGCCGCAGGATGAAGGCCAGCGGAACGATGGCCGCGCCCAGCGCAAAGGCAATGCGCCAGCCATAGGCATCGAGCTGTGCAGGCGTGAGCAGGCTGGCCAGCACCAGCCCCACCATGCCGCTGGCCAGCACGCCGATGCGCATGGCCACCAGTTGCAGCGCAATCAGCAGGCCGCGCCGTTCGGGCGGCGCGCTTTCGGCAAGAAAGGCGGTTGTCGGCCCCACATCGCCGCCCGCGGCCAGCCCTTGCAGCAGGCGGAACGCCACCACCAGAACCGGCGCCCACATGCCGATGGCCGCATGGCCGGGGGTCAGCGCCAGCCCCAGCGCGCTTGCTCCCATCAGCGCAAAGGTTGCCAGCATGGTCGGCCGCCGCCCGATCCGGTCGCCCAGCAGGCCGAACAGGATGGCCCCCAGCGGCCTTGCGCCAAATCCGGCGCCTGCGGTCATCAAGGTCAGCAGCAAGGCGGTTTGTGCGCCGTCTGTCGGAAACATGACCCGCGAAAGGTTCACCGCAAAGAAGCTGAAGCTCAGGAAATCGTAGAACTCCAGCGCATTGCCGGAAATGACCGCGGCAAACTGCTTGCGGGTCGGCATCTGGTGCGGCGCGTGGTTCTGATCGTGCAAGCTGCCCCCCCCCACAGGCAAGATACGGGCGGCGTGATCTAATCGTCCGCCGCACAGTCCGCGCAATGCCCGCGGATTTCCACCACCGGCCGGACTTCGGCAAAGCCTGCCGTCTGCGCCGCCATGCGCAAGGCCCCGGTCAGGGCATCGTCATCGCTGTGCACCGCCTTGCCGCACAGGTCGCAGATCAGGAAAATGCAGTCATGCCGACAGCCGGGATGGCTGTTGGCGACATAGGCATTGGCGCTTTCCACCCGGCGCGCCAGATTGGTCCGCACGAACAGGTCAAGGATGCGATAGACCGAATTGGCCGCCACGCGCTTGCCGCGCCGCGCGCCCACCGCTTCGGCAATGTCGTAGGCAGAGGCGGGGCGTTCGCGCCCGGCAAGCGCCTCGAACACGTCGGCGCGCATATCGGTCCATTGCTCGCCCGATGCCACCAGCGCCTCGCGCGCGGCGGCAATCAGCCGTTCGCCTGCAAAATCGTGATGGTGGTGGGCGGACATTGCCACCTGATAGGCAGATCGGGCGCATTGCGCAAATCAGTTGCGCGTGAAGTCCGGCTTGTAGAGATCGGGAAACAGCACCTTCAGCGCGCGCAGCTTGGGCGCGTCCCAGCGCTTGATATAGCCGTGATCGGGATTCCGGTCGGCAAAGTCCTGATGATAGGCTTCGGCCGGGTAGAACGCCCGGTAAGGCTCCACCCCGGTCACGATCGGCTTCTTCCACAGGTCCAGCCGCCGCAACTGCGCCAGATAGCCAGCCGCCACGCGCTTCTGCTCCACTCCCAGCGGCACCAGCGCATTGCGGTATTGCGGCCCCTTGTCCGGTCCCTGGTAGTTGAGCTGGGTGGGGTTCGCGCCAACCGCGAAGAACACGCGCAGCAGCTGGTCATAGCGGATCACCGCCGGATCATAGGTCACGCGCACCGCCTCGGCATGGCCGGTGCGCCCGGTTCCGACCACATCATAGATGGCGTCCTGCTTCTCGCCGCCGTGATAGCCTGAAACGACGCTGGTCACGCCCTTCAGATGGCTGAACACCGCCTCGATGCCCCAGAAGCATCCGCCCGCAAAGATCGCCTGCTTTTGGCCGGGCGCCTCGCGCGCCTCGACTGCGGCGGGCGGCGTTGCCATCGCGCCTTCGGGAAGGCTTTCCTTTGCCTGCGATGCCTGCGGTGCGGCGATGATCCCGATGCCCGCCGCCAGCAGCGCGTTCAGGCCGGGGCGGAGCATGTCAGTCCGCAACAGCGTGCGTCAGGGTGGTTTCCGCTTCGGGCGTTGCCAGCGCGGTCGTCCCGGCCGTTACGGCCATGACGGCGGCGCCCAGCAGGAAACCCAGGGCCAGCGAACGGAACAGGTCAGGCTTGAACAGGCCCATCGGATAGCTTTCACCACTTGTCGATGATCCGGCCCTTGCCGGAATTCACCTTAACACGCGGTGACGCCCTGCACAGGCTGGCGCGCGCCACACGGGCAATTCTGCCAGCCGTTCAATAGCTGCGACAAAAGGATGGCCGCACGGGCCTGTCAGTCGCGCAGCTCGACCCAGACCGGCGCGTGGTCGCTGGCCTTTTCGCGCCCGCGATAGGCCTTGTCCACGCCTGCGGCCACGAGCCGGTCTGCCAGTTCGGGCGAAAGCAGCGCATGATCTATGCGAAAACCGTGGTCGCGCTGCCAGGCGCCTGCCTGATAATCCCAGAAGGTCCAGATCCCGCCCTGCGGATGGTGCAGGTCGATCGCGTCGGTCCAGCCATCGTTGATGAGGCGCCGGTAGGCATCGCGCGATTCGGGCTGCATCAGCGCATCGTCGGCCATGGCCTTCACCGAGAACGTGTCCTTGTCCTCAGGGATCACGTTGTAATCGCCGATCACCAGCGCGGGCACTTCCTCGGCGGAAATCTGGCGCATGCGCGCGCGCAGCCGCTCCATCCAGCGCAGCTTGTAATCGAACTTGGGGCCGGGCTGCGGGTTGCCGTTGGGCAGGTAGATGCACACCACGCGCAGGCCCTTCACATCGGCTTCGAGATAGCGCGAATGCTCGTCCTCAGGCTCTCCGGCAAGGCCGCGCTGCACCTCGACGGGGGCTTCCCCGTCGGCCAGGATGGCCACGCCGTTGAAACCCTTCTGGCCGTGCCAGATCGCCTGATAGCCGATCTTCTCGAACTCGGCGGCGGGAAAGCCCTCGTCCTGCGTCTTGATTTCCTGAAGGCAGGCCACCGCAGGCCGGGTTTCCTCAAGCCATTCCAGCAGCCGCGGCAGGCGCGCCTTAATCCCGTTGATGTTGAAGCTGGCAACCCTGATCGTCATATGTCCGGCATTTCCGCAGTGGCAGGACCGCCTATGGCACCGACCGCCCTATGGCACCGACCGCCCTATGGCACCAGCCGCCCTATGGCACCAGCCGCAATGCCAGACCAGTCATCAGATGGCAAAGGAGGCTCCGCAACCACAGCCGGATGCCGCCTGCGGATTCGTGACCCGGAAGGCCGCACCGCCCAGCGATTCGACATATTCCACCACGCTGCCTTCGAGCAGGCCAAGGCTCACTTCGTCCACCACCAGCCGCACCCCGTCGGTCTCGGCAATCGTGTCGCCCTCTTCAGGCGCATCGGCCAGCCCGAACCTGTACTGGAAGCCCGAACAGCCCCCGCCCTCGACCGAAAGACGCAGGATCGCGGGCTTGCCCTGCTTTGCCGCAATCGCGGCGACCCGCGCGGCGGCACTGGGAGCAAGCGAGACGGGCGAAGTGAGTGCGGTGTCGGTCATGGGGGAAAGATAGGCGCTGAGGGCCGAAACCTCAATGTCCCTGCCTTCACGGTGCCTTTCAGCGGTTGCGCTCGGTCTCCAGCCGGTCTTCGATGCTCTCGTCATGGCCGGTCCCGCTCGACAGGAAGACCAGCCCCATGAGCGCGGCCATCAGCATGATCGTCAGCCACACGCCCAGTGCGCTGGCAATGTAGAGGTGGATCGAGACGAAGCCGATCAGCGCATGGAGCACGGCCAGAACCACCGCCACCACGGCCGTGCTGAACCATGCCATGCCCTTCATGATGAGGCGATAGCGCGCCCAGGCAAAGGCGGCGTTCTGCGGATCATCGAGCGGTGAGCGGCCTTGCATGATCGGATCCTTTGCCCGGTGGAAAACGGGTTGCTGCAAAAGGGACCGGCATCTGCTTTGACAACCGGCCACAAAGTGTCATGATCCCTAGTGGAGATCAGGCGGCCCGAAAAGACGCCCGAAGGCGCAAGGTCCGCATTCCGCCAGAGGAGGATGCCATGACGATTGCGCAAGTCATTGCCGGACGCGGCGAAGTGTGGAGCGTCCACGCCGACGCACAGGTTTCCGAGGCGATAGACATGCTGGCCCGCCATCGCATCGGCGCGCTCCCGGTCGAGGATGGCAGCAGCGCGGTTGCCGGAATCTTCTCCGAGCGCGACATGATCCGTTCGCTGCACCGGCATGGCGAGGCGGCCCTGCACATGAAGGTGCGCGACATGATGACCGCGCCGGTCGTCACCGTGACCCCGCAGACCCCGGTCATGGAAGCCCTTGCCCTGATGACCCAGCGCCGTTTCCGGCACCTGCCCGTGGTGGAAGGCGGGCAGATGGTCGCCTTTGTCTCTATCGGCGATCTGGTGAAGCACCGGCTCGACAAGATCGAGGCCGAGGCCGACGCGATGCGCGTCTATATCCAGCAGGCCTGATCGCTTCGGGTCTATTTTCCGGCGGCGGGGGTGGCAGCGGCTTCATCGGCAACGCCATTCTCGCAGATCAGCTTGCCTGATCCCATGGCGCTGATCTTGCAGGTGGCACGGCCGAAAACGCGCACTTCGCCCGATCCCATGATGTTGGCCTTGACCGTGCCGTTCGAGGCAAAGCGGGAGCGTCCGGAACCGGCCACATCCACTTTCGCTTCGTCCACGGCCAGCCCGTCCATTTCCGCATCGCCGCTGCCGGCCACGGTCATGTCCAGCGTCCTGGCCCTGCCCGCCGCGCGCAGCGTGCCCGCTCCGACCACATCGATGCCAAGCTTTCCGGCATCGATCGCGCGCGCCTCGACCAGGCCGGTTCCGGCAATCACGATCTTCGCTTCCTCGCCGCGCAGTTCATCGGCAATGATCTCGCCCGATCCGGCCAGAACCAGTTCCCTGAGCGCGGGCAGCGTGACCGTGACCGTCGCCGGGCGTGTATCCTGGCCGATCTTCCAGCCCTCGCGGGCAATGCCAAGCTGTCCCTTGCCCAGCGCGAAGCGCAGGCGTTCGGCGCCCTCGCCCTCGACGCTGATCGCAAGGCTGTCGCCGCGAACCACGCGCACCCTGTCCGGCCCCAGCAGGGCGATCGCGGTCGGCGCAGGGCCGCTCCGGTCGAGCTTGTCCAGCGGCACGCCCTTTTCGCCGTTGAAGGAAACCGAGCCTGAATCGCAGGCGGCCAGCGTCGCCGTCAGCCCCAGGGCGGCAACGGTGGTGACGGCACGGACGACATTGTGGAACATGGCGCGCTCTCTCCCCGCAATCCTTGGTGTGTTATCCAGATAACACGCGGCAATGATTCGGGCCATGTCGCCAGTCGACTGTCATGATGCGCCGGTCGGACTTCCAGAGGCACAGGTTGCCGGGCATCCGAAGCATAAAAAAAGGCCTCCGGTGTCCCGGAGGCCCCTTTGCGGCGCCAGCGCCGAACCCGCCCGATCAGGCGGTTTCGTAATACTTGGGCGCGTGTTCGTTGAGGATCGCGAGGATCTTCTTGAGCGCGGTCGGCTCGTCGGTCTTTTCCATCGCCGCCAGTTCGCGGGCAAGGCGCGAGGAGGCCGCTTCGAAAATCTGGCGTTCCGAATAGGACTGTTCGGGCTGGTCGTCGGCGCGGAACAGGTCGCGGGTCACTTCGGCGATCGAAACCAGATCGCCCGAATTGATCTTCGCTTCGTATTCCTGCGCGCGGCGCGACCACATGGTGCGCTTGACCTTGGGCTTGCCCTTGAGGGTATCGAGTGCTTCGCGCAGCGTCTTGTCCGAAGACAGCTTGCGCATGCCGATGGCTTCGACCTTGTTCACCGGAACGCGCAGCGTCATGCGCTCCTTTTCGAAGCGCAGCACATAGAGCTGCAACTTCATGCCGGCAATTTCTTCGTCCTGAAGTTCGACCACCCGGCCGACACCATGCTTCGGATAAACGACGTAGTCCCCAACATCGAAGGCAAGAGCCTTGGCTGCCATTGGTAATCCTTTCGACGCAGGCAGGACGGGCGACAAGGAAGGGCAAGACCTTGGGGGAAATGCATGGGGCAAACGCCATGGCAATCGCGCGCCATGAGGTCGGTCATGCAGGGCTTGCGATCCGATTGCCTGTTTTGTCCTGCCGTTTTCGTGGTGAAAAGACGCCGGACAGGCGAAAGCCCACCGGCGCTTGACCAGCCATATAGCAGTTCAGCAACAAAATTGCCACCCCTGATCGCGCGGCAGTGCAGCATGGAGCCGCACATGCCTCCGGACCGGATGCATCTGTCCTGCCGGGGCAGGACAAGGGGCGGCGCCCTGCGTCATCGCAGGGCCTCCCGGCCATGGTCAGGAAAAGCGGGGCAAATCAGTCGCCTTCGCCGGGTTCGGCCGAGAAATACTTCTCGAACTTGCCCTCTTCGCCCTTGTGCTCGTCGGCATCGGCCGGCGGATCCTTCTTGGCGGTGATATTGGGCCATTCCGCCGAATACTTGGCGTTCAGCTCAAGCCACTGCTCCAGACCGGATTCGGTATCGGGGAGAATCGCCTCTGCCGGGCATTCCGGCTCGCAGACGCCGCAGTCGATGCATTCGCTGGGGTTGATCACCAGCATGTTCTCGCCCTCGTAGAAGCAGTCAACGGGGCATACCTCGACGCAATCCATGAACTTGCAGCGGATGCAGGCGTCGGTGACAACATACGTCATGGCGAATTGATCCCTCAGGTGTCTGTTTGAGGCCGTGCTAGAGGCACTTGGGCGGGAAGGTCAAGCGCATCATCACTGGTCGGGTCGAGCACGCGGTAGCAGGCTTGCGCTTCCAGCGCCGGTCCGCGCCGTGCCGGGATCGCCAGCACCTCGATTACCGTCACCCGGCTGCGCATCGGCAGGACCAGGACGTCGCCCGTCTTCACGCCTGCGCTGCACCGCTCGATCCGCCTGCCATTGATGCGGATATGGCCCGCGCCCACCCAGTCCTGCGCCAGACCGCGGCTGCCGGCAAAGCGCGTGAACCACAGGAACTTGTCGATCCGCAAAGGCCGTCTTCCTCCTCTACCGCCAGACCCGCCCCACGCGGCATCCGGCCCGATCCGCCCTAGCGCACAAGCAGCCCGGCGAGCGCGGCAAAGGCACCATCCGGCACCTTTCGCTCTGCCTGCGCAGGCGGGCGCCTGCCTGCATTCCTCGGTGGCGGTCCCGCCCGGTCGCCTGCCCTGTCTGCTGTCCCGTTTCCGGCCGCGTCTCGTGCCGCGCGCCGCGGCCGCCATTCCCACAGCGGCGGAAGCGGCGGGCCGTATGCGCGTTCGGGCAGGGCAGGGGCCACGTGCACGCGAAAGCCGCCCGCGCGCAGCAGGGCGGCATAGCCCGCCGTTGAAAGGTTCATCGAACGCGCCATGCCCGGATCGAGCGCCACTCGCCGTGCCCTGGTGCCCAGCCTGACCCGGTGCGCGGCCTGAAGCAGCTTTTCCGCCAGATCCACCCGCAGGGCTTCCTTGCCGAAGCGCCGATAACCGGCAGGCGCAAGCGTGCCATGCACCACGGGCTGCATCGCTTCGGGCGGCAAAGGGGGAGGCGGGCTGGCTGCACCGCACCACAGCCGCGCAAGCCGGTGCCAGGCATGGATGGCGGCCGGGCGCAATGCGGCCGGCACATAAAGATCCAGCGCCCCGATGCGCACGCCCAGCGTTTTCAGGCGGGCCCGCTGTTCCGGGTCAAGCCGGTCCAGCCCCGATTCCTCGCGCGACAGAACGCCGCCCGCTTCGACGAGATGGAGCAGCAGTGCGCGCAGTTCCGGTCCGGCGCCGGGATCACGGCTCTGCTCGTCCAGCGCCAGCAGGCTCCCGATCCGGCGCTGGTGCCGGGCATCGAGCCACGAACCGAGCGCCTGCACCACCCGCGCCCTGACGGCGGGTGCCAGCCGATCAAGCGCCGGATCGAGCCGCAGCCGAGGCTCAAGCATCCGCCGCCCGCGTTCAAGCCGCGCGACCACGCCTTCCTGCCAGACCAGCGCGGTATCCTCGAATGCCAGCCCTTCATCGCTTTGCGCTGCCGCGATCAGTGCCGTCGCGCGCGCCTCCAGCAGGGCGGGAAGGTGGCGCTCGGCCGCCGCCAGCAGCAGCTTGCGGTCGGCCGCGCGCGCCAGCGGATCGACGATGAAGCGAAAGCCCTCGATATGGCCGATCGGCTCCTCATCCACCAGCAGCGCGCCTTCATCCGAAAGGCGCACCGGCAGCAGCCCCGCGTCCGCTCCGGCCTTGCGCATCAGCACCGAGGTGCGGCGGTTGACAAAGCGTTCGGTCAGCCGGGCATGCAGAGCATCCGAAAGCCGGGCCTCCACCGCACGCGCGCGGGCCGACATTTCGTCCTTCGCCAGCACCCAGTCTGGCCGCTGGGCGATATAGGCCCATGAACGGATCGCCGCGATGCGGGCCTGAAGCGTGTCGATGTCGCCGGAAGGATTGTCGAGCTGGGCAATCGCCTGCGCCACATAATCGGCTCCCAGATAGCCGTGGCGCAGATCCTGCCACAACCGGCCGACAAAGCGCGCATGGGTTTCGGCACCCTGCTGGCGGAAATCGGGCAGGCGGCACACCTCCCAGAAGCGCTGCACCGCGCGTGCGCCGCGCACGCTTGCCGCCACTTCGGCATCCTCGGCCAGAAGCTTCAGCACGGCCAGATCGATCGCCTGCGGGGGCATCGCCAGTTCGGACCGGGGCGGGGGGCTTTCCAGATCCTCGATCAGGGTCGCCAGACTCTCGCAGCGCGGCTCCGCTTCGCGCCAGAACAGGCGCGTGAGCGGGGCAAACCGGTGCTCTTCGATCGCGTAGATTTCCTCCGGCGTGAACTCCGGATCGCGCCCGCCGGTGCCCGCCAGCGTGCCGAATGTCCCATCGCGCTGATGACGCCCGGCGCGCCCGGCAATCTGGGCCATTTCGGCAGGCGTCAGACGGCGCTGGCGGTATCCGTCGTATTTCGCAAGACCGGCAAAGGCCACGTGATGAACATCAAGGTTCAGGCCCATGCCCACGGCATCGGTGGCAACGAGGTAATCGACCTCGCCTGCCTGATACATCGCCACCTGGGCATTGCGCGTCTGGGGCGAAAGCGCACCCATCACCACCGCCGCCCCGCCGCGGAAACGGCGCAGCATCTCCGCCATGACATAGACCTGTTCGGCGCTGAACGCCACGATGGCGCTGCGCGGCGGAATGCGCGAAAGCTTCTTGGCCCCCACGTGGCTGAGCGTGGAAAAGCGCGGGCGCGTCACGATCTCGGCTTCGGGCACCAGCGCCCTGACCATCGGCTCAAGGCTGGATGAGCCGAGCAGCATCGTCTCCTCGCGCCCGCGGGTATGGAGCAGGCGATCGGTGAAGACATGGCCGCGTTCGGGGTCGGCCGAAAGCTGCGCCTCATCCAGCGCCACGAAGGCCAGATCAGGCCGGGCGGGCATGGCCTCGGCAGTGCAAAGCAGCCAGCGCGCGTCCTTCGGCTCGATCCGTTCCTCGCCGGTAATCAGCGCAACCCGCTCTGCCCCCTTGATCGCGCAGACCCGGTCATAGACCTCGCGCGCCAGCAGGCGCAGCGGAAACCCGATCGCGCCCGATGAATGGGCGCAGAGCCGCTCGATCGCCAGATGGGTCTTGCCGGTATTGGTCGGGCCAAGCACGGCCTTGACCACTCCGGTCGGAGCGGTCTGCCGGGGGCGCGCAGGCGGGCGGTTGGCCATGACGTGCAATGTGGCGGCGAGGGCAGGGCGAGACAAGCGAGCGCCGCCGATTTATCCCCTGCCCGAAAGGGGCATCGCCATCGGCGGCCGGCCCTCAGACGCCGAGGCGTGCCGCCACCAGCGCCTTGAGATCGGCTTCGGGCCGCGCGCCGTAGTGCGAGATCACCTCCGCCGCGCAGACCGCGCCCAGCGTAAGGCATTCCGCCAGAGGCTTGCCGCGCACGAAGCCGAACAGGAACCCGGCGGCAAACAGATCGCCCGCTCCGGTCGTGTCCACAACCCTCGCCACCGGCTCGGCGGGAACCTGCGCATGTTCGCCCCCGCTCACCGCGTGGGCGCCCTTTTCGCTGCGCGTGACCACCACCGTCGGCACCTTGGCGGACAATTCCGCCAGCCCGGCCGCGAAATCGTCGTTTCCGGTCAGCGCGGCGAGTTCGTGCTCGTTGGCGAAAAGGATGTCGATCTGGCCATCGGCGATCAGCGCACGGAAATCATCGCCATGGCGCGAAATCACGAAGGCATCCGAAAGCGTGAAGGCCACCTTGCGGCCCGCATTGCGCGCGGCGGCAATAGCGCGGCGCATGGCCTTGCGCGGCTCTTCCGGATCCCACAGATAGCCTTCGAGATAGAGCACCTGCGCAGCCGCAATCGCGCTTTCATCCAGTGCTTCGGCAGGCAGGAACTGCGAAGCACCAAGGAAGGTGTTCATCGTGCGCTGCCCGTCGGGCGTCACGAAGATCAGGCAGCGCGCCGTCGGCGGCTCGTCGGCGCGTGCGGGGGTGGCAAAGGCAATGCCGCCAGCGCGGATGTCGTGGGCAAAGACCTCGCCAAGCTGATCGTCGGCCACCTGCCCGATGAAGGCGCACTTCGCGCCAAGCGCCGCCAGCCCGGCCAGCGTATTGGCCGCCGATCCGCCCGAAATCTCGCGCGCGGGGCCCATGGCATCGTAAAGTTCGTGCGCCCGCGCGGTATCGACCAGTGTCATCCCGCCCTTGGCCAGACCCAGCTTCTCGATCTCGGCATCCTCGCACGGGGCCATGACATCGACAATCGCGTTGCCAATGGCAATCACATCGTAAAGCGGCTCGGACATTCGGGGATGGCTCCGTTATCGATCAGACGTTGCGCGGGCCTAGCGGTTTGGCCGCAGTG
>JBKBKD010000025.1:0-37215 GCA_046294595.1 Novosphingobium sp.
TCGTCAAACGGGTTCATGCTCATCTTCACGTTCGCAAGATCGACCCCGCTCCCGTCAGCCTTCACTCGAGGCTTCACGTTGTAGTCAATCACGCGCTTCACGCAGACCAGGGCTTTCATCGCCAAGCGTCCTTTCATCCAAAACCTGTGAGCGCGGCATAATTCGCGCTTACGTAAACGTCAACTGCGATTCCGGCTTTCTGTTTGCAGCGGGCCGGTGTGCGCCGGGCATGTTCCCGAACGAAGTCCCATGCCTCGCCATCACGATGCAAAAAGGGGCGCCGGTTGCCCAGCGCCCCTTTGGTTCATTGCAGGCAGCAGAAGGTCAGGCGACCTTGCGCACTTCGGCCACGATCTTCTTGGCGGCATCGCCCAGATCGTTGGCAGGCACGATCGGCAGGCCCGAATTGGCAAGGATGTCCTTGCCCTGCTGCACGTTGGTGCCTTCAAGACGCACGACCAGCGGAACCGAGAGGTTCACTTCCTTGGCCGCGGCAACGATGCCTTCGGCAATGATGTCGCACTTCATGATCCCGCCGAAGATGTTGACGAGAATGCCCTTCACCGCCGGATCCTTGAGGATGATCTTGAAGGCCGCCGTGACCTTTTCCTTGCTGGCGCCGCCGCCCACGTCGAGGAAGTTGGCCGGAAACTCGCCGTTAAGCTTGATGATGTCCATCGTGGCCATGGCGAGGCCCGCGCCGTTCACCATGCAGCCGATGTTGCCATCAAGCTTGATGTAGGCGAGATCATACTTGCTCGCTTCGATTTCGGCCGGATCTTCCTCGGTCTCGTCGCGCAGGGCGACGACTTCGGGGTGGCGGTAGAGCGCGTTCGAATCGAAGCTCATCTTGGTGTCGAGCACCAGCAGCTTGCCATCGTTGGTTTCAACCAGCGGGTTGATTTCCAGCATCGAGCAATCGAGCGCCATGAACGCGGTGTAAAGCTGTTCGGCCAGCTTGGCGGCCTGCTTGTTGAGATCGCCCGACAGCTTGAGCGCGAAGGCCACAGCGCGGCCATGGTGCGGCATGAAGCCTTCGGCCGGGTCGATCACGATGGTGGTGATCTTTTCAGGCGTGGAGTGGGCCACTTCCTCGATGTCCATGCCGCCCTCGGTCGACACGATCATGGCAACGCGGCCCGTAGCGCGATCGACGACCATCGAGAGGTAGTATTCCTTCGCGATGTCGACGCCGTCGGTGACATAGAGGCGGTTGACCTGCTTGCCCGCTTCGCCGGTCTGGATGGTGACGAGCGTGTTGCCGAGCATTTCCCTGGCGTGGGCTTCCACTTCATCGATGCTCTTAGCAAGGCGCACACCGCCCTTTGCATCGGCAGGAAGTTCCTTGAACTTGCCCTTGCCACGGCCACCGGCGTGGATCTGCGCCTTCACGACATAGAGCGGTCCGGGAAGCTGCTTTGCCGCGGCAACGGCTTCCTCGACGGTGAGCGCAGCAATGCCGGCCGGAATGCCCACGCCATACTTTGCGAGCAGTTCCTTGGCCTGATATTCATGGACGTTCATGCGTTTTCCCCGCTTTGAATGGCCCTGCCGGACCAACAGGCGCGCCGCCAGTGGCGCAAAGGTATGCGCCGCCAATGGCGCTTTGAGTCGCTTTGCCTTAAGCACAGCGGGCAAGGCTTGAAAAGGGGCGTAAATGCGAGGTTGGCAGCTATCTTTGATAACACCTCGCAATTGCAGCAGTTCGGTTGCTGCCAAGCTTACGAGCGCCGGATGATCGACTACGATCGCCTTCACGCCATCATCCGGGCCGCCGGGCAAATGGCGCTGGCCCTCTGGCCGGGGCATGGACATGCGCCGCAAGTCTGGGAGAAAACGCCGGGCAGCCCGGTCAGCGATGCGGACATGGCCGTGGATGCCTTTCTCAAGCGCGAACTGGGCGCGCTCCTGCCATCGGCGGGATGGCTTTCGGAAGAGACGGTCGATCATCCCGAACGGCTCGCGCGCGGGTTGTGCTGGCTGGTCGATCCGATCGACGGGACGCGCGATTTCGTCAACGGCCGCCCCGGCTGGGCAGTGTCTGTCGCGCTCATCAGCGAACGGCGGCCGCTGATCGGGGTGCTGAGCGCCCCGGCACGAGGCGAATACTGGTGCGCGATCGCAGGACAGGGGGCCACCCGCAACGCCGCGCCGATCAGGGCCAGCACGCGCACCGCGCTGGCTGGCGCGCGCGTTCCGACTGACGTGCTCCCACCGGAAGACGCGGACCTCGTCATGGTCGAGAAGCCCAATTCCATTGCGCTGCGCATAGCCATGGTGGCGGCAGACGAGGCGGATCTGCTGGCCACGCTGCGCTGGGGCTATGAATGGGATATCGCCGCCGCCACGCTGATCGCGCGCGAAGCCGGTGCGGCGGTTTCCGATGCCTTCGGCCACCCGCTGGCCTACAACAAGCGTGATCCGCGCGCCTTCGGCCTGCTGGTGACAGCACCGGCCATTCATGCCGCAGCGGTCGAGCGGCTGGCCGAGCGGGCCGCAAGGCTGGCCTGACCGCGCCGCATCGCAGGCACCCGGCCTTGCGCCTCGCGGCTGTCAGTCAAAGTCCTCGGTATCGATCGTCGGCAGCATCACGCCCGCATAGCGGTGCCCCGATACCGTCTGCTGATTGATGAGCGCGTCGATCTCTGAGGCGACAGCAGCGGGGATTTCCCAGTCCCACCGGGCGATATTCTCTTCCAGATGCGCGATCTTGCCGGTGCCCGGAATCGCCACGACATGCTCTCCGCGCGAAAGCACCCAGGCAAGCGAGAGCTGCGCGGGCGTCACCCCTTCACGTTCGGCAATGCGGTTGAAGGCAAGCGCCAGCGCGTGGTTCCTCGGCCAGTTCTCGGCCGAGAAACGCGGCATGGCGCGGCGGATGTCCTTGTCCTCCAGCGCGGCCGGATCGTGCACTCCGTTGGCCAGAACCCCGCGCGCAACCGGCGAGAAGGCAACGAAGGTGGTGCCAAGTTCGCGGCAGGCGTCCAGCACCGCGATTTCGGCCTGGCGCGTCCAGGGGGAGTATTCCGTCTGCATCGCGGCGACGGGATGGACGCTGGCAGCCCTGCGCAGCGTCTCTGCCGACATTTCGGAAAGGCCGATGCCGCCGATCTTGCCTTCCCTGACCAGATCCGCAAGCGCGCCGACCGATTCCTCGATCGGCACCGTAAAGTCGCGCCGGTGCAGGTAGTAGAGATCGATGTAATCGGTTTGCAGCAGACGCAGCGAGACTTCCAGTTCGCTGCGGATCGTGGCCGGGCTGCAATCGATGCCGCGCTTGTCGCCGCTGGCGAAGATGCCCATCTTCGAGGCGAGAAAGACCTTGTCGCGCCGCCCTTTCAGCGCCTCGCCGACCAGCGTTTCGTTGTGACCAATGCCATAGAGCCGCGCCGTATCGAAATGATCGTAGCCGATGTCGATGGCGCGGTGGAGCAGGCGGATGCCATCGGCATCGCTGGGCCGGCCGCCATAGGCCCAGCTCAGCGACATGCAGCCCAGTCCGATGGGGTTGGTGGCATGGCCATTGATGCTGCGGCGACCCAGAGGCATGGCGGAACTCCTTGTTGCGGGCAGGCCGATGCCAGCACCGACCGGCATCGGTCAACAGGCAAACATTCTGCGGCCGGAAACGACGGCGGCACCGCTTCCGCTTGGGGAAACGGTGCCGCGCGACGGGTGCGGAAGCTGGCGCGTTACTGGCCGCGGCGCGCGGCGTTCACGTCATCTTGCGTGACAGGCACGATCTTGATCTCGACCCGGCGGTTGGCCGAGCGCCCCTCTTCGGTGGCATTCGAGGCAATTGGCTGCGTTTCGCCAAAGCCCTGGCTGCGGATGCGGGCATAGCCCACCCCGCGCGAGGTGAGGTAATCGGCAACCGCCCGCGCGCGGCGCTCCGAAAGCGCCTGATTGTAGGCGTCAGAGCCGGTCGAATCGGTGTGGCCGTAAACGTCGATCAGCGAATTGGGATACTGCACCAGCGATTGGGCGATCCGGTCGAGCACGTCGCGGAAGCTCGGCCGGATTGCCGAACTGTCCACATCGAAGGTAACGCCATTGGGCAGGTTCACGAGAATGGCCTGACCGTCGTCGGTCTCGGTCACGTCGATGCCGGTTCCTGCGGTCTGTTCGCGCAGTTCCTTGATCTGCTTGTCCTTCTGATAGCCGATGACACCGCCGGCAACGCCGCCGATCCCCGCGCCCACGATGCGGCCGGTCTTGCCGCCGATCAACCCGCCCAGAAGCGCGCCGCCCAGCGCACCGCCGATGCCGCCGATGGCCGTGCGCGAAACCTTCTGTTCGCCGGTATTGGGATCGGTGACGCAGGCAGACAGGCTGACCAGCGAGACCGCACACAGGCCCGACATCGTGATTCGACCAAACTTCATTTCCTGTCCCCTTTGGTTCGGCATCCTGCCCCGCAGATTAGCGCCGTAACGCGGCAATGACAGTGACAAATACGCCCGGTTCGACTGAACAGTTCCCGAACGACACGTGCAGCATTGCGACATCCCTGCCCGAAATCTGCGCTATTCGCCTTTGCCGCGAAATCTGTTAGGGGCCGCGGTGTGACACCTTTCCCCTGGTCTGACGTATTCGTGATCCTCGGCCTGGTCGTGATCAATGGCCTGTTTTCCATGGCGGAACTGGCAATTGTCTCGGCCCGGCCCGCCCGGTTGCGCGTGGCTGCCGACGAAGGCAGCGCCGGTGCGCGCGTGGCGCTGGCGCTTGCCGCAGATCCGGGCAAGTTCCTCTCGACCGTGCAGATCGGCATCACCCTCGTAGGCATCGTGGCAGGTGCCTATTCCGGCGCGAGCCTTGGCGGACCAACTGGCGAGCGGCTGGCTGCGTGGGGTTTTCCGGCGCGCTATGCAGGCGATGCGGGCTTTGCCGTGGTCATTGCCATCACCACCTATCTCAGCCTCGTGGTGGGCGAACTCGTGCCCAAGCAGCTTGCCCTGCGCGCTGCCGAGCCGATTGCCGTGATCGCCGCGCCTGCCATGGCGTTCATGTCACGCGTGACCGCGCCGGTGGTCTGGCTGCTTGACCGGTCATCGGCCCTCGTCATCCGCATCTTCGGCCAGCGCAAGGCCGGAGAGCACGAGGTGACGGCCGAGGAACTGCACATGATCTTTGCCGAGGCCACGCGATCCGGCGTGATCGAGGAGGAAGAGCGCGCCCTGATGAGCGGCATCATGCGCCTTGCCGAACGCCCCGTGCGCGAGGTCATGACCCCGCGCACCGAACTGCACTGGATCGAGCGCCGCGCCCCCGAAGCGGACCTGCGCGCCGCGATCGAGGACAGCCCCCATTCGCTCCTGCTCGTGGCTGATGGTTCGGTTGACCGGATCGTGGGCGTGGTCAAGGTGCGCGACGTGCTTTCCACCCTGCTGCGCGGGCGCAAGGTGCAGCTTGGGCGCCTGATGAAAAAGCCGGCGATCGTGCCCGATCAGCTCGATACCATGGACGCGCTGGGCCTGATCCAGCAGGCCGAAGTGGCGCTTGCGCTTGTCCATGATGAATACGGCCATCTTGAGGGCATTGTCACCCCGGCCGATCTGCTTGCCGCCATTGCCGGGAACTTCGTGGCGCATTCCGATGCGGGCGACGCGCCGATGGTGGTGGAGCGCGAGGACGGCTCGCTGCTCATTTCCGGTGCGCTTCCTGCCGATGCGCTGGCCGACCGGCTGGGGATCGAGCTTCCCGACGACCGCGAGTTCGCCACGACGGCGGGCTACTGTCTTTCGGTGATGAAGCGCCTTCCCGGCGAAGGCGATCACTTCCACGATCAGGGCTGGCGCTTCGAAGTGGTCGACATGGACGGCCGCAAGATCGACAAGCTGCTGGTCAGCCGCGCCCCGGCAAGGCCGGCAGGCGAAGGCAGTGAATAATTCGCAAGACCTTTCGCGCCTTGCGCCCTGCGCGGCGCCTGTCCTGCCTTCATCCTTCCTTTCCGGATCGGTTCCGGTTGACTGGCGCAGAAGTCTCGTGGGGGAATCGGGCTGCACGGTCTATCAGACCATGGACCCCCATCACGGCGAAATCTATCTCAAGCATGGCGAAGGGGTCTTTGCCCACGACGTTGTGGCCGAACACGAGCGGCTGGTGTGGCTTGGCGCTTTCTGGCCGGTCCCCGAAGTAGCCGGTTTTCATCACGAGCGTGACCAGGCATGGCTGATGACACGCGCCGTCAGCGGACGCACGGCATGGGAAGTGCTGGGTGATGCGGATGCCGATGCCGAAGCGATCAGCTTCAGTCTCGGACGCTTTCTTCAACGCCTCCATGGCATTCCGGCGAATGCCTGCCCCTTCGATGCAAGCCACTCAATCAGACTGGAACTTGCCCGCGAAAGGATCGCCCGCGGCGAGGTCGACGAGGATGACTTCGATGATGCCCGAAAGGGCTGGAGCGCAGCGCAGGTCTGGTCTGAACTTCAGTCGCTCTTGCCCATCCGTGCCGACAAAGTGGTGACGCATGGTGATTTCTCGCTGGACAATCTGCTGGTCGAGGATGGGCAGATCACCGGCTGCATCGATGTCGGACGATGCGGAATGGCGGACCGATATCAAGACATTGCGATCATGTGGAACTGCCTTGGCGAGTTTGGCGATCAATGCCGTTCGGCATTCCTCAGAGGTTACGGGCTGGATTCGCCTGATGACCGCAGGCTTTCTTTCTTCCTGCTGCTTGATGAACTCTTCTGACAGCACAACGGGGGCACCCTGAAAGGCGCCCCCGGATCATGCGGTCAGACAAGAAGGTTCAGCGCGGCAGTTCGCTCACGCCCATCAGCGCTTCGTCCACCGCGCGTGCGCACTGGCGACCTTCGCGGATGGCCCAGACGACAAGGCTCTGGCCGCGGCGCATGTCGCCGCAGGAGAACACGTTCTCGACGCTGGTCTTGTAGTCGATCACGTTGCCTTTGACGTTGCCGCGGGCGTCAAGTTCCACCCCGGCCTGTTCGAGCAGGCCCTGCTTGCGCGGACCGACAAAGCCCATGGCCAGCAGGATCAGGTCCGCCTTCAGGGTGAACTCGCTGCCGGGCACTTCCTGCATCTTGCCGTCGACCCATTCGACGCGCACGCACTCAAGGCCGGACACGTCGTTCTCGCCGATCACGCGCTTCGTCAGCACCGCGAATTCGCGTTCGCAGCCCTCTTCGTGGCTGGAGGACGTGCGCAGCTTCAGCGGCCAGTTCGGCCAGGACAGCGCCTTATCTTCCTTTTCCGGCGGCTTGGGCATGATCTCAAGCTGCGTCACGGAAAGCGCGCCCTGACGGTTCGAGGTGCCCACGCAGTCCGAACCGGTATCACCGCCGCCGATCACCACCACGTGCTTGCCCGTTGCCAGAAGCGATCCGCGCGGTGCGGCGCGCAGTTCATCGTCGCCCGCATTGCGCTTGTTCTGCTGGGTGAGGAACTCCATCGCCATGCGCACGCCGGGAAGCTCCGCGCCCGGAATGTTGAGACCGCGCGGCTCCTCGGCCCCGCCCGCCAGCACCACGGCATCGAAGTTTTCGCGCAGCGAGGCGAACGAGACGGTCACGCCCACTTCCACGCTGGTGCGGAACTGGACGCCTTCGGCTTCCATCTGCATCGCGCGGCGGTTGATGTGGGTCTTTTCCATCTTGAAATCGGGGATGCCGTAGCGAAGCAGCCCGCCGATGCGGTCGTTCTTCTCGAACACCGTGACCGAGTGGCCCGCGCGGGCGAGCTGCTGTGCGCAGGCAAGGCCAGCCGGGCCGGAGCCGACGATCGCCACCGACTTGCCCGTCTTCTTCGCCGGGATCTGCGGCTCGATCCAGCCTTCCTTCCATCCGCGATCGACGATGGCGCATTCGATCGACTTGATGGTGACGGGCTGGTCGATGATGTTCAGCGTGCAGGCCGCCTCGCAGGGCGCGGGGCAGATGCGGCCGGTGAACTCCGGGAAGTTGTTGGTCGAATGCAGGTTGACGAGCGCATCGCGCCAGTCACCCTCATAGACCAGATGGTTCCAGTCCGGGATCTGGTTGTTCACCGGACAGCCGTTGTGGCAATAGGGAATCCCGCAGTTCATGCAGCGCGCCGCCTGGCCCTTCAGCCCGGCATCGTCGTGCGGGATCACGAACTCGCGGTAGTGCTTCAGACGCTCGGCAGGCGCATCATACTTGCGGTCCTGACGGTCGATTTCGAGAAAGCCGGTTGCCTTACCCATTGTATTTCAATCCTTACTCAGCCGCGACCGAAGCGGCGGCGAGGCGCTCGGCCTCCATCTGGCGGAGCGCGCGCGCATAGTCACGCGGCATGACCTTGACGAACCTGGGCAGCGCTTCGGCCCAGTTGTCGAGAATCTCGCGGGCGCGCTTGCTGCCGGTGTAGAGGTGGTGGCGTTCGACCAGCACCCGCAGGCGTTCGGCATCGTGATAGAGCATGTCGCCCATGCCATAGTCATAGACATCGACGCCGCGCTGCTGCGGACGGCCCGCCCCGTCATCTTCGTCGCGTTCGGGCGACACGGGCAGGACATCGACCATCGCGCCGTTGACGAGCTGGCCGAAGTTTCCTTCTTCATCATAGACATAGGCAACGCCGCCCGACATGCCCGCCGCGAAGTTGCGCCCGGTCTTGCCCAGAACCACCACGACACCGCCGGTCATGTATTCGCAGCCATGATCGCCGGTGCCCTCGACCACGGCGACCGCGCCCGAATTGCGCACGGCGAAGCGTTCACCGGCAACGCCGTTGAAATAGGCTTCGCCCGCGATGGCACCATAGAGCACGGTGTTGCCGACAATGATGTTCTCGGTCGGATCGCGTTCGACATGCGACGGCTGGCGCACGATCACGCGGCCGCCCGACAGGCCCTTGCCGACATAGTCGTTGGCATCGCCCACCAGATCCAGCGTGACGCCATGCGCAAGGAACGCGCCGAACGACTGGCCGGCCACACCCTTGAAGGCAATGTGGATGGTGTTGTCGGGCAGCCCCTTGTGGCCATACCGGCGCGCCACTTCGCCCGAAAGCATGGCGCCCACGGTGCGGTTGACGTTGATCACCTTGCGTTCCAGCCGGACCGGTTCGCCCGATTCCAGCGCCGGGGCGCTCGCGGCGATGAGATCGTTGTCGAGCGCGGCCTCAAGGCCGTGATCCTGCGTCTCGCTCCAGTTGAGGGTGGTGCCCGGAACCGGATCGACCTTGTGCAGCAGACGCGAAAGATCGACGCCCTGCGCCTTCCAGTGCGAAACCGCCTTCTTCACGTCGAGACGATCCACGCGGCCGACCATTTCGGCAACCGTGCGGAAGCCCATTTCGGCCATGATCGCGCGCAGTTCCTCGGCCACGAAGAAGAAGTAGTTGATCACGTGTTCCGGCTGGCCGGTGAAGCGCGCGCGCAGCACCGGATCCTGCGTGGCCACACCCACCGGGCAGGTGTTCAGATGGCACTTGCGCATCATGATGCAGCCCGCCGCGATCAGCGGCGCGGTGGCGAAGCCGAACTCGTCCGCACCCAGAAGCGCCGCCACGGCCACGTCGCGGCCCGTGCGCAGACCGCCATCGGCCTGAACGCAGATGCGGCTGCGCAGGTTGTTGAGCAGGAGCGTCTGCTGGGTTTCGGCAAGGCCGATTTCCCACGGCGACCCGGCATGGGTGAGCGAGGTCAGCGGCGATGCGCCGGTGCCCCCTTCATAGCCGGAAATCGTGACATGGTCGGCCCGCGCCTTGGAAACGCCCGCCGCCACGGTGCCCACGCCCACTTCGGACACGAGCTTGACCGAGATGCGCGCCGTCGGATTCACGTTCTTGAGATCGTGAATGAGCTGCGCGAGGTCTTCGATCGAGTAGATGTCGTGGTGCGGCGGCGGCGAGATCAGCCCGACGCCCGGCGTGGAGTGCCGGGTCTTGCCGATGGTCTTGTCGACCTTGTCGCCGGGAAGCTGGCCGCCTTCGCCGGGCTTTGCGCCCTGCGCCATCTTGATCTGCACGTCATCGGCATTGACGAGGTATTCGGTCGTCACGCCGAAGCGGCCCGATGCCACCTGCTTGATGGCCGAGCGCATGGAGTCGCCATTGGGCAGCGGCTTGAAGCGCGCGGGATCCTCGCCGCCTTCGCCGGTGTTCGACTTGCCGCCGATGCGGTTCATCGCCAGCGCCAGCGTCGTGTGCGCCTCCCACGAGATCGAGCCATAGCTCATCGCGCCGGTGGCAAAGCGCTTGACGATCTCGCTGGCAGGCTCGACCTCGTCGAGCGGAACCGGCTGGTCGGCCTTCTTCAGCTCCATCAGCCCGCGAATGGTCAGCATCCGCTCCGACTGATCATTGATCGACTGGGCAAACTCCTGATACTTTTCAGGAATGTTGCCGCGCACGGCATGCTGGAGATTGGCGATATTGCCCGCCGTCCATGCATGTTCCTCGCCGCGCAGACGCAGCTGATACATGCCGCCCACGTCGAGCATCTTCCGGTAGATCGGGTTGTCGCCATAGGCCGCGGCATGGCGCCGCACGGTTTCCTCGGCGATTTCCTTGAGGCCCACGCCTTCGATGGTGGTCGCCGTGCCGGTGAAATAGGCGTTCACGAACTCGGTCGACAGGCCGACGGCATCGAAGATCTGCGCGCCGCAATAGGACTGGTAGGTCGAGATGCCCATCTTGGACATGACCTTGAGAATGCCCTTGCCGATGGCCTTGATGTAGTTCTTCTGCACCTCCTTGGTGGTGAGGGGCAGCTCCTTCTCCACCCGGATCGCTTCCAGCGTTTCGAAGGCGAGATAGGGGTTGATCGCCTCCGCGCCATACCCTGCCAGCACGCAGAAGTGGTGCACTTCGCGCGCCTCGCCGGTTTCCACGACCAGCCCGGTCTGCATCCGCAGGCCCTGCCGCACGAGGTGGTGATGCACCGCCGCCGTTGCCAGCAGCGCGGGCATGGGGATGCGGTTCTCGTTCTGCGCGCGGTCCGAAAGGATCAGGATGTTCTTGTCGGCCAGCACGGCTTCGGTGGCCGCCCAGCACATTTCCTTGATCGCCATTTCCAGACCATCGGCCCCGGTGCCGGCATCCCAGGTCGTGTCGATCGTGGCGGTGCGGAACGCGCCGTCAAGCGCAGCCTCGACCGAGCGGATCTTGGCCACGTCCTCGTTCGTCAGGATCGGCTGATCCACTTCGAGCCGCTTGTGGCTGCCCGCATCATGGCCCAGCAGGTTCGGGCGCGGCCCGATCATGCTGACGAGGCTCATGACCAGTTCCTCGCGGATCGGGTCGATCGGCGGGTTCGTCACCTGCGCGAAGTTCTGCTTGAAGTAATCGTAGAGCAGGCGCGAACGCTTCGAGAGCACGGCAATGGGCGTGTCGGTGCCCATCGAGCCGATCGGATCATCACCCGCCACGGCCATCGGCTCAAGGAACTTGGTGATGTCCTCCTGCGTATAGCCGAATGCCTGCTGGCGATCGAGCAGCGAGGTGGTCTCCACCGGCAGGGCGGCCAGTTCAGGCTCGACCACGTCAAGCTCCTTGAGCTTGTATTGCGCGGCGTCGAGCCATTCCTCGTAAGGCTCGGCTCCGGCCAGTTCGGCCTTGATTTCCTCGTCCTCGATGATCTTGCCCTGCTCCAAGTCGATCAGGAGCATGCGGCCCGGCTGGAGGCGCCACTTGCGCACGATGTCCTCCTCGCGGAAGGGCAGGACGCCGCTCTCCGAAGCCATGCAGATCAGGTCATCGCGCGTGATCGAGAAACGCGCCGGGCGCAGGCCGTTGCGGTCCAGCGTGGCGCCGATCTGGCGGCCATCGGTGAAGGCGACGGCCGCAGGGCCATCCCACGGCTCCATCAGCGCGGCGTGGTATTCGTAGAACGCGCGGCGCTTGGCATCCATCAGCGGGTTGCAGGCCCAGGCTTCGGGGATCAGCATCATCACCGCATGGGCAAGGCTGTAGCCGCCCGCCAGCAGCAGTTCGAGCGCATTGTCGAGGCAGGCGGTATCCGACTGGCCATGCGGGATCAGCGGCCACATCTTGTCGAGGTCCGGCCCCAGAAGGTCCGATTCCATCGTGCGGCGGCGCGCGTTCATCCAGTTCACGTTGCCGCGCACGGTGTTGATTTCACCGTTGTGGGCCACGAAGCGGAACGGATGCGCCAGCTTCCAGCTGGGGAAGGTGTTGGTGCTGAAACGCTGGTGGACAAGGCCCAGCGCCGAAACGCAATCCGGATCGCGCAGATCGTCGTAGAACGAGCCGACCTGATTGGCCAGCAGCAGCCCCTTGTAAACGATGGTGCGGGTGGAGAAGCTGGGCATGTAGAGCTGGGTCACGCCCGGCAGCCCGTGCTTTTCGGCCATGGCCGCCAGCGGGTTCTGCGTCTGCTTGCGGATGGCCAGCAGCTTGCGCTCGAACGCGGCCTGATCGGGCGTGTTCGCCCCGCGCTTGATGAAGCACTGGCGGATCACCGGCATCGATTCGATCACGGTCTTGCCAAGCCCGTCAAGCGTGACAGGCACGTCGCGCCAGCCGATCAGTTCCTGCCCTTCCTTGGCAATGAACTTCTCGAAGAACTCGGTCACGAACAGGCGCGAGGCTTCATCCTGCGGCATGAAGCACATGGCTACGGCATAATCGCCCGGCTGGGGCAGTTCCTTGCCTTCCGAGGCGGCCCACTTGCGGAACAGCGGGTCGGGAATCTGGATCAGCAGGCCCGCGCCGTCACCCAGCAGAGGGTCGGCGCCAACGGCGCCGCGATGATCGAGATTGCGCAGAATCTCAAGGGCCTGATCCACGATGGCATGGCTTTTGATGCCTTTGATGTGGGCAATGAAACCAACCCCACAGGCATCATGCTCGTTGCGCGGATCGTAAAGGCCCTGAACCGGCGGAAATCCCATCTCGATGATCGTCCTACATCCAAAAAGAGGAAAGAGCGCGCGAATCACGCCGCCGGAAAGGCGACGAAAGTTGCGCGGAATGCCCCAATGACTGCAGGAAAGTTATTTTGCAACCGCGCAAGGCCATCAAGCAGGCGGTTAAACCGGGAAATACTTATGCGATATGGCACAAAGTGCCGATTTTGCGGGCTTTCCCGGCACAAACCTGCACCACAAGCCACGCCGGTGAAAGGAGCCGGACCTGCCCGGAACCCGGCTTCCGGCCCCGGTTTTCGGCCCGGAAGGCACCCGGAATACGATAGCGATCAGCCCTGCGCCGTCATCCGCTGCAAGGTGGCGAGGGCGGCGCGCAGGGCACGGTCGGCCTCTTCCGGATCGGGCTGGAGGCTGGCCGGTGCCGGGACCGCGTGATCCGCGAAGGGATCGACCGGCTGACTCATCAGCGGATCGAGCGGGCTGGCAGGCGCCGCCTTGCCGGGAGCCGCAAGGGGCGAGCCTTGCACCGGGAGGATCGAAGGACGTTCGAACGGACGCGCCGCGCCCGGTCCGGACATCCCGGCCTGCGACAAGGGCGCTTCGGCATCCGCCTCTTCGCCGGGGAAAACGACTACGGGTTCGGCAGGTTCGCCTGCCTTCTCGTCCGCCCTGTCGTCCGCGTTGTCGTCACCTTCGGCGGCAAGCATGGCGGTTGTCTTGTGCCGCAGGGAGGCAAGGCCGACATCGAGGAGCGAAGGATAGCGATCCTCGGCCACGTCCGGTTCGGCAGTGCCCGTATCCCATTCCTGGCCTTCTCCGGCTGCTGGCGCCGGTTCGCCTGGCGCATCGGCGGCAGCCGCGGCCGCTTCGCGCAGCTTGGCGGGCTTGACCGAGAGCGGCGAGAATGCCTGCGCCGCGCCTTCCGGCGCGCGCAGGAACCGGTCGAGGCCGGGCAGCGCGTCATCCTCCTCGGCATCGGGAAGATCATCGGCAAACGACAGCGGCTGCATGGCGGCCGGGCGCAGCGGCACGACACGCTCGTCTCCGGCATGGGCCGGTTCGCTTTGCGCCCCCGCGAACGAAGTCAAGCCGCCTGCAAGGCCCGGCAGACGCGCGATTGCGGCAGCAGGCTGCGCCGTCGGGGCAGCGATGGTGAAGGCCGGGTGGGCAGGTGCCTCAGGCTGCACCGGCGCAAACGCTTCCGGCTGGGCCGGTGCGGCCACAGGCGCCACGGGCGCCGCCGCCATGCCCGCATGCGCGCCTGCATCATCAAGGCCGTGCGACGGCACTTCGGCGAGGGCGGGGGCAGAGGCAGGCTCTGCCTGCGCAGCCGCGGCAGGGCGTTGCCTCGCCTTGGCAATGGCGAGGGCGAGACGCTCGGTGAGCTGGACCAGCCCCAGCTTTTCAAGCGGAGCGCGCGCAATCGGTGTGGCGGCGTCGGCCGGGGCCTGGAACAGCGGCTTCGCGATCAGCGGTGCGGCTGCCGGACCGGCCGGGGAAGGCTCAGCCGGGGCAGCGCGGCGCATGTCGTCCTCAACCCGTGCGGATGCAGCGGCAAGCGGCATGGCAACCGGTGCCTGCGGGACAGGCTCGGCCATCCATGAAGGCGCAGCCGGTGCCGCGTAAGCCTCGGCAGCATCAGCCTGCGCAGCGTGCATGAGCGCGTCCATATCGAGCGGATCGGCCTTGAGGCTCTGCTGCTGCGGCACCTCCGGCCGGTTGGCATTCTGCAAGGTCTGCGCATCGCGTTCCCACGGAAGCAGATCATCCACGGTGAAGGCGGGCGCGGTATCATCACGCACTGCCATGGGCGCGACATGGCTGTCATCCAGCACCAGCGCATCATCGGCCGCCGTCGTTTCCGCGGCAGGTGCCGCGAAGGGTCCGGCAGGCATGTCGACGAGGTCGAGATCCTCGCGCGGGTTGAGCGGACGGCGGTGGCTGCCATCGGACCGGGCAGCGGGCGCATCAGTGCCGAGGCTGTCGAAACCATCGGGCCGATGGGCTTCCTCATGCGCGGAAAAGGCGGCAGCCTTGCGCATCCCCGCCTTGCCGACAGCGCGGTTGCGGACCGGGGCCTGCACCTTCCCGCGTGCCAGCATCCGGCCTGCCATCAGTCCGGTCATGCCGCCCAGAGCGAACATCACCAGCGCGGTCAGCGCGCGCACCGTAAATCCGAGCGGAGGCCGGGCGGGAGGGAAGATGTCGGCGATGCCCAGCGCCACGACCGGGCCTTCCAGCAGCGATGGCGCCAGCGCGAAACTTCCCAGCCCGAAGAACGTGGCGAACCACAGCGCCGTCACGGCCGGGAACATGGGGTGCGCGGCGATGGGCTTTGCGGCCTGCTTCGGCTTGCTGTTGCGCGTGGTCTCGGTCACTGCGATCTGTCCTGTTACTGGCCTGGCCCTGCCGCTGCTGCGCCGGATTCGGTCACGCAGCCACAGAGGCCAGTCGTGCCTTGGCTAGCAGGGCTTGGTAAACAGCTTGATAACGCCTTGCGTTGATTGCCCAGTCGTGGTGCTCGCGCACGAAGGCACGGGCGGTTTCGCGCTGGGCCTGCCACCCTTCGCGCCCGGCAAGCAGGGCCGACAGGGCCTCGGCAAGGGCTGCCGGATCATCTGCGGCAAACAGGGTGCCGGTCAGCCCATGCCGGATCAGTTCGCGGTGCCCCCCGACATCGGACGCGGCAACCAGCTTGCCCTGCGCCATGGCCTCAAGCGGCTTGAGCGGCGTCACCAGTTCGGTAAGCCGCATCGCCTTGCGCGGATAGCACACGACATCGACGAGCGAATAATACCTGTCCACCTGATCGTGCGGCACCCGCCCGACAAACCGGATGGCAGCCGCCGCAGCGCTGGCTTCGGCGCGGGCGCGAAGGTCCGCCTCGGCCGGGCCGCCGCCCACCAGCAGGAGCCGCGCATCCGGCACGCGCGCCGTGATGGCCGGCATGGCCGCAATCAGATCATCCAGCCCTTCGTAGGGATAGAAGCTTCCGAGAAAGCCGATCACCGGTCCGGCGCCCAGCCCCAGTTCCTGCGCCAGCGCGTGATCGCGCGGCAGCGCTTCGCCGAACATTTCCAGATCGACGCCATTGGGCATGATCGTGATCTTTTCCGGCGCAAAGCCGCGCGCCACCAGATCCTGCCGCAGTCCTTCGCAGATCGTCACCACCCGGTCGGCGGCGGCCACCACATCGTTTTCCAGCGTGCGGGTGAGCCAGTATCTTGCCGAGCCTTCGCGCCCCGTGCCGTTGCCCACGGCGGCATCTTCCCAGAACGCGCGGATCTCATAGACGACAGGAATGCCCAGCCTGCGCGCCGCGCGGATCGCGGCAAGGCCGCACAGCGCAGGCGAATGGGCGTGCAGCACATCGGGCCGCCATTCTCGCGCAACTTCTGCGATACGTTCGGCAAGCGCGGCCACCTCTGCCCATTCGCGCACCAGCGGCAGCCCGCCCGGCGTGCCCGGCGTGCGATGGAAGCGCAGGCCGTCAATCTCTTCGGAATCGGGGGCCGCGGGAACCGGGGCGGCAGACGCGGCATGGCGCTGGCCAGTCAGGCCGCGCACTTCCAGCCCCATGGCCTCCTGCGCCTTCAGAATGGCGCGGGTGCGGAAGGCATAGCCGCTGTGCAGCGGCAGCGAATGATCGAGAACGTGCAGGATGCGGGTCATTGCCCGCTTCCTGCCAGACAAGGCTTAACGCCGCGTCAACCTCGATCGGGTAGCCAGCGTGCAGCCATGATCGACAAGTTCACCGTCTTCCTGCCGCACCTGCTGCTGGCGATTGCCATCTGGCGGCTGCTGAAGCGCGACGATCTGGACGATGATCCCTCGCTGCCCAAACGCCGGGCGCCCTTCCGCCGGCCGCGCGCGCGCGATGCAGCGGCCGGGCCGGAACGCGGCAATGCTTGACCTGTTCCTGCTGACCTTCGTGGCGGCCTTTCTGGCGGCAGGCTTCCGGCGGCCGTTCATCTTCGTGCTTGCCTATACCTATATCGACATCGTCTCTCCCCAGAAGGTGAGCTGGGGCATCCTTGCCCAGATCCCGATTTCGCTGATCGCCTTTCTTCTGGCGTTCGGCGCGTGGTTCGTGGCCGAGGACAAGAACGGCACGCGCTTCTCGCTGCGCCAGTTCCTGATGCTGGCGCTGCTGGTCTATTGCGGCATTGCCACGCAGCGCGCGGACTTTCCGGTGGAGGCCGCCGAAAAGTGGTCATGGGTGTGGAAGGCGCTCGTCTTTGCCATGTTCCTGCCGCTGACCTTGCGCACGCGCCTGCGGATCGAGGCGCTGACGCTGGTCATGGTGCTCTCGATCGGGGTCATCGTGATCGGCGGCGGCATCAAGACGCTGACGGGCGGCGGCGGCTATGGCACGCTGCGGCTGCTGGTGGACAACAACACCGGCCTTTATGAAAGCTCGATCATCTCTGCCGTGGCGATTGCGGTCATCCCGCTGGCGTTGTGGCTGTCGCGTTTCGGCACGATCTTTCCGCCCGAATGGCGGGTGAAGGTCTTTGCCTGGGCGCTGTGCTTCTCGTGCGCGCTGATGCCGATCGGCACCGGCGCGCGCACGGGGCTGGTCTGCGTGGTCGTGCTGGCTGCACTGATCCTGCGCACGGCGAAGCGGCGCGTCATGATCGTATCGCTCATGGCGGTCGGCGCGCTCATCGCGGTGCCGCTGCTGCCGGCCGATTTCGTCGCGCGGATGAGCACGATCCGCAACCACCAGTCCGATGAATCCGCGTCCACCCGCGTGGCGGTGTGGAAATGGACGCTCGAATATGTCGAACGCCATCCCTTTGGCGGCGGCTTTGATGCCTATCGGCAGAACCGGGTGGAATACAACGCCGTCACTGCGCGTCAGGCGGGCGACAACAACACCGCGCTTGAATACCGCCCCGTGGTGGACGAGGCGCGCGCCTATCATTCCAGCTATTTCGAGATGCTGGGCGAACATGGCTGGCCGGGGCTGGGCATGTGGCTGGCCCTGCATCTGCTGGGCCTGTGGCAGATGGAAGTGCTGCGACGGCGCTATCGCAAGGAGGAAAGCGAAGCCTTCCGCTGGGTCGCCCCGCTGGCAGAGGCCCTGCAACAGGCGCAGGTGATCTATCTCGTGGGATCGACCTTTGTCGGCATCGCGTTCCAGCCATTCTGCTACATGCTGGTCGGTCTGCAATGCGGACTGTGGGCCTATATCCAGCGTGTGCGCACCGCGCAGCCGGTGCCGTTCCGCCCCAACCGTGCCTTCGCAGCCGCACCGGCCTCCGTTTAATCATACGCTTAAACCGGCTTGCACATCGCCGGGCTTGTCGCCATCGTGCCGCCACAGCGAAGCAGCAGGAGCACGCGCAGACATGGCACGATTCGTCCCCGCCGAACAGATCAAGGGCATGGTTGGTCAGGTCGTCGGCACATCGCCATGGATCGAGATCACGCAGGAGCGGGTCAACAAGTTCGCCGAGGCAACCGGCGACTTCCAGTTCATCCATGTCGACCCCGAAAAGGCGAAGCTCACCCCCTTTGGCGGACCGATCGCCCATGGCTTCCTCACCCTTTCGCTGATCCCGCTGCTGACGATGGAAAGCGATTGCCCGCGGCCCGAACATATCAGGATGGGCGTCAACTATGGCGGCAACCGCACCCGGTTTCTGGCGCCAGTCCGTGTGGGCAAGCGCATCCGCGGCGTTTTCCGGCTGCTCGCCATGGAGGAAAAGCGCCCCGGCCAGTGGCAGCAGACCATGGAGATCACGGTCGAGATCGAAGGCGAGGACAAGCCCGCGCTTCAGTGCGAGTGGATCAGCCAGTTCTTCGTGTGAAGGCCGCGATGCGGCGGGACATGGTCCGGCGCAGATGATGGCCCAGATGGCGCATGATCGTGCCGGTTCGGCCCCGCGCAAGGCCGGGTGACAGCAGCAGGCCGCGGGCCAGCATGTCGATCCGGGGGTCGATCCAGCTTGCCAGGCCATGTTCGACAAGAGCCCGCGCGCGCAGCCTGCGGTCCTGCACCATGGCCAGTTCACGCCGGAGGATCTGCGCGCCAAGAGTGTGGATCCGGGCCGCGCGCTGGTCGGTCAGGCTGCCTTCGTGCCGACGGTAGAGGTAGAGGTCTTCGCCCAGGGTGACAAACCCGAAGCTGCGCGCCGCACGCAGCCAGAAATCATAGTCCTCAACCCCGAACAGCGCTTCGTCATAGCCTGCCAGCGCATGGGTGACGACCGCACGGTAGAGAAAGGCCGCGCCGATCCGGTTGCCCAGCAGGATCTCGCTTGCCGGGCCGACCTTCTGGTAGCCGATCACGCGCCCCTCAGCGTCGATCACGCTGTAATCGGCATGGGCAATGGCCGCTTCGGGATGGGCATCGAGCGCGGCAACCAGCCGCTCCAGCATGTGCGGACGGGCGATGTTGTCGTCGGAGGTCCAGGTGTGCAACTCGCCCCGCGCCGCGGCAAAGCCGGTGTTCAGCGCGCCGGGCAGGCCCTTGTTGGGACGGTTGGTGATGATCCGCACGCGCCGGTCGGCCTGCGCATGGCGCGCGAGGATGGCAGGTGTTGCGTCGGTGGAGCCATCGTCCACGCAGATCAGTTCGAAGTCGGCAAAGGTCTGGCCAAGGATCGAGGCGATGGCTTCATCCAGATAGGCTGCGCCATTGTGAACGGGCAGGACGATGCTGACGCGCGGGACGCGGTGGCAGGCAGCCTGCCCGGACCGCGCAAGGACGGGGGCATCCGCGGATTGCTCGTCTGGTGGCGCCAGGCTGCTCATGGCCGCAAGACATGCCCGATCGCGGCGAACCGTTGGTTGCCCCCGCATTGCACAATGTTTCACACCGGCAAACGTGCCCGTTGGCCGCAGTCAAAGCCACCGGACCGTCCCGCGACGGGACCGTCCGGCACATGTCGGTAAACAGGGGCAGTCCCCTGCCTTTGCAAGAACGGGCCGGACCCGCGCGGCAGGTCAGCAGCGCAGGCCCGCAGGCCGAATCAGGCGACGACCGACAGCTTGCGCCCCTTGGCCTTCTTGTCGAACCTGCCGATCCACTGCTCCACTACAGGCGCAATGGCCGTGCGCCAGCGTGAACCGTTGAAGATGCCGTAGTGGCCCACTTCGGGGGCAAGCAGATAGTGCTTCATCTCGTCCGGAAGGTTCGGCGTGACCTTGAGCGCCGCCCTGGTCTGGCCGATGCCCGAAATATCGTCGCGCTCGCCCTCGATGCACAGGATGGCGGTATCGGTGATGGCGCCAAGGTCAACCGCGTGGCCGCGATGGACGAACTCGCCCTTGGGCAGGGCGTGGCGCTGGAACACCACGTCCACCGTCTGGAGATAGAACTCGGCCGGAAGATCGCAGACGGCGCGGTATTCGTCGTAGAACGCCTTGGTCGCCTCGGCGCTCTCGTCGGCGCCTTCGTTCATGTGCTGGAACAGCTTGTAGTGGCTCATCATGTGGCTGCCGAGGTTCATCGACATGAAGCTGGCAAGCTGCACGAAGCCCGGATAGACGCGCCGTCCCTCGCCGGGATAGTTGGCCGGGACCGTGGTGATGACATTGTGCTTGAACCACACGTAAGGCTTGGTGATGGCGTGGTCGTTCACCGCTGTGGGGCTTTCGCGCGTGTCGATCGGGCCACCCATCATGGTCAGCGTGACCGGACGGCACGGGTGCTTCTGCGCCCCCATGATCGCGGTTGCCGCAAGGGCGGGCACAGACGGCTGGCACACCGCCATCATGTGCGCGCCTTCGCCGATGTGTTCGAGGAAGCCGATGAGGTAATCGATGTAGTCGTCCAGATCGAAGACCCCCTCGGCCAGCGGCACCAGCTTCGCATCGGCCCAGTCGGTGATATAGACGACGCAGCGTTCCAGCATCCGCTCCACCGTGCCGCGCAGCAGCGTGGCATAGTGCCCGCTCATGGGCGCGACGATCAGCAGGCGCGGCGCATCCTTGGGCAGGCCCTCGTGGGTGAACATCTTGAGATCGCCGAACGGGCGCGTGATGACCGTGGTTTCCTTGACCGCATGGGCATGGCCATCGACGTGCACCACCTTGATCCCGAAGGCAGGCTTGCCGCGCGGCGCCGCTGCATGTGCGAAGACGTCAAGCGCGTTGGCGATCGTCTGCGAAGGGCCGATCCCGGCAAAGGGATTGCGCGGATCGGTAAGGGCATCGGCCATCATCGAAGCCCAGGCACTGCTGGCGTTCAACAGGGAACGCTGGATTTCATAAGCCTTGTAGAGCACTGCGAGCACCTTTTTTCATTTTCACCCGCCGCATGGCGGACATTGCCCGTCAGAGTGCCGCGATTCGCCCGTTTGTGCAATGCAACAATGCATCCGTCACGCAAGCGCCCCCTTTCGGCCCGGCCCGCCTTGGGCTAGGCGTCGGCCATGGACGAACCCACCCCGCTCCCGCAACCGTCGCCGCCGAGCCAGACCGAACCGGCCCCCAAGGCCCGCAGCCTCGGCCCGCTGCGCATGGTCTGGGCCGAAGCCGCACGCTATCCGGGGCGGGTTGCTGCCGCCGCGGCGGCGCTGGTTGTCACTTCGGCGGCAACGCTGGCGATCCCTTCGGGCTTCCGCCTGATCGTCGACAAGGGCTTTGCCGCCGGCGCGGATGTCAGCGAGCTGGGCCGCTGGTTCCAGTATCTGCTGCTGATCGTGCTGGTTCTGGCCATCGGCACTGCCTGCCGCTTCTATTTCGTGTCTTGGCTGGGCGAACGCGTGGTGGCCGACGTGCGTCTCAAGGTGCAGGCCAACCTCCTGCGCCTGCCGCCCTCGTTCTACGAGACGAACAGTCCCAAGGAAATCGCCTCGCGCATGACCTCGGACACCGCGATCATCGAACAGGTGGTGGGAACCACGGTTTCGGTCGCGCTGCGCAATACCATTACCGCCATCGGCGGGGTGGGCTATCTGCTCTATCTCGCGCCCAAGCTGACCGCGATCCTGCTGCTGGGCATTCCGCTGGTGGTTGTTCCCATCGTGGTGATCGGCCGCCGGCTGCGCAATGTATCCCGGTCCAGCCAGGACCGGGTTGCCGGCATCGGCGTGATCGTTTCGGAAGTGCTGGGCGCGATGAAGATCGTGCAGGCCTTCGGGCAGGAAAGCCGCGAACTCGCCCGCTTCGGAGAGAAGGTCGAGGCCACTTTCCAGACCGCGCTGCGGCGCATCACGATCCGCGCCGGGATGACGGCCATCGTCATCCTGCTGATCTTCGGCGGCATCACCATGCTGGTGTGGGAAGGAGCCATCGGGGTGGCCGAAGGGACCATCAGCGGCGGCACGATCTTTGCCATCGTCATCACCGCCGGGCTGGTTGCGGGCGCGCTGGGCGCCTTGTCCGAGGTTTACGGCGATCTTCTGCGCGGTGCGGGCGCGGCAGGACGCCTCAACGAGCTCCTGCGCGAGGAGCCGGACATCGCCCCGCCCGCGCGGCCCACCGCCCTGCCGGTGCCGCCACGCGGCCAGATCGCGTTCCAGAGCGTCTCGTTCCGCTATCCCTCGCGCCCCGAAGTTCTGGCGCTGGACGACTTTTCGCTGATCGTCGAGCCCGGCGAAACGGTGGCGATCGTCGGCCCTTCGGGCGCGGGCAAATCCACCCTGTTCCTGCTGGCCCAGCGCTTCTATGATCCCCACGGCGGCACCGTGCGCATCGATGGCGTGCCGCTGACCAGCGCCGATCCTGCCGAAATCCGCGCCCGCACCGCGCTGGTTCCGCAGGATGCCACGCTGTTCTCGGCCTCGGCACGCGACAACCTGCGCTATGGCCGATGGGACGCCAGCGACGACGAGATCTGGGAAGCGGCGCGCGCCGCCAATGCCGAACAGTTCCTGCGCGAACTGCCGCAAGGGCTTGATACCTTCCTGGGCGAGGATGGAACCCGGCTTTCCGGCGGACAGCGCCAGCGCATTGCCATTGCCCGCGCGGTGCTGCGCAATGCCCCGATCCTGCTGCTCGACGAGGCGACATCCGCGCTCGATGCCGAAAGCGAACGGCTGGTGCAGGATGCGCTGGACCGGCTGATGAAGGACCGCACCACGCTGGTCATCGCGCACCGTCTCGCCACGATCCGCGCGGCCGACCGCATCGTGGTGATGGAAGCCGGGCGCATTGTCGAACAGGGCACCCATGCCAGCCTGACCGCCGCCGACGGTCTCTACGCCCGCCTTGCGCGGCTCCAGTTCGATGGACTCGCCGCATAGTCCTTGACTTCGTGCTGCACCGCGGCAAACCCCGAAAGCCATAATGGATACGATTGTCACCGCCATTCTGCTCGGCATTGTCGAGGGCCTCACCGAGTTCATCCCGGTCTCCTCGACCGGGCACCTCATCCTTGCCACAGAGCTGTTCGGCTATGACGCGCAGCAGTGGGCCACCTTCAACGTGGTGATCCAGCTTGGCGCGATTCTGGCGGTGGTGGTGCAATACTGGCGCACCTTCTGGGCCGTGGGCATGGGGCTGTTGCGCTTCGAGCCGGTCTCGCTGCGCTTCCTGCGCAATCTGCTCGTCGCCTTCCTGCCTTCCGCGATCCTCGGCCTTGCGCTCAAGAAGCATATCAATGTGCTGCTGGGCAGCCCTGCGGTGGTGTGCTGGGCGCTGATCGCGGGCGGCATCGCCATCCTGGCGATCGAGAGACTGGCAAAGCCCGGAGAGCCGACAGGCATCGGCGAACTGCCGGTGAAGCAGGCGCTAGGCGTTGGCATCGTGCAGTGCCTGTCGATGGTGCCCGGCGTCAGCCGTTCGGGCGCCACGATCATGGGGGCGCTGGCCATGGGCATCGAACGGCGCACGGCGGCCGAGTTCAGTTTCTTCCTTGCCATCCCCACCATGCTGGGTGCCACGACGCTTGAACTGCTCGACAGCCGCGAGGCCCTGATGAGCGGCACGATGGGCGTGGGCTGGTCGGAAATCGCGGTAGGCTTTGCCGTGTCGTTCGTCGTGGCGCTGGCGGTCATCCGCCTGTTCGTCGCCTATGTCAGCCGCGCGGGCTTCAAGCCGTTTGCATGGTATCGCATCGCGGCCGGAGCGGCGGCGCTGGTCTGGCTGGGCCTGCGCTGAAGCGCAGGGGCGCTAGGTCGGCAAGGCGCCCGAATGGCGGCCGCCGCGCAGGTGATATTCCAGCGTTCCCCGGTGCAGCACATCGTCCACGTCGATCACGGCGGTATTGGCATAGGTGAAGCCGGGGCCAAGGCTGCGGTAGAGGCGGTCGAAATCACGCTCCACCGTCTGCCGGTAGAGATCGGCAAAGCTCTCGATCACGAAGTAGGTGGGTTGAAGATCATCGATCACGTAATCGGTGCGCATCACCCGGTCGACGTTGAGCATGATGCGGTTGGGTGACTGGCCTTCGAGTGCGAACACCGCCTCGCGCGGGCCGGACAGGATGCCCGCGCCATAGACGCGCAGGTGCCCGTCCTCGATCACCAGCCCGAACTCGACCGTGTACCAGTAGAGCGCGCCCAGCGCCTTCAGCCGGTTGTAGCGCATCGCCTTCCAGCCAGCGCGGCCATATTCCTGCATGTAATCGGCATAGGTCGGATCGGTCAGCATGGGCACATGGCCGAACACGTCGTGGAACACGTCGGGTTCCTGGATGTAGTCGAGCGTTTCGGCAGAGCGGATGAAGTTGCCGGCCGGGAAGCGGCGGTTGGCGAGATGCCAGAAGAACACGTGATCGGGGATCAGCATGGGCACGGGCACCACGCTCCACCCGGTGAGCGCGCTGAGCTGCTGCGACAGCCGCGCGAAATCGGGCACTCCGCCGCGGCCGAGGTCCAGCCGCTCAAGCCCTTCGAGGAATGCCTTGCATGCCCGGCCCGGAAGAAGGTGCAGCTGCCGCGTGAACAGCGCGTCCCAGACTGCGTGTTCCTGCGCCGAATAGCGCCGCTGGGCAGGCTCCAGCCAGTCGGCGCCCACGTGTGCAGGGCGCTTCAGCGGTGCCGTATAGACACCGTCCGCCATGTCGGGCAGGCGCGAAAAGTCGGGGGATGCGGGCGTGCTGGTCATGGTCGGCAGGTCATGGTAGGCGGCTCTCGGCAGGGCGGCGCGGGCGGGTTCCTGATCTGGTTTCCATTGCAACCATTAGCATGCCTGCATGTTTCCGGCAAATCGCGGCAGCAGGTTGTGCAGGCTTGACTTCGCCGCGATTCTATCCCAACGGCCCCACCCTGTGACGGCGGCGTGGAAACGCGCCGCCACATTCGTTTTCAGATTCGCGCGCGAAAGTTCAGGATAGAGCCATGGCAAAGCCCACCACCGTCAAGATCCGTCTGGTCTCGACCGCTGACACCGGCTTCTTCTACGTGACCAAGAAGAACCCCCGCAACACCACCGAGAAGATGACCTTCCGCAAGTATGACCCGGTCGTGCGCAAGCACGTCGAGTTCAAGGAAGCGAAGATCAAGTAAGCGCGCCTGCGCCTCTCCCGCCGGGCCGGCCCCGCCACCCCAAGGAACCGCGCAGGTTCAGGCCAGTCTGGCTGATGGGGTCTGGCTGATGGGGTCTGGCTGATGGGGTCTGGCTGATGGGGTCCGGTTCACGGGGAGTTCAACGCCGAAACTGCAAGGAACGGCGATGAACACGATTTTTTCCAGACTTCGCAGAATGGGCCGCCCGGTTGCGGCCCTTTCGCTTGTGCTCGCCCCGGCGGGCGCCATGGTGCTGCCGCAGCCCCTTGCCGCGCAGGCTCCGCAGACCGACATCGACCGGGCGGTCGCCGCGCTGCGCGGGATTACCACCCTGCGGGCCAATTTCGTGCAGACAGACCGCACCGGCCAGTCCGTTTCGGGTGTGCTCACGCTCAAGCGCCCCGGCAAGGTCCGCTTCCAGTATGAAAAGGGTGTGCCGCTGCTCATCGTGGGTGATGGCAAGGCACTGACCATGATCGATTACGAAGTGCGGCAGGTGCAGCGCTGGCCCATCGGCAACAGCCCGCTGGGTGCGCTGCTCGATCCCCAGAAGGACGTTGCGCGATTTGCCCAGCAGATCCCGACGGGCGCAAGCGGCGTCGTCAGCCTGCGCGTGCGCGATCCCAAGCACCCCGAATATGGCACGATCACCATGATCTTCGCGCGCAATGGCGCTGCGCCGGGCGGATTGCAGCTTGATTCGTGGGTCGCCACCGATGCGCAGAACAAGCAGACCACCGTGCGCCTTTCGGGCCATGAATATGGCGTGGCGGTGGATGACAAGACGTTCCGGTGGACCGATCCCCGCCCTGCATCGCGGCGGTGAGGAACGGTTCCTGACCGGCCGTTCGCACCGTGCGACAAGTTGCGACAAGCCTGACGGGGCTGTTCATCGGGTGGAAAGCGTTGATGGCCTAAACCGTTCGTGACGAGGCGGTCGAGACGGGTTTCCCCCCTGTTGCCCGGTCTCCTGAAGGCCTCCCGTCAAGCGTGACGAACGCGAATGGAACCCTCGGACCAATGCCCCCGGTCCGAGGGTTTTGTTTTGCGGGATCAACACCGGCTGCCCGGCCAGCCCTCACCCCATCCTGTCTGGTCCACATCCCGTCTGGTAAAGCCGCGCCCGCATACCTAAAGCAGGGCGCATGATCTCGATTGCCACATGGAACATCAATTCGGTCCGCCTGCGCGCCGATCAGGTCGAACGCTTTCTTGCGCAGGAATCGCCCGATGTCCTGTGCCTTCAGGAGATCAAGTGCGCCGAGACCGCGTTCCCGCACGAGGTGTTCGAGAAGCTGGGCTATGTCCACCGGGCAGTGCACGGGCAGAAGGGCTATCACGGCGTGGCCACCGTCAGCCGGATCCCCTTCCGCGATTTCAGCAGGCATGACTGGCAGGACAATGGCGAGGCGCGGCACATCGGCGTGGAACTGCTGGGGCCGGGTCAGGGCCTTGTTCTGGAGAATGTCTATATCCCCGCAGGTGGCGATGTGGCCGACCGCGAGGTGAATCCCAAGTTCGGCCAGAAACTGGACTTTCTTGACCGCATGACCCGCTGGGCCGAGCGGATCGACCGGCCGACGCTGATCGTCGGCGATTTCAACATCGCGCCGCTGGAATGCGATGTCTATGACCACAAGGCGCTGCTGAAGGTGGTGAGCCACACGCCGATGGAAGTCGAAACGCTGCAGCGCTTTGCCGATGCCCATGGCTGGGTCGATCTGGGACGCAAGCACATCCCCGCGCCGGAACGCAACTATTCGTGGTGGTCCTATCGCTCCTACTGGCGCAACAAGGATCAGGGGCGGCGGCTTGACCACATGTGGGCATCGCCTGAGGTTGCCGCGCAAAGCCGCGCCCACCGCTTCATCGAGGAAACACGGCGCTGGGACCAGCCTTCGGACCATGTGCCGCTGATGACCGAGCTGGACCTGTGAGCGAGGCGCGCAACGTTGCGCGCGCGCTGGATGCGCTGCGCCATGGCTGGGCTATCCGGGTAACGGGAGAAGGCGGCGCGCTGGATCTGCTGCCTGCCGAAACGGCCTTCGTCCAGCCCGGCATCTATGCGGTGCGGCTGCTGATTTCGGCTGCGCGCGCGGCCACGCTCAAACTTGCCAACCAGCGCGATGCCGCCGTTCCGCACGCGCCGGTGCTGATCCGGGGGGCCGAACCGTTCAGCCTTGCCGCCGCGCGCAACCTGGCCGATCCCGCACAAGACCTTGGCAGCCCCTTGCGCGGTCCGTTCAAGGCAGACCCGATCACCGCGCACGAAGCCGCCGTGGCCGCCATGGACCTTGCGCGGCTGGCAGGCATCCTGCCTGCGTTCCTGATCGCGACCGGGGTGGAGATTGCGGCAGAGGTCTGCGCGGCCGATCTGGCCGCCTTCAAGGATCCGCTGAACCTGACGATTCAGGCCCGTGCGCGGCTGCCGGTGCATGCCTGCGAACATGCCGAAATCATCGCCTTTCGCGCGCGTGATGACCTGCGCGAACATGTCGCGCTTGTCCTCGGCACGCAGACCAGCGAGCGCGCGCCGCTGGTGCGGCTCCACAGCGAATGCCTGACCGGCGACGTGCTGGGCAGCCTGAAGTGCGATTGCGGCCCGCAGCTTGATGCCGCCCTTGCCCGCATGGCCGAGGAAGCCAATGCGGGCGGCTGGGGCGTGCTGCTCTACCTGCGGCAGGAAGGGCGGGGCATCGGCCTCATCAACAAGCTGCGCGCCTACGAATTGCAGGATCAGGGCTTCGATACGGTCGACGCGAACGAGCGGCTCGGCCTGCCCAGCGAAGCGCGCGATTTCCCGGTTGCGGCGCGAATGCTCGATCTGCTGGGCGTTTCGTCGCTGCGCCTGCTGACGAACAATCCGCAGAAGGTGAAGACCTTGCAGGAGCTGGGGCTTCAAGTGACGGAACGCGTGGCTCACCAGCTTCCGGCCAATCCGCACAACCGGCGCTATCTTGAGACCAAGCGCGACCGGACCGGGCATCTGCTGCGCTGACGCGGGAGGCCCCAGCCCCCCGCGCCCCCGGATCAGACCGGCGCGCCCGACATGGCCAGCAGCACCAGCGCTGCGACCACCCCGGCAAAGACCAGCGCACGGCCGATGTCCTTCAGGCTGAACCCGTCGATGTGATCGGCGCGGAACTTGCGGTAGCCGCGCTCGGCCGCAGGATTGCTGGCCACCAGCGCCACATCCATGGCGCTGGCCTGACGGCGGAACCAGGTGATGAGCAAGGTCCGCTCTTCGGGCGTGACATCGGGATAGGCGGTCAGCAGCGCCTCGACATGGGCGCGGCGTGCCTCGACCGCGGATGCGATCGTGGAATTGTTGGACATGATGGATTTCCTGACATGCGTTTCATCAGCGCCCGCAGGCGCAGCGGCAGGTCAGGAAAGAGGCGGCGCGCGCGGTGCTGGCCGCAGCAGCAGGGGCGCGGGCGCTGGCGGCGCGGTCTGCGGCGGCCAGAAGGGGGCGGCCTGCCGCGCCACTGATGCCGCAACCGGGGCCGCCATTGCAGGAGCGGACGGCAGGGGAGGCGCAAGCGGCAGCATGGCCCGCTGCACGGCGGGATTGCGCTGCGGTGCCACAGCCAGTTCGGTGGTTGCCGCGCTGAAGGCTGAACCACTGCGCGCCTGCAACGGCGCCTCGAAGGGCACGGTTGCATGTGCCAGCACCGTCAGCGCCAGCACAATGGCCCAGAAACGGCCGATGATGTTCGCAGGAAGGCGGCTCAGCACACGCCCAAGATAGGCATGCGGGCCGGTGGCTGCAAGGTCAGCGCTTTTCGAATGGCTTCAGCCCGTTGCCCAGCGCATTGTTGCCGATGGCCAGCTTGTCGCCCGACCAGTCGGCGACAAAGACCGAGCCCCACGGCACGCCGGGCGCGAAGCGCGCTTCGTTGCCGACCACGGCAAGGCCCGCCGAGGAATAGACCCGGCCTTCTGCGGCAAGCGCGATGAACGCGCTGTGGTTTTCCTTGTCCTTGCCTTGCACGAAGACGTTATCGGCAATCCGCCCGGTTGCGCCCGCAGGCAGGTCGATCATGTAGTTGGTGGTCTTTCCGGCGCTGTCATCGAAGCTCGATTCGCTGACATCGATGCGCGCGGCCCGGCTTTTCACGTAATGCCCGCCGCGCCCCGCCTCGAACCGGCTGCGACGAACCGTCAGGCTGCCATAGTCGCCCAGATAGATCGAATGGGCGCAGGACAGCCCCCGGTCGCAGCGCCCAAGACGCGTGAAGGTGGACTTCTCGATCAGGACCGCGCCAGTCGGATCGTTGGCTGAAAGGATGCCCTGCTCACTGTCGCGGAACCAGGTCTGCCGGACCGTCAGGTTGCCGCGTTCGAGCCGGATGCCCGCGCCATTGGCATCGGGCACGCGCACGTTCTGGAAGATCAGGCCCTCTACTCGCGTCGAACGCCCGCGCACGACCAGCGTGGCCTTGCCCTCGCAGGCCGCGCCATCGAACACGGTCTGGCCCGGCACCTCTGCGACAAAGCCCACATCGCCTGCCTGCTGCACCGCGCAATCACGATAGACACCGGGCTCGATCCGGATGGTGCCCGATCCATCGCCGATGGCGTTGACCGCATCCTGCAAGGCGGCAAACCGCCTGCCGCTTTCAACCACGGTATAGGGGCTGCGCGCGCCCGCCTGCGCCAGCAGTGTCGTTGCCGGGATTGCGGCGAGCGCGGCGACACCCAGTGCCAGAACGGCCAGACGCTGGCCCTTGTGGCGGCGTTCGCGCAGGGCGAAGGGATTGAGCGCTGAAGGCGTGGGCATCTGTAGGTTCCGCTCCCGGCAGTGATCCGTGCCGGGTCTATCGGCAAATGATTGACAGGCCCTTTCGTTCCGGCAGGCGCCGCCTGCGCCCGAAGGGCCTCACTCCGCTTTCGGCGGACGCCCCCGGCGCGGGCCTTCGGTTTCCGGCAATCTCACCCCGCGCCGTGCCAGAGCCTCGCGCAGCAGGACTTCGATCTGGGCATTGGCCGAGCGCAGATCGGCCGCCGCCATGCGCTCGATCGCGGCGAACAGCGCCGGATCGAGCCGCAGGGGAAAAGCCTTTCGAGGCGCCTGTGCCACGCTTGCGGCCGCCTACTGGTAAAGGGTGCCGGTATTGACCACCGGCTGCGTCTCGCGCTCGCCGCACAGCACGACCATCAGGTTCGAGACCATGGCGGCGCGGCGCTCGTCATCCAGTTCGACCACCTGCCTTGACGAAAGCTGCTCAAGCGCCATCTCGACCATCGAAACCGCGCCTTCCACCAGCTTGCGCCGGGCCGAGATCACCGCTTCGGCCTGCTGGCGGCGCAGCATGGCGCCCGCGATTTCAGCGGCATAGGCAAGGTGGGTCAGCCCGCATTCGTCCACCGTTATGCCCGCCAGCTTGAGCCGCTCGTTCAGTTCGGCGCGCAGTTCGGCGTTGATCTGGTCATGGTGGCCACGCAGCGTCACTTCGTGATGCTCGATGTCGTCATAGGGATAGCGCGAGCCGATCGAGCGCACCGCGCTTTCGATCTGGACGATCACGAACGCCTTGTAATCGTCGACATCGAACAGCGCCTGCGCCGTATCGGAAACGCGCCAGACCACGTTTGCGGCAATTTCGATGGGGTTGCCGCGCAGATCGTTGACCTTGAGCTTTTCGGAAACGACATTGTTGGCGCGCACCGAAATCTTGGTCTTGCCCATCCACGGCCAGACCCAGCGCAGCCCGTTGCTGCGGTCCGTGCCGCGATAGGAGCCGAACAGGGTGATGGCCGCTGCCTGATTGGGCTGGATCATGTAGAAGCCCGCAGCAATCAGCACCACCGCGGCCGGGCCGAGGAAGATCGTCGAAACAAAGCTCCATGCCTCGGTTTCAGGCCCCTCGCTTGCGGCAAAGCCGAGGATGCGCGCCGCCGTGAGCACCGCGATCACGAGCATGAGAATGAGCATGGCATAGCCATTGGCCGCCCACGCGGTGCTTTCCACGCTGGCGGAATGGGTCTTGGCAGCAGACATCACGTTTCCCCTCGAAAAACTGATATCACATTAATATCAGATTCGAGCGGTGACGCAAGCGGATCCGCAAATATGCCTCAGGGGCTTCAATCCCCGCCGACGCGCTCGATATCGGCGCCCATCAGCGAAAGCTTCTCCTCAAGCCGCTCGTATCCGCGATCGAGATGGTAGAGGCGGTGGACCTGTGTTTCCCCTTCGGCGGCAAGACCGGCGATCACGAGGCTCATCGAGGCGCGCAGGTCGGTGGCCATGACTTCCGCCCCGGTCAGGTGTTCAACCCCGTGGACCACGGCGGTGCGGCCCTTGGTTTCGATCCGCGCGCCCATGCGGTTCAGTTCCGGCACGTGCATGTAGCGGTTCTCGAAGATCGTCTCGGTCAGCACCGAAGACCCCTTGGCAAGGCACAGCATCGCCATGAGCTGGGCCTGCATGTCGGTGGCAAAACCCGGATAGGGCGCGGTGGAGATGGTCACGGGCCGCAGCGGACCTTCGGCCGCCACGAACAGCCCGCCCTTGCGCGGCTCGACATGGACGCCCGCATCGCGCAGCGCCTGCACGGTGGCTTCCATGTCCTCGATCCGCGCGCCCTGAAGCAAGACCTCGCCGCCGGTGATTGCAGCGGCGCAGGCATAGGAGCCTGCCTCGATCCGGTCGGGCATGACCATGTAGGTTGCGCCGTGCAGCCGGTCGACCCCGTGGATCACGAGGTCCGATGTGCCGATGCCTTCGATCTGCGCTCCCATCGCCACCAGCAGGTTGCACAAGTCGACGATTTCCGGTTCGCGCGCGGCATTGTGCAGGCTCGATTTGCCCTTCGCCAGAACCGCGGCCATCAGCGCGTTCTCGGTCGCGCCGACCGAGACGACCGGGAACGAATAGCGCCCGCCCGGCAGCCCGCCATCAGGCGCAATCGCCCGGACATAGCCTGCGGCCAGTTCGATCTTCGCGCCGAAGGCTTCGAGCGCCTTGAGGTGCAGGTCGATCGGGCGGTTGCCGATGGCACAGCCTCCCGGCAGCGAGACCGTGGCCTCGCCCGCGCGCGCCAGCATGGGGCCAAGCACGAGGATCGAGGCGCGCATCTTGCGCACGAGGTCATACGGGGCAACCGTGGATGTGAGGCGGGTGGCCTGAAGCGTCATCACGCGGCCGAAATCTTCGGGCCGGGCGCCGGCAATCGATGTCGAGATGCCGAACTGGTTCAACAGATGCTGGAAACCGTCGATATCGGCAAGACGCGGCAGGTTGCGCAGCGTCAGCGGCTCTTCGGTCAGGAGCGCGCAGGGCAGAAGGGTGAGGGCCGAGTTCTTTGCGCCGGAAACCGGCACGGTGCCAGAGAGGCGTTTGCCGCCGCGGATGATGATCTTGTCCATCGCGGCGGTTTAGCCGGTTTGCGGCCCGGTGCAAGCATCAGACCGGTCCGCACGGGCATGGCGGGCGGTCATGGCGGGAACGCATGGCGGGAAGGCATGACGGGAAGGCATGACATGTGCTGTCAGGGGCTGTGTCCCTGCCTTGACATTTTCCCTTAGTAATTGTGCAGTGCATCACGACAGCGCGGCAAACTTTGGGCAAGACTGGAAAAATGACGAATACGCTTCCCGTATCTCCGGCCGCATCTCCGGCGGTTTCTCCGCCGCGAAAGCCGATCCGCAAGGCTGTCTTTCCCGTCGCGGGCCTTGGCACGCGCTTCCTTCCGGCCACCAAGGCCATCCCCAAGGAAATGCTGCCCATCATCGACCGCCCGCTGATCCAGTATGCGGTGGATGAAGCGCGCGAGGCGGGGATCGAGCAGCTCATCTTCGTGACCGGCCGCGGCAAGACCGCGATTGTCGAGCATTTCGACACGGCCTACGAGCTTGAGCACACGATGTCGGATCGCGGCAAGGCGCTTGACGTGCTGGCGCCCACGCGCATCCAGCCGGGCAATCTCGTCACCGTGCGCCAGCAGGTGCCGATGGGGCTGGGCCACGCCATCTGGTGCGCCAGGGCCGTGGTGGGCGATGAACCCTTCGCCATCTTCCTGCCGGACGAGATGATGGTGGGATCGCCGGGCTGCATGAAGCAGATGGTCGATGCCTACGAAACGCTGGGCGGCAATCTCATCTCGGTGCTCGAAGTGCCTGAAGACGAAGTCTCAAGCTACGGCGTGATCGCGCCGGGCGCCCGTGTGAACGAGAGCATCACCGAAGTGACGGGTCTGGTCGAGAAGCCGAAGCGCGAGGATGCGCCGTCGAACCTCATCATTTCGGGCCGCTACATCCTTCAGCCCGAAGTCATGCGCACGCTGGAGGATCAGGGCACGGGCGCGGGCGGTGAAATCCAGTTGACCGACGCCATGGCCCGGATGATCGGCCAGCAGCCCTTTCACGCCGTGACCTTTGCTGGCAGGCGCTTCGATTGCGGCAGCAAGACCGGCTTTGTCGAGGCAACGCTGTCGCTGGCGCTGGAACGGCCCGACATGGCCGACGAGGTGCGCGCCATCATGAAGCGGCTGCTTGCCACCGGCTGACAGCCCCTTCGCGCGTCAGGTGCAGGGAGCGAGTGACGTCACGGCGCCCTGAGATAGGCAAGGCACATCCGGCCCAGTTCGCGTTTGAGCACGTCCCAGTCATAATCGTGCGCGGCCTCGCCCGATGAGCCGAGGCTGAGCTGGCGGGCCAGCGTTGCGAACACGATCTTGTAGGCAGAGTTGGCCTTGATCTCGTGGTCGGTCCCGCCGAAGCTCGCGCGATAGCGCAGCATGGCGTTCATGCCGCGCGCGGTTGCCCGCAGCGCGTGGTCCTTGCCCGGTTTCGAGACCAGCGGATCGAAAGAGGCCCGCTCCATCGCAAGACGCAGCAAGGGAGCATTCACGCGCAGCACTTCGGCATAGCCTGCAACATAGCGCGGCATGAACTCGTCGAGTGTGGGCGATCGGGCCAGAACTTCCTCGACCATCGCCTCTTCCGCCTGCGCCAGATCCTCCAGCGCCCGCGCGATGACCGCGCGCACGAGGTTGTCCTTGCTCTGGAAGCGCAGATAGATCGAACCGATCGAGACATTGCCGCGCGCGTTCACATCCTGAAGCGTGAAGTCCTCGCTGCCCCGTTCCAGCATCAGTTCGCGGGCAGCCGCCAGCATCCGTTCCAGCGACGCCTTGCTGCGCCCCTGCTGGGGTGTGCGGCTGACATTCTCCACGGCCAGAGTGCTGTCTTCGCCCGCTTTCTTCACGCCACGCGCCATCGTGCCCGCCTGCTCTTGAAACTGCCGTTCTAGAATGAACGGGGCCTTCCTTGCACGATTGACAGTAAAGGTAAAGCCGCACCGCAAGCGCGAAACCGCCCCGGCTGCGGCGGAGTCACTTGACCTCGTGCAATTAGTAAATAGAATATTCCTTCTAAAAATGACCGGGAGTTTGCGGATGCGGCGTTTGCGAATGGGCATGATCGGTGGCGGGCCGGGGGCGTTCATCGGCCCGGTGCATCGCTTTGCAGCCGAGCTGGACCGGGAGATCGAACTCGTCGCGGGCGTCTTTTCCAGCGACGCCGGGCGCAGCAAGGCTGCGGGCGATAGCTACCGGATCGATCCTGCGCGCGCCTATCCGTCGCTCGATGCGATGTTCCGCGCCGAAGCCGCGCGGAGCGACGGCATCGATTTCGTCGCGGTCGTCACTCCCAATCACAACCACCTCCCCTCGGCGCGGGCCGCGCTTGAGGCGGGCCTTCCCGTCATCACCGACAAGCCGCTCACGGCAACGCTGGCCGAAGCCCATGCGCTGGCCGGTCTCGTCGCGGCGGCGGGAAAGCCCTTTGCCGTGACCTATACCTATTCCGGCTACCCGCTGGTGCGCGAGGCCCGCGCCCGGATCGCGGCGGGAGAGATCGGCACGGTGCGCAAGGTCGTGGTCGAGTATCCGCAGGGCTGGCTTGCGGGCGATGCGGTGGGCAAGCAGGCCGAATGGCGGGTCGATCCTGCACGCGCCGGGCTGGGCGGGTGCATCGGCGATATCGGCGTCCATGCCTTCCAGCTTGCCGAGTTTGTCACGGGCCTGCGCGTGCGCGAACTGCTCGCCGATCTTGCCGCGGTCGTGCCGGGGCGCCTGCTCGACGATGACTGCTCAATTCTCCTGCGTTTCGACAATGGCGCGCGCGGTGTCCTCCTCGCCAGCCAGATCGAGGTGGGCGAGCTCAATGGCCTGCGCATTCGCGTCTATGGCGACAAGGGCGGCATCATCTGGAAGCAGGAAGAACCGAACACCCTCACCATCAACCGGCTCGACGGCACCTGCACGCTGGTGCGATCGGGCACGGGGGTGCTGGGCGCGGACGCCGCCATCCGCACGCGCACGCCGGGCGGCCATCCCGAAGGCTATCTCGAAGCCTTCGCCAATCTCTACCGCGATTTCGCCGCGCTCGTGCGTGGAGAGGCTGCGCCGCTCCTGCCCGGCATTGCCGATGGCGTGCGCGGCATGGCCTTCATCGACACCGCCGTTTCCGCCAGCCGCGACCGCGCAGGCTGGGTCACGCTCGAATCCTGAAGGAAATCCGCCATGAAGACGATCAAAGGCCCCGGCATCTTCCTTGCCCAGTTTGCAGGCGATGCCGCCCCCTTCAACAGCCTTGAAACCATTGCCGAATGGGCTTCCTCGCTCGGTTACAAGGGCATCCAGATCCCAAGCTGGGATGGGCGGCTGTTCGATCTGGAAAGGGCCGCCACCAGCCAGACCTACTGCGACGAGATCAAGGGCATGCTCGCCGCCAAGGGGCTGGAGATCACCGAGCTTTCAACCCACCTGCAAGGCCAGCTGGTGGCCGTTCACCCCGCCTTCGATGCCCAGTTCGACGGTTTTGCGCCCGCATCGGTTCATGGCAATCCGGCGGCCCGTCAGGAATGGGCCGTGCAGCAGATGACGTTCGCGGCGAAGGCCAGCGCCAATCTGGGGCTGACCGCTCACGCCTCGTTCTCCGGCGCATTCGCATGGCCCTATTTCTACCCCTGGCCCGCGCGCCCGGCAGGGCTGGTCGAAGATGCGTTCGATGAACTGGCGCGTCGCTGGAAGCCGATCCTTGATGTCTTCGACGAGAACGGTGTCGATGTCGCCTACGAAATCCATCCGGGCGAGGATCTGCACGACGGCGTCACCTTCGAGATGTTCCTCGCCCGCGTGGGCAATCATCCGCGCGCCAACATCCTCTACGATCCCAGCCACTTCGTGCTGCAACAGCTCGATTACCTCGCCTTCATCGACATCTATCACGAACGCATCAAATGCTTCCACGTGAAGGACGCCGAGTTCCGCCCGAATGGCCGTTCGGGCGTCTATGGCGGCTATCAGCCATGGGTCGATCGTCCCGGCCGCTTCCGCTCGCTGGGTGACGGACAGGTCGATTTCGCGGGAATCTTCAGCAAGATGGCCGCCAATGACTATTCCGGCTGGGCGGTCCTCGAATGGGAATGCGCGCTCAAGCATCCCGAAGTCGGCGCAGCCGAAGGCGCGCCCTTCATCGATCGCCACATCATCCGCGTGACCGAACACGCCTTCGATGATTTCGCCGCTGGCGGCGCGGATCGCGCGCTCAATGCAAGGCTCATGGGCATCGGCTGATCTGCCGGCCGCAAGTTCATCTGCAAGAGGCGCCGTCAGGTCCACCCTGGCGGCGCCTTCGCGCTTCCCGGCGATGCCAACAGCACCGCACCGGCTGCAAAGTTTCGCTTTGCACCTTTGCAAGTTTACCGTGGACAGCATTGCCGATCCAAGCCATCGCGGCCTTCGATGGTGGGAATCCACCAGGAGACACAATCGCAGGAGCAAAGTCGATGAAAGCCCTGGTCTGCGTGAAGCGCGTGATTGACTACAACGTGAAGCCTCGAGTGAAGGCGGATGGGAGCGGGGTCGATCTTGCGAACGTGAAGATGAGCATGAACCCGTTTGACGAGATTGCGGTCGAGGAGGCCATTCGCCTGAAGGAGAAGGGCGTGGTTTCGGAGATCGTGGCGGTGTCGG
>JBKBKD010000026.1:0-35983 GCA_046294595.1 Novosphingobium sp.
ACTTCGGGACCGATGCCGTCACCCGGCAGAACCGCAATCTTCATGAACAACCCCTTCGTGCGTTCCCGTCATCCGCTTCCGATCCGGCGCAGCCGGTCGAGCAGAATCGTGCGCGCCCCCATAACATCGCCGGTCCGATCGGCAAGCAGGCGGTTGGCAATGGCCTTCCCCTGCCGGTCGAGCCTTGCCAGCAGATCGGGCCAGTCCTCCTCCGGTGGCGGGGCGGGGGCTGCGCCATAACCCACCTCGCGCAGCAGCAGGGCCTCGTAGCCCGCCAGAACGCGCGCCCAGCCGCGAGCGGACGGGGCCATGCAGATCGCATCGAGCAGCGCCTCCAGTGAATCGTGCAGCAGCGGATAGGGATGGCCTTCGGGCAGGGTGGCCGCCGTGAGCGCGCAGGCCCAGCCGATGCCGGCGCTCGGCAGCGGCTCGGTCAGCCACGGTCCCCTGCTGCGCACCAGTTCCACCCGCGCCGAGGGCAGCTGCGCGCCTGCCCGCGCCCGCACTTCCACCGCCACCAGATTGCCGGGGATCAGCACGGGCCGCAGATCGCGCCCGCGCGCGCCTGCCACATAGGCGGCGGCAAGCCCGTGGTCTGCCGTCATGACGCGCACGATCGCGCCATGTTCGCCATGCGGGCGCAGCGCGCAGAGAATGGCCGAGGCGCGGATCAGCATGGCGCGGCTTTGCGCGCTAATGCCTTTTCGGGCAAGCGCCATGAAAAGGGCATGTTCGCAGATGCATTAGCGCATTGGAACCTTGGCCAATGTGCGATAGTTTGAGGGGCATGAAGCAGCTTTTCCAGCACGCCGCGATGACCGAAGGGGTTACGGTGCGAGTCGCCGTCAACTTCCTGCCCGAACAGTCCCGCGTGGAAGCGGGCAAGTGGTTCTGGGTCTATCATATCCGGATCGAGAACGGATCGGACCAGCCGGTGCAGCTTCTCTCGCGCCACTGGCGGATCACCGACGGGCGCGGCCTCGTCAACTTCGTCGATGGTGACGGTGTGGTGGGCGAACAGCCCGTGCTGCAACCGGGACAGGCGCATGACTATGTGTCCGGCTGCCCGCTGGGCACGCATCATGGCAGCATGGAAGGGCATTACACCATGCAGCGCGCCGATGGTTCGCTGTTCGATGTGGCGATCCCGTTCTTTCCGCTGGCGGCACCGGCGCCTGCCAATTAAGGCCGCTTCGCGATGAAGCGGACCCATCTTCCCCTCAATGGCCTGCGCGTGCTTGATGCAGCGGCGCGGCACTTGTCGTTCACCCGCGCGGCCGATGAACTGGCCGTGACCCCAGCGGCCGTGGGCCAGCAGATCCGTGCGCTTGAAGATCTGCTGGGCGTGGTCCTGTTCCGCCGCACGCCCAAGGGCCTTGAACTGACCGACGAGGCAAGCGCGGGGCTGGATGCGATCCGCGAAGGTTTCCTGCGCTTCGAGGAAGGCGTGCAGGCGATGCAGGCAGGCCAGTCCAGCCATGTCTATACCATTGCCTGCCCGCGCGATTTCTTCGCGGCATGGCTTTCGCCGCGCCTTGCCAGCTTCCGCGCCGAAAATCCGCAACTGCGCTTCTCGCTGGTCGGCGGCGATGCCGATATCGACTTCACCGAGGCCAATCTTGATCTTGCGGTGCGCTGGGCCGAAGGGCCGGGCGAACTGGAGGGCATTCCTCTGGGCGAGGCCCTGATGGTCACGGTTGCCGCGCCGGAGGCGGCGCCCGATTGTCCGTGGATCGGCTGGCCGGGCGATCCAGCCCCCGGCGGCGGCGATGTCGGCTTTTCGGTGGGCGATGCGGGCACGGCGATCAGCGCGGCCTCGGCGGGTCTTGGCCGTGCGCACGTGCCCTTGCAACTCGCGCAGAGCGCGATTGCCGCCGGGCGGATCGTCCAGATCGGAGAGCCGGTCGTCTCGCGGCGGGGATACTGGCTCGTCGCACCACCGCCTCAATGGCGTCAGAAAAAGGTCAGGGCGCTGGTGGCGGCGCTGCGCGGCTGAACTGCGGCATTTCCTGCCGAAAGCTACGCTATCATCCCGATTTCCGGGGCCTTGGCGCCTTACCCCCTGTTAACCGCGCCGGGCTATCTTCCGCTCCGATGGTATCGGGAGCGCAAAACTCGGTTGCGGCGAGAGGGCTGAACGGCTTCAGCCTTTTGCGCGCCCTGCGCCCCCGCGGCGGCTGGACCCAGCACGAAGGGGACAGCTTCACCCGCGCCTACGCCACCTGCCTCTCGCACCGTCTGCCGCTGCTCTATCTGGTGGTGGTGGTCAATTCCTGCCTTGTCGCCGCCCATTTCCGCAGCGAGGCACCCGCACCGCTGGTGCTGTTCGGGCCGCTGGTCCTTGGCAGCTTCGCCCTGTGGCGGGCCATCTACTGGCTGCCCGCGGCGGTGCTGGCGCGGCCCGTCAGCGTGCAGCGCCGCGATCTGAGGCGCATGAGCTGGCTGGGCGCCATTGCGGGCTTCCTCTTCGCGCTCTGGGGCATGGCGCTCTATCCCCATGGCACGCAGGCGGAACAGTCCTTCATTCACTACATCACGGCGATCACGCTGTTTTCGGGCATCCTTGGCCTTGGCCATGCGCCCCTGACCGCGTTGAGGATCGCCATCGCGATCACCATACCCACCACCGGCCAGATCCTTGTCAGCGGCCATCCCAATGCCGTTCCGGTGATCCTGATCCAGGCCGTGGTCACGGTTCTGCTGCTGCTCGTCACGAACGGACATCATCGCGATTTCGTCAGGCTTGAACTGTCCCGGCAGGAACTGGCCCGGCGCGAGCGCGAGGCGGCGGAACTGGCGCAAAGCAACCTGCGCCAGGCCACGATCGATTCCCTGACCGGATCGCTCAACCGGCGGGCGATCCTTGCCGAGCTTGAAGCCGAGGCTGCGCGCGGCCTGCAACCGGCGCAGGCGGCATGGCTTGCCCTGATCGATCTGGACGGATTCAAGCACATCAACGATACCTATGGCCACGCGGCGGGCGATGCGGTTCTGGCCGCCGTGGCCCAGCGCCTTGCAGCCTGTCCGGCGCTGCGCTGTCATGGCCGCCTTGGCGGCGACGAGTTTGCCGCCATCATCGATGCGGGCCATGACGAACCGGCCGTGCGTGCGCTGGCCGAGCAGCTTTCCGAGGCGCTGCGCGCGCCGGTCCTGCATGGCGGCGCAGTGCTGCGCCTGTCGGGTTCGATCGGCGTTCACCGGATTGACCGGCGCAGCGCCGGCGACTGTCTAGAACGGGCCGATGCCGCGCTCTACAAGGCCAAGGAACAATCCGACGGCGCGGTCGTGGTCTTCAGCCCGGACGACGAGGCGGCGATGCAGGATCGCGCCGCCATCACGCGCCTGTTCAACGACAGCAACCTGTCCGACCGTCTCAAGCTGCTCTATCAACCGGTGATCGATGGCGAGACGGGGAGCGTCACCGGCTTCGAAGCCTTTGTCCGCTGGAGCCCGGATGGCGAGCGCTGGCTTGCGCCAGCCCAGTTCATGACGCTGGCCGAGGCAACCGGCCGCACGGGAGACCTGACCCGCGCGGTCATGGCGCGGGCCTTGCGCGAGTGTCCGGCGCGGCAGCACGGGCGCATGCTCTCGATCAACCTTGCCCCCCGCGATCTGATGCGCGCCGGTTCGGCAGAGGCTTTCGCGCGGCTGGCCGAGGAAGCAGGCGCGCCGCCCCAGGCGATCATGCTCGAAGTGACCGAGCGCGCGCTGATCGGCGATCCCAAGCGCGCCGAGGCGCACTTGCAGGCCCTGCGCAGCAAGGGCTTCAGGCTGGCGCTCGACGATTTCGGCGCGGGCTGGTCAAGCCTCAGTCAGGTCAACCGCCTGCCATTCGATGCGATCAAGATCGATCAGGATCTTTCCCGTGCGCTGGCCAGCGATCCCGGCGCGCGCACGCTGGTGGGCACGATCATTGCCCTTTCGTGGCAACTGGGCATCGAGTGCATCATCGAGGGCGTGGAAGACGCAGAACAGGCCCGCACGGCACAGGCGCTGGGCATAAGGATGATGCAGGGCTACCATTTCGGGCGGCCTGAACCGGCCGAAACCGCCCTTGCGATCATGCAGGCCGCGCCGCCCCGTCCGCCCGCCGTGCTGCGTGCCTGAAAGGGTCAATGTTCCAGCACGATCGGACGCGGCGCGCCCGGCGGAAGAACACGGCGGAACAGCCTGCCGCGCTCGCTGAACAGCACCAGCAGCAGGCTGAGCACTCCGGCGCACAGCAGCGCGGCGGCCAGCGGGCGCGCCGATCCGTCGTATGCCTGCCCCACGAAGATGCCGATGGCAGAGCCGATGACCATGCGCAGGAAGGCGTGCATCGAATTGGCCGTGCCCGCCGTGCGCGCGAAGGGTTGCAGCGCGATCGAGCCGAAATTGGCGCCGATGAACCCGATCAGGATCATGTTCGTGACCATCAGCGGCATGAACTGCCAGAGCGTTTCGTCCGGGCGGGTGGCAAACCACAGTTGCACCGCGCTCACCATGATGAACAGCAGAACTGCGGTATGCGATACGCGCCGTGCCCCGAAGCGTTCGACAATGCGCGAATTGGAGAAGTTTGCCGCCGCCATCATCAGCGCAGAGCCGCCGAACAGCAGCGGAAAAAGGGCGCCCGCACCGAAGTGTTCGGCCACCAGCTGCTGCGAGGAGTTGACGTAGCCGATCATCGCACCGAACGTGAGCGAGCCGCCCAGAACATAGCCGATCGAGGCCCGGTTGGTTGCCGCTTCCAGCATGTTGATGCCGATCACGCCGGGGCGGATCGGCTGGCGATATTCCGCGCGCAGCGTTTCGGGCAGGCGCAGCCCCACCCACAGCGCCATGGCCACGCCCATCACCGCGAGAAACACGAAGATCCAGCGCCAGCCTGCAAACAGCAGCACCAGCTGGCCGATGCTGGGGGCAAGCATCGGCACGACCAGGAAGACCATCGAGATCACCGACATCTGCCGGGCCATCTGATCGCCCGAAAAGCGGTCGCGGATGATGGCGGCGGGCAGCACGGCAAGGCCGCCGCAGCCCAGCGCCTTGAGCACCCGCATCAGCAGCAGTGCCTCGAACGAACTGACCAGCGCGCAGCCCAGCGAACAGGCGACGTAGATGGCGATGCACGACAGGAGCACCGGGCGGCGTCCGTAACGGTCGGCCAGCGCGCCGGGGACAAGCGAGGCAAAGCCCGACGCCAGCAGGAACACGCCCACCACGAGCTGCCGGTCATTGGGATCGGCGGCGCCCAGATCGGCGGCGATCCGGCCCAGTGCGGGCAGCATGGCATCGACCGCCAGCGCCTGCAGCGCCATGAGCAGCGCCATCATGGCGATGGTTTCGCGTTCACCCATGGTGCGAGGGGCGCCGGAATCGGTTCCAGGGGAATCAGCGGAGGGCATCGCCAAGCCCTGTGAACCAGTTCGCCGGCAAATCCCACCCTTTATGTTGCGGCGCAAAAGGGCCTATCGTGTGCCGGATGGATCGTGCGCTCCCCGATGACCCCGATCATGCCCGGCACTGCATGGCCGACGAGCCGGACCGGCGCGCCCTCGGCCTGCGCAAGATCATCCATGTCGACATGGATGCCTTCTTTGCCAGTGTCGAACAGCGCGATGATCCTTCGCTGCGCGGGCTTCCGGTAGCGGTGGGAGGTTCGGCCGGGCGCGGCGTGGTGGCTGCCGCCAGCTACGAGGCGCGCCGCTTTGGCGTGCGTTCGGCCATGCCTTCGGCCCGTGCGGTGCAACTGTGCCCGGACCTCATCTTCCGCAAGCCCCGCTTCGAGGTTTACAAGGCGGTATCACGGCAGATCCGCGCCATTTTCCTGCATTTCACCCCCCATGTCGAACCGCTCTCGCTCGACGAAGCCTATCTCGACGTGACCGATGATGTCCGGGGGATCGGTTCGGCCACGCGCATCGCCGAACTGATCCGCCAGCGCATCCGTGCCGAGACCGGGCTGACCGCCAGCGCCGGGGTTTCCTACAACAAGTTCCTTGCCAAGATCGCCAGCGACCAGAACAAGCCCGATGGCCTTTGCGTGATCCGGCCGGGCGAAGGGGCGGCCTTCGTCGCGGCCCTGCCCGTGCGCCGCTTTCACGGCATCGGCCCGCGCGGGGCGGAGAAGATGGCGCGGCTGGGAATCGAGACCGGCGCCGATCTCAGGGCGAGGGATCTGGACTTCCTGCGCCTGCATTTCGGCAGCCTTGCCGACTATCTCTACCGGGCCGCGCGCGGCATCGATCTGCGGCAGGTGCGCGCCGACAGGGCGCGCAAGTCGGTGGGCGGGGAACGCACCTTCGAGCGCGACATTTCATCCGGCCCCATGCTGCGCGAGACACTGGAGACGATCATCGCCATTGTCTGGGAGCGGATCGAAAAGAGCGGCGCAAAGGGCCGCACGGTGACGCTGAAGCTCAAGTTCAACGATTTCACGCCGTGCAGCAGGGCAAGATCGCTGCCGCGCGCGATTGCCGACAAGGCCGAGTTTGCCGCCCTTGCGCGCGAGCTGCTGGACGCACAGCTTCCGCTGCCCCGGCCGATCCGGCTGATGGGGCTGACGCTGTCTGCGCTTGAAGCGGACACGCCCGGCAATCCTGCCGATACCGGTGCGGGGCCGGTTCTTCAGCCTGAACTGCCGTTCTGAAGCTCCAGCCAGCGTCCGATCATCTCGCGCGTCGGCCCGTTGGCCCGTTCGGGGAGACATTGAGGATGAAAGAAGCGCGCCTCCAGAATCTCGCGCCCATCGGGACGGGGTTCATCGGATGTGGTTCCCGCCACCAGTTCCAGACAGTTGGTCCATCCCCTGCGCGCGATGGTGAAGGTGGCGATGTGACGGGGCGCGGCAAGCAGGCAGCCGACCTCTTCGGCCAGTTCGCGCATCGCGGTGCCTTCCGGGTTTTCGCTCCGGCCAAGACCGCCACCGGGCAGCATCCAGACATCGGGGGCGTGGTAGGTATGGCGCACGAGCAGGACTTCGCCCTGCGCATTGGCCGCGATGACCGTGCATCCGCGCACGATCGCGCCTGTCGTGCGCCACCACCAGATACGCGTGGCATGGGCGGCGCGCAGCACCAGCAGATGAACCGGGCGTGGCAGGAACGGGAGCATCCGGCGGGTCTGGACCACGCAGGCGGTTTTGTCATCATGTCATGCCATTGGCGTGTCCATGAAGGGCGGCGTCCTGGTTCGGACCAGTTGCTGCGGGATTGCCATTCTCCTGTCATATCACGGTAGCAAATGGCTGCTTGGGCAAAGCCGCGACGGTATATGACGCGGGCGTTTGTGAATCGCCCGCACAGGGTTATGCCTGACGTGCTGGAAGGGAACACAGGCTTGAGATTCGGGGGCTTCAGGCTGGCAGGTGCAGGCGGCGTTGCACGCGGCGCCAGTGGCTTGTCCGTGCTGCGCGCTGTCCTGTGGTGGCTGCTGGCCGCGCTCATCGCGTTTCTTGGTGCTGCGCTGTTCTGGGCCGTGGTCACGCCGGTATCGCCGGTGGGAGACTGGCGCGCACCGGGCGTGCGAACCATGTCGGCCACGGCGCGCGCCGCGCTGTTCGCCAGCCTCGATCCGTTCAATCGGACGGCGGTTGCTGCCGGTCCTGATCCCTCGGCGGCGTCTGGCACGGTGACTTCGCTGGCGCTCACGCTGTTTGCCACCCGCGCCATGCCCGGCGGGGGCGGCTCCGCCATCATTGCCGGGGGGGACGGGGTGCAGCAGGTCTATCGCGTGGGCGCGGAAGTCCAGCCCGGTGTCACCCTTGCGGCGGTTGCGTTCGATCATGTCGAACTTTCGCGCAACGGGGCGAAGGAACTGCTCTATCTCGACCAGTCAAAGCCCGCACCGGCAGCCGATGGCGTGGTGGCGGCCAATCCCGCCTCCGCCCCTGCCGAAAGCGCGTCCGCAGGCGGCGCGATCAGCGTTGCCGCGCTGCGCAGCGGGGTCAATTTCGGGCCGCGTGCCGAAGGCGGCAAGGTCGTCGGCCTTGAAGTGCTGTCCGCGGGCGATGGCAGCGTCTTTCGCGCCGCGGGTTTCCAGCCCGGCGATGTGATCGTCGCGCTTGATGGCAAACCGGTGACGGGCGCGGCGGATGCGGCAACGCTTTCCGCCGCCCTGCGGCCCGGCGCGGCGCTTTCCGTCACAGTCAAACGGGGCGATCGCCAGCTTCCGCTGGCCATCACCCTCGCGCCGTAAGGCCACCTCGATATGAAGAAAAAGCCGATGAACCTGCGTCCTGTTTTCCGCCCCGCTTTCCTTCTGGGCGCGGCCGCGCTGGCGCTTGCCCTGCCGCAGGCAGCGCTTGCGCAATATACGCTCAACGTGCGCGAGGCCGATATCCGCGCCTTCGTGGCCGATGCCGCCGAAGTGACGGGCCGGACCTTCATCGTCGACAGCCGCGTCCAGACCAAGGTCAGCGTGGTTTCGGACCGGACGCTGAGCCGGTCGGAATACTTCGAGGTGTTCCTTTCCACTCTGCGCGCGAACGGACTGGTGGCCGTGCCCACGGGCAACGGTGCCTTCCGCATCCAGCCTGCCGATGGCGCTGCGGCCAATCCCAGCCGCATGGGCAGCCGGGGCGCGGCGCAGAGCCAGATGGTGACCGAAGTGATCCGCCTGCGCGCGATCGATGCTCCGCAGGCGGTGGAAACGCTGCGCCCGCTCATCAGCAAGGAAGGGGCGATCACGGCCAACAAGGCGGGCAATTCGCTGGTGGTGGTCGATTATGCCGACAACATGCGCCGCATCCGCGCGCTGCTGGCCGACATTGACCGCGACAATGCCGCGACGCAGACGGTCATGCTCGAACATGCCGGCGCACGCGAGATTGCGACCGCGCTGAGCCAGCTTGTGCCGCAGGGCGGGGAAGGCGCGCGGGCGCTGGCCACGGTCGTGGCGGTCGACAGCGCCAATGCGGTGCTCATGCGCGGCGAACCGGCCACGCTGGCCAAGATGGCCGCCATGGCGCGCCAGCTTGATGCAAAGGCTGCCCAGGGCGGCGAGATCAAGGTGATCTGGCTCGACCATGCCGATTCGGCAGCGCTGGTGCCGGTGCTGGAACGCCTGCTGGGCGGGCAGGGCGGGGGCGAGGTGACATCTGCCAGCGCCGCGCCGATCTCGCTGGGCGGGGTAGGCGGCAGCGGCACGTCATCGGCCGGGGCAAACGGTTCGACCGGACCGGCGGCGGCCAGCGGCGGCAATGCCACCAGTCCCATCGGCGCTACCGCGGGCGGGCTGGGCAACGGCCCGATCAAGCTGGCAAACGGACGCGGCACGGCCACGATCACCCGCTATCCGGGCGCGAACGCCATCATCATTTCCGCGCCCGCCGACGAGCAGCGCCGCATCGGCGAGGTGATCCGCCAGCTCGACATTCCTCAGGAACAGGTGCTGGTCGAGGCGATCATCGTCGAAATCTCGGACAACGTTGCGCGCGAACTGGGGGTGCAGCTCCTGTTCGGCGGCAAGGACAAGCCGTTCACCGTCACCAATTTCTCGAACAGTTCGCCCAACATCATCGACATCGCGGGCGGCCTTCTGGCCGACAACCTCAACCAGACGACCACCGTGGTGAACGGCGCGACGGTGACGACCACCACCAACAGCGCGGCAGGCGATCTGCTGCGCGAGAATGCCGCCACCAAGATCCTTGCGGCGCGCGGGGCCTATTCGGGCTTCCTAACCGAACTGAGCCGCGACACCTATCTTGGCGCGATCATCAATGCGGTGCAGACCGACCGCAATTCGAACATCCTTTCCACCCCGCACATCACCACCAACAACAATGTGCCCGCCTCGATCCTGTTCGGACAGGATGTGCCGATCACCACCGGCGAGGCGCTTTCGGGCGGGAACTTCAGCGATACCTTCCGCACGATCCAGCGCCAGAACGTGGGCATCGAACTGGACGTGACGCCGCAGATCAACGCGGGGAACCTCGTGCGGCTGGACCTGCGGCAGGAAGTCAGCTCGATTGCGGGCACCGTCTCGCGCACGTCGAACGAACTCATCATCAACAAGCGCGAGATCAAGACGACCGTGACCGTGGGCGACCGCGAGATCGTGGCGCTGGGCGGCCTGCTGGACGACAACGAGCAGCGCACCTTGCAGAAAGTTCCGTTTCTGGGCGACATCCCGCTGCTGGGCGAGGCGTTCAAGTCGCGCGCGCGCAGCCGGGTGAAGACCAACTTGATGGTGTTCATCCGCCCCACCATCCTGCGCAATGCGGCAGACCGGCAGGCGCTGGCGGCGCGCCGCTATGGCGTGATCCGCGATGCGCAGGTGCAGTTCGCCCCCCGCCGCGAGCCGGGCATCGATGAACTGATCGTCGATTACATGGGCGCAAGCCTGCCCGCAGCGCCCGCCGCACAAGTGGCGGTGGTGGCCCCCGGAGACACGCTGATCCGGCCCAGGGCTTCCGCCCAGCCGCTTGAAAACGCGGAACTTCCCCCCAGCAACGCGCAGAACTGAAGCGATGGACGCGCCCGCCTCGATCATGGACCCGGCTTCGGGATCAGGCCCCGCTACTGATTCCGGGGCGGTGCCGCAGGTGCCCTATGGCTATGCCCGTGATCGCGGCGTTCTGGTCGAGCGGATGGATGAAGGCGGGCTGGATGTGGCCCTGCGCGAGGGAGGTGATCGGCTTGCCCTCCTTGAGCTTCGCCGCGCACACCGGCGGCCGCTTGGCGTGCGCGAGGTGCCTCAGGCCGAGTTCGAGAAGCTGCTGGCCAGCACGTTCGCGGTCGATGGTGCGGCTGCCGCCGTTGCGGGCGACATGGGCCTTGCGGGCGAGGGGCTGGACCCGCTGGCGCTGGGCCTGCCTTCGGCCGAGGATCTGCTCGACAGCGCCGACGATGCACCTGCGATCCGCCTCATCAACGGGCTGATTGCCGAGAGCCTGCGGCAGGGCGTGTCGGACATCCATATCGAACCATATGAAGGCGCGCTGGTGGTACGGATGCGCGTGGACGGGGTCTTGACCGAGAAGCTGCGGATGCCGCCCCACGTGGCGCCTGTGCTGGTCAGCCGCATCAAGGTCATGGCGCGGCTCGACATCGCCGAGCGGCGCGTGCCGCAGGACGGGCGCATATCACTGAGCCTTGGCGGCAAGCTGGTGGACGTTCGCGTATCGACCCTGCCCAACCGGGCGGGCGAGCGGGTGGTCATGCGCCTGCTCGACAAGGAGAACGCAGGGATCGAACTGGCAGCGCTGGGGCTTGATCCCAAGGCCGAGGACACGCTGCGCCGCGCGCTGGCCGAACCCAACGGCATCGTGCTTGTCACCGGGCCGACCGGTTCGGGCAAGACGACCACGCTATATGCCGCGCTGCGCGGCCTGAATGACGGCGCCCGCAATATCCTGACTGTGGAAGACCCTGTGGAATACGCTGTGGACGGTGTGGGCCAGACGCAGGTGAATGCCAAGGTCGGTCTGACCTTTGCCGCCGGGCTGCGGGCCATCCTGCGCCAGGACCCGGACGTGGTCATGGTGGGGGAAATCCGCGACAAGGAAACCGCCGACATCGCGGTGCAGGCATCGCTGACCGGGCACCTTGTCCTTTCGACCGTCCATACCAACGATGCGGCCGGTGCGATCACGCGGATGCGCGACATGGGGGTGGAGCCGTTCCTGCTCGCATCCACCCTGCGCGCGGTCATTGCCCAGCGGCTGGTGCGCCGCCTGTGCCCGCACTGCCGCGAGGAGCGCGCTCTCGATTCCGGCATGGCGCAGGTTCTGGGCATGAAGACGGGCCGCACGGTCTGGTCTGCGAAGGGCTGCGCCGAATGCGGGCAGACCGGCTATCAGGGCCGGGTGGGCGTGTTCGAGGCGCTGCGGGTGGATGAGACGGTCCGCCAGATGATCCACGACAATGCCGACGAGGCCGCGATTGCGCGTCATGCCTTTGCCGATTCGCCAACGCTGGCCAAGGCCGTGCGGCGCATGGTGAAGGATGGCACCACCAGTCCTGAGGAAGCCGCGCGCATCATGCGGCGGGACGGCTGATGGCGCGGTTTTCCTATCACGCGATCGATCCCGTAGGGGAGGAACGGCGCGGCGCCATCGAGGCGGCGAGCGAGGCCGCCGCGCGCGAGAAACTGGGCGATAGGCAGTGGTTCATCGTCAGCCTCAATCCCGATGCGGCGGCATCCGCCCGGCGCGCGGCCACGGCCACGTCGGGCCTCTCGCTGTTCGCCGCGAAGCTGAGCGCGAAGCAGCTTGCGCTGTTCACCCGCCAGCTTTCCTCGCTGATGGTCGTCAGCCCGCTTGAGGAGACGCTGCGCACGATTGCCCGGCAGACCGAAAAGCCCAGGGCGCAAGCGATCCTTGCGAATGTCCATGCCGGGATCGTCGAAGGGCTGCCGCTGGCCGAGGCGATGCGCCGCGAGGAACCGAGCTTTCCGCCGATTTACCGCGCGATGATTGCCGCAGGCGAGAACTCCGGCAGCCTGCCCGCCATTGCCGACCGGCTGGCCGACATGCTGGAGAGGCAGGCGCAGGTGCGCGGCAAGATCATCGCCGCGCTGGCCTATCCGGTGGTGCTTTCGCTGGTGGCCATCGCGGTGGTCATCGGGCTGATGGTTTCGGTGGTGCCGCGCGTGGTCGAACAGTTCGACAATGCGGCGCGGCAACTGCCGGTGCTGACGCGGGCGGTCATCGGCATTTCGCAGTTCCTGAGTGCGTGGTGGTGGGCGCTGCTGATCCTGCTGGCGCTTGGAACGGCGGGCTTTGCGCGGGGCTTGCGCAATCCGGCCTTCCGGCTGCGCTTCGACGGCTGGCTGCTGCGGCTGCCCTTCGTCGGCAAGCTGATCCGCGATGTTCATGCCGCATCGCTGGCGCGCACGCTGGCAACGATGATCGAGGCGCGCCTGCCGCTGGTCGATGGCCTGCGGCTGGCGACGCGCACGGTATCGAACGCGGTGCAGGCCCGCGCGCTGGGCGGGATCGGCGAGAAAGTGCGCGCGGGCGGATCGCTCTCTGCCGCGCTGCGCGAGGCGGGCACATTCCCGCCGCTGCTGGTCTATCTGGCGGCAAGCGGCGAGGCGGCAGGCCAGCTTGGCCCCATGCTGGAGCGCGCCGCCGATTACCTTGAGCGCGAGTTCGAAGCCTTTACCGCAGCGGCCATGGCGCTGCTGGAACCAGCCATCATCGTGGTGATGGGCACGGCCGTCGCGCTCATCATCCTCGCCATCCTGCTGCCGATCCTGCAGCTTCAAAGCCTGACCGGACTGTGAACATGCGAAACCGGACCATGACCGACCTGACCGTGACAGAAACCGCACGTGCCGACGCGCCCGAAACAGCGGCCGCAAGGCCGGACGACCGGCGCCGCCGCAATGGCTTCAGCCTTGTGGAACTGATGGTGGTGATCTTCATCATCGGACTGCTGGCCACGGTGGTGCTCATCAATGTGCTGCCGAGCCAGGACAAGGCCATGGTGGTCAAGGCGCGCGGCGACATTGCCACGCTGGAACAGGCGATGGAGATGTACCGGCTCGACATGGCTACCTACCCCGGTCAGGCCGAAGGGCTGAGTGCGCTCAAGACCCCGCCCGCGAACCTTGCCATGCCGCAGAACTATCGTTCGGGCGGCTATGTGAAGGACATTCCTGCCGATCCGTGGGGACGCCCCTATCAGTATCAGGTGCCGGGGCGCGATGGCCGCCCGTTCGAGATCTTCTCGCTGGGAGCCGATGGCCAGCCGGGCGGAACCGATCTCAACGCCGACATTTACGCCAGCGCGCCTTCCGGCCAGAACTGATCGCCCGCGATGGCTGAAGCCGCCTTTTCCGATGCCGAAGGGCCTGACGGCCTGATCGTGCTGCTGCCCGCCGCCGATGGCGGGCGCTGGCACTGGTGGCGCGTCAGCGGGGGGCGTGCGGGCCGGGACATGGCCTTCGATCCCGCTTCCCACACCGCGCCATGGGGCGAGGCGGGCCGCGTCACCGTGCTGGTTCCCGCAGGCGATGCCCCCGTGCTGGACCGCGCCCTGCCCGACATGCCCGAAGCGCAGGCGCTGGCGGCAGAGCGGCTTGCAGTGGCGCAGGGCGCGCTGGGCAACGGCGCGGTTCATGTGGCGGTCGCGGCGCACGAAGGACGCCTCCTGTCCTGCCGGGTTGACGATGCGGTGATGACGCAATGGCTGGCGCTGCTGAAGGCGCAGGGAATTGATCCCGTGGCCATGGTGCCGGCGAGCCTTGTGCTGCCGCGCCGCGAGGGGGCGGTCATGCTTGCCGATCTGTGCGGACAGATGCTGGCGCGCACGGCCGAGGCGGCCTTTGCCGCAGAGCCGGGGCTTGTTCCCGCGCTGGCCGGGGCGGCCGATCAGGTGGCGCTTGAAAGTGACGCGCTGGCCCTGCGGCTGGCCGGGGTCCATGCCGCGCCGCCCCTGAACCTGCGGCAGGGACGCCATGCGCTGAAATCGCCATCGGCGTTCCGGGCGGGCGAGTGGCTGGGGCTGGCGCGCATGGCGGCCGTGGCGGCGCTGCTGGCACTGGCGTTGATGGTGGCATGGGTGGTGAAGTGGAATGCCGACAGCGCCGCAGAGGAATCGCGCGCGCTGGAAATGGCGCAGCAGCGGTTTCCCCAGGCGACCGACCTTGATGCGGCAGAGCGCCTGCTCAACGCAGAGATGGCCCGGCGCGGGGTGGGCGGCACCAGCTTTGCCGCGCCCACCGCAGCGCTGCTTGACGCGATGCGCCGCGCGCCAGGCATGAACTTGCGCGCGCTGGCCTATGATGCGGATGGCACGCTGCGCTTCACCGCGGCGGCCCCGCGCGCCGAGGACGTGAATGCCGTGCTCATCGCCTTGCAGAACGAGGGCTGGAAAGTGACCGTTCCGCCAGCGCTGGCGCCTGATCCGACCGGGGCGATCGTTGCCGCAATCACGGTGAGGGCGCCATGATGCAGCGGATTTCGGCATGGTTTCTGGGTCTGACCGCGCGCGAGCGGATGCTGGTGAGCCTGGGGGCGGCGCTGGCCGGGGTGATCCTGCTGGTTTACGGGATTGTCCTGCCTTTGGGCCACGCGCTGGATGAGGCCGCCGTGCGGCACCGGCTGGCGACCGAGCGGGCCGGGCGCATGGCCGCCGGGCTGGCCCTGCTGAAGCGCGCGCCAGCCGCCGCCGCGCCGACACTGGCAGGGCCGGTCGATCAGGCGGCAAATGCCGCAGCGCAGGAGGCAGGGTTCGTCGTCCAGTCCAGCCAGCGGCAGGGAGATGACGCAGCCGTGCTGGTCATTCCTTCAGCACGTCCGGCAGCGGCGCTGGTCTGGCTTGATGGACTCGCGGCAAAGGGGCTGGCCGTGGGTCAGGTGACGATTACGCCTGCACCCGACGGTTCGGTGGCGATCAACCTCACGCTGCGCCGGGGCGGTGCGCAATGAACGGGCGCAAGGCCTTGCTGATTGGCGCTCTGGCGCTGCTTGCGCTGATCGCGCTTGTCCCGCTCCGGCTTGTCATGGGGCTGGCCGCGCCCGATGGCGTCACGGCGCGCAGCGTCGAAGGCACCGTGTGGAGCGGGCGCATCGCCGATCTCAAGGCCGGGCCGTTTCCGGTGGGGACGGTCGAGACGGGGCTTGAGGTTGCGCCGCTGCTCCTGGGGCAGGCACGGGTTCGGGTGGCGCGCGAAGGGTTTGCCGCAAGGGCTTCGCTGGGAAGCGAGGTGCGCATTGACGGGGCCAGCGGCACGATTGCCTTGCCCGACGGACTGGGCGAACTGCCGGTGACGGCGCTGGTCATGCAGGATCTGTCGGTGGCGATGGCAGGCGGGGCCTGCCGCGAGGCGAGCGGAACGCTGGGCCTCACGCTGGGCGCGCTGGGGCCGCTTCTGCCCGATGCCCTGAAGCTTTCCGGGACCGCGCGCTGCGAGAAGGGCGCGCTGGTTGTGCCCATGCGCAGCGCCGAGGATGCCGAGCGCCTGACCTTGCAGGTCATGGCCGACGGGCGCTGGCAGGCGGAACTGGTGCTGAGCGGCCTGCCGCAGGAAACCCGCGAACTGCTGCTGCAATCGGGCTTCGAGGCCCGCCCCGGCGGCATCGGCATCGGGACGGGCGGCAAGCTCTGACGCACCGTTCAGGCGAGTGTCTGGGTGAGGAACCAGGCGCGGCGTTCGGCCTGATCGGTCCAGTCATCGGCAGCGCCTTCGGTGGCGTTGTCGCCCGCCGCGCCTGCGGCCTGCTTCACGCTGCGGATTACCTTGATGAGCGCCAGGTTGTCGTCGCGCAGGTTGGCCACCATCTCGCGCGCATCGAGGCTGGCGCGGGTGTCGTCCTTGAGCGATGCCTTCGCAAGGATCGCGCCGATGCCGGTCAGGGTTTCGCCGCCGTTCTTGCGGACCCGTTCGGCAATGACATCGGTCAGCGCGAAAAGCTCGGCGGCCTGCTCGTCGAACAGCAGGTGCAGATCGCGGAACTGCGGCCCGGCGACATGCCAGTGATAGTTCTTCGTCTTGAGATAGAGCGTGAAGAAATCGGCGAGCAGGCCATTGAGGCTGTCGATCAGGGCCTTCTTTGCGTTGTCTCCGGGCATGGGCGGGTTCCCTTCCTCGTGTGTTGCTGGACTGTGTTTCCTATACACGCGAAGGCTTGAAAGGTTTCACGCAATGATCTGGCCATATTGATCGTTCGGATCGATCAATATGGCGCTCTCTGGCTGCCTTTCAGCAGGAACAGCCCGGCCAGTGCGGAGATGACCGAGCCGCCGAGAATGCCGAGCTTGGCCTCTTCCACCAGAACCGGGCTGGCGGGGAAGGCAAGGCCGGCGATGAACAGGCTCATGGTGAAGCCGATGCCGCACAGGAGCGCGATGCCCCAGAGCTGGCGCAGGCTGGCGCCTTCGGGGCGGCGGGCAATGCCCATGCGTTCGGCGGCAAGGATGCTTCCCAGAATGCCCACCTGCTTGCCGATCACGAGGCCCAGCGCGATGGCCAGTGGCAGAGTGGCCGAGCCGCCTTCGGCAAGGCCCAGTTCCACCCCGGCATTGGCTAGCCCGAACAGAGGCACGATGAGGAACCCGTTGGGTGCAACCAGCGCGTGTTCCAGCCTGAGCAGCGGGCTGTCATGTTCGGTATTGAGCGCAAGCGGCACCGTGAGGGCGGCCAGCACCCCCGCGATGGTGGCATGGACGCCCGAATGCAGCACCGCATACCACAGCGCGATGGCCCCGATGATGTAGGGCACAAGACCTTTGACGCCGAGGCGGTTGACGATGACGAGCGCGACAAGGATCACCGCGCTTGCGCCAAGCCACATCAGCTTCAGCCCGCTGGTGTAGAAAAACGCGATGACCATGACCGCGCCCAGATCATCGACAATCGCCACCGTCAGCAGGAAGAGGCGCAGCGAGGAAGGCAGGCCCTTGCCCGCCAGCGCCAGCACGCCAATGGCAAAGGCGATGTCGGTGGCCGAAGGAATGGCCCAGCCGCGGTGAAGCGCAGGCTCATCGGCGGCGATGGCGAAATAGATCAGTGCGGGGATTGCCATGCCCGCAATGGCCGCGATCACCGGCAGGCGCCGCCGCCGCGGATTGGACAGCGCGCCATCGAGAATCTCGCGCTTTATCTCAAGTCCCACGACAAAGAAGAACACTGCCATCAGGGCGTCGTTGATCCACAGGTGCAGGTTGTCGAGCTTGGCGATCGGGGTCCATGGCAGGGTGTGGTGGAACAGGCCGTGCCAGCCTTCGGCCAGCGGTGAGTTTGCCATGACCAGCGCAATGGCCGCCGAAACCATCAGCACGATGCCGGGGGCGGCCTCGTTGTGGCTGATCCGGTGCAAAAGCCCCCTAAATCCCGGCAGTTCCGCCATATTCGAATTAATCCCTGGTTCCTGAAGAGCGCCGAGCAGGCATAGCTTGGCCCTTGTGCCCGTCCATGAAGGGCGCGTCAAACGGGGGCAGGGTCTTGTTGGCATGTCCGTCCTTACCCGGACCATGCAACGCGGTAGCCGATGCGCCGGTTCCCCGTGGCCTGCTTCTTGACGGCAGCGCCATTGCCCGGCCCTTGCTCGATGTGCTTGCCCAGCTTTCCCACGAACTGCTGCTGTTTGCCGCGATCTGGTTTGCCGTGTTCGCGCTGGATGAACTGCTGGTCGATCTGGTGTGGCTGCGGCTGAAGCTGGGCGGTCGCCTGCGCACCCCGCGCATCGGGAACGCGCCAACCGGCCAGCTCAAGGGGATGGTGGCGGTGCTTGTCCCGGCGTGGCGCGAATCGCGCGTGATCGGCGCCATGGTGCGGCACACCTTCCGGGCCTGGCCGCAGGCGAACCTGCGGGTCTATGTCGGCTGCTATCGCAACGATGCGCAAACGCTGGCCGCGCTGGTGGCGGCCGCCGATGGCGATGCACGGCTGCGGGTGGTGGTGCATGACCGTGACGGGCCGACGACCAAGGCCGATTGCCTCAACCGGCTCTACCGCGCCGTGCGCGAGGACGAACGGCGCGCAAACCGTCAGGTGCGCGCGCTTGTGCTGCACGATGCCGAAGACATGGTGCACCCCCTCGCACTGGCAGCCATGGACGAGGCGCTTGATGAAGTGGACTTCGTGCAATTGCCCGTGCGGCCCGAACCCCAGGCGCGCTCGCGCTGGATTGCCGGACATTACTGCGACGAGTTTGCCGAGGCCCATGCCCGCGACATGGTGGTGCGCGATGCGATCGGTGCCGGCCTGCCATCGGCCGGTGTGGGCTGCGCCTTTGCCCGCGGGGCGATAGACCGGATCATGGCCTTGCGCGGGGCGGCCGAACCCTTTGCCGCCGAATCGCTTACCGAAGACTATGAATGCGGGCTTCTGGTGGCCGAGACGGGCGGGCGGTCAAGGTTCCTGCGCTTGCGCGATGCGCAGGGCGCGCTGGTGGCCACGCGCGAGTTCTTTCCTTCGGCCCTTCCCGCCGCAGTGCGCCAGAAAACCCGCTGGGTGCACGGCATCGCCTTTCAGGGCTGGGACCGGCTGGGCTGGGGGGACAGAGCAAGGGGGCTGCGCTGCTGCGACCTGTGGATGCGGCTGCGCGACCGGCGCGGCCCGCTGGTGGCGGTGGTGCTGGCGGCGGCCTATCTGCTCGTGCTGCTGTGGCCCGTGCTCTTTGCGGCAGAGGCGCTCGGCATGGTCGAGGCCGTGCCCGAAGGCCCGTTGCTGCATGGGCTGGTCTGGTTCAACGCGGCATGTCTGGTCTGGCGGATGGTGCTGCGCTCGGCCTTTACGGCGCGCGAATATGGCTGGCGCGAAGGGTTGCTGGCGGTAGCCCGCCTCCCCGTCGGCAATGTGATTGCCATAATGGCGGCGCGGCGGGCGCTCATGGCCTATCTGCGGGTTCTGCGCGGCGGGCGGCTCCGCTGGGAGCATACGGCGCACGGCCTTCATGTGGCGCAAGCGATCATGCCGGAAGGACAGCCTGCGGCGCGGCTTGCGCCCGCGTGAGCGGCCCTTCCGCTTTGCGTCCGCGCGGTCAGCCTGTCATCGCGCTGGCGCTGGTGGTGGTGGCATGGGTTGCGGCGCGCATGCTGGTTGTGGAGAGCAGCGCCGGGACCGGGCGGGGCGGGGATGGCCCCGTGCTGGCCCTTCGTGGTCAGGCTCCGGCAGCATCGGCCAGCCTGCGCGACATGCAAGGCCGCGCTCCGCCCGAACGGACGCCGGGCGGCTCTGCCATGGTCCCGGCGGCGCGGACGGGCCTTGTGCGCTTGCAGGTTCCCGCTGCAAGGGATCAGGCGGTGGCGCCTGACGCTGCCGCCTTCCCACCCCTGCAAGGGCTTCAGCCTGCCCGCTTTGCGCAGATCATCAATCCGCCGCTGGCACTCGCCCGGCCGGGGCCGCGAGACGGCGCCCCCCGCTTCGAACCCCGCGCCCCGCCCGGCGGGACGCTGCCTGCCGAGGAGGCAGTGCCCGCAAAGGATGATCCGCGCTGGAGCGGGGACAACTGGCTGCTGCTGCGCCGGGGGAGCGGGGCGGCGGCGCAGGCTCCCGGCGTTGCCGCCTATGGTGCAAGTCAGGCCGGCGCAATCGTGCGCTACCGTTTCGGCACGGGCGAGCAGCGCGAAAGCTATGCCTATCTGCGCACGTCGCTTGCGATCAATGCTCCCGGTGCGGACAAGGAGATTGCGCTGGGGCTTGGCCTCAGACCAGAGGCCACGCTGCCGCTGCGCGTGCTGGCCGAGGCGCGCCTTCAGGATACGCGCCAGCGCGCGATGGAACTGCGCCCGGTGGTAACAGTCATCACCGAACTGCCGTGGCAGAACCTTCCGCTGGGATTGCGCGCCGAAGCCTATGGTCAGGCGGGCTATGCCGGGGGACGCGATGCGACCGCGTTCTTCGATGCGCAGGCGCTGGTCGACCGCCCGCTTGAAGGGGTTCTGCCGCGCAGGCAAGCCCTGCGCATCGGCGCGGGCGTCTGGACCGGCGGGCAGAAGGGCGCGGCGCGTCTCGACGCGGGGCCGCGCGCCTCCTTGCGCATCGATCTGGGCGACGGCGCGCCGACACGGCTGGCGCTGGACTGGCGCTTTCGCATTGCGGGCAATGCCAGCCCCGGCAGCGGTCCTGCGCTGACCATCGCTTCTTCGTTCTGACAGCGATGCGGTTTTTGCCGGGGAAAGCGATGTCGGTCATCGCGTCCGGGGTTGCTGGCGGAAGGGGAGCGGCCTAGCGTCTGGCTGGCAATGGACGTCTATCTTCCCATCGCAAACCTCTCGGTCAACGGGCTGGTGATCGTAGCGCTCGGTGCGCTCACCGGGCTGCTTTCGGGCATGTTCGGCGTGGGTGGCGGCTTCCTGACGACCCCCCTGCTGATCTTCTACGGGGTTCCGCCCACGGTGGCGGCGGCGTCGGCCGCCAGCCAGGTGACGGGCGCCAGCGTTTCGGGGGCTTTCGCCCATGCCCGGCGCGGCGGGATCGATTATCATATCGGCGCGGTGCTGGTGGCGGGCGGGGTGATCGGCACCGGCATGGGCGCGCTGCTGTTCCGGCTGCTTCAGGCGCTGGGCCAGATCGATACGGTCATCAACATTCTCTACGTGCTCATGCTCGGCGGGATCGGCGGGCTGATGGCGCAGGAAAGCATCGCGGCGCTGCGCGCCCAGAAAAGCGGCGTGCCCCTGCCCGCGCGCAAGCGGCGGCATCATCCGCTGGTGGCCAGCCTGCCGCTGCGCTGGCGTTTCTACCGCTCCGGCCTCTATATCTCGCCGCTGGCGCCGCTGCTGCTGGGCATCGCCACGGGGATCCTGACCATGCTGATGGGCATTGGCGGCGGGTTCATCCTGGTGCCGGCCATGCTCTACATCCTCGGCATGAGCGTGAACGTGGTGGTGGGCACGTCGCTGTTCCAGATCCTGTTCGTGACCATGGCGACGACGATGATGCATGCGCTTACCACGCGCGCGGTGGATATCGTGCTGGCCGTGCTGCTGCTGCTGGGATCGGTGACGGGCGCGCAGGTCGGCGCCCAGTTCGCGCAGAAGGCCAAGCCCGAACACCTGCGGCTGTTGCTGGCGGGCATCGTGCTGCTTGTGGCGATGCGCATGGCGCTGGGGCTGGGATACCGGCCCGACGAAATCTATTCGGTGGTGCCGTTATGAGCGCGGCAGCCCTGCGCTGGCGCACGGGGGCGGGGCGCATGCTTGCCCTGCTGTGCTGCATCCTGCTGCTGGGCGCGCGCGATCCCATTCTGGTTCCGGAAATCTCGCAGCACGAAGTGCAGGTGCGGCAAGGCTTTACCGGCGCTGACCTGCTCCTGTTCGGCGCGATCCTGACGCCGGAAGGCAACCGCGCCGCGCAGGACTATGACATCGTGGTGGTGCTGGAAGGGCCGGTGCAGTCCATCGTCCTGCGCGAGAAGCAGAAGATCGCAGGGATGTGGATCAATGCCGATTCGCTGGAGTTCCGTTCGGTGCCCAGCTATTTTGCCGTGGCATCGTCCCGCCCGATCGCCGAGATCGTCGACGACAAGACCGCCGCAATCTACGAACTGGGCCTCAAGTGGTTGCAGCTTTCCCCGATCGGGGTGATCGAGCCGCAGGAGCAGGCGCGCTTTTCCGCGGGGCTGGTCGATCTCATGCGGCGTCAGGGGCTTTACCGCGAGGAGGAGGGCGGCGTGAAGATGAGCGGGCAGGTGCTCTATCAGGCCCGCATCAGCCTGCCGTCAAGCGTGCAGACCGGCACCTATACCGCCGAAACCTTCGCGATCAGCAAGGGCAAGGTGGTGGCATCGGAGATCACCCGCGTGGAAGTGCGCAAGGTCGGCTTCGAACGCTTCGTGGCCGTTCAGGCCGATCAGAACGGGTGGTTCTACGGCCTCTTTGCCGTGCTGGTCTCGGTGGCGATGGGCTGGCTTGCCGGAAGGCTCTTCGCCCTCGTTTGACAGGCCGGGAGCAGGCTTTCCGGTTTAGTCGATCTTAACCTTGGTGGATTACGCCCTCGTGTGCGGTGAAAGCCGAACAAGAGGGTTATGCGCGATGTCGGATATGGCAAGTCAGGGTTTCGAGGCTGCGATGCGTGGACCCGATGGGCCGGCAGCGTCCGCAGCCGCGGCCGGACTTGCCCCTTCACCGCCCGCCTCCGGCACGCCGCGCGAGGCGCTTCCGGAACAGTTCGTGGGCTCGGAAAACGCGCGCGTGCCGATCGGCTTCGTGCGCGAGATTGCCGGATCCAGTTCGGCCATCGCGCTGGACCTGAAGCGGCTGGAACAGTGTTCGACCGACCTTGATCCGTCGGTTGCGCTTTCGGGCAAGGTCGGCAGCCAGATCAAGATCCGCGTCGGCAATTCGTGGCTCCTGGCCAGCGTGCGCAACCAGCGGCAGGACAGTTCGGTGCCGGGCGGGATCGTGGCGCAGATCGATTTTCTGGGCGAAGGCGAGGAAGAGCGCCTGACCGGCACGATCTATGGTTTCCGCCGCGGGGTGACGCGGTTTCCGGTGCCGGGCGCGCTTGTCTATCCGGCGACCAGCAACGACCTGCGGCAGATCTATGCCAGCGACGGGCGCACCAACATTTCCATCGGCACGGTCTATCCGACGCGCGACATCCGCGCCGGGCTTTATGTCGATGCGCTGCTGGGCAAGCACTTTGCGCTGCTCGGATCGACCGGCACCGGCAAGTCGACCTCGGCCGCGCTGATCCTGCACCGTATCTGCGAAATGGCGCCGCAGGGCCATATCGTGATGATCGACCCGCACGGCGAATATTCGAGCGCGTTCCGCTTCACCGGACAGTTGCTCGACGTGTCGAACCTTCAGATGCCCTACTGGCTCATGAACTTCGAGGAGCACTGCGAGGTTTTCGTCACCTCTTCCGGCGCGGACCGGCAGCTTGATCTTGATATTCTGGCCAAGTGCCTGCTGGCGGCACGGCAGAAGAACCGGCTGGCCGAGCAGATCGGCAAGATCACCGTGGATTCGCCGATTCCCTATCTGCTTTCGGACCTGCTCATCATTCTCCAGAACGAGATGGGCAGGCTCGACAAGGGCACCAATTCGGTGCCCTACATGCGGCTGAAGACCAAGATCGAGGAAGTGCGGAGCGACCCGCGCTACCAGTTCATGTTTTCCGGGATGCTCGTGGGCGATACCATGGCGGAGTTCATCTCCAAGGTGTTCCGCATGCCCGGAAACGGCAAGCCGATCTCGATCATCGACGTTTCGGGCGTGCCTTCGGAAATCACCTCGACCGTGGTGGCGGTGCTGAGCCGGCTGGTTTTCGATTATGCCATCTGGGCGCGCGACGAGGAAACCCGGCCCGTCCTGCTGGTGTGCGAGGAAGCGCACCGCTATGTGCCGAGCGAGAGGAACTCCGATGGTTCGTCCGTGGGGCGCATTCTTTCGCGCATCGCCAAGGAAGGGCGCAAATACGGGGTTTCGCTGGGCCTCATCACGCAGCGTCCGTCGGACCTTGCCGAAGGCGTGCTCTCGCAGTGCGGCACGATCATTGCCATGCGCCTCAACAACGAGCGCGACCAGGCCTTCGTGAAGGCGGCCATGCCCGAAGGCGCGCGCGGTTTTGTCGACACGATTCCCGCGCTGCGCAACCGCGAGTGCATCATTTCAGGTGAGGGTGTCTCGATCCCGATGCGCGTATCGTTCGACGAGCTGGAGGCGATCAAGCGCCCGGCCTCGAACGACCCCTCCTTCAACGAACTGTGGAGCCGCAGCGGCGGCGAGGAGCAGGCGGTGGAACGCACGGTCATGCGCTGGCGCGCACAGAGCCGGTAACGCGACGCGCGACCGGACTGGGCCGTCCGCTCCTGGCCGTCAGATATTGGGCGCCATGCGGCCGGCGGGATCGGCGTCGGCATGGCTTTCCTCTTCGGCCTCGATATCGGGCACCGCGCGTGTCCGTGCACGCCAGCCGGGGCGGCGATAGGCCATGACGGACAGGGCCACCGCAACCGCCGAACTGACCGGAAAGGCAAGCCAGAGCGCATCGGCCCCCAGCACGGGATAGAACAGCCAGTAGAAGCCCAGACGCACCGGGTAGAGCGTGATCGCCAGAATCAGCAAGGGCGCCCAGACCACCCCCCCCGGCGCGCATCGTGCCGAACAGGACCACGGTGACGCCGAAGAGGATATAGCTCCAGCTTGCCAGGAACTGGATGTGGCGCGCGGTATCTACGGCAGGGCTGCCGAAGCCGAGGAACAGTTCGAGCGCGGGGCGATCGAACAGCAGGAGCAGCGCGCACAGGAAGCCGGTGACGGCAAGGTTGAGCAGCACGCCCGACCGGGCCACATGATGCAGCCGCTGGTCCATGCCTGCGCCGATGGCCTGCGCGGCCATGGCGCTGACTGCGGCGGAAATCGCCATCGCAGGCATCTGGAGATAGGTCCACAACTGGAGCGAGGCACCATAGGCGGCGCTGACCATCAGCCCTTCGCGGTTGACCAGACCCAGGATCACGATCCCGCCCGCCGAGATGACCAGCATCTGCGCGCCCATCGGCAGACCCTTGGCAAGGATGAAGCGCATCTCGTCGGCCTGGGGCCATAGCCATGCAAGCTCCTGGCCGCGCAGGCGCAGCGGCAGATCGCGGGCATAGACATAGGCGACCAGCGCCACCATCGCGATGACCGATGCCGCCGCGGTGGCAAGCGCCGAACCGGCAATGCCAAGCGCCGGGATCGGACCCAGCCCGCCGATCAGCACGGGGTTCAGCGCGATGTCGAGCACCGAGGACAGGATCATGAACTTGAGCGGAGTGGCTGCATCGCCGCCGCCGCGCAGACCCATGCCGAGAATGACCGTGACCATGGAGGCAGGCATGGCGATGAAGATCACACGCAGATAGGTAAGGGCAAGGCCGAAGGTTTCCTGCGGCGCGGACATGGCGGCCAGCAGTTCCGGCGCGAAGACCCAGCCCAGCGTTCCCACGACGAACGAGAGCAGCACGCACAGGCCCACGGCCGTGCCGCAGGTGCGCCGCGCCGCCGCCACATTGCCCGCGCCGAACGCCTGCCCGATCCTGATCGTGGCGGCCATGCCGAAGCCATAGGCGGCAGCGAACACGAGGAACATGATGACATTGGCATTGGCCGTGGCCGCCAGCGCCGCTTCGCCCAGCATCTGCCCCACCCATATCGAATTGATCGAGCCGTTGAGCGATTGCAGGATGTTCGAGGCAAGGATCGGGGCCGAGAACAGCGCCAGCGTGCGCAGGATCGGACCGCTCAGGAGATCGCGGCCGCGGGCGGGGGCAGGTTTCAAGCCGTCAGTCCTTCCTGAGCGCGGCCAGCGCCGCGAAGGGGCCGGAAGCGGAATCGCCGGACAGGTTGTGCTCGGCGCGCGCGCGGTCTGCATCGGGGCCTTCGGCGAAAGGATCGATGGCAAGGGCAAGGCTTTGCGCCACCGCCTCGCCCAGATCGAAGGCGGTGCCTTCGTATTCGATCTCGTCGCAGTCCTCGGCCGTGATCTCCACTTCCTCGTCGGGCGCATGATCGCCTGCCGGGGGCACGAAGCGCAGATGGACCGGCTCGTCGATGCTGACCGGAAAGTCCTCGCCCGATATGGCGCAGGGCTGGAGGATGCTGGCGACGAGGCGGCCCCTGGCATCGACCTTCGCGCCATCGGCGATCAGCAGCACTTCGGCGCGCATCGACCGGATCGCCGAAATGCCGAAACGGGCGGCAAGGCGGCGGCGCTCGGCCTCGTCGGGTTCGAGCACGAGCGGCTGCCCGGTGATCTGGCGCAGATCGACGAGGCGGGAAAACTCAGGCCCGGTCACTTGCCGATCTCCGCATCGAGCACGCGGAACGCGGGGACCAGGGCCAGCCCGGCGGCAAAGGCGCGGGCGCGCCGCGCGACCAGCAGCGGATCGGCGCCATCGTGCAGGCTGACATTGCGGGCCACGGCTTCGGCCATGACGCCCTCGTCGGCAGCGGCCAGACCTTCGCGATAGGCGCCCAGCCTGCCGCCCAGCACGCTCATCAGCTTGCCCATGCGCTTGCCCACCACGAGATCGCCCACACCGCTTTCGCGAAGCTGCCCGTCCATGTCCTCGACGAAGAGTTCCGTCAGCCGCACCGAAGGCTCGATCAGTTCGGGATCGCGTTCCATGCGGATCATGATGATGGACAGGATGAGGGTGATCATGTCGAACCGTCCGGCGACCGTATCGGCCACGCCGCAATCGCGATACCATTCCTTCTCGCGGGCGATTTCCACCGTGCGATGCCACAAGGGGCGCGCCACGGCGCGGTCGTCCTGCTTGCGTTTGAACAGCCTTGCGAGAAATGACATCGCGCTTATCCCTGATGCTCTGCCCGTTCAGGGGCGATTAAAACCTTGCCGTCCAGCACGTATTGCGGCGATGCGGGCGCGGGCGGCATTGCGGTAATCCCGATTGGACCCTATGGGTCCGGCGATAGTGGCTGTCCATTCCCGATGCAAACGGGCACGACAGACCTTGCGTGAAGAGCGGAGTTTGCAGATGCGGAACAGTCGGCTGATGGTGCAGGGTGCAGTGGTGCTTGCCCTTGGCATGGCCGGGGCAGGATGCACCAGCATCCGCGATCACCGCGGCTACATTGTCGATGAAGTGCTGGTCTCATCGGTCCAGCCGGGCGTCGACAACAGGCAATCGGTCGAACGCACGCTGGGGCGGCCCACCTTCACCAGCCCCTATGGCCAGCAGACCTGGTATTACGTGGCCATGAACACGGTGCAGAAGCCGTTCAATCGGCCGCGCACCGAAAACCAGTCGATCCTCGTCGTCGATTTCGATGCCAAGGGCAACGTGGCGAGCCTGAGCCGTGAAGGCATGGAAAAGGTCGTGCGCCTTTCCCCGCAGGGCGACAAGACGCCCACGCTGGGACGCGAGCGTTCGTTCTTCCAGGATCTGTTCGGCAACATCGGCGCGGTGGGCGCAATCCCCGGCGGGCCGGGCGGTGCACCCGGCGGCACTGGTCCGAACGGAAGCTGACCGGCAGGGCGCTGCTCGGCCGAAGCATCGGCCGATGCTTGAAATCGCCCGGCCACCCCTCATATCGCCTGCATGGACGACAGCAGGGCGAGCCACGGCCTGATCCAGTGGCACGGCACCACCATCATCGGGGTGAAGAAGAACGGCCGCACCGTCATTGCCGGTGACGGGCAGGTTTCCATGGGCAACACGGTGATGAAGCCCAATGCCCGCAAGGTGCGCCGCATCGGAGACGGAAAGGTCATTGCCGGGTTTGCAGGCGCCACGGCCGATGCCTTCACCCTGTTCGAACGGCTGGAGCGCAAGCTGGAGCAGCATCGCGGCCAGTTGATGCGCGCGGCGGTGGAACTCGCCAAGGACTGGCGCACCGACAAGTATCTGCGCAACCTTGAAGCGCTCATGATCGTGGCCGATGCCGAGACGATGCTGATCCTCACCGGCAATGGGGATGTGCTGGAGCCGGAGGGCGGCATCGCGGCGATCGGTTCGGGCGGCAACTATGCGCTCGCGGCGGCACGGGCGCTGACCGATTACGAGGACGATGCCGAAAGGATCGCGCGCCGCGCCATGCAGGTGGCGGCAGAAGTCTGCGTCTTCACGAACGACCGCGTGACGGTCGAGGAAATCTGATGATCGATTCGCTTACCCCCAAGGCCATCGTCCGTGCACTGGACGAGCATATCGTGGGCCAGACCGATGCGAAGAAGGCGGTGGCTGTCGCGCTGCGCAACCGCTGGCGCCGTCAGCGGCTGTCTGCCGAGTTGCGCGACGAGGTGACGCCCAAGAACATCCTGATGATCGGGCCGACCGGCTGCGGCAAGACCGAGATCAGCCGCCGTCTGGCAAAGCTCGCCGATGCGCCGTTCGTGAAGGTGGAGGCGACCAAGTTCACCGAGGTCGGCTATGTCGGCCGCGACGTGGAGCAGATTGCCCGCGATCTGGTGGAAGAGGCGATCCGGCTGGAGAAGGAGCGTCGCCGCGAGGCCGTGCGCGAGACCGCGAGCAAGGCGGCGATGGACCGCCTGCTGAAGGCGCTGGTGGGCGACGGCGCCAGCGAGGCAACGCGCGAGAGCTTCAAGGCGCGGCTGGCGGATGGCTCGATGAACGATGTCGAGGTGGAGATCGAGGTCGAGGACACGCCTTCGGCACCGATGGAAATCCCCGGAATGCCCGGCGGCATCGGCATGATCAACCTGTCGGACATGATGGGAAAGGCATTCGGCAAGCACAGCCTCAAGCGCCGCAAGATGCGCGTGGCCGATGCCTGGGACAAGCTGGTCGACGAAGAAGCCGAAAAGCGCATGGATCAGGACGATGTGGCGCGCGAGGCGATCCGCAACGCGGAGACCAACGGCATCGTCTTCATTGACGAGATCGACAAGATCGCGGTCTCGGACGTGCGCGGCGGATCGGTGAGCCGTGAAGGCGTGCAGCGCGATCTGCTGCCGCTGATCGAAGGCACCACCGTGGCCACCAAATACGGCCCGATGAAGACCGACCACGTGCTGTTCATCGCATCGGGCGCGTTCCATGTGGCCAAGCCTTCAGACATGCTTCCCGAATTGCAGGGGCGCCTGCCGATCCGGGTGGAGCTGAAGGCGCTGTCCGAGGACGATTTCGTGCGCATCCTTTCGGAAACGCGGGCCAATCTGGTCGAGCAGTATCGTGCGCTCATCGGCACCGAAAACGTGACGCTGGATTTCACGCCGCAAGCGATCCGCGCGATTGCCCGCACGGCGGCGCAGGTGAACGAAAGCGTCGAGAACATCGGCGCGCGGCGCTTGCAGACGGTGATGGAAAAGCTGCTGGAGGAAGTGAGCTTCGAGGCCGAGGACCGCGTGGGCGAGACCGTGACGGTGGACGAGGACTATGTTGCCGCAAGGCTTTCCGGACTTGCCGGAAATGCCGATCTTTCGAAGTATATCCTCTGAGGCTATGGCCGCGACATGACCTTCCAGACCCCCGATGACCGCCCGATCTACCGCCTGCTGACCGGCAAGGACGACCGCGCCTTCTGCGAGCGCGTGTCCGAAGCGCTGGCACAGGGCTGGCGGCTCTATGGCTCGCCATCGATCACCTATGATGGCGGCATGGACTGCATCAAGGTGGCGCAGGCCGTGGTCTGGCACGAGGCGGATGTGGTGAAGTAGGCTTCGCCAGACCCGCCCCCTTGCCATTGCGAGGGGCAGGGCGATCAAGGCAACGGGGGCAGGACGGGGCTACTCCGCCGCTTCGCTGACTTCGGCTGCTTCCTGCGCCTGGCGCGCCCACATTTCGGCATAGAGGCCATCGCGCCGCAGCAGATCGGTGTGGCTGCCCTGTTCGGCCAGCCGCCCCTGATCGAGCACGAGGATCATGTCCGAATCGGCAATCGTCGAAAGACGGTGCGCGATCGAGATCGTGGTGCGGTGGCTGGCGACGGCGCGCATGGTGGAAAGGATGTCCTGCTCGGTGCGGGTGTCTAGCGCGCTCGTCGCCTCGTCGAACAGCACGATCGGCGGGTTCTTCACCAGCGTGCGGGCAATGGCCACACGCTGCTTCTCGCCGCCCGACAGCTTGAGGCCGCGTTCGCCCACCTCGGTATCATAGCCCTTGGGCAGGCGGGCAATGAAATCGGCAATGGCCGCGCCCTTTGCTGCAGTTTCCACTTCGGTCTGGGTCGCGCCATCGCGGCCATAGGCGATGTTGTAGCCGATGGTATCGTTGAACAGCACCGAATCCTGCGGCACGATGCCGAGCGCGGCGCGCAGGCTCGATTGCGTCACCTGCGCAATGTCCTGCCCGTCGATCAGGATGCGGCCTTCCCACGGATCGTAGAAGCGGAACAGCAGGCGCGCGATGGTGGACTTGCCCGCGCCCGACGGGCCGACGATGGCAACACGGCTGCCTGCAGGCACGTCGAACGACAGGCCGTGGAGGATCTCGCGGTCGCGATCATAGCCGAAGACGACATTGTCGAAGGTGACGGATGGCCTGCGCACCACGAGCGCGGGCGCGCCGGGGGCATCGGCCACTTCCACGGGCGTGTCGATCAGGCGGAACATTTCGGCCATGTCGATCAGCCCCTGCCGGATCGTGCGATAGACCATGCCGAGCATGTCGAGCGGGCGGAATAGCTGGGTGAGGTAGGTCTGCACGAAGACGAGGTCGCCCACCGTCAGGCGCCCTTGCGCCCAGCCCCAGACCGTCCATGCCATTGCCCCCGCCATGAGCAGATTGACGATGAGCGCCTGCGCGATGTTGAGCAGGCCAAGGCTGTTCTCGCTCTTCACCGCGGCATCGGCATAGGCCCTTGCCGCCGCGGCATAGCGGGCTTCCTCGCGCGCTTCGGCCCCGAAATACTTCACCGTTTCGTAGTTGAGCAGCGAATCGACGGCACGGGACAGGGCCTGCCCGTCAAGCCGGTTCATCCTTTCGCGCAGGTGCGTGCGCCATTCGGTGATGGCCCGCGTGGCCCAGACATAGGCCACAAGCGCCGCAATCGTGGCGCTGACAAGGCCGATGCCGAAGCTGAACCAGAAGATCACGATGACAGCCGTCAGCTCGATCACCGTGGGCGCGATGTTGAACAGCAGGAAATAGAGCATCGTGTCGATGCTCTTGGTGCCGCGCTCGATCACCTTGGTCACTTCGCCGGTGCGGCGGGCAAGATGAAAGCGCAGGCTCAGCCGGTGAAGGCGGGCAAAGACGTTTTCCGCCAGATGGCGCGTGGCATCCTGTCCGACGCGTTCGAACACGATATTGCGCAGGTTGTCGAACAGGACACCGGAAAAGCGCCCCAGCGCATAGGCGAGGACGAATGCCATGGCGACGGTGACAGCGCGCTGCTCGCCAGCGCCAGACGTCATCGCATCGACGGCCTTCTTGTAGGCGAAGGGCAGGGCCAGCGTGGTCGCCTTGCCCAGCAGCACCATGATGACCGCCCCGATGACCCGGCGGCGCAGGACCGCGTTGTCTGCCGGCCAGAGGTAGGGAAGGAAGCGGCGCAGGGTCTGCCAGCCATCGTGGCGGGCGTCCTTGGGGCTGGTGTGCGTATCGGGCGGCATGGCCTCTCACATAGGCATCGCCGCGCGCGATACCAGCACTTTGCGGGGCGAGTGGCCAGGGATCAGTAATTCAGGCGGGTGCGTTCGGCGCTGGCAATCCCGGCGGGCAGATCGAACAGGATGCGCCGCTGCCCGAAGTCTATGGCCACGCGTTTGAACATGCGCAGTTGCGCCATGCCGAGCAGCATCGCGGGCTTCCTGACCAAGCCGAGCCTGTGGAACGCAGGCGAATCGGCAAAGGCAAGGAAGGTGTTGTGCAACTGGATGCCTTCGACGCTGATCGTCGAGGCCATGATGAGTTCGGCCGAAAGCGACTGGCCCGTGACCGAGTGCAGCACCGTCTGCTGCGCTTCGCGGCGGCGCGACAGCGCGTTGCGCAGGGCGATGTTGCCGATCGAACTGTCCGAGCCGGTGTCGATGACGATATCGGTGCGGATGCCGTCGATCACGGCATTGGTCATGATGAGCTGGCCCGACCGGCGCCGGGCATTGACCACGATCTCGAACCCGTGCGACCCGCCCAGCGAGGCAGCATCGCCGATCGTCATGGTGCTGCCGGGAAAATCGATCAGCACGCGCTGGTCTTGCAGGCTGTCGAGGCCGACGATGCCGTCGGCGCCGATGTGCTCGGCCTCAAGGAGCGGGGCGGACAGCGTGTAATAGGTGCGCTTGCCCAGACTGATTTCGTCGACCTCGACCAGTTCGACTGCCTGCGATCCGGCGACCCCGACAACCGTGGCCGTGCCGCTGACGGCAAGGCCGATGCGCTGCGCCACCTGCCGCGAGAGCACGGTGCGTTCGGCGCCCGTATCGATGAGGAAGCGCCACGGTCCGCTGCTGCCGATCCGGACCGGCACGGTCATGCGGTCATGGCGGTCATCGCGCGTTTCGACCACCTCGGCATCGCTGCCGGGATGCAGGGGATCACCGGGACGGAGTTCCTGCGCAACTGCCGAAGGTGCGGCAATCGTCAGAGCCAGCGGCAGCATTAGAGGCAAGCGCATCGTCTTTCTCCCGCAACACAACCTATGCCTTTCCGCAAGGCGCTGCCAGCCTGTTCCGCCGGACATGTGGCAATCTGCGCGGGCTTAACGCGGTGGCAAGCTGGGAAGGTTATGGCCCTTACCCATGAGCAACCCGAATCCCCATGCCGGATGGCGCGCACGCGCCGTGCGGTTTGCCGAAGCGGCCGCGCGCGCTGTCGGTTATGACAAGACGCACATCACGCGCGTGGTGGCCTATCGCGAGATCGACGCCTGGCTCGACCGGCGCGGGACGGACCGGCTTGATGCGCTTGAAATCTCGGCCGGATGGAAGTGGCGGCAGCGCAGGTGGGGCAGCTTCACCGAAATGAACTGGCCGGATCACGACATCTGCAACGATGTGCTGGACCGGCAGTTCGATGTCATCATTGCCGACAACGTGTGGGAGCATCTGCTCTATCCCTACCGGGCCACGCGCAACGTGAAGGCGATGCTGAAGCCCGGCGGCGTGTTCATCAACATCACCCCGTTCCTGATCCGCTATCACCCCATCCCTACCGACTGTTCGCGCTGGACGCGGCTGGGCATGGTGCATTTCCTTGAGGAATGCGGCTTCGATCCGGCCCGGATCGAAACCGGGGGCTGGGGCAATGCCGCGGCGGTGCGTGCCAACCTGTTTCGCTGGTCGCGCGCGGGCTGGCGCAGGCGTCTGCCCAACGACGAGCGTTTTCCGCTCACGATCTGGGCGATTGCCGAGGCATGAGCCTGCCGGTGGCCATCGTCGTGCTGGCGCATAACGAGGAACGGCGCATTGCCAGGTGCCTCGCCAGCCTGCCGCTTGGCGATCCCGGCTTTGCCATCCACGTGGCCGTGAACGGATCGAGCGATGGAACCGCGCGGATCGTTGCCGATCATGCCGCGCGCCATGCCAATCTGACGCTGCATGACTGGCCTGAAGGCGGCAAGGCGCGAAGCTGGAACCGGATGGTGCTAGATACGCTGCCTGCGGGCCTTCCTGCGGTGGTTCTGGTCGACGGAGACGCCGAGGTCGCTCCGGGTGCAATCGCGGCGCTGCTGGCCGCGCTGGACGATGATGCGCGGGCCAACGCCGCATCTGCGCCCCCGCTCAATGGCCGCCGCGCCGGGCATTATCGCCGTCTCATGATCGAAACCCACGGCCTGTTCGGCGATCTCTATGCGCTGCGTGGCAGCTTCGTCGACGAGATGCGCGCGCGCGGTGTGCGCCTGCCCGTCGATCTGGTGGGCGATGACGGACTGGTCGGCGCGCTGGCAAAGACCGGCCTCGGCCCGCTGTCCCGGTGGTGCGAGGACGGCGTGCGGCCGGTTCCCGAAGCCGGGTTCCGGTGCGAGCCGTTCGATCCTGTCGATCCAGCAAGCTGGCGCATGCAGTATCGCCGCATGATCAGCTACGCGGTGCGGCATTTTCAGGACCGCATCATTACCGCCATTCTGGGCTCGCACGGCCCTGCCGCCCTGCCCGAACGGCTGGCATCGCTCTACCCGTCCCACCTGGCAGCGTTCAGGCCGCGATCCGGTGTGTGGTGGTGGTTTGACCGTCAGGCCCTGAAACGGATGAGCGGGGCAGCCCGTCCGGCCTGAGGTCCGGTCCGGCGCTCAGGCAGGAGCGGCAGCCAGATCCTTGCGCCGCACGAGTTGCAGGATCTGGACCAGCGCATTGCGATCGGCCAGATGCACGACGACGCCATAGCTCGCCACGCCAAGGGCAACCAGCAGCCCCAGATGCAATGCAGGCGCGGCCTTTGCCGCCTCGCCCAGAAGCCAGCGGTCTGCGCTCCACACGATCAGCGCCATGGCGAGGCTTGAGCCGACCGGGAGACGTAGCGCCCTTGCCATGTCGGCCACGCCGATCCCGATCGCGGGCCGGGCCAGCCCGATCGTCGCCAGCAGCAGCAGGGGCGCGGAAACGCACCAGACGGCGGCCACGGCAAGCAGCCCGAACCGGGCGCTGCCAAGGAATGCCGCCGCGAAGATGACAGCCCCTGCCATCGCGGTGCGGACCGGTATCTGCGGCCTGCCCACGGCATTGAGCGCAGGGGCGAACAGGATTTGCATGGTCATGAAGGGCATGGCCCAGGCCATCCATTCCACCAGTGGCGGGAGGTCCTTCCAGGTGGAGCCGAACAGGGTTGCGACCAGCGGCGAGGCCGTGACCGCCATGCCGGCATAGACGGGCGCGGCGACCATCATGATGAGGCGCGCGGATTTGAGGAAAGCGGCGCGCAGGGCAGGCAGGTCATCCTGAAGCCGCGCATAGGCAGGAAAGGCCACTTCGTTGAGCGGCGGCACGAACCGGGCATAGAAGATCGTCGCCAGAAATACGGCCTGCGAATAGACGCCGACTTCGTGCGGGGTAAAGCGGCGGCCGATCACGAAGATGTCGCTCTGGGTCTGCACCAGCCAGAACATCTGCGTGAGCAGGATGGCCAGCCCGAAGCGGAAGATGCTGCCGCAGCCCCTGAAGTCGAAGCTGGGCCAGATCAGCGCCCGCACCATCAGGTTCAGGCCGATCGCGCGCACCCAGAACATGACGATCGGCGCATAGACCAGCGTCCATACTCCATAACCGGCCCAGGCAAGGATGAGCGAAAGCACCGCGCCGGTCATGGCGGATGCCATGTTGACCAGTGCCTGGCTGCGGAAATCGAGGCTGCGCCCCATCAGCACTTCGGGAATCGCGATGAACGGCGTCGACAGATAGATCAATGTCTGCACGCGGAGCATCTTGATGACCACAGGCTGCCCGTAATAGGCCGCCACGGCCGGAGCGGCGAACCATTGCAGCGTGGCGATCACGGCATTTGCAGCCAGCAGCAGCCCGAATGCCTGGCGAATGCGCTGGCGGGGGAGGTCGCGCTCCTGGATGAGCGCGCTGGCAAATCCGTAGCCATTGAGGAAGGTCAGGAAGCTGAGCATGACCAGCGACATGGCGAAGAGCCCGTAGTCGGCCGGAGCAAGCAGGCGCATCACGATCAGCGTCGATGACCAGCTTATGATCTGCGCTGCAATCTGGCTGCCGGACCGCCACAGGATCGCGCGCCGCACATCGCCAGCAAATCCGGCACCGGCCGAACCTGAGCCGGTGGTGCCGTCGGTCTGCAAGGGCGATGGCGTGGCGGTGCTGGAGGAGTGCTCGGTCATTGCACCGTCAGCCTTAGAACACAGGCCGTTAAGTCCGTGTTACGCCCTGGGCTGGTGTTCCGGTAGGCATAGCCGGGCGGCTGGCCGGATTCTTGCCGATGAAACAAAAAAGTCAAAAGAGCCTGTTGACGCGAATCGTTGAGGGGCATAGAGGGCCTCTCACCGCAGCGGTGCTGCTGATGCAGCGGACCAGATGCTCGGTCGCCAAGATTGACGGACACTCAGTCCCCCGCAAAAACGGGGAACATTGGTTGTCCGCCATGACCTGTCTCTCAAGGCGGGATGGCGGTTCTTTGACATTGTTGATTTGATGAAGGGACATGTGGGCGACGGCGTCTGCGTCTTGGGAGCTTCGGGCTCTATGGCGTAGTTTAAATCAAGCCGATGTCTGTATGTCCTTCGTATCC
>JBKBKD010000002.1:0-181762 GCA_046294595.1 Novosphingobium sp.
CTACCGCATAGATCAGGAAAACCGCGTTCCAGCTTATCGCGGCGAGATAGCCAGAGGTGAAGATGACCGCGCTGCCGAAGAACGGGCCGAGCACGCCCTGAAGCGTCAGCCAGCGGCGGCGCCCGCCCTCGTTCCAGTAATCGCCGATCAGGGTGTTGACCGTGGTGAGGATGGCCGCCTCTGCCACGCCGAGCAGAAGCCGCGAGGCATAGATCTGGTCAAGGTCATCAAGGAACATCGGCATCAGGCCGACGAATCCGTAGAGCGCGGTGGAGGCGAGCAGAAGCCTGCGCCGACCGAAGCGATCGACCATCAGGCCTGCAAACAGCGCCAGGATCGCCACGGTCAATCCAGGCGCGGAGACCATGGCGGGAACCTTGGTCTGGGCCGAAGGATCATCGGCAAAATGCGCGATCATGGCGGGAACGGCCGGGAACATCGAGACGATGGCAATGATCGGAAGGAAGCCCGTGAGGACGATGGTGAGGCCCTGCGCGATGCCTGGCTGGCGCCGTGACCCGGCAGAAACCATGGCGGAATCAGTCATTGAAACTCTCCCCGCGTGCCCTGACACAGGCAGCTCACGCGCCGGTTATTAGAACTAACATTCTTAATTGGTATCCAGCGCCGGGCAAGCCAAGTCAAGCTAATCCGTTGCATAGCTAATCATCAATTCTGCGAATGGAAGGGCATAAAAATTACTTGCTTGGTGAATTGAAAGCGCGACCGTAAGCATCACCAGCGAAAATCAACCTTGGATGAGAGGGCTTGCCAACCGTTGCGACGGTGGCGGAGCATTGCCATGAAGAAACTGGATATCCTGATCATCGGTGCCGGCATCGGCGGGCTTTCGGCGGCCATTGCGCTGTGCCGCAAGGGTTTTGCCGTTACCGCGATAGAGCGCGATCCGAGCTGGTCGGTCTATGGCGTGGGCATCATCCAGCAATCAAACGTGCTGCGTGCGATGGACCAGCTTGGCGTGCTGGACAGCTTCATGGATGCAGCCTGCGGCTTCGACGCGGTCGAGATTTTCACCCCGGATGGCACCAAGGTGGCGCGCGTGCCCTCGCCGCGACTGGTGGAGGGGCGTCCGGCCAACGTCGGCATCGGCCGCCGGGCCTTGCAGAAGGTGCTGGGCGACAGTGCAAAAGCCCTGGGCACCGAACTCCGGCTGGGTGTGACGGCCGAGGCCATCGAGGACGATGGCGCCAAGGTCCATGTGCGCTTTTCCGACGGGTCGAGCGCAAGCTATGATCTGGTGATCGGCGCTGACGGGGTCTATTCGCAGACCCGCGAGATGATCCTGCCGGAGGTCGGCAAGCCTCAGTTCACAGGGCAATCGGTCTGGCGCTACAATTTCCCGCGCGCCGAAGGGCTGGATGCGCTTCAGGTCTATAACGGGCCGACCGGTGTTGGCCTCGTGCCGATGAGCGCGGACCTGATGTACATGTATGTGACCACGCCGGAGCCGGACAATCCGCGCTATCCGAGGGAAGGCCTTGCAGCGGCGATGCGCGCCAAGCTGGCCAACTGTTCGGCGCAGATCCGCGAACTGGCAGAGCAGATCACAGACGATGACGGCGTGGTCTATCGTCCGCTGGAAGGTCTGCTGGTGCGTGGCGACTGGAGCAGGGGGCGCGTCGGGCTGCTGGGCGATGCGGTCCATGCCACGACGCCGCATCTTGGCCAGGGGGCAGGCATGGCGATCGAGGACGGGATCGTGCTGGCCGAGGAGCTGGAGCGCAGCGACGACGTGGAGGCCGCACTCAGGGCCTACCGCGACCGCCGCTTCGAGCGCTGCCGCTACATCGTGGAAAGCAGTCTGGCCATCTGCATGGGGCAGCTTGGCAAGGCCCCGCCCGTCGACAACCACAAGGCCACCGCCGAGATGTTCGCGGTGGTCTCGCAGCCGATCTGATGCTGCCCGTTTCGATGACGGGCGCTTCACACAAAGCATTCTGATTCAGGACCATAGGGATGACCACCATGAGCCGCGTGACCGAAATCCGCTATGTCGGGTATGGCGTGAAAGACTTCGACGCCGAAAAGGCCTATTACCGGGATTTCTGGGGGCTGGAGCCAGTGGGCGAGGCTGATGGCATGGCGTGGTTCAAGGCGCAGGGCCATGACGAACATCACGTGGTCCAGCTTCGCAGGGCGGACGAGAACCGCATCGATGTGATCGCGCTGGCGGCCGATACCCGCGCCGATGTGGACAGCCTTTGCGCGCGGGTGAAGGATGCCGGGTGCAAGCTGGTGAGCGAACCTGCCGAACTGGCATCGCCGGGAGGCGGATACGGCTTCCGCTTCTTCTCGCCTGACGGGATGCTGTTCGAGATTTCCAGCGATGTGGCCAGGGGCGCAAAGCGCGATCTGGCGCGCTGGGAGGGTGTGCCCGTGAAGATCAGCCATATCGTGCTGCACAGCCCCGACCATCAGGCGCTGGTGAAGTTCTTCTGCGACGTTCTGGGCTTCAAGGTTTCGGACTGGCTGGGCGACTTCATGTGCTTCCTGCGCTGCAATTCGGCGCACCACCGCATTGCCATCCTGCCCGGACCGCCGTGCCTCAACCACGTGGCCTATGACATGCTGAGCGTGGACGACATGATGCGCGGCATCCACCGCCTGAAGATCAAGGGCGTGGACATTGGCTGGGGGCCGGGGCGGCACACCGCGGGCAACAACACCTTCAGCTATTTCGTCACGCCGGGCGGGTTCACCACCGAATATACCTCGGAACTCGAAGAGGTCGATTTCGAGACCCACGAATACAAGGTGCACACGCCTGCGCCGATGGTCATGGACCAGTGGGGCATCGGCACGGGCGGGCCGCAGACCCTGCCGCATCCCGCACCCAATCCGGGCCTGTTCCAGACCCCCGAACTTGCAGTCGAGGGCTGAGGCATGGCGCTTTACGAACCGTTCCCGAACTATATCTGGAACCTCTCGGTTTCCATCGCGATGGAAAGCGGCGGACTGATCGGCGAAATCGTCGACATGTGCCAGCCGATCATCGAGGCGGCGGCCAATGGCGGCGATGCCGGAACCCCGGTGTTCATGAAGCAATGGTCGGCCTTTGGCGACAAGCTGATCGAACTGGCCGCCGAGGACGAGGCCAAGGGGCGCCTGTTCTCGGCTTCGAACAAGCTGGAGCGGGCCGCGCTTTACCTGCTGGTGGCCGAGCGCATGCAGGGCCATGGCGCGCCGGGGCGCAAGGAGACCTATGCCAAGGCGCTGGATGCCTTTGCAAAGTCCACCGCATTCGGACAGATCAACCGCGAACGGGTGGAAATCCCGTTGAGCACGGGCACCATGCCTGCGCTCTACACCCGCGCGCCGGGGCCGGGGCCGCATCCGGTTGTGGTCTATTGCAATGGTCTCGATAGCTGCAAGGAGCTGCTCTACTGGAGCCGCCTGCCCGAAGCGCTGGCGCGGCGCGGCGTTTCCACGCTCTGCGTCGATCAGCCCGGTTCGGGCGAGGCGCTGCGGCTTCAGGGACTGCCGGTCGATCCCCATTCGGAAAACTGGGCGAGCAAGGCCGTGGACTGGCTGGAACAGCAGCCCGACGTGGACCCCAGGCGCATCGGCATGACCGGCATTTCGCTGGGCGGGCACTTTGCGCCGCGCGCGGTGGCTTACGAGCCGCGTTTCGCATCGGGCGCGGTGTGGGGCGCGAACCACAACTGGCGCGAGGTGCAGGACAAGCGGCTGAAGCGCGAAGGCGAAAACCCCGTCCCGCATTACTGGGCGCACGTGATGTGGGCCTTCGGCGCCAAGGACATGGACGACTTCATGGCGAAGTCGACCGACATGAACCTCAACGGGCACATGGACCGGATCAAGGTGCCGTTCCTGGTGACGCACGGGGCGCATGACCGCCAGATCAGCGTTTCCTATGCCGACGACCTCTATGACCAGCTGATCAATTCGCCGCGCCGGGAGAAGGTGATCTTCACCGCGCGCGAAGGCGGGGTCGAGCATGTGGGCGCCGACAACATGTCCTACGGGCGCGATCTCATTGCCGACTGGTTCGCAGAGACGCTGGGGGGGCGCACTGCCTGAATGGAGGCGACTGCCTATATTCGCCGGGAAACCCTGATCAGCATCGCGATCAATGTGATGCTGAGTGCGGGCTTTTTTCTGGCGGTGTTCGGGCTGCGCGGACCTGTGCCCGTGTGGGGCAGCGGGGGTTACGTCCTCGACTTCGGGCCGCAGGGCTTCATGATCGGATTGATGGCCGCGCTGGTGCCGGGCATTCTGGCGCGCAAGGCGCTGGCAGCGGGCAAGGTCATGGCCATGGACGGGACATCGGCCCTGCCCGGCGCGATTGCGGTTCGCGCAGTTGTGTGTGGCTTGACGGGGGCCGCAGCGGGAGTGGCAGCCTCGGCAATCGCGCTGTGGGCCATCGCCGCGTCCAGTATTGACTGGTTGGCGGCCCTGATTGCCAAATTGCTGTTTGGTGCCATGCTTGCGGCCATCGTCACGCCCGCCGGGCTTCGTGCTGAATTGGTAAGGCGCTGAACGCAGCGCGAGAGAGGAATGCCATGACCCGCCGTTTTGTCGATCTTTCGATCTATCTTGAAAACGACGTGATTACCGACCCGCCGTTCATGCGGCCGAAGATCGAATACCAGAAGCATGGCGAGACGCTGCCGGAGCTGGGATTCTTCTTTCCGGGCGTGACCGCCGAGGACACGCCCGATAGCGCGGGCTTTGCCGCGGTCGAGAACGTGACGCTGACCACGCACAACGGCACCCATCTGGATGCACCGTGGCACTTCCACCCGACGATGAACGGCGGCGAACGGGCCATCACCATCGATGAAGTGCCGCTGGAATGGTGCTTCCAGCCGGGCGTGAAGCTGGACTTCCGGCATTTTCCCGATGGCTATGTCGTTACCGCGCAGGACGTGGAAGACGAACTGAAGCGGATCGGGCACGAACTGAAGCCGCTGGAAATCGTGCTGGTGAACACGGCCGCTGGCATGGCGGTGGGCAACCCGAACTATGTGAGCATCGGCTGCGGCATGGGCTATGAGGCGACGATGTATCTGACATCGCGCGGGGTGCGCGTGACCGGCACCGACGCCTGGAGCTGGGATGCGCCGTTTGTCCATACCGCCGAGAAGGTCAAGGAAACCGGCGATACATCGCTGATCTGGGAAGGGCACAAGGCCGGGCGCGACATCGGCTATTGCCACCTGGAGAAGCTGCACAACCTTGAGGTTCTGCCGCCCAGCGGATTTATCGTGAGCTGCTTCCCCCACAAGATCAGGGGCGCCTCGGCGGGCTGGACGCGGGCCGTGGCGATCTTCGAGGACTGAGCGCGGCCAGTTCCTGCGGCGCCACTTCGCGCCACTCGCCAGGAGCAAGGCCGGCAAGCGTCCACGGCCCGATCTGCCAGCGGATGAGCCGCAGCGTGGGGTGGCCGACGGCTGCGGTCATTCGCCGGACCTGACGGTTGCGGCCTTCGCGGATAGTAAGGCGCAGCCAGCTGTCCGGCACGGTCTTGCGCACGCGGATGGGCGGGTCACGCGGCCAGAGCGCGGGATCTGCGATCTGTTCCACCTGAGCGGGCAGGGTCATCCCGTCCTTGAGGCGAACGCCGCTGCGCAGCGCATCGAGCGCGGCGGCATCGGGCACGCCTTCGACCTGAACGAGATAGGTCTTTTGCAGCTTGTGGCGCGGATCGGCGATGCGGGCCTGCATGCCGCCATCGTCGGTCAGGAGGAGGAGGCCCTCGCTGTCATGATCGAGGCGGCCCGCCGGATAGACGCCGGGCTGCCGGATGAAGGCGGCGAGCGTGGGGCGGGGCGGGCCGGTGCGTTCATCGGAGAACTGGCACAGGACGCCGTAAGGCTTGTTGAACGCGATGAGAGCCATGGCCCCGCTTAGGCGGGCTTGCCCTGTGCGGCAATTGCCCGGCGGAAGGCGGGACGCTGTTCGAGGCGGGCGAAGTAGGCACGCATGGCATCGGACACGAACTCTTCCAGCCCGACCGAAAGGGCAAGCATCAGGGCATAGCCCACGGAAATGTCTGCCATCGTGAAGCGATCCGCGGCGGCATAGCGCGGCCCCATCATGGTTTCGGCATTGCGCAGGCGCGAGCCGAACCATTCGGCATAATCGCGCGCGATTTCGGGACGGCGTTCTTCGGTGCGGGCAAAGACCGCATAGCGTAGGTGGATGGTCTGCGGGAAGGTGAGCGTGGCCTCTCCCATGACGAGGAAATTGAGATAGGCGGCATAGCCATCTTCGTGCGGGGCCACGGCAAGATCGGTGGGGCCGTATTTGGTGGCGAGATAGTGCGGGATGGCGACGCTTTCGGTGAGGCGCTGGTCATCGTCGAACAGGACCGGGATGGTGCCCAGCGGATTGAGATCGTGCATCCCTTCGTGCCGCTTGCGCGGGGGAAAGGGCAGGACATGAAGCGCATAGGGCAGGCCCATTTCCTCAAGCGCCCAGAGCGCACGGAACGAGCGGGCATTGTGGCAGTGATAGAGCGTGAGCATGGGCGCAAGGATGATGGCCCAAGGGGCTGTTGCGCAAGCGCCAGTTCCTGACGATTGATCGCGGCCGGATCAATTGCTTCCGGCAACAGTTCGATACGGTCACGAAAAGCCGGGTTCAGCCTGCGCGGTCCATATCGCGCGCCGGGTCGTTACTGACATCAGGGAGAATAAGCGATGCGTCTGGCTTCTGTGCTGCTGGTGCCTGCACTTGCTTTTGGTCTGGCGCTTCCCGCCGCGGCGCAGAGCGTGCCGGACCGGCCTGCGCCGGGCGCGCCGCCCGCCGCGCAGATGCCGCCGCAGCCGCAGGGCTGGACCATGACCGTGGGGGTTGCGCCGGTGTTCGGCATGGCGTGGCAGGGATCGAAGGACACCGCGCTTTCGATCTTTCCGGACCTGCGGATCAACTACAAGGACACGCTGTTTCTTTCGGTGCAGGATGGCCTTGGCTGGAACGCGGTGAACCGCAACGGCTGGAAGGCCGGGCCGATCCTGCGTTCGCGCTTCGGGCGCAACGAGGACAATGGCGGATCGCCGTTCCTGGTGGCTGGCGGCAGTGATGCCCTGCGCGGCATGGGCGACATCGGCATTGCGGGTGAAGCGGGCGCGTTTGTGGAAAGGCGTTTCGGCGCGAAGCGGCAGTGGCGCGCACGGGCCGAACTGCGACAGGGCTTTGGCGCGCATGAAGGCGTGGTGGGCGATGTGCTGATCAATTACTCAGGCCGCGAGGGCAGGCTGCTCTATTCCTTCGGGCCGCGCGCGACCTTTGCCACGGCGGATTACATTCAGACCTATTTCGGGGTGGATGCGGCGCAATCGGCAAGGACCGGCCTTGCGGTTTCGCGCCCCGATGGCGGGCTGGTTTCGGTGGGACTGGGTGCCAACCTGATCCGCCCGCTGGACCGGCGGCGCGCCGTTGCGCTGTTTGCCGGGGTGGACCGGCTGGGTGGAGAACCGGCGGGCAGTTCGCTGATCCGCGAACGCGGCCAGCGGATGCAGTATGCCGCCGGGCTGGGCTATTCGTTCCGTTTCGGCCTGTGATCCGGTGCTGGCGGCCAGCCACGCCTGATTTCAGTTTATCGTGATGACGCCATCGACGGCGCGCCATTCCTGCGGGCCGATGAGATGCCTGTGGGCGATGCGGACCGAATGGATGGCCGCTTCGATTTCGCGCCGCCAGTGATCGAGAAAGCCGTTGAGGCGCGGAAAGCGCGGGGCAAGATCATACTGCTGGAAGGCAAACATTTGCAGCAGGCTGGGGTGATCGGGCAGGTAGTAGTGGATCTGGATGGTGGTAAGGCCGTAGCCTTCCATCTGGAGGCGGATGTCTTCGTTCCCGATCACGCGTCCCATGCTCTTCCTTCCTTCGTCCGGAAGGAGCATCGGCCGTGAGGAGCGCGATGCTCCAACCCATGCAGAACGTCTGAATGACAACGCTAATGTGACGAGGAAACCTGAAAACGCGCTTAACCGTCAAGAGGGGCGAATGGCGTATGGTCCGTTCAGGATGAAGTTGCAGCGGAAACCTGTTCGCACCTGGCCCTGGTGCCCGCGCTGTCATCGCCCTTGCCCAGCAGGCTGACGGCGAGGAAGCCGCCCACGACGAGCACCACGAAGCCGACGGTGACGAGGCCGAGATACCTGTCGATGAAGCGCTTGATCCGTGCCCCGAACAGGCGGAAGAGCACGCCCACGATCATGAAGCTGATCGAACGGCTGATGAGGCTGGCCACGATGAAGGGCACGAGCGGCATGGCGATGAAGCCCGCCGTGATCGTGAGCAGCTTGAACGGAATGGGCGTGGCGCCCTTGGCGATGATGATGGCAACCCCGGTCTCGCGCAGGTAGCAGGCGGCTTTGGGAAAACTTTCGGTTAGCCCCAGTGCGGCGAGGAGCTGGGTGCCGATGGTATCGTAGAGACCATAGCCGATGGCATAGCCGAGCATGCCGCCCATGACCGAAGCCAGCGTGGCAATGGCCGCAAAGCGCACCGCCTTTTTCGGTTCGGCCAGGCACATCAGGCCCAGCAGCGGATGCGGGGGCACGGGAAAGAAGCTTGCCTCCATGAAAGCGAACAGGCCCAGCCACCACGCGGCGTGGGGATGCGCGGCCTTGGCCATGGTCCAGTTGTAGAGGCGGCGAAGCATCGGCGTTCCTGCGAGAGTTGCGGTGCAGCGTTTAGGGGAGAGCACGGGAAAGCGCCAGCTACATCGCGATTAACCAGATTGGCACTTTTCTATTGACATCCGCGCGCTCTTTCGGTACATAACAAGAACATCGCGAAGGGACGAGTCGCCGGACATGATGGGCGACCGCAGGCGCGGTGCAATTCACCAAGGTTCAATTTCTGGAAGGATGGTCAGCATGGCCAAGCCGACTGTGCAGCGGCGCGCGAAGACTTTGCGCGCAAGGGTGGGTGCTGCGCCACAGGCGCAGCCAGCAAGAACGGGCAAGCCATGGAAGGCCGGGTTTCTGGCGGTGCTTGCCGAAACGTCGAACGTTTCGGCGGCGGCCGCCGCCGCAGGAGTGCCACCTTCGCGCGCCTACAGGGAAAAGCGCAGCGATGCCGATTTTGCGGCGCGCTGGCGCGAAGCGCTGTGCGAGGGTTACGACCTGCTGGAGATGGAGATCCTGCACCGGCTGCGCTTCGGCGAGCCGAAGGAAGGCGGCGCGAAGTTCGACAATGCCACCGCGCTGCGCCTGCTTTCGCAGCACCGCGAAACCGTGGCGCGCGAGCGGGCGATCCGCGAGAACGCCGATGTGGAGGTGGTGCGCCGATCAATCCATGCCAAGCTGCTGGCGATCCGCGACGAAGTGCTCCGGCAGCGGCAGACGCACGCATCGGATTTCCCTGCGGGTGCGCCAGTGGAAGTCATTGCGGATGCGTGAGCGCTGCCCGCTGGGGTGGGTTCCCGATGCCAGCGCGGAACAGATCAGCACCTTCGTGGAAGGACTGGAAGAACGGGAGATCATCGAATGGCCTTATGACTGGCGCACCTGGGGCAGGGCCAACCAAATGGCGCCGCAGGGCGACTGGCGGGTGTGGCTGGTGCTGGCCGGGCGCGGGTTCGGCAAGACGCGGCTGGGCGCGGAATGGGTGCGGGGCATTGCCGAAAGCCGACCCGATGCGCGGATCGCACTGGTGGGCGCATCGCTGCATGAAGCGCGCAGCGTGATGGTGGAAGGCGAAAGCGGCCTGCTTTCGATCGGCGCACCCTGGCGGCGGCCCGTGTTTGAAAGTTCGATGCGGCGGCTGGTCTGGCCGAACGGCGCGCAGGCTTTCCTCTATTCCGCGGGCGAGCCGGAAGCCCTGCGCGGGGCGCAGCACAGCCATGCCTGGTGCGACGAGATTGCCAAGTGGCAGACCGCATCGAACCGGGCCATGGCCGCCTGGGACAACCTGCTGATGGGCCTGAGGCTGGGCAGCGATCCCCGCGTGGTGGCAACCACGACCCCGCGCGCGGTGCCGCTGGTCATGCGCCTTCTGGCAGGCGGCGAAGATGTGGCCGTGACGCGCGGCAGCACCTTTGACAACGCGGCAAACCTGCCCGCGCGCTTCATCGAGGCCATGCGCCGCAATTATGGCGGATCGGCGCTGGGGCGGCAGGAACTGCTGGGCGAGATGATCGAGGATGTGGCGGGCGCCCTGTGGAACCGCCGCCTGATCGAGGCCGCACGCGAGGAAGCAGGTGCTGCCGTGACGCGCGTGGTGATTGGCGTGGACCCCCCGGCAAGCGCCCACGGCGATGCCTGCGGGATCGTGGTCTGCGGCATTGGCGATGACCGGATCGGGCGGGTTCTGGCCGACTGTTCGGTGGAGCGCGCCAGCCCCGAACGCTGGGCGGCCGCCGTGGCGAATGCGGCACGCGCATGGTCAGCCGACCGGGTGGTAGCCGAGGCGAACCAGGGCGGCGAGATGGTGCGCGCGGTGCTGCGCGCTGCCGGAGCGCACCTGCCCTTGCGCCTTGTCCATGCCCGACGCGGCAAGGCGGCGCGGGCCGAGCCGGTGGCGGCGCTCTATGAAGCCGGGCGGGTGCGGCACGTGGGCATGTTTGCACGGCTGGAGGACGAGCTGTGCGGCCTGATGCCGGGCGGCGAATATCGCGGGCCGGGGCGATCGCCAGACCGGGCGGATGCCTGCGTATGGGCGCTGACCGAGCTGATGCTGGGACAGCAGGCAGAGCCGCGCATCTGGTTCGACTAGGTTGCGCCTGCCGTTGGCGGGCTGACTTTTCCATTCTTGCGAAAGGGACATCATGTCGTTCTTTCAATCGCTTGCGGCTGCCTTCAAGGGCGAGGCGGTGACGCCGCGCGCGCCGCTGGGGCGCAGTTTCATTTCCCCCTGGATTGCCGCTGCCGACTGGCGCGGGGAGCCTTCGCGCCCGGAGTTCAGCCGGGGGCCGGGCAACTATGCGGCGGCGGCGCGCGAAGCCTATCTGCGCAACCCGGTGGCGCAGCGCGCGGTGCGGATCGTGGCGGAGGGAGTTGGCTCTGCGCCGGTCAGGGCATCGCACCCCGAACTGCTCGCGCTGGTAAGCGAGACGAGTGCCGGGCAGCCGCTGCTGGAGACACTTGCGGCGCACCTGATGCTGCATGGCAATGCCTTCGTGCAGGTGCTGCGCGATGCCGATGGCGTTCCGGTGGAGCTGTTTGCGCTGCGTCCTGAGCGAGTGACGGTGATCCCCGATGCGGCGGGATGGCCCGCTGCCTTCGCCTACAAGGTGGGCGAGAAGGCAATGCGGATCGACGCCGCCGACGATTTCGGCCGGGCGAACCTGATCCATGTGAAGCATTTCCACCCGGCGGACGATCACTATGGCGCAGGCTGTCTGGAGGCGGCCGAGGAAGCCGTGGCGATCCACAATGCGGCGGCGCGGTGGAACCGGTCGCTGCTGGAGAATGCGGCGCGGCCTTCCGGTGCGCTGGTCTATGATCCGGGCGAGCCGGGTGCGGCGCTGACGGCGGACCAGTTCGATCGGATCAAGAGCGAACTGAGCGCGGCCTATTCGGGCATGGGCAATGCCGGGCGCCCGATGCTGCTGGAAGGCGGGCTGCGCTGGCAGGCGCTGGCGCTGACGCCGGCAGACATGGACTTTGCCACCCTGAAGGCGGCCGCCGCGCGCGACATTGCCCTGGCGTTCGGCGTGCCGCCGATGCTGCTGGGCATCCCCGGCGACAATACTTATGCCAACTACCGCGAGGCCAACCGCGCGCTGTGGCGGCTGACACTGCTGCCGGTGGCAGGCAAGATCCTGAGCGCGCTTGCCGAAGGGCTGCGCCCGTGGTTTGCCGGGGCGAGCCTGATCGTCGACTTTGACCGGGTGCCTGCGCTGGGCGAGGATCGCGAACGCCTGTGGGCGCAGGTGACGGCGGCCGATTTCCTTACGGGCGAGGAAAAGCGCGCGCTTCTGGGCATCGAACAGGTGCAGCCATGACCCGCGAGGACATGCTGGCGCGGCTGATTGCGCAGGCAGGCGACGAAGGCACCGATCTGGTGACGCTGCGCGCCATCGTCGAGGAGGCATCGGACATGGGCGCGGTGCGGGCGCTGACCCGCATGGGGCTGGGTGATGATGATGCCCACGGCGATCTGGCAGAGCTGCGCCAGCTTCTCGGCGCGTGGCGCGATGCCAAGGCGAGCGCGTGGAAGGCGGCGATCGGCTGGGTGGTGCGCGGCGTTCTGGCGCTGCTGCTGTTTGCCATCGCGGTGCGGCTGGGTTCGGCGGAGCTGGTGCGATGACGGCGCCGATCCGGTTTGCGGGCTATGCTGCAATCTTCCGCAAGCGTGACAGCGGCGGCGACACGATCATGCCGGGCGCGTTCAGGGACAGTCTGGAGCGGCGCCTTGCCCAGGGCTTGCGGCTTCCGCTGCTGTGGCAGCACCGGCCCGACCAGCAGATCGGCTGGATCGAAAGCGCCGGCGAGGACGAGCGCGGCCTGCGCGTGGTGGCGCGGCTGGATGCCACCGATTCCGCGCCTGCCAGAGCGTTGCGGCAGGGAGCGGTGGACGGGCTTTCGTTCGGATACCGCGTGCTTGAAGGGCGCGCCCTGCCGGACGGGCGTGAACTGAAGGCAGTGGAGATCATCGAGGTGAGCCTCGTGACGCGTCCCATGCAGCCGCTGGCGCGCGTGCATTACGTGGAAGGCGGCGAGGCGGCCGCAGCCGCCTGAGCCTTGCCGGGCAGGACGGCAAGGACGGGTGCAGCCCGATCCCGGAACAATGGAAGTCCCCCTCAGGCCGACCTTTGCGGCGACCTGTTTCATGCAGAAAGGACGTTGAGCCACATGGAAAATCTTGACATCGAAACCAAGGCGGACGCGCTGACCGGTTCGTTCGACATTGCCGCACGGCAGGAAACGCACGACGCCGCCATTGCCGCGCTGCGCAGCGAGGTGGAGGAAGTGAAGGGCCGTCTGGAGCGGTTCGGCCGGGCAGCGGTGCGGCCCATGCTGGACGGTGCGGCCGATACCGCGCGCGATGTTTCCGGCTTCATCGATGGCTATGTGCGCCATGGCCGCGAGACCGAACTGAAGGCGCTCTCAGGAGCGACGGGGGCTGATGGCGGGTTTGCCGTGCCGCAGCAGATCGATGCGCTGATTGCACGCCGACTGACCGAAATCAGCCCGATCCGCAGCGTGGCAAGCGTGGTGCGCACCGGCACTTCGGGGTTTCGCCGCCTGATCTCGACCGGCGGCGCGGCTTCCGGGTGGGTCAGCGAGACGGGCGCACGGCCCGAAACCGACAGCCCGAAGCTGGCCGAAATCGTGCCGCCGAGCGGGGAGCTTTATGCCAACCCTTCGGCCACGCAGGCCATGCTGGATGACGCGGCCTTTGACGTGGAAGGCTGGCTGGCGAATGAAATCGCGACCGAGTTTGCCCGTGCGGAAGGCGCCGCTTTCGTGAACGGCAGCGGGGTGAACCAGCCGCGCGGCTTCCTGAACGCGCCGACGAGCGCGGCGGGCGATGCGGCGCGCGCCTTCGGCACCTTGCAGTTCATCGGATCGGGCAATGCCACGGGGTTTGATGCGGCCCCCGAACTGAAGCTGATCGATCTGGTGTTCCAGCTCAAGGCGCCGCTGCGGCAGGGCGCGGTCTGGGTGATGAACTCGGCCACGCTGGCGGTGATCCGCAAGCTCAGGACCGCCGATGGCGCGTTCCTGTGGCAGCCGGGCATGATCGAGGGCCAGCCCGACCGCCTGCTGGGCTATCCGGTGATCGAGGCCGAGGACATGCCGGATGTTGCCGCCAATGCCTGCCCGATCGCGTTCGGCAACTTCCGCGCCGGTTATCTGATCGCCGAGCGCCAGCAGACCACGATCCTGCGCGATCCCTATACCAACAAGCCCTATGTCCAGTTCTATGCCACGCGCCGTGTGGGCGGCCAGGTGATGGACAGCGACGCGATCAAGCTGCTGCGTATCGCGGCCTGATGGCAGCGGCCTGCGGCGGTGCTGCGGCCCCGTCGCAGGCCATCCTTTCCTTCCCATTGACCGGAGATTGCCATGATGCGGGCAATTGTTGCGCCGCCGGTGCTGGCTTCGGCGGCGCTGAGCGAACTCAAGGCCTGGCTGGGAATCAGCCGGTCAGCCGAAGATGCCGAACTGCTGGCGCTGCTGCGCAGCGCGCTGGATCTGTGCGAGGGCTTTACCGGCACGATGCCGCTGAGTGCCGGATGCGAGGACGTGCTTGCCGCGAGCAGCGCGTGGCAGACGCTGGGCGCGCTGCCGGTGCGCGCGATCATTGCCCTTGCCGCGCTGGACCAGAGCGGCGGGCGCATCGCGCTGGCGGCGAGTGACTATGAACTGGACATCGACGCCGAGGGACGCGGGCGGATCAGGCTGTTGCGGCCGATCGAACAGCGCCGGGTGGTGGCGACATATGTGGCCGGTCTGGTGGACGAATGGTCAGACCTGCCCGAAGCGATCCGGCAGGGCGTGATCCGGCTGGCCGCGCACCAGCGCCGCGCGCGCGATGACGAGAAGAAGTCTGCCGCCTGGCCTCCGGCAGCAATCGCGGCGCTGTGGCGCCCCTGGCGGCGGATGCGGCTGGCATGATCGCGGCGCAGGCGCAGCAGATCGGGCCGCTGGTGCAGCGGCTGGTCGAAAAGGCCGAGGCGCTGGCGAAGGCGCGGGCGGTGCTGATGGCGCGGCGGCGCGATGCCCGGCGGTGGCGCAAGGCGGCCCTGCTCTGGCCGCTGTTTGGAGAGGACTAGCGCGATGGAAATCCCGTTTCGCAGTGTTCTGATCAACTGGCTGGCAAGCGATCCGGTCCTTTCCGGCGCGCTCAACGCCGTGGTCGAGGAAGCGCCCTTGCGCACCGCACTGCCGTGGCTGGCGCTGACGGCGAGTGCAAGCAGCAACTGGGGCACCAAGACGCAGGCCGGGCGCGAGATCAGGGTGGCGCTGGAACTGAACTTTCGCAGCGACGATCCGCTTGGCGGCGCCGCGCTGGTGGCTGCGATCGAGGCGCGGGTGGAGGCCCTGCCTGCCGATCAGTCGGCCGCCGGGTTCCATGTTGCAAGCCTTGGCCTGCTGAAAGCGCGAGCGGAGCAGCGCGGCGAGGCGCTGCGCGTGGTGGTGCTGGAATACCGGGCGCGCGTGCTGGCCGCCTGAAACCCCGTTCATTCAAAGGAGAACCGACATGGCAGCCCAGAAGGGAAGCGCCTTTCTGCTGAAGATCAGCGATGGTGCGGCAGTGCCGACCTACAACACCGTGGCCGGCCTGCGCACCACGCAGATGTCGATCAACGGCGAGGCGGTGGTGATTACGAGCAAGGATTCGGGCGGCTGGCGCGAACTGCTTTCCGGGGCGGGGACGCGATCGGTGACGGTCAGCGCTGCAGGGATCTTCCTGGGCAGCACCGCAGAAGCGCAGGTCCGCGGCCACGCGCTGGCAGGGACGATTGCCGACTATGAACTGTCGTTCGAGGGGGGCGACAAGATGCGGGGCAGGTTCCTTGTCCAGCGGCTCGACTATTCAGGCGATTTCAATGGCGAGCGCAACTACACCATGACGCTCGAAAGTTCGGGTCTGGTGGCGCAGGTCTGATGACGGGCGCGGCAAACCCGCACCGGGGCGAAGCGGTGCTTGTGATCGGCGGCCAGCCGCTGGTGCTGCGCCCGACATTCGGCGCGCTGGTGGCCGCCGAGGAGGAACTGGGCCCGCTGTTCGCGCTTGTCGAGCGGGCCAGTGCGGGGCAGCTCCGGCTTGGCGAGATGGTGGCCCTGTTCTGGCATACCCTGCGCGAGCGCAAGGGGCTGGAGCGCGCGGATTTTGCCGAGGCGGTTGCGCGGGAGGGGCTTGCTGCCTGCACCCCGGCGCTGCGCGCGCTCATCCTCCAAATCCTGAAGGGTGGCGGGTGAGCGGGCGGTTCGGCGCGGTGGCGGCACGGCTTTCGGGCCATGCCGCGCTGCTGCTGGGCTGGACGCCCGACACGTTCTGGGCGGCAACGCCGGAAGAACTGGCCACGATCATGATGGCCCTGCGCGCACCGGATGGCGCGGCCGTGGACCGCAGCACAATCGACAGACTGATGGAGCAAGACCGTGGCGGATGAACTCGATACGCTGATGATCGACGTGCGCGCGAACACGTCGGGCTTTGCTGCCGACATTGCGCAGATGCGCGGCAGCTTCGACTCGGTCCTGGTCGAGGGTTTCGGGCGGGCTGGGGACACGCTGGAACGCGGCCTGCTGAGCGCAATCCGGCGCGGATCGCTGGGCTTCGAGGATCTGCGGCGGGTGGCGCTGAACGTGGTGGGCGACATTGCCGCACAGGCGGTGAGCGCCGGTATCGGCGCGCTGGGCGGTGCGGGAGCGGCAGGGCAACCGGGCGGGATCGGCGGTCTGCTTTCGGGGTTGATCGGCTCGATCTTCGGCCTGCCGGGGCGGGCAACCGGAGGGCCGGTGGCACCGGGACGGGGATACCTTGTGGGTGAGCGAGGGCCGGAACTCTTCGTGCCGACATCGGCAGGGCGGGTGGAGCCTTCGCCGGGTGCTGGCAAGGGGCGGGACGTGAATGTTTCGATCCGCATCGTCAGCCCGCAAGGCAGCAGCCAGCCCGAAAGCCTGCGCCGTTCCGGCAGGCAGGTGGCGCAGGCCGTGCGCCGCGCCCTGAGCGATTTCTGACGCGCGGGGAAAGACCATGACATACTGGCTGGCCAAGCACCGCACGGTGCAGCAGACCGACGTGATCCAGCGCTTCGATCCGCGCTTCTGGACGGTGAACTTTCCGCGCCCCGCCATGGCATCGGTGGTGACGACCGCGCCCGATGCGCTGCGCGTGGACGCGGTGTTCCGCAAGGCGGATGATCTTGTCGGCCTGATCTGGGAATCCGAAGACAAGTGGGACCATCCGCTTCTGGCCTATGATACCGACCGCGACTATTCGCGGCTGACCCTTTCGTTCCGCTGGCGATCGGGAGGGGTGCTGCCGCTGGATGCGGTGAACGGGCCGACGCTGACCATCGAGGGGCGCGATGCGACGGGCAATGCGCGATCCTGGTATGTGCGGCTGTGGAACTATGCCGAAGGATCGCCCACCGATGCGCGGGTGACACTGCGGTTTTCGGCGCTGGACGGGGGCTTCATCCTGCCTGCCGAGGCGGACAGGGTGCATCCCGCAGGCATCGACCGCATGTTCATTTCGCTGGTGGCACCCGGATATGGTGCGGGCAATGCCGCGCCCTTCGCTGCTTCGGTGGCGGGCTGGGCCGAACTTTCCGACATGGTTTGCAGCGGACACCAGCCGATGCTGACGATCGGTGACGTGATGGTGCCACCGCACGGGCTGGCCATGTGCACGGGATATGACGATGCCTACAATCTGACCCCGGCGCGCCTGCTGCGCGAGATTCGCGGTCTGGGGTATCGCGGCAGCATCAACCACTACATCGGGATGAGCCACTTCTATGCGATGGTGCCCGACGGTTCCGGCGGCTTCGTGGTCGATCCTTCCCTGCCCGCCATGAACCCTGCGGCCGAACGCTGGCACAATGCATTCCTCGCCGCGGCGAAGGCGACGGGATACACGGTGATCGCATCGCAATCCTACGAACTGCTGGCGCAGAACTGCCCGCAGGAATGGCAGCAACGGGCGTGGAACGGCGATCCGGCGAGGACCGGCTGGGTGCCTCCTTCGGCGCTGCTTTCGCCTGCCAATGCGCAAGCCATGGCATGGGTGCGCAAGGTGGGTGTTGCCCTTGTCCAGATGATGCAGGAGGCGGGGCTGCCTGTGCGGCATCAGGTGGGCGAACCCTGGTGGTGGGTCACGCACGACCGGCGCATCTGCATCTATGACGATGCGGCAAAGGCCGCGTTCGGCGGCAATCCGGTACACATTCCCGATCTGGGGGCGAGCCTTTCCGGCGCGCAGAAGGCGCTGCTGGATCAGGCCGGGGCGATCCTTGCGCAATCGACGGCAGACCTTGCGGCGGCGGTCAGGGCGGCGGCGGGGCCGGAAGGGGCGGAAACGCTGCTGCTGGCGTTTCTGCCCACCATTCTCGACCCGGTCACGCCTGAGGCTCTTCGCGCCAATCTTCCGCAGGACTGGGCCTCACCTGCCTTCGATATACTCCAGCTTGAGGATTATGACTGGGTCACGACCGGCAAGGATGCCCTGCGCCGACAGGCGCGATCTCTTGCGGAGATGCGGCTGGGATATCCGCGCGAGCGCCAGCATTACCTTTCGGGCTTTGTGCTGGCGGCGCAGAACGCCGCCGAGGAATGGGCGCACATCGATGCCGCCGCAAGCGAAGCGGTGGCGCTGGGAGTGGCCGAGACCTTCATCTGGGCGCTCCCCCAGGTTTCGCGCGACGGCTTTACCCGGATTCCCGACACGAGCGGAGGCGAGACGATGCAATCTTTCGACGATGTCCTGTTCCCTTTGGCGCTGGGGCGGGATGCTTCGGTGACGCCGGAGTTTTCGACCAATGTGACGATCACGGCATCGGGCTTCGAGCGGCGCAACAGTCTGTGGTCGGACGCGCGACTGCGCTTTGACGTGGGGCCGGGGGTGAGATCGGAAGCCGAGCTTGGCGAACTCATCGCGTTCTTTCGTGCCCGGCGCGGGCAGGCGCGGGGGTTCCGCCTGCGTGATCCGTCCGATTTCAGTTCGAACGGCATGACCGGTGTGCCGACGCCAGCCGATCAGCTGCTGGGGATTGGCGACGGCGCGACATCGCGCTTTGCGCTGGTCAAGCATTATGGTGATGCCCCGGATGCGCAGCGGCGCCGCATCACGAGGCCGCGAGCCGGATCGCTGCGGGTCAGCGTGGCCAGTGTCGAAACGGGTGACTTCACGCTTGATCCGCTGGGCATGGTGGTGCTGGCAATTGCGCCGCCCAATGGTGCCGAGGTGCGCGCGGGTTTCCTGTTCGACGTGCCGGTGCGCTTTGCCGAGGACCGGCTGGACATTTCCGGAGCCGAGTTCGCGGCGGGAGAGGCCCCCAGCGTGCCGCTGGTCGAACTGCGGGAGGACGCATGAGCCGGGCGTGGTTCAGCCAGCCGCTGGAGACCGTGGCGGTCTGGTGGCGGATCGAACGGCGCGACGGTGTGGCGCTGGGATTGACCAGCCATGATCGCGATCTGGTGTTTGCGGGCCTGCGCCACCGCACGGCGCCCGGCATGGTGCCTTCGGCCGTGCGCCGTTCGGCAACGCTGGAGCCGGACAGCGCCGAGGTGGCAGGGGCGATCAGCCATGACGCGATCAGCGAGGCCGACCTTGCGACGGGGCGCTGTGACGGTGCGCGCGTTTCGATGGGGCTGGTGGACTGGGAAACGCTGGAGAGCGAAAGCCTGTTTGCCGGAACCATCGGCGCTGTCGCGCGCGAAGGCGGGCGGTTTTCTGCGGAACTGGCATCGATCAAGCAGAAGCTGGCTGTCGATCTCGTTCCGAGAACGTCGCCGACATGCCGGGCGGAGTTCTGCGGAAAGGGATGCACGCTTTCGGCCGCAAGGTTCATGCATGAAGCCAGCCTGTCTGCCGTGAGCGCGGATCGCCAGTGGGTGCAGGTTGATGGGCCTGCGACGCAGGATCTCGCCTTTGGCTGGATCCGCATGATCGATGGCAGTGATGCCGGCATCACCCTGCGCGTGCAGGCGGCGAGCGACGGCTGGCTGGTGCTGGAGCGTGCGCTGGGGGAGGATTGCGGGCCGGGGGACAGGCTGCTGGTTCGCGAGGGGTGCGACCAGACCCTTGCCACATGTTCCGCAAGGTTTGGGAATGCGGTGAACTTCCAGGGTGAGCCGTTCCTGCCGGGCAACGACCTGCTCACCCGTTATCCGGCGCCGACAGCATGAATGCGGCCCTTGCGGATGCAGCCCTGGAACTGGTTGGCCTGCCCTTCCGGCTGCATGGCCGCGAACCGGCATCGGGCCTTGATTGCGTGGGGGTGGTGGCGGAAGCCCTGCGCAGGACGGGGCGGGCGGTGAGTGTGCCCGAAGGCTATTCCATGCGGACCGCCTCGGTGGCGCGGTTTCTGGGCTGTGCCGAACAGAGCGGGCTTAAGCCGGTTGATAGCGACGGTGATGTGATCCTGTGCATGGCCAGTCCGATACAGCCACATCTGCTGGTCGCGGTGCGGGACGGCTACGTCCACGCCCATGCCTCGCTTGGCCGGGTGACATTCATGCCGCCGCCGCTGGACTGGCCGGTGATTGCGCAGTGGCGCCTGGTCTGACTGATTGAGGGAGTTTTCATGGCAACACTGATCCTGTCGGCCGTTGGCACGGTGTTTGGCGGGCCGCTGGGCGGAGCCTTGGGGGCGCTGATCGGACAGCAGTTCGATGCAGCGCTGATCGGACGGCGCAAGGTGGAAGGACCAAGGCTCAAGGAGCTTTCGGTGCAGACTTCCAGCTATGGTTCGCCGCTGCCGCTCCATTTCGGCACGGTGCGCGCCTCCGGCAGCGTGATCTGGGCTACCGAACTGACCGAGCGCGCAGAGCGTTCCGGCGGCGGCAAGGGGCGGCCCTCGGTGACGAGCTACAGCTATTCGGCCTCCTTCGCGGTGGCCGTTGCTAGCCGGCCCATTGCGGGGATCGGGCGCATCTGGGCCGATGGCAATCTGCTGCGAGGGGCCGAAGGCGATCTGAAAGTGGCAGGCAAGCTTCGGGTCCACACGGGTCATGGCGATCAGGCGCCCGATCCGTTGCTGGTTCAGGCCGAAGGGGTGGCGCTCAATCCGGCATACCGCCACACGGCCTACGTCGTGTTCGAGGACCTTGACCTTGCCGAGTTCGGCAATCGGCTGCCGTCCCTGACATTCGAGATCATCGCTGATGCCGATGGCGTCACCTTGGCCGATGTGTGCCACGCCATCGACGAAACCGTTGAAAGCGCTGATCTTGAAGGGATTGCCATTGCCGGTTTCTCGCTTGATCGCGGCGGCGCGACCGACGCGGTAGCGGTGCTTGGCGAGATTGTCCCGATTTCCTGCGTGGTCCGGGATGAGCGGATCGTCCTGAGACGGGCTGAGGTGCCGCAGCAACAGCCGCTGCCGGTTTTGCCGGCCGCCTGCGCTGGCGGGGATACGGCCGAAGATGCACTGGCTTCGGGCTGGACCCGCAAGCGCGAGGCCATGCCCGTCACGGCGCAGTGCGCGGTCCGCTATTACGACAGTGCGCGTGATTATCAGCCAGGCTTGCAGCGCAGCGTCGGTCGCCAAGCGCGCGGTGACGTGTCGGTGATCGAACTGCCAGCGGTGATGACGGCCGAACAGGCAGCAGGCGTCGCCAATCGCGCGGCTTTGCGCAGGACGCGGGCGCGCGACACCTTGCGTTACCGGATCTCGGAAATCGACCAGCGCTTTGCCGCCGGTGCGCTGGTGCGCACCGCAGTTGCTGGCGGAATCTGGCGTGTGGAGGAGTGGGAATGGCTTGCCGATGGGGTGTTGCTGGATCTGGTTTCGGTTCAGGCAGAGTTGCCGCCGGGGCAGCCCGCTGATTCCGGACGAGCCAATGTGCCGCTGGACGTGCCAATCCCGCCGACTCAGGCGGTAGCGCTGGAACTTCCCTGGGATGGGCGGGGCGACGCCAATCAGACGGTTGTCAGGGCAGCGGCCACGGCATCGACACCAGGATGGCGCGGTGCCGCGCTCTATGCGCGCCAGCCCGACGGGACGCTGCTTCCGCTTGGCACGACCGGGCGCCGCCGCGCGGTCATGGGCGCTGCGGTGGAAAGCCTGCCTGCGTCTTCTCCCCTGCTGATCGATAGGCACAGCAGCTTGCTGGTGGAACTGGCCGGACCCGATCTGATGCTCGACAACGCCACCTTGGCGCAGCTGATGCAGGGCGCCAATCTGGCGCTGATCGGGAATGAGCTTGTCCAGTTTTTCACGGCGGAGCGGGTTGGCGGCAGGACATGGAAGCTGCGCGGCTTCCTGCGGGGGCGCGGCGGCACCGAGGATGCGGTGTCGGGCCATCTGGCAGGCGAACCCTTCGTGCTGATCGATGATCGCCTGACCGCGCTTGACCCGGCCCTGATCGGCGGGGGCAGTCCGGCAATGCTGGCCGCGATCGGTCTGGGCGATGCCGAGGCCGTGACCAGCCTGGTCATCAACGCGGGACTTTCCCTGCGGCCACTCTCGCCAGTTCACGGCAAGGCTGCGTTGAGGCCGGATGGCGCCCTTGAACTGACATGGACCCGGAGAGCACGCGGGGGCTGGCCATGGCTTGACCTTGTCGACGTGCCGCTGAACGAACCGCAGGAATCATGGGATGTGCGGTTCAGCGCGTCCGGACAGAGCATCGCGTTCTGGGCAAGTCCGGCGTCGCAGTTGCAGATCGATGCCGGAACGCTTGCCGCGATCGCGGCAGCTGCGCCTTCGGGCGCTTTCGAAATTCGCCAGGTAGGTCGCACTGCGCTTTCGGCGCCGCTGTTCATTTCCCTGCCTGCCTGATTGCCCAAGACGAGGAGGCTTCATCTCATGCCCGATCAACTGTTCTATTCCGCCAAGACCCCGCGCTTTGCGCTGCCGCTGCTTTTTGCCGGACAGGCCCAGAAGGAGACGACGGTGAACGAGGCACTCTCGACGCTGGACCTTGCCGTCAGCGCGGTTGTTCAAGGTGTTCGCAGCACTGTGCCGACAAGTCCGCAGGTCGGGCAGATGTGGCTTGTCGGACTGGCTGCCGAGGCGGACTTTGCGACACACGAAGGCGAACTTGCCGGCTGGACCGAGGGGGGATGGCGCTACATCGTTCCGTCACCGGGCATGTGCGTCCATGATCTGGAAGCAGGTGCAAGGCGGTTGTTCGACGGGAGCTGGAAGATTGCAGCCGTGCCGCCAGCGCCGTCTGGCGGGGCTTTTGTCGACAGCGAGGCGCGCGCTGCAATCACTGCGTTGATTGCTTCCCTGCAATCAATCGGGGTGCTGCCTGCAAGTTGATCGGAACCAGTTCGGCGCTTCTGCATTGAAAGGCGACATGTCAGGCTAAGCCAGTCAGAGTTGCACTGCACAATGGACATGATTCGTTGTTTTTGTGCAACACTATGGGTGTTTGTCTGCTTGCATGACCACTTTGGAACCGTTAGACAACGGCGACGACGTGGCATGATGTCGCTTAAAGGGGAAACGATAATGCGGAAACTGGTCCTTGGCGCAGCCTTGGCCTCGAGCGCCATGGCATCGCCGGCATTTGCACGGAACGATTCCTGGTACGTCGAAGCCGACGCCGGCGCGATGATTGTGGAAGACATCACCAGCCTGACGGGCGTAGCCCAGAACGGCCTTCTGAACCCTCGCACCGGTTATGATTTCGGCGGGATCGTGGGTTACGACTTCGGCGGCTTCCGCCTTGAAAGCGAAGTCAGCTACCGCCGTGCAAAGGCCGAATCGTTCAACGATGGCGTTCGCACCTATGACCGCGCCATTGCCGGTAATGTCAATGCGCTCAGCTTCATGGTCAACGGCCTGCTGGATTTCGGTCCCGACGACGGCCTTCAGGGCTTTGTCGGTGGTGGTGTCGGTGTCAGCCGCGCCAGCATCCGTGTCGACACGCCGTCGAACCTGACCGACCTGAACGACTCGGACACCGGCTTTGCGTGGCAGGCTCTGGCCGGCGTTCGTGCGCCGATCAGCAACTCGGTGGATGTCGGTCTGAAGTATCGCTTCTTCAACCAGAACCGTATTGATCTGGTGAACGCTGGCGGCGCGAATGCTCGCACCAAGCTGCGCACGCACTCGCTCATGGGCACGCTGACCTACAACTTCGGCGGTGCCGCTCCGGTGGAAGAGGCTGCGCCCCCGCCGCCCCCGCCGCCCCCCCCGCCTCCGCCGCCCCCCCCGCCTCCGCCGCCTCCGCCGCCTCCGCCGCCGCCCGCGGTGGTCTGCAACAAGGGCCCCTACATCGTGTTCTTCGACTGGGATAAGTCGGACATCACGCCGGAAGCCGCGAGCATTCTCGACAACGCGGTTACCGCTTACGGCAACTGCGCGAACGTTCCGATCATGCTGGCCGGCTATGCTGACCGTTCGGGCACGCCGAAGTATAACCTCGGCCTCTCGCAGCGCCGCAATGCTTCGGTTCAGGCCTACCTGACCTCGCGCGGCATTCCTGCCAGTGCGATCACCAGCAAGGCCTTCGGTGAAGCCAATCCGCGCGTTCCGACGGCGGATGGCGTCCGCGAACTCCAGAACCGCCGGGTGGAAATCACCTACGGTCCGGGTTCGGGCATGTAATCTCCGGGTCAACCGGAAAACGGAACAAGGGGCCGGAGCAATCCGGCCCCTTTTCTGTTATGCAACACATGTTCCGCAAACCGGAGATCAAGGGATGACTTTGAAGACCGCAGGTATTTGGCTGCTGACCTTGCCGATGCTTCAGGCGTGCGCGCACGCGCCGCGCCTGCCAGCGTGGGCGCCGATTGCGACGGCCGTGTTGAAGGATGCGAACGGAGCGACGATCGGCGAGGCGAAAGTTGTTCGTGAAGGAGAGGAAGCGAGGCTGACCATCGAAGCCGCAGGTCTTTCGGAAGGTCTGCATGGCCTGCATTTCCATGAGGTCGGCAGATGCGATGCGCCTGCATTCACCTCGGCCGGGGGACATCTCAATCCGGCAGGCCGCCAGCACGGCACCCTCAATGCAGCCGGGCCGCATGTCGGTGATCTGCCAAATCTGCTTGCCGGGGCAGATGGCAAGGCTGTCCTCGCCGCACAACTTGACGTGGCGCCATCGGTGCTGACAGCCGCCTTGTTCGATGCTGACGGAACCGCAGTCGTTATCCATGCCGGACCAGACGACTACAAGACCGATCCCAGCGGCAACAGCGGCGGGCGCATTGCCTGCGGCGTGCTGGTCGCGGCTTCCTGACGGGAAGGCTGCGGCGGTTCTAGACCGGCTCTCCGGCCGCACGGGCGCGGGCTTCAAGGCTTGCCTGTGCGGTCGGGACGGATTTGATTGCGAAGAGCAGCAAGGCGAGACCGATCGGCACGGCCACGAGCGTCGAGAGGACGCCCTTGGCCAGATCGTCGTTGTTGGTGGCCGAAACATAGCCGGCCATGAACGGCCCAAGCGCCAGGCCGACGAGTGTTGTGGCGAGGAAGAATGTGGCCGTGGCCGTCCCGCGCATGCGCGGCAGCACAAGCATCTGGCTGGTGGCCGCAGCACCGCCAAGCGCGCTGCTCGACATGACATGCGCGATGAACGCATAGGCAAGGAAGGCGACGAACGAATCGGTGGTGTATGCTCCGATCATTGGCAGGATCGGTGCCAGTAGCCCGAACAGGGTGACATAGAGCCGCCCGGCGGGGCCACGCGCAAACAGCGCATCGGCAACGCGCCCGCCAATGATTACGCCCAGAAATCCGGCAAGGGCGCCCGTCCCGCCGATGGTCAGGCCAAGGTCGGCCTTGGCGATGCCGAAGACCCGTTCGGCATAGGGTGCGCCCCAATAGGAAGAGGCATAGGACATGAAGGCGACCATGCCATAGCCGAGCGTGGTGCACAGGAAGGCCGGGGTTCCCCAGATCAGCCTGAAAGTGGGCAGGTCGGTCGCTCTCAGGGCAGAGGCCCAGCTGAAGACGGCATAGATCCCGACTGCAAGAAAAATCCACTGCTGCATGGTGCCGCGTCCGAGCAGTGCCGAAAGCAGCAGGACCGCTCCGGCAAGCACGCCTGCGACGGCAAGGTTGATCGCCAGGGCACCGAAGCCGCGGCGCGCGGCACCGATGAGGGTGAGGGGCGGAATGACGTTGAGAAGTTCGCTGGCAAAACCCTTGAAGGGTTCGGGCGATTGCCTCGATACCAGTCCGTCAATCGCGCCGCGTATCGGCTCGCGGATGGTCATGACCCACAGGGCCAGCACGATGCCGGGAAGACCGACAGCCATGAAGGCTGCCTGCCAGCCCACCAGGCCCAAGGGGCCGCCAGCCGGGTAGGCGCTGTTCCACGCTTCCAGAATGTAGCCGCCAATGAACAGCGAAAGACCGCCGCCGAGAAAGAGGCCGGAGGAGTAGATTGCCAGCGCCGTGGCCCGCAGGCGCTGCGGGAAATAGTCGGAAATCAGCGAATAGGCGGCCGGGCTGGCGGTCGCTTCGCCCACCCCCACGCCGATGCGTGCCAGTGTGAGTTGCGCGCCGGTTTTCGACAGGCCCGAAACGGCCGTCATGACTGACCAGACGGCAAGGCCCGTGGTCATCAGACGGACGCGATGCCAGTTGTCGGCAAGCCGTCCTAACGGAATGCCGAAAAGCGAATAGAAGACGGCAAAGGCGGTTCCGTAAAGGAAGCCGAGATCGGCGTCGGTCAGCGACAGGTCACGCTTGATGTCGTTTGCGAGGATCGAGAGGATCTGGCGGTCAACGAAGTTCAGGATATAGACAAGCACCAGAATGAACAGCACATACCAGCTGTAGGCGCTGGCCTCCTGCGGCACTGCCTGGGCATTTTCTTCAGTCTTCGCCGTATCTTGTGCCGTCATGCAATCCTGCCTCTTCAAAGCCCGCGCGCCGCAGCCGGCAACTGTCGCAAACCCCGCATGCCGCGCCGCCGGGCAAGGGGTCGTAGCAAGACCAGCTCTGTGCAGCATCCAGCCCCAGCCGCTTGGCTTCCTGCGCAATCTGCGACTTCTTCAGATGCTGGAGCGGTGCGTGAACAGTCACCGTTCCGCCTTCGCTTCCTAGCTTGGTGGCCACCCGCGCCAGATTGCCGAAACCCTCGATGAACTCCGGCCGGCAGTCCGGATAACCGGAATAATCGAGTGCATTGACGCCGATGAAAAGATCCTTCGCCCCGGCCGCTTCCGCCCAGGCCAGCGCCAGCGAGAGAAACACGAGGTTCCTCGCCGGCACGTAAGTTACCGGAATATCGTCGGTCAAACCGTCCTTGGGAACCGCGATATTGTCGGTCAGCGCCGACCCGCCGAACTGGCGCAGGTCCAGCGGCAGGATCACGTGCCGCTTCACGCCCAGCCTTTGCGCAATCACGCGGGCGGCATCCAGTTCGATCCGGTGACGCTGGTTGTAGTCGATGGTCAAGGCAAGGATTTCAAAGCCCTGTTCGCGGGCAAGCGCGGCGCAGACCATCGAATCAAGCCCGCCAGACAGCAGGACTACGGCAAGCGGCTGGTCGGATCGGGGATGACGCGGATCGGTCTGAAGGTCGGGCATTGCCATCTGGCTAGCCGCGCCATTCCTGCGATGCAATGGTCTCGCGTGTAACTTTGTGCTGCCCGCGTCAGCGGCACGGACCGATCCTGCGCGCCTCGGCGGTGAAGTGGAAGGGCAGCCCCGTTCTGATGCCTTGCGTGTCGAGCCGGATGAGGCGCGCGTTTTCCAGCCTGAGGCTGGTGTGGCCGTAACCGTTGGTCGGGCAGGTGTAGTGCACGGTCACAAGGCCGGGCGTATCATCGACGATGAAGCGGCGGCAGGTTTCGCCCTGATGGCGGATCTGGATCAGTTCGCGCCCGCTGTCCAAGCAGATGCGGAAGGTCTCGGCCTCGTCGCGGGCGCGCACTTCCCACAAGCCCGGCTCCAGCCTGTCGAGCATGGCCATGGCCGGGCCTTGCGCCAGACCGGTTGCCGCAGCAAAGCCCGCGATCAGGAAACCGCAAAGGGTGATCGCGCGCCTGACATGCGCCGGATTGCCAAGTGCTGCCTTCATATCCGCAACCTCGCACATTGAAGCGGTTGGGCCTGTGATACCGATCATTGCCACTGCATGTCGGTGCGCTGCTGCACCTTTTAAAGCCGAAGCACGGCACGGACGCATGAAAAATGCTGTCATGTGCCGCTTCGGGCCAGTTCACTGCAAGGAACCGGCCTGCTGGTTGCGCGCTGTCAGGGCAGGTCGATCGCGAATTCCTTGGAGCAGAACGCACAATCGACCACGATCAGCCCTGCCTCGTTCTTCATTTCCGCAATTTCGGCGGCGCCGAACCGGCTCAGGATATTGCGGTAGTGCTCGATCGTGCAGCGACAGCCGCGCTTCAGTGGCTGGTCAGCATGAATCCGGATTTCGCGTTCCTCATGGAACAGGCGCCAGACCACGGTTTCGAGATCGATGTCCCGATCAACGAGTTCTTCCGGCTTCACCGATCCGCCCAGCGCGACGACATGCTCCCACTCCGGATGGTCAAGCTGCACGTGAAGGCGCTCGCGCCCCTCTTCGCCTTCCGGAAGATGCTGCAAGAGCAGCCCCCCGGCAATGCAGCCCGCGGGCGTGTTGTTCACGCCAACGCGAATGAGCGTGGGAACCTGCTCGGACTGGAAAAAGTAGTTCTCGCACGCCTGCGCAAGCGACGCGCCTTCAAGCGGGACGACCCCCTGATAGCGCTGCTCGGTCACGGCCAGATCGAAGGTGATCGCCAGATAGCCTTCGCCGAACAGCGCGAACAGCGACGGGGAGGGGCCAAGCTCGTCGAGCCGGGCGCGATCGTGGCGGACATGGCCGCGCACTTCGCCGTTGCGGTAGTCGCAGACCAGCAGGTCGATCACCCCGTCCTGGGTCTGCGCCTGCATGGTGAGCTGGCTGTCCTGGTCCTTCAGCAGCGATCCCAGCAAGGCCGTGATCGTCAGGGCTTCGGCAAGCACCTGCCTGATCGGCCCCGGATAGGCATGGGCGGAAAGGACCGTGTCAAGCACCGGCCCCAGCCTGACGACGCGCCCGCGCGCATTGCGGTCAGGCAGGGTGAATTGCAGCACCTGGTCGAACCCGGTGGAAGACTGGGCCTGTTCCGTCACGCGCGCGTGTCCCTTCGGTTTTCCGCCAGAGCCATGGTTCTAGAGCTGCCCGAAAACCCAGCGCAGCACCGATTTCTGGGCGTGGATACGGTTTTCGGCCTCGTCCCAGACGACCGATTGCGGCCCGTCGATCACGGCATCGGTCACTTCCTCGCCGCGGTGCGCGGGAAGGCAGTGCAGGAAGATGGCATCCGGCTTTGCCTGCGCCATCAGCGCTTCGTTGACCTGATAGGGGGCCATGGCAGCAAGCTTCGCTTCGGCATGGGCCTGCCCCATCGAGATCCAGGTGTCGGTCACGATCACGTCGGCCCCGCGCACGGCCTCGGCCGGATCGCGCACGACATTCACGTTCGCGCCGCCAAGCCGCGCCGCTTCGATGAAGCGCGCCTCCGATTCGTAGCCTTCCGGCACGCCGATCCTGACGTTGAACTTCATCAGCCCCGCGGCCTCGACGATCGAGTTGAGCACGTTGTTGCCATCGCCCAGCCATGCCACCTCAAGGCCGGGGAGGGCCTTGCCATGTTCGATCACGGTCAGCAGGTCTGCCATGATCTGGCAGGGATGCGACAGGTCGGTAAGGCCGTTGATGACCGGTACAGTTGCATGCCGCGCCAGCTCTTCGACCTTGGCATGATCGTCGGTGCGCAGCATGATCGCATCCGCCATGCGGCTGAGCACGCGGGCCGTGTCGGCAATGGTCTCGCCGCGCCCCAGCTGCGTCGTTCCGGCATCGAGCACCAGCGCCGAGCCGCCAAGCTGGCGCATCGCGATATCGAACGAGACGCGCGTGCGGGTGGAGTTCTTCTCGAACACCATGGCCAGAACGTGGCCGGCAAGCGGTGCGTCGGCATCGCTCTTGCCCTTGGGCCATGCCTTGCGGGCCTGTTTGCGATCGATCGCGTCGGCAATCATCGCGGCAATCGCGTTGCCGCCTGCATCGACAAGGTTGAGGAAGTGTCGTGTCACGATGCCGCGACCTCCGGCTGATAGCTGGCGGCAGCGGCCGACAGCCGCTCCATGAACTCGTCGATGTGGCTGTCGTCGATCACCAGCGGCGGGATCACGCGCACGGTGTTGTCACCGGCAGAGACGGTGAGCAGATGGTGATTGTCGCGCATGTGGGCCACGAAGGGCCGCGGTTCGACATGCATCATCAGCCCCAGCATAAGCCCGCGCCCGCGAACGCCCTTGAACAGGTCGGGGTAATTGCCGATGAACTGCTCCATGCGGGTGCGCAGCCGTTCGCCCTTGGCGCGCACATCGGCAAGGAACGCTTTATTGGCCACCACGTCTAGCACGGCTTCGCCCGCCGCCATGGCCAGAGGGTTGCCCCCGTAGGTGCTGCCGTGGGTTCCGGCCACCATGCCGCGTGCCGCCTTTTCGGTGGCAAGGCAGGCGCCCATCGGAAACCCGCCGCCGATGCCCTTGGCTGTGGCCATGACATCGGGAATGACCCCATACTGTTCGTAGGCATAGAGCGTTCCGGTGCGTGCCACGCCGCACTGCACTTCATCGAAGATCAGCACGAGATCGTGTTCGTCGCAAAGCGCGCGAAGCCCCTTCAGGAAAGCGTCTGAGGCATCGCGGATGCCGCCTTCGCCCTGGATCGGTTCCACCAGAAAACCGGCGGTGTTCGGCCCCATGGCGGCCTTTGCGCCTTCCAGGTCGTCGAAGTCGACGTATTTGAAGCCTTCCAGAAGCGGGAGAAAGCCCTTGTGCATCTTTTCCTGATTGGATGCGCTGATCGTGGCCATGGTGCGGCCATGGAAGGCGTTCTTGAAGGTGATCAGCTCGTACTTGTGGTCGTTGCCCACGGACGAGTGATAGGCGCGCGCCGTCTTGATCGCGCATTCCACCGCTTCCGCCCCCGAATTGGTGAAGAACACCGTATCGGCAAAGGTCAGGTCGACAAGACGCTGCGCGAGATGTTCGCCCTGCGGGCTGCCGTAAAGGTTCGATACGTGCATCAGCGTGGCCGCCTGCCGCTGGATCGCGCCGATCAGGTGCTCGTGCGAGTGGCCAAGCAGGTTCACCGCGATGCCGCTGGCGAAATCGAGGTAGCGGGTGCCATCCTCGGAAATCAGGTGGCAATGCTCGCCTCGCACCGGACGCACGCCGCACCGGGGATAGACGGGCATCAGCGGGGTGATCGACATAAGGCTCTCCTGGTTTCTCAAGCAGCGTCCGGATGGCGCCAATACATTGCCTTGTCCGGATGGAAAAAGGGGAATCGCAAACGACGAATGGCGGCCCCTCAAGTCCCTTTCAAGGAACTTCGGGACCGCCATCAGTGCGCGTATGTGCTTGCAGGCCGCCGGTCAGCTTACCGGAAGCGATGCAATCGGGATCAACCCTGAATCGGCACCAGGTTGACCGCCGAGTGCTTGCCTCGTCGATCCACTTCGAGGTCGAACTCCAGCTTGTCGCCTTCGTTCAGCTCGCGCAGGCCCGAACGTTCGACCGCGCTGATGTGCACGAAGGCATCGGGCTGGCCATCATCACGCGTGATGAAGCCGAAGCCCTTCATCGCGTTGAAGAACTTGACCGTGCCGGTTGCCTTTTCGCCGGTAAGCTGGCGCTGCGGGGCGGCAGGCTTTGCCGCCACCGGAATCACGTCGCCCACAACCTGAAGATCGGCTGCGGAAACTTTGCCGCCGCGATCCACGAGGTTGAACTCAAGCTGCTGCCCTTCGGCCAGGCCTTCCAGGCCCGCGCGCTCGACCGCGCTGATGTGCACGAACACATCTTCGCCGCCGTCTTCACGCTGGATGAAGCCGAAACCCTTCTGGCTGTTGAAGAACTTGACGACGCCCTTGCCCGTGCCGACGACCTGGGCAGGCATGCCGCCGCCACGCGGGCCGCCGAAGCCGCCACCGCCGCCGCCACGCGGGCCGCCGAAGCCGCCGCCACCGAAACCGCCACGGTCGCCACCGCCAAAGCCGCCGCGATCACCGCCGCCGAAACCGCCACCGCGATTGCCGTATCCGCCACGATCGCCGCCGCCGAAACCGCCACGGTCGCCAAAGCCACCGCCAAAGCCGCCACCGCCGTAGGGATCGAAACCACCCTCGTCGCCAAATCCGTCGCGCTTGTCTCTGCCGCGACCGCGCCGCCCTCTGTCAAAACCCATAGAAACCAATAGACCTTCAATCCGCCCCAACCTTCACGGCACCGCAAGCCGGACGCGGGAGCCGGCGGCGCGACGAGGGAATCGGCCCACGGCCGCTGACGGCCGAAAACCTTCCTTTGCCCTTTAGACTATAAAGCAAAATCGCCGGACCGCTAACGGAATCGACAATGGCTGCGCATTTGATCGCGAAAACTGTGGCTTTCGTGCCGATTTGAACACCGCGCGGTTCTTCGCCCTTGCCCCTTGCCGGAACTTCTTGCCGGAACTCTTTGCCGCAACTTGCGTGCCTGCGCTCGTCTGGCACACCTGCCCTTGCCCGGAGCGCCGCCTTTGGGCACAAGCGGGTCGAGAACGAGATTTCAGACGGATGCCAGCCCATGTTCCGCAGGATTGACGACAAGACCTACGCCAGCCCGCAGATCACGCTGGCCGAAGTCGCCTATGCCAAGGCGCTGGGAATCGGTCTCATCATCAACAACCGGCCCGAAGGCGAATCGGACGATCAGACGCCCGGACCTGAGATCGAGGCAGCGGCGCGCGATGTAGGCATTGCCTATGTGGCGATCCCCGTCTCGCACGCAGGGTTTTCCATGCCGCAGGTGGAGGCGATGCAAAAAGCGCTGGCGGATGCCGGTGGTGCGCCGGTCCTTGCCTATTGCCGGTCGGGAACCCGTTCCACCCTGTTGTGGGCGCTGGCGCAGGCACAGTCGGGCATGAACCCTGACGAGATCGCCGCCAAGGCGGCCGGTGCAGGCTATGACATCGCGCCGGTCCGGGCAACGGTCGACATGCTGGCCGCTCAGGCCCGATAGCATCCGGCGCCGCTTCGATTGCAGCAGGGTCATCCGCCTCGACCATGAAGCCACTTGCAACCCTTCCGGAAGTGTCTGTGCACCAGTTCCCGGCCCTTGGCATGGCCTTGCAGGCGCTAGGGTCGCTCGTGGCCATACTCGTGCTGTCCTGGATAGCCCGCAAACTGCGTCTTGGTGGTGATCCGCGCATTCTCGGCGAAGAACAGGCACGTGCGCTTGCCGATGCGGCAATCTGCGGCTTCGATTCGCAGGCGCTGGCGATCGACCGGGCCGGGATCGGCGCCCTTGTCCGCGACGGTGAGGGGCGCGTCCTGCTGATCCGCAGGCACGGCAGCAACTTCGCCGCGCGCCAGCTCACCAGCCACGCGGGAGTCCGGCTCGACGGGCGGTTCCTCACGCTGTCGACGGATGATCGGCACTTCGGCACGATCACGCTGGATCTGGGCGAACAGGCGGCGGTCTGGGCCGCAAGCCTGCGCCGTCTTGGAGCAGGCGCCGCATGAAGCCGATCGATGTAGTCACCTATGCGGTGCCGTTCTTCGTCATCCTCGTCCTTTCCGAAATGATCTGGGCGGCGCGCCGCGCGCCCGAAAAGTATGAGCCGCGCGATACCCTGACCAGCCTCGCGCTGGGCTTGGGCAGCACGATTGCCGGGGCGCTGGCCGCCGGGACGGTCATGGCGGCGGCCATGTGGCTTTACGATCACCGCATCGTCACGTTGCCGTTTGCCTGGTGGGCGTGGATTGCGTGCTTCGTGCTCGATGATTTCAACTACTACTGGGCGCATCGCACCGGCCACCGCGTCCGCTGGTTCTGGGCGAGCCACGTCAACCACCATTCGAGCCAGCACTACAACCTCTCCACTGCCCTGCGGCAGACGTGGACGGGGTTCATCGCCCTGTCCTTCGCTTTCCGGATATGGCCCGCGTTCCTTGGCTTTCACCCGGCGATGATCCTCACCGTGGGCGGTGCGAATCTGGTCTATCAGTTCTGGATCCATACCGAGGCGGTCGGCCGGATGCCGCGCTGGTTCGAGGCCGTGTTCAACACGCCGTCGCATCACCGGGTCCATCATGCCACCAACCCGCTCTATCTTGATCGCAACTATGCCGGGGCGCTGATCGTCTGGGACCGCCTGTTCGGCACCTTCCAGCGCGAGGATGACGGCATCCCCATCCGCTACGGCATTGTCCGGCAGCTTGGCAGCTTCAACCTGCTGCACGCGGCCTTTCATGAATGGCGCAGTCTGCTGGCCGATCTCTGGCGCGCGCCCCTCAGGCACAAGCTGTCATACCTGCTGCGCGCGCCCGGCTGGAGCCACGACGGCAGCCGCGAAGGCAGCGACGCCATCCGCGCGCGCTGGCAGGCCCTTCAGCACGGGGATGTTGACGCCGCGGCGATGGCGCAGAAGCAAGGCTCCGGCATGGCCTGACCCTTCGCATCCGGGCCGGAATCCAAGGCGCTTGCCCTTTTCCGGCCACTGCGATAGGAGCGCGCCTCGCTTTTCGCCGGATGCGGGCGTGGCGGAACTGGTAGACGCGCTGGATTTAGGTTCCAGTATCGCAAGATGTGGGGGTTCGAGTCCCTTCGCCCGCACCAGTCCGCGCGCCGCCATCCGAACATTTTTTGTCCGAACGGTTTTTCCCGCGTCGACAGGCGCGCGACATACGAGAAAGTTGGATCAGGATGCAGATCGTCGAAACCACCAACGAAGGCCTGAAGCGCGCCTACACCGTCACCATCCCCGCAGCCGACATTGCGGCAAGGGTGGAAGGTGAAGTCAGGAAGATTGCGCCGCAGGTGCGCATGCCCGGCTTCCGTCCCGGCAAGGTTCCCGCCAACCTCGTGCGCAAGATGCATGGCCCCGCGCTCCATCAGGAAGCGCTGCAAACGTCGATCCGCGCCGCGATGGACAAGCTTGTGGCCGAACACAAGCTGCGCCCCGCCATGCAGCCTGCTGTTGCGCTGGGCGAAGGCTATGACGAGGGCAAGGACGCCGAGCTGACCGTCGAGCTTGAAGTCCTGCCGGAAATCACCGCTCCCTCGCTCGACGGCCTGAAGCTGGAAAAGCTGGTGGTGCCTGTCACCGATGCCGAAGTCGATGAAGCCATTGCCCGGATCGGGCAGGGGCAGAAGTCGTTCACCGAAGCGAAGAAGGGCGCCAAGGCCAGGGAAGGCGACCAGATCATCATCGATTTCGTCGGCAAGCTTGATGGCGTGGCCTTCGAAGGCGGCAGCGCCGAAGATGCGCCGCTCGAACTGGGCGCCGGGCGCTTCATTCCCGGTTTCGAAGAGCAGCTCGTCGGCGTGAAGGCCGGTGAGGAAAAGACCATCACCGTCACGTTCCCCGCAGACTATCCGGCCGAAAACCTCAAGGGCAAGGAAGCCACCTTCGACGTGACGGTCAAGGCGGTGAAGGTGCCTGGCGAGTTCGAGGCGAACGACGAGTTCGCCAAGATGCTCGGCCTTGAAAGCCTTGAGCAGCTCAAGACGCTCCTGCGCGGCCAGCTTGAACAGGAAACCGCCGGTCTCACCCGCACGCAGATGAAGCGCGCCCTGCTCGATCAGCTGGCAGCCGGGCATGATTTCGCGGTGCCGCCCTCGATGGTCGAGGCCGAGTTCGAACAGATCTGGACCCAGCTTCAGCAGGAAGCGGCCCGCGAGGAAAACCCCGAAGAGGCCCTGAAGGAAATCGAGGCCGAGAAGGACGATTACCGCAAGATCGCCGAACGCCGCGTGCGTCTCGGCCTGCTCCTGTCCGAAATCGGCCAGGCCAACGGCGTGCAGGTGACGCAGCAGGAAATGGAAATGCTGATCCGCCAGGCCGCGCAGCAGTATCGCGAGCAGGACCGCCAGCGTTTCGTCGAATATGTCCGTTCCGAGCCGCTCGCCGCCGCCCAGCTGCGCGCGCCGCTCTATGAGGACAAGGTCGTCGACTTCCTGTTCGACAAGGCCGAAGTGACCGAACGCGAAGTGACCCGCGAAGAGCTTCAGGCCGCCATCGAGGCGGAAGAAGGCGCGGTTGCCGAAGCCAAGCCTGCGAAGAAGGCCCCGGCCAGGAAGAAGGCTGCGGCCGCCAAGGACGAGGCACCCGCCGACGAAGCTGCCGCCGCTGGTGAAGGCGAAGCCGAAGCACCGAAGAAGAAGGCCGCTCCGAAGAAGAAGACAGCAGAAACGGCAGAGGAAGCCCCTGCCGCCGAGGAAGCGCCGGCTCCCAGGAAGAAGGCTGCGCCGCGCAAGAAGGCCGAAGGCTGATCCCGGCATCCTGATCCGTTCCGGCCTGCATAAGGCCGGTCATCCGAACGCCCCGGCATGCACCCCGCATGCCGGGGCGTTCTGCTTGCACCGATGGACAAGCCGGACTGCGCCGGCGGATGCCTTGACAGGGCGCAGACAGGCCGAATAATGATAGCGCTATCCAAAAGCGGCCAGAAATCCGGCCAGCGCATTCGGGAGAGGCGCGATGAACAAAGGTGGCTTGGGCTACCGCCTTGCCCTGGCTTTCGATCGGTGCAGATTTGCCCGATCACGCACCACATATCCTGAAAAAATCCATTTCAAACAATATTTCATCTTGCCTTGCGGAGTGTGGACCGATGCTTTTCACGATCCGGGCAACGCCCTTTTGGCCACCAGGACGATAGCGCCGAAGCAAGAGGCGCTGCTGTCCAATCCCTTCTTTCGCACATTCCTCGCAGAGCCGGACCGCGCGTAGGCACGCCAAGAAATGTGAGCGCTACACAATTTGTCGCAAACGTAGGCCGCACATGATCGGCCGCATGACCGGGAGAGCAGAATGTCAGGCAAGCCGTCACTCGATATCCGTGCGCTGACCCGGCGCGAGCATCTGGCCCTGCTGGCATCGGGCGCCGTTGCCGCCTGCGGCGGCGGTGGCAGCAGTTCCGGGGCAGGGCCGGTCATCCTGCCATCCCCCGTGCCAACGCCGTCGCCAAGCCCCACCCCTTCGCCCACACCCTCGCCGACCCCGACCCCGACGGCATCAGCAGGTGTGCACAGTCTGGCCGCTGCGCGTGGGCGCCGCTTCGGATCGGCCGTGGCATGGTCCGCTCCCAATGCGGATGCGGGCAGCTTCGCCAATCCCGGCTATGCCGCAATGCTTGAGCGCGATTGCGGCGTGCTGGTGGCGGAAAACGAGCTGAAGTGGGAGTCTATCCGTCCCGGCGCGACGACCTACAACTTCACGCGCTTCGACGAGATGCTGGCCTATGCCGAATCGAAATCGATGCTGATGCGCGGGCACACGCTGCTGTGGTATGTGGAAGAGCGTTTCCCCGGCTGGGCGCGCGGCTACAGCGCGAGCGCGACCCCCAATGTTACGGATCTGGTGCGCGGCCACATCGAGACGGTGATCCGCCGCTACGGCAACCGCATCTACAGCTGGGACGTGGTCAACGAGGCGATCGATCCGGCAACGGGCCGGCTTCGCTCCAACAGCTTCTCGCGGCTGGCGGGTGAGGATACCAGCCTCATCGACCTTGCCTTCCGCACCGCGCGCGCCGAGGCGCCGAACGCGCAGCTTGTCTATAATGACTACATGGACTGGGGCGGGGGTGACGCGCCGCGTCACCGCGAAGGTGTCCTCAATCTTCTCAGGGGCTTTCGCGACCGCAATGTCCCGGTCGATGCCTTGGGCATTCAGGGGCACATCGGCTTCTATTCCAGCCAGTCTGCGCGCGACATCGTCAATGCCCGGCGCGATTCGTGGGTGGCCTTCCTCGATGAAGTCGTCGCGCTGGGCTATGATCTCGTGCTGACCGAACTCGATGTGAACGATGTCGGCAGGAACGGCAGCATTGCGGTGCGCGACGAGGATTCGGCAACGCTTGTGCGCGGCTATCTCGATATCCTCCTCAGCTATCGCCAGTGCCGGGACGTGCTCGTCTGGGGCATGTCCGATCGCTACAGCTGGTTGCAGAACTTCGCGCCGCGCAGCGATGGCCAGCCGCAGCGCCCGTGCCCTTATGACCGCGACTTTAAGGCCAAGCCGATGCGTCAGGCGATCATCGATGCCATCGCGGCCGCGCCTGCGCTCACGGCACCGGCCTAGGCCTTGACGTGCCTGTCATTCCCCCCAGCGCTTCAGGGAAGGCACGGGCACCGCAGCCGAGCGGGCGCGTTCATAGGCAGCGCCTGCTTCGAGCACGCGCCTGTCGTCCCACTTCGTGCCGATGAACGACAAGCCGATGGGCAGGCCCTCTACCGCGCCCATCGGCACCGAAAGGTGGGGGTAGCCGGCAATTGCCGCCAGACTGCCCGCGCCCACGCTGGAAAAGTGGTCGCCCAGCACGAGGTCGATGGGCCAGGCCGGACCATCCGTGGGTGCGATCAGCAGGGATACGCGGTGTTCCTGCAACAGGCGGTCAATGCCCTCAGGCCCGGCAAGGCGCAGCGAGCTGGCGCGCGCCTGCGCATAGGCGTTGGCGTCGGTCGCGGCTTCGGCCTCTTCGAAGATGTCCTGCCCGAACCAGCGCAGTTCTTCGGGGTGGGCCTTGTTGAAGGCAATCAGGTCCGCCAGCGAGCGCGGCCCGCCGCTACCGGGCAGGGAACGCAGGTAGCGGCCCATGTCCTCGCGCAGTTCGTGCAGCAGCACGGCATATTCATTGCGGCCCAGTTCGGGCGCGGGCTCGAAGGATATGTCCACCAGTTCCGCACCGGCCTTGCGCAGGTCCGCCAGCGCCTGTTCGAACAGGGCCAGCAAGGCCGGATGGCTTCCCGCCTGCTTGCGCATGACCCCCAGCCGCACCCCCTTGAGGCTGGCCATGGCAAGGCCCGCGGCAAAGTCGGTCCTGCGCCGGTCTGCTTCGGCCGTGGCCGGATCGGCCGGATCGGTTCCGGCGAGGGCGTTCATCAGCAGCGCGGCATCGGCCACGCTGCGCGTCATCGGGCCTGCGGTATCTTGGCTGTGGCTGATCGGGACAACATGGGTGCGGCTGATCATGCCGACCGTGGGCTTGAACCCGACAATGCCGTTGACCGAGGCCGGGCAGGTGATCGAACCATCGGTTTCGGTGCCGATGGCCGCCCATGCCAGTCCGGCCGCAACGGCCGCGCCGCTGCCGGAAGACGAACCGCATGGCGAACGGTCGATGGCATGGGGATTGCGCGTCTGCCCGCCAAGCGCGCTCCACCCGCTTGACGAGGAACTCGACCGGATGTTTGCCCACTCCGAAAGGTTTGTCTTGCCTAGGATGACCACGCCGGAACGGCGCAGGCGCGCCACCAGCGGCGCATCCCGCCCGGTAATGCTGTCTTTCAGGGCAAGGCTGCCCGCAGTGGTCGCCATCGGGCCTGCAACCTCGATATTGTCCTTCACCAGCACCGGTTTGCCCGCCAGCGGCCCCTTGATCGTGGCTGCCGCACGCTCCTCGCTGCGGGCCTGCGGATTGATCGTCAGCACCGCATTCAGCATCGGTCCGGCATCGTCGATGGCCGCGATCCTTGCCAGATAGTCGTCCACGGTCTGGGCCGAGGCGCCCGTGCCTGAAAGGCCGAGGAACAGCGCGGCGGCAAAGTGACGGGCATTCATAGCATTCCCCCATGTTCCCGCGCCTCGCCATCGTGTCCGTTTGCGTCTGGCGCGCGGCATGCACTGCCTTGCAGGTTGCAGACCGTGCGGCATGTCGCAATGCCCTTGTTATGCGCCCTTGTTTCGCGGCCTCGCCACGCAAATCCCCCGATTTGCGGTTAACGCCCTTGAACATCAGGCCATGTCACGCGACATAGACGGCCTAACCATATGAGGATTCCCATGCTCGACCTGTTCGGCGCCCATGGCGCCCCCACTTTTGGCAATCAGGGAAAGTTCACCACCGATCCCGTCACCGGCGCACTGATCCCGGTTGTGGTCGAACAATCGAGCCGCGGCGAACGCAGCTTCGATATCTATTCGCGCCTGCTGCGCGAACGCATCATCTTCGTGACCGGCGAGGTCGAGGACCACATGGCCTCGGTCATCATCGCCCAGCTCCTGTTCCTTGAGTCGGAAAACCCCTCGAAGGACATCTCGATGTACATCAACTCGCCCGGCGGCGTGGTGACGGCGGGGCTGGCGATCTACGACACCATGCAATACATCCGCCCGCGCGTCTCCACGGTGTGCATCGGACAGGCTGCCTCGATGGGTTCGTTCCTGCTGGCCGCCGGCGAGCCGGGAATGCGCATTGCCCTGCCGAATGCGCGAATCATGATCCACCAGCCTTCGGGCGGCGCGCGCGGCATGGCTTCCGACATCGAGATTCAGGCCCGCGAGATCCTGCGCATCCGCAAGCGCATGAACGATCTCTACGTGAAGTTCACCGGCCGCTCGCTCGACGAGATCGAGAAGGCGATGGACCGCGATACCTTCCTTGAGGCCGAGGAAGCGCTGAAGTTCGGTCTGGTCGACAAGGTTTTCGAATCGCGCCCCGCAACCGATGCCGTGGGGCTTGAAGAAGGCTCCGGCGGCGCGCCGGAATGATGCAACGCCCCTTTCCGGCCGTGCTTTCCCGTTGCAGGAAGGGCAATAGCCGGTAAGGGCCTGTTACCTGTTTTCGAGTCCGGTTGATTAATGCCCTTGCGGTAGTAGGATGGCCGGACCCGCTCCTTGTGAAGGAGCGCCTGGGATGAACGAATGACCAAGCTTTCCGGATCGGATACCAAGAGCACCCTCTACTGCAGCTTCTGCGGCAAATCGCAGCACGAGGTGCGCAAGCTCATCGCCGGGCCGACCGTGTTCATCTGCGATGAATGCGTCGAACTGTGCAACGACATCATCCGTGAAGAGACCAAGGCCGGTATCGCCGGAAAGAAGGATGGCGGCGTACCGACCCCGCGCGACATCTTCGAGACTCTGAACGATTACGTGATCGGGCAGGACCGCGCCAAGCGCGTCCTTTCGGTCGCGGTCCACAACCACTACAAGCGCCTGAAGCACAGCGGCAAGGGCGGCGATGTCGAACTCCAGAAGTCTAACATCCTGCTCGTCGGGCCGACCGGTTCGGGCAAGACCCTGCTGGCGCAGACGCTGGCAAAAACCTTCGACGTGCCCTTCACCATGGCCGATGCCACCACGCTGACCGAAGCCGGTTACGTGGGTGAGGACGTGGAGAACATCATCCTCAAGCTGCTTCAGGCGTCCGACTACAACGTGGAGAAGGCGCAGCACGGCATCGTCTATATCGACGAGATCGACAAGATCAGCCGCAAGGCCGAAAACCCCTCGATCACGCGCGACGTTTCGGGCGAAGGCGTGCAGCAGGCCCTGCTCAAGCTGATGGAAGGCACCACGGCCTCGGTTCCGCCGCAGGGTGGCCGCAAGCATCCGCAGCAGGAGTTCCTTCAGGTCGATACCACGAACATCCTGTTCATCTGCGGCGGTGCCTTTGCCGGTCTGGACAAGATCATTGCCGATCGTCTGCAGAAGCGTTCGATCGGGTTTGGCGCGCATGTGGCCGATCCGGAAAAGCGCCGCGTGGGCGAACTGCTCCAGAAGTCGGAACCGGAAGATCTGCTCAAGTTCGGGCTGATCCCTGAGTTCGTGGGCCGCCTGCCGGTGATCGCGACCCTCAACGATCTCGACATCGAGGCGCTGGTCAAGATCCTCAAGGAACCCAAGAACGCGCTCATCAAGCAGTATGCCAAGCTGTTCGAACTGGAAGACGTGACCCTGACCTTCACCGACGACGCGCTTGAGGCGATCGCGAAGAAGGCCATCGAACGCAAGACCGGCGCTCGCGGCCTTCGCTCGATCGTCGAAGGCCTGCTGCTCGACACCATGTTCGATGTGCCGACGGAGACCGACATTACCGAAGTGGTCGTCGACAAGGACGTGGTCGAAGGCCGCAAGGAGCCGATCCGCGTGCACAAGGCCAAGGAAGAAGCGGCCTGATAGCGCGGGCGCCCTGATACGGCGCGCTAAGCCGGGCAAGGCCCGGAAGCGTCATTGGCTGGCAAACCGCACACGGGGCGGCCATCGCACGGTGGCCGCCCTTTTGCTGTGCGCGATCCGCGAAAAAAGAGGCGCGCCGCCCGCAGGCAGCGCGCCCTCAAGAATGCGACCCCGGCCGAAGGGAACGAGATAGCCGGAAAGTCAGGGGAGGAACCGGGTCGGAGGGGTAGATCAAACCCGGTCGGAACGTCTCCGCTTCGGCAAATGGAGCCTTGGCGCAGAAATTGCGACGTGTCCCTTGGGGCTATGTCCGCAAGGTCAGGGGTTTGCTGCGGTTATCCGCCTCAAACCGTGTGGTCATCCAGCAAGAGGCACTCGTGGCCATTGATCGTCTCGATCTGCACGGTGGGATGGCCGATGGCGAACACATGTTCCAGTTCGTGCGCGAGCTGGTGCAGGAACCCGTCGCCGGGATGGCCGCCGGGCATGACGAGGTGCGCGGTCAGCGCGGTCTCGGTCGTGCTCATCGGCCAGATATGCAGGTCGTGCACCGCTTCAACCCCGTTCAGCCCTTCAAGGAAACTGCGCACGCGGCGTTCGTCGATATTGCCGGGAACGCCCAGCAGGCTCATCCGCAGCGAATCCTTGAGCAGGCCCCATGTTCCCCACGCAATCACGCCCACGATCACCAGGCTTGTCGCCGGGTCGATCCATTGCGCGCCTGTCAGGGTAATGAGCAGGCCGGCCACGACAACACCGGCCGAAACCGCGGCATCTGCCGCCATGTGCAGATAGGCCCCGCGGATATTGAGATCATGGTGGCGGCCGCGCATGAACATCAGCGCGGTTGCGGTGTTGATGACAATGCCGATGGCCGCCACGATCATCACCGTCGGTCCGGCCACGGGTTCCGGTTCGAACAGGCGGCGGATCGTCTCCACGAGAATCGCGCCCAGCGCCATCATCAGGAAGGCGGCATTGCCCAGCGCGGCAAGGATTGAACTCGACTTGAAGCCGTAGGTGAAGCGCGCGGACGGGGGGCGCCGGGTCAGCACGCTGGCGATCCAGGCAATGACCAGACCCAGCACGTCCGAAAGATTGTGACCGGCATCGGCGATCAGCGCCATCGAACCGGAAATGAACCCGTATGCCGCCTCGACGATCACGAAGCCGAGGTTGAGGCCGATCCCGATGGCAAAGGCCCGGCCAAAGCTGGCCGGAGCGTGCGCGTGGCCATGCCCATGCCCGTGGTGTTCACGATCCTGATGCCCATGATCCTGATGCCCATGATCGTGATGCCCATGATCGTGATGAAGGTGATGATGGCCGGCGGACATTGGCGTAACCTAGCGCCTTGGTCTTGCGGTGGAAACACGCGATGCGCCAGGGGGCCTGTAAGCCGGGTTCTGTAGCGCCGACGGTATGCCCAAGGTTTCCCTTTGGCGGGCACCGTATCGGCACTGGCAGCCATTCCTCTAGGCGGACCGTTGCCGGAACGCTCAAGCAATCAACCCGGACTGCTGGCCCGAAACCGGCCTGCCCCGAAAGGCGCGCAGTCCCTATTCGATCTTGCTCCGGGTGGGGTTTGCCGTGCCGCTTCCGTTGCCGGAAAGCGCGGTGCGCTCTTGCCGCACCCTTTCACCCTTGCCTTCCAGATCGTGCGATCCCGAAAGGCGGTCTGCTCTCTGTGGCACTTTCCCTTGACCCTTAGCTCCGACTTTCGTCGCAGCCGCAGGCCCGGCGGGCGTTACCCGCCACCCTTGTTTCGTGGAGCCCGGACTTTCCTCGGTGTCATGAAGACAACGCGGCTGCCCGGCCCCCTAGCGCAGCGCTACCTAGCATGACCAAGATCACGTTCCAACAGGAGTTCGAACAGGAGCGCGCCGATCTGCCCGTCCACTTCGCCGTCGATCCGCTGCGGGCGCCAGCGGCGCTGGAATGCCCGCACTGCCGCCTTTTGGTCCGATATGTCGTAGCCGAAGCGTTCCAGCGCAAGGAAGAAGGCGGCCTCGTTGTCGTAGAGCAGCCGCATCGAAAGCTTGGGCGTTGGCAGGCAGAGCCGGTGGCGGGCGAGCAGTTCCCACGGGAACAGTTCGCCCGGATCTTCCTTGCGCGCCGGGGCCACGTCGGAATGGCCGACCACGTTCGCGCGCGGCACGTTGTGGCGCTTCACGATATCCGCCAGCAGCGGCAGCAGCGCCTCGATCTGGGCGTCGGGGAAGGGGCGATAGCCGAACGCGTGGCCGGGATTGACCAGTTCGATGCCCACGCTGGCCGAGTTCACATCGGTGATCCCGCGCCAGCTTGCACGGCCCGCGTGCCACGCGCGCTTGTCTTCGTCGACAAGGGCGGTGACGGTGCCGTCCTCGTCAATCAGATAGTGCGCCGAGACTTCCGCTGCCGGATCGCACAGCCGGTCAAGCGCGGCCTCGGCCGTTTCCATGCCGGTGTAATGCAGCACGACCATGCTGACAGGCAACTTGCGCTCGTTCCAGTTGGGCGAGGCAATCTCGCGGTGGACGAGCCAGCGGCGCATCGTTCGGCCCTCAGCCTCAGCCGACCGGAAGCACCGCGCCCATGACGAGGCTTTCCGGCGTCACATGCACCTGCACGCCGCCCCCGGCGGCTGCGGTCAGTTGCTGGACCATGGCGGCCGGTGCCGTCCGGCTCGACAGTTCGGCCGCGGGCAGGGCGCCTTCCAGCGCCTGTCCGATCGCCGGGTCAAACGCTACGCGCTGTCCGGCGGCGCGCACCACGATTTCGGCAACGCCGCTGCGCACTTCGGCGCCGATGTCCAGCGTGCCGCCGCGCACCAGCGCATCCAGCCCGATGAGCGCAAGGTTCAGCAGAGTCTTGACGGCGGGCTTCGACAGCGCCTCGACGCCAAAGAGCCAGTTCACGCTCACCCGCGCATTGCCGCCCACGAGCGCATCGACCAGCGCCTGCGCCTCGCTCACCGGCACGGTGTCGCCAAAGCCGCCCGCCGCACCGAAGGCAAGGCGGAAGAACTTCAGCTTGTCGGCCGATGCCTTCGCGCTCTGCTCCAGCAGTTCGAAGCAGCGCTGGCGCATTTCGGGGTCCTTCTCCTCGGCAAGGAGTTCCAGCCCGTTGGACAGGGCGCCCACGGGGCTGAGCAGGTCATGGCAGAGGCGCGAGCAGAGCAGGCTGGCAAGATCGAGCGAGGAAGGGGACATGGTCAGGGTTTACGCCTTGTCAGGATATCGGAAGGGTCAGGATATCGGGGGGAAGTGCTGATTGGTGCCTTCGGGCAGGCATCGTGTTGTCCGCGCAGGGCCATGCGGCAGCCCGTTCAGGGTGCAGCATCATGGCAAGGCAAGCAACGGGATGTGTCATCTTCGCTGTCAGCCTTAGCCTTGCGCAATGCGATAGGAAAGCGCTTCGAAGCCGTCCGGGCCATCGCTCCAGCACGTAGTGGTCCACCGATCCTTGCCGGAAAGGGCCAGAATGATCCACACCCGGCCATCGCGCGCGGCGCTTGCCACATCGGTTGCCGATGGCCGGGCAAGTCCGTTGGGATGCGAATGAAAGTATCCCAGAACCTGCGGCCCGCCTTCGCGCGCGGCCCGATGCGCCGCGATCAGGGCGGCCGGATCGATCTCGAAATGATGGCTGGGCTGCGTGGCCACATTGGCCGCCGGCACGGCATCCTCGATGACATGGCCGCTGCCAAGCAGAAGGCCGCAGGCTTCGTGCGGCAGTGCGGCGCGCGCGGCCGCCACCATGGCTTCAAGGCAGTGCGGGCTGAGCGAAAGGATCATCGCGCCGGTCTGGCGTCATGGCGAGCCGCTGGCAAGCACATGGTTCTGAGCCGTCATTCGCCATTCAGCGATTCGTGGTAAGAATGCGCGCCGGGATCTGCACGAAGAAGGAAGCAGGCAAGCAAGGAGGAAGAGAACGATGGCGTCGAGGATCCGCCTTCCACGCGCAGCCATTCTGGCAGCATGCACCGTTGCGCTTTCGGCCCATGCGCAATCTGAAAGACCGGAAAGGTCTGGCCCTCGCAGCAAGGTGTCAACCCCTGCTGCGGACGCAACTGCTGCGGCTGTGGGAACCCATGTTTCCCCCGCGAAGCAGACCCAGCAGGCCACCTTTGGCGAGCGGGTGAATGCCGGACCGCCCAAGGCGCCCCCGCGTGATGGGCAGGCACCATCCCGGAGCGATGTCGGGACGGGAAAGTCGCCGGAGCAGCCTCAGGCAGCGCCTCAGCGCGATTGATCCGGGCCATCGGCGCGGCTTGAACCGCACCGGCCTCCTTCCCATATCAAAGGCAATGGGGGCCGCCGATACGATCATTTCCGGAACCGTTCCTGCCGGTGGCCAGCGGCTCGACAAGGCGCTGGCCGATGCATCGGGGCTTTCGCGCGAACGGGTGAAGGCCCTGCTGGGCGAGGGGCGGATCAGCCTTGACGGCAGAGTGGCGGCGCAGGCGTCGCTAAAGCCGGCCGAAGGCACCGCCTTCGAAATCCGCGTGCCGCAGGCCGCGCCTTCCGAAGCGCAGGCGCAGGATATTCCGCTGGTCGTCGTCCACGAGGACGAGGTGCTGATCGTGGTCGACAAGCCTGCGGGGCTGGTGGTCCATCCCGCTGCGGGCAATCCCGACGGCACGCTCGTCAATGCGCTCCTGCACCATTGCCGGGGGCAGCTTTCCGGCATTGGCGGGGTGGCGCGGCCGGGGATCGTGCACCGGATCGACAAGGATACTTCGGGCCTGCTGGTCGTTGCCAAGACCGATGCCGCGCACGAGGGGCTGGCACGGCAGTTTGCCGATCACTCGATCGTTCGCGCCTACAGATGCGTGACGGCGGGGGTGCCGATGCCGCGTTCCGGCACGGTGCGCGGGGCCATTGCGCGGTCAAGCCACGACCGCAAGAAGATGGCGCTGGTCGAGGACGGGCCGCACGGCCCGGCAAGGGGCAAGCACGCGGTCACGCACTACCGCACGCTTGCCGTGCTTGACGGGGCCGCGCTTGGGGGTGCCGCACTGGTGGAGTGCCGGCTTGAAACCGGGCGAACCCACCAGGTGCGCGTTCACCTTGCGTCAATCGGCCATCCGCTACTGGGCGATCCGGTCTATGGACGCACACCCTCGAAGCTTCGGCCTTTGTTGCAGCGACTCGGATTTCACCGTCAGGCGCTGCATGCGGCCGAGCTGGGGTTCATCCATCCCGTCAGCGGCAAGGCGCTGCACTTCATCAGCCCGACGCCCGTCGACATGCGGGAACTTGTCGTCGAATTGTGCGCTGACGGGCAGGATGCAAAAGTCATGGCGATGCTGTAGTGTTCAAACATGGAGTCGGTCGTTCGAAGGCTCCGCAATGTGTGGTCCCGCCAACGGTCGCCCAGCAGGGGGCCGGACCATGGGAACCGACGCGATGAAAGGAATGTTCAGGTGAGTGAGGAAAAGACCGCGTTGACCGTCCCCGCCCTCGGTGGGGAAGCCAGCCTCAACCGCTACCTTGCCGAAATCCGCAAGTTTCCGGTGCTGACGGCAGAGCAGGAATACATGCTCGCCAAGCGTTTCCAGGAACATCAGGATCCTGAAGCTGCCGCTCAACTGGTGACGAGCCATCTGCGCCTCGTGGCCAAGATCGCCATGGGCTACCGCGGCTATGGCCTGCCGGTGAGCGAACTGATTTCCGAAGGCAACATCGGCCTGATGCAGGGCGTCAAGAAGTTCGAGCCGGACCGGGGTTTCCGTCTGGCCACTTACGCCATGTGGTGGATCAAGGCTTCGATACAGGAGTTCATCCTGCGCTCGTGGAGCCTTGTGAAGATGGGCACCACGGCGGCGCAGAAGAAGCTGTTCTTCAACCTGCGGCGCATGAAGAAGAACCTCGAAGCCTTCGAGGATTCCGATCTTCACCCCGATGACGTGAAGAAGATCGCAACCGATCTCGGCGTGCCTGAGCAGGAAGTGATCAACATGAACCGGCGCATGATGATGGGCGGCGATGCCTCGCTCAACGTCTCCATGCGCGAGGACGGCGAAGGATCGTGGCAGGACTGGCTGACCGACGACCGTCCGCTTCAGGACGAAACCGTGGCCGAAGCCGAGGAGGCCCGTTACCGGCATGAACTGCTGGTCGAGGCCATGGGCAGCCTGAACGAGCGCGAGCGCCACATCCTTACCGATCGCCGCCTGATCGACGAGCCGAAGACCCTCGAAGAACTGAGCCAGGTCTATAACGTCAGTCGCGAACGCGTCCGCCAGATCGAAGTGCGCGCCTTCGAGAAGCTCCAGAAGGCGATCCAGCGAATCGCAGTGGAGCGCAAGCTCCTGCCCGCCTGATCCGGCGCGGTGCATTTGCTCCCTGGCACTGCCGGAGCACTTGCAGGAGCCAGTCGCAGAGGGCGACCTTCATATTCATAATGGATGAAACCTGACGGCCGGACCATGTCCGGCCGTCTTGCTTTTGGCGCATCGGCAAGCCCTGCACTGCCTTCAAAAGAACGTGTTTTGCGTCACATTTCTGTTCTGCACTGGATGATAAGCGAGTAACGTTCTGAATCGGGTTTGCCGCTACCTGCGCCGCTTTGCATTTCATTAACAATGATTGACACCATTCCGGTGCTGAGGCAGCCTCGTAACAGAACACAGAAAACAGAGATTTCGGGTTCGCAATCGGAAGTTTGGAAGGTGGGTCGTCTCAGACTTGCCTGCGGATGCTTTCATTGGGGGCACGAAATTGAAGAAGCCTTTGTTCGCCACTTTTGCTGGCGTCGCCGCGTTTGGTGTGTCCGCTCCGGCCGTTCAGGCGCAGCAGGCTACTCCCGCCTTTGATCCAAGTTCGACGCAAACCCGCGATCAGTTGCAGATGCCCGTGGCCAAGCCGCAGGTGCCGGAAGCAAGTGTGCGGGTGCGGTCTGACGGTTTTGAGCCCGGTCCCTGCCCCATCGCCGAAAGCGATATCCGCGCCGCGATCACGGCGGTGGAGATCACCGGTCCGGGCGGCGCCGTTCTTCCGCCTGAAATCGCCCGTCTCGTCGGTGGCATCGCGCCGGCAGCGGGTGAACAGCCGATCCGCCAGGTCTGCGATCTGCGCGATGAAGTGCAGATGCGGCTGCGGGCGGCGCGCTATGTGGCCAGCGTGCAGATCCCGCAGCAGCGCATCGACAGCGGCGTGCTCAAGCTTGAAGTGGTGTCAGGCCGCATCGTGGAAATGCGCGTGCGCGGCGATGTCGGGCCTTATCAGGCGCTGTTGCAGCGCCGGATCGAGCGGCTTCAGGCAATCGATCCGCTGAACGAGGCCGAGGCCGAGCGCATCCTGCTTCTGGCGAACGATATTCCCGGACTCACGGTGGAACTGTCGCTCAGCCCGGCCAGCGGTCGTCCCGGTGATCTGGTTGGCGAACTTTCGGTGGCCTATCGCTCGTTCTCCCTGCTTGCCAACCTCCAGAACTACAATGCCTCGTTCCTCGGTCGCGAAACCGGGCTGCTTCATGCCGAGTTCTACGGGCTGCTGGGGCAGGGAGATGTCACCTCGATAACGGGGCAGAGCACGTTCGATTTCAAGGAGCAGCGCATTGCTTCGCTGCGCCACGCGATGACGCTGAACAGCGCGGGCACGACGCTTGAACTGCGCGGCACGATTGCCGAGGCACGTCCCGATCTGCCCGGCCTTGATCAGCGAACGCTTTCTGCGGTGGCGGGCATCGGTTTCTCCCATCCCCTGCTGCGCACCGTCACCGACCGGGTGAAGATCAGCGGCGGCTTCGAATACTCCTTGCAGCGTTCCAGGTTCTTCCAGACCAACGGCGTTTCCAGCCCGCTGACGCGTGACCGCATTTCCGCGCTCTACCTGCGCCTCGACGGATCGCGTTCCGAACTCGACATTACCGGCCAGCAGATCGGCGGGGTCAGCGCTTCGCTCGAACTGCGGCGCGGCATCGACGTGTTCGGTGCCTCGCGGCAGGGTGACGTGGTCGATCTTTACGGCATTTCCCGTCCCGACGGCAGCTCGCTCGCCACGATCGTGCGCGCCAGCGTCGATGGCTTCTACAAGTTCGGGCCGGTTTTCGAGATGGCCGCCAAGGTCAACGGCCAATGGGCCAATCGTGCGCTCCTGAACTACGATACCTATGCCATCGGCAATTTCACCATTGGTCGCGGCTACGATCCGGGTGCCAACACCGGTGATCGTGCGATCGGCTTCGTGATCGAGCCGCGCATCAACTTCAAGCTCGACGAGAAGGTGAACGGCCAGATCTACGGCTTCTACGAAGGGGTCCGGTTGTGGAACATCGGTGCCAACGCCACCGAACGCCGCCGCTACATCGCGTCGCTGGGCGGCGGGGCGCGTTTCTCGCTGGCCCAGACCATGCGTCTCGACGTGACCTATACCCATGCTCTCGACAGACCGCTGCTGACAGGAGCGCTGTCACGGCGGCCTGAAGATCGCGTGCTTGTGTCGATGACTTTCCAGTTCGTGCCGTTCGGCCTCTGAAGATTCCAGGAGACTTCCGATGAATGCAGCTCTGAACGGCACGCGGCGCGCTCTCCGTCTCGGCACCGGCCTTGCAACCTGCGTTTCCTGCATGGTTTTCGCGCAGGCAGCGCTTGGGCAGTCCCTGCCGGAACTATCCAATGCCGGAGGCGCCAGTATCAGCCTAGGCGGCAATACGCTCTCGGTTGATGCGCTGGCGGCAGACCGCGTCATCAACTGGCAGACCTTCAGCGTCGCCTCCGGCAATACGGTCAGCTTCACGTCAACGGATGGCATCGGCAATGCGGTTGCCACGCCGGTCACGGTCATCAACCGCGTGATCGGCAAGGACGTGGGCGGGACCACCACATTCTTCCCGTCGCTCATCAACGGCAGCATCACGGCAACCGACAATATCTCGCTGTGGCTCATCAACCCGTCGGGCGTGCTGTTCGGAGCGAGCGGCGCTTTCAACGGCGGCAGTCTTGTCGTGTCGACCCTTGATTTCAAGGGCGCCCCTCCGGGCACGCAGGTCTTCGGGCCGGGTGATCGCACGGTCACGCTCGCCAGCCGGGATGTGGTCATCGATCCGGGCAGCGCACTTGCGGCGGTCGAACTGAAGCTGGAAGCGGGTGCAGGGGCCTTGCGCTCTTCGGGATCGGTGCTTCTGCTGGGCGAACAGGTGACGGTCGCCAAGACCGTTGCGGCTCAGGATGACGTCTATGTCGTGGCGGCCAGCGATGTGCGCATCACATCGCGGGCGGGCAGCCCCGTGGGCTACGCCTTTGCCAAGGGCACCCGCCTGAACGGCGCGCAGGTGCTCGCTTCGGGCAACATCGAAGGGCGCAGCATCGTGCTCGCGGCCTCGAACGGCACCAGCGCGCTTGCGGATCTGCTTCAGGTCGAAGCCGGGAGCCGGCTGACCGTGACGCAGGACGGCGGGAGCATTACGCTCCTGACAGCCGCACAGCCGGTGACGCCCGGTGATCCGGCGACGGGGGCCAACATCGTGAGCCGGGGTGTCCTGCGTTCGGATGCCGACAACGCCGATGTCACGGTCCAGTCCAATGCCAGCGCGCTTGTCGAGCGTGTCGAAACCAGCGGAAACGTGCTCGTGCGTTCAGGCGCGGGGGCATCCGATACCGTGACGGCAGGCACGATCCGTTCCGGCGGCAATGTCGAACTGCGCGCAACCGGCGATCTCGTTCTCGGCACCAATGGCACCCAGGCCATCATTGCCGACGGGAAGATCACCTTGCGCTCGAACGCCGATATCGTGCGCGGCGCAGGGTCGACCAGTCTGGCGATCCGTTCGCATGATGATCCCCTCCTCGCCGATGGCACGATGTTCATTTCGGCGCAGAGCGTCGATCTCGGCAATGCCAGCCTTGCGGGCGGCAGCAACGGGTCCGCTCCTGTCACGATCTTCGCGAACGGCGGCGAGATTGCCATCGGTTCCGCCATCGCAAGCCGATTCAGCGCCACGGCTGCGACGACATTTGCCGCAACCGGCCTGCTCCGCGCCAACAATTCGGCCGTGGGTGCGGGCACGGCGCTTTCCATCAGTGCAGCAGGCGGTATCGAACTCGGCACCGCGCAGACGACCGGCACCGATCAGGACATCTCGCTCAACACTGCCGGCACGCTGGAAGCCAACAGCATCAGCGCCAGCCGCAATCTGGTCATCGGCAACTCAGCCAATCCGGTCGGTCTGGTCGATGCGGGCACGCTCACCGCACAGAACGGCAACCTTACCGTGATTGCGGACGAAATCGATATCGACAGTGCCTCTGCGGGGCAGTCCGTGAACCTGCGATCGGATGGCGATATTGCCGTGAGCGGCGGGGTGATCGCCGGGACGGCAGCGATGTCGACCGGCAACATCACGGTCAGCGGCATCACCGGTCCGCGCGCGGCATCGTTCAGCGCGGCGCTTGTGAATGCGACGACCGGGCAGGCGGTGATCCGTGCGGATGCGCAGACGATCGGTTCGCTGCGTTCGGCTGCGGCATCGACGCTTGATGCGACCGGCGCTGTATCGCTGGGTTCGGCGACGGTTGGCGGCAACCTGTCCGTCACCTCGACGGGCGGCGATATTTCGCTGGGCACCAGCGGGGCGCAGAGCATCGTGGCCAATGGCCGGGTTGCGATCACGGCCACGGCGGGTGCGATCGGGCGCGGTGCGGGGTCGAGCGCGCTGACGGTGCGTTCGAACGACGATGATCTTGGCGCGGCCGACAGCCTCACGCTGCGGGCGGCCAATGCCGTGGCGCTGGGCAATGCGGCGCTGAACGGCGGCCGGACCGGCACGGCGGCGGTATCGGTGACGTCCGATACGGCAGGCGTGGCGCTGGGATCGGCGCTGGGATCGAGCTTTGCCGGATCGGCGGCGACGACCTTCGCGGCGAGCGGATCGATCCTTGCCAATACCGCGACGGCCACCGGCGGCAACACGATTGCCATTGCCGGGCTTGGCGGCATCGATGTGCAGACGGTGCGCACTGGCGGCGGTGCGGGTCAGAACATCGTGCTGACCAGCAACGGGCCGATCAGTGCCACGACGCTCGATGCGCAGAACAACCTGACCATTGCCAGCCTTGCCAATCCGGCGGCCAGCCTTGCGGCCACGACGCTGACCGCGCGCGACGGTTCGATCAGCGCCTTTGCCGGATCGATGGCGCTGGGCAGCGCATCGGCCGGGCAGGCGATCACCCTGCGTTCCAACGGCGCCATCGGCGTGACCGGCAGTGTCACTGCCGGAACCGACCTTGCCGTTTCGGGCCTGACAAACGCGCGCGCAGCATCGTTCAGCGCGGCGCTTGTGAATGCGACGACCGGGCAGGCGGTGATCCGTGCGGATGCGCAGACGATCGGTTCGCTGCGTTCGGCTGCGGCATCGACGCTTGATGCGACCGGCGCTGTATCGCTGGGTTCGGCGACGGTTGGCGGCAACCTGTCCGTCACCTCGACGGGCGGCGATATTTCGCTGGGCACCAGCGGGGCGCAGAGCATCGTGGCCAATGGCCGGGTTGCGATCACGGCCACGGCGGGTGCGATCGGGCGCGGTGCGGGGTCGAGCGCGCTGACGGTGCGTTCGAACGACGATGATCTTGGCGCGGCCGACAGCCTCACGCTGCGGGCGGCCAATGCCGTGGCGCTGGGCAATGCGGCGCTGAACGGCGGCCGGACCGGCACGGCGGCGGTATCGGTGACGTCCGATACGGCAGGCGTGGCGCTGGGATCGGCGCTGGGATCGAGCTTTGCCGGATCGGCGGCGACGACCTTCGCGGCGAGCGGATCGATCCTTGCCAATACCGCGACGGCCACCGGCGGCAACACGATTGCCATTGCCGGGCTTGGCGGCATCGATGTGCAGACGGTGCGCACTGGCGGCGGTGCGGGTCAGAACATCGTGCTGACCAGCAACGGGCCGATCAGTGCCACGACGCTCGATGCGCAGAACAACCTGACCATTGCCAGCCTTGCCAATCCGGCGGCCAGCCTTGCGGCCACGACGCTGACCGCGCGCGACGGTTCGATCAGCGCCTTTGCCGGATCGATGGCGCTGGGCAGCGCATCGGCCGGGCAGGCGATCACCCTGCGTTCCAACGGCGCCATCGGCGTGACCGGCAGTGTCACTGCCGGAACCGACCTTGCCGTTTCGGGCCTGACAAACGCGCGCGCGGCATCGTTCAGCGCGGCGCAGGCCACCGCCACGGGCGGGACGCTCGACGTCAAGGCAGCCTCGGTGAATATCGGCAATGCCACATCGGGTGCCGACATGCTGATCGACGGGGGCACGGTCGTGCTTGGCCGGGCAACGGCAGGCACGCTTCCGGCGTCGGGCAGTCTGACGGTTACGGCAAGCGGCGACATCACGCTTGGCGCGGCGGCAGGCAGCGTCATCTCGGCCTCAGGCAGCGTTTCGATGACAAGCGCAGCCGGTGCCATCCAGCGCGGCGCGGGAGCGCCGAACCTCACGATCAGGTCGAACAGCGACGGTTCCGGCAGCGGTCCGCTGTCATTGACCGCGACGGCTGGCGCGATCGCTCTTGACGGCGCGACACTGCTGGGCGGCACTGCCGGGCAATCGGCGATCATCCTCAGTTCCGGTGCGAACACGGTGTTCAGCGTGGCCGATGGCGCAGGCTTTACCGCCAATGCCGGTGGCAACTTCACCAGCACCGGCAGCATCAAGGCGGCCGGTGCGGTACAAATTGCGGCAACGGGTGCTGCTAGCATAGCCCAGGTGGAGACAATCGGTGCGGGCAACGCCATCGCGGTGACGGCTGCGAGCGCCGACATCGGGCGTGTGGCATCTGCTGGCGATTATACCGTTACGGCCACCGGCAACATCGCACTGGGCCGCGCAGGTGCGCTTTCGCAGGCAGCGGCAGGGCTGGTGAGCATCTCTGCCGGAGGAAACATCAGTCAGGGGGCGGCCAGCCTCACGCTGACAGCCAACAGTGATGGCACAGGTGCAGAAACCCTCGCGCTGTCGGCGGGCGGGACGATCGGTCTGGGCGGTGCCTGGCTGGTTGGCGGGACAGGGGCGCAGGCATCGGCAGTCTCGGTCACTTCTGGCGGAAATGCCCTCGTCGATCGCATCACTTCGGCTGCCCTTGCGGCAAGTTCCGGGGGATCGTTCACCTCGACCAACCGGATCGATGCTGCGGGCAATGCCGCGATTACGGCAAGTGGTGCGGTTACGCTGAACCAGATCTTCGCGTCCGGCAGCGGGCATGATCTTTCCATCACCACGCCGGGAGCAGTGAATGTCGGCAGTGCAGGAGCTACACGCAACCTGACCGTCGGCGGCCCGGCTGGCGGCAATGCCGCGTCCGTTGTGGCAGGACAACTCGCTGCAACCACGGGCAGCGTTACCGTCCGGGCCACAAGTTCGGACATCACCGATATCTACGCAGGCAGCAACGCAACCGTATCGGGTGCCAATGCCATCATCGGCAACGTGGCGGCGGGCGTTGGAAATCCGGGCGGCAGCTTCATCGTCAACACCACGGGCAACGTGACCCTGGGCAAGGCTGCGGGCAACACGCAGCTGGCGACGGGAGCGATCACCATCAATGCGGGCGGATCGATCACCAAGGGCGATGCGGGACTGCTCACACTGACGGCCAACAGCGATGGTGCGGGCACTGAGGCGCTCACGCTGAGCGCTGGAGGAGCAATAGCGCTGGCCGGTGCGAGACTGAATGGCGGCACGGCGCAGCAATCGGCCGTTTCGCTTTCCGCAAACAGTTCCATCCGCATCGAGCGCGCAGCGTCCGCGGCGTTCACGGCGACAGCGGGAAGCTCGTTCACCGCCGACAATGACATTGCCGCTCTGGGCAATGCCGCGATAACCGCTGGCGGGCCGGTTGCCCTGCGGGCCGTGACGGCCAGCGGTCCGAACAGCGATATCACTGTGGTCACGCCGGGAGCGGTCACGGCACTGTCACTTGAGGCCGCCCGCAACGTGACGGTCGAAGGGCCTTCCGGCGGCAGTGCAGCCTCGTTCACTGCGGGCAGCGTAACCGCGACGGCAGGCGCAATCAGCGCGCGCGCAGGTGCGACCGACATCGGTGCGGCGACATCGGGCACCAATACGACCGTTTCGGGAACGACCGCAGCGCTGGGTATCGTCTCGGCCGGCGGAAACTACACCGTTTCCGCTACGGGCGACGTGACGCTCGGCAAGTTTGCCGGTCAGACCCAGGCAGCGCGCGGAGCCATCGCAATCACCAGCACTGGCGGGTCGATCCGGCAGGGAGCCACCGGGCTGCTCACGATGACCGCCAACAGCGATGGAGTCGGCACCGAAACGCTTGCGCTTTCGGCCGGAAGCGCGATTGCCTTGGGCGGCGCGCAGCTGAACGGCGGAACCAACCGTCAGTCTGCGGTAAATCTTACCTCCGTCGGCAATACCGAGATCGCGGGCGCAAGTGCTTCTGCCTTCACCGCAACCGCAGGCACAGCATCCGTGCAGGCGGCCTTCACTGCCAACCGCGCCGTGCGGGCCGCCACGAACCTGACGATCACGGCCAACGGCAAGGTGACGCTTGGCGATGGCGGTTCGGCAGGAAATGCGGTGCGCATCTCGGCGCGCGACGCGACCATCGGCGACGATCTGAGCGCCGCCACGATCGAGCTGTTCAACACGGCTCCATCGGGCAGCACGATCATCGGCGGCACAGCCGAATCCATTGCGGGCAACTTCGTGCTCGACCGCAACGAGGCAGCCCGCCTCAAGGCGACCGGCACGCTGACGCTCGGTGCGGATGCGGCGCATGATGTCGAGATCCGCCAGGTGAGCTTCACCGTGCCGAGCACGGTCCAGGTGCTGGCGCGCGGCAAGCGCATCGACGTGACCGGGCGCATCACCTTCGATGCCGACACCAGGCTCAAGCTCGGCAGCTTCGGCACTGCGGCAGCCGACCAGACATCGATCATCCGTCTCAACTCGCAGGCAGGTGGCGCGATCTTCAGCCCCGGAGGGGTGCTTGAACTTGCTGCGGCAAACATCGCGGCGGGCAACAACGAGTTCGGCGCGGCGCTCAATGCGCAGGCAAGCGGAACCGGGGCAGGAACCGGCTCGGTTGCCGAGGCGGTCAAGCTGAATCTCAATCCGGGCAGCCCGCTTTATACGTCCGCCAACGGCGGCGGGGCGGCCATGATCGAGACCGGCTCGATGAAGGTGACGTTCTCCGGCTTCGCGATGTTCCAGAACACGAACAACATCGATGGCTCGAAGGGGGCGATCAACCTGCTCTCCACCGGCGTAACGCTGGGAGGCGGCAATGCACTGGCGCTCGATATCGTCAGCGGCGCTGCGCAGCCGGTCTTCGCGCTGTTCGGTTCGGTCAACGGCATCGTCAACGCGGCCACCGCGCTGCTCGGCAATCCGCCGATCGGTCGATACAGCAACGTCAGCGCATCGCGCATCAACGGATGCATCATCGGCGGCGGAAGCTGCAATTCGGTCCAGAACCTCACACCCGCGCTGACCGGACTTGAGAATATCCGCACCTCGATCTTCACCGTGAAGCCCGACTTCGAGGTCCCGTTCGATCCGCTGGTCGGAACCAACAATGATGCCCTGTTCGATGATGTCGGCTCGTTCGGCCTTGGCGAACTTCCGATGACCCCGATTGAATGCAGCGACCCCAACGGAAGCTGCGATGTGCAGAAGAAGGATGGCAAGTGATGAAGCGCGCGTTCCTGGCCTCGCTGTCCGTGCTGGCGCTTGCAGTCACTGCAAGCCCCGTGGCCGCAAAGACGTCCGAACTGCCGGACCAGCTTGAACTTGGCCGCAATGGTGCAGGCAATCCCTGCGTCGCAACGCCGCTGTGGAAGGAGGATGCCTTCAAGGGCAGCTATACCTTCACCTGCCGCGGTGCCAGCGCCAACCGTTATCTGGGTATCGTGCGTGCAGTCCGCCCTGCCGATATCGGGAAGATCGACGGGCTGCTCGACTGCGGTCCCGGCATGGCCGTCACCATCCCGCAGGTAGGGCCTGCCACGGCCCGGCGCTGCTTTGACAGGCAACTCGGTCAGGAGACGATCGAGACCCGCTTCAACCGTGCTGGCCGGATCTACACGTCCAGCGCCATTCCGCTGGCGCAGGGGCCTGCCGAAGAGGCGCTGCGGTTTCTGTCCGGCGTGTCCGCCCCCAATCAGGATCGCACCCGCGCCACGACCGCTGCGGTCGAAATCGGCGTTCTGGCGCCATCGCCAGCGGTAAAAAGCAGCACCGCCGGGGCTGTCGCCAATGCCGAGGATGCGTTGCAGCAAGGCTTGCGGCTGGTGCGGCAGGGACTGCATCTTGATGCCGCCCGGATCGTCAGCGATGCTCTGGCGCGCCTGCCCCAGGATACGGCACCGGCAACGCGGATCGATCTGCTCCTGCTGGCCGGCCTTGCCGATTCGAACTTGCGTTTCTTCGATTCGGCCGAGGACTACTTTGGCCGTGCCAGTGCGCTCCTGTCGCAGAATGCCGGCATTCCCGGAGCCGATGTCCTCCAGTCAAAGAGCCGCAACTACTCCGCGCTTCACCTCATCAACAAGCGCGAGTTCAATGTTGCCGCAAACGCGCTGGAAGCGGGATCGACCGCTTCGGCGTCTGCCGATCAGCCGCTGCTCGATGCCCGTTCGGTGCAGAAGCTGAACGAGGCCGCAAAGGGCGCAGGCTCAGGCTCCTCGCTGGCATCGGCGTGGGACAATCGCACCCGCACCTCGCTGGTGATCGATGCGCAGGCAGGCTGGGCACGCAGCGTCGCCCTGCTTGGCCAGAACCGCCCGGAAGAGGCGGCAGCGGCGCTGCAACTGGCAGACTCCAGTTTCAATGCGTTGCGCGAGCAGCCGATACCGCAGCAGCAGCTTCTCTGGCTCGCCGCCAGGATCGAGCGTCAGCGCGCGCGCCTGCAATTGCGCTCCGGGGACCGGAGGGCAGCCCTTGCCTCGCTCGACAAGGCGATCGGCTACCTGCGCCTTGCCGAGGATGCCGGTGATAACGGCCCTGCTCTGGCGCAGGTCCAGCTTGAACGTGCTGCGGTCCTTTCGGGTGGTGGCGCATCGAGCGAGGAAGTTCTCGCGCAGTTTGACGAGGCGGTGACGAGCCTGATCTCTGCCGAAGCGGATGTGGGCGGACTGCCGGCGCAGACGCGCAGCTATCTCGATGCGCTGGTGGTCGATGCTGCGCGTCGGCCTGACGGCAAGTCGCCGGAGCGCTTTTTCCGCGCGATGCAGGCGGCAGCCACCCCGGCGATCGCCCGCCAGTTCGTGGAACTGCAATCGCTTGTGTCGGCTGATCCGGTGCTCGCGGCGAAAGTGCAGGACCGGCAGGAGGTCGAGCGCGAGATCAACCGGCTGCGCTTCGAGATCGCCTCTGGCGGGGATGCCGCAAAGATTGCGGACCTGACCGCACGCCGTGCCGAACTGGAAAACCGCTCGCTGGCGCTCCAGAATGAACTCAGCGCCAACGGCTCGTTCCGGCAGGTCGTCGATACACCTGCTTCGGTCGACGAGATCCGTGCCGTGCTCAAGCCGGGCGAGGGCTATCTCAAGCTCAGCAAGGTCGGCGGATACGTGTTCGGCGCAGTGATCGATGCGTCCGGCACGCAGATCTACCGGGTGGCGCGTCCCGCCGTGGAAGTCGATCCGCTGGTCAGCGCCGTTCGCGAGACGATCACGGGGGGCGGCTCCAAGGTGCCGGTCTTCTCGGTGGCGGGTTCCAGCGCACTCTACAAGCTGCTGGTCGGCCCCGCAGCGAAGCGTATCGCCGGCTATTCCTCGCTCGTCGTCGATGCGTCGGGCGTGCTTGATGCGCTGCCCGCCGGTGTGCTCGTGATGGACGATGCATCGACCGCAGCGTTCGCAAAGTCGCGCCGCAAGGACCAGTATGACTACACGAACGTCAGCTTCCTGGCGCGCAAGCTGTCGCTTTCGACGGCCCTGTCGCCACGATCGCTGATCGTTTCGCGCAATCTTGCACCGTCGAAGGCGCCCTATCCCTTCATCGGTTTTGCCCAGCATCAGCCCGTGCCGATGGAAGCGAACCTTGGCGGGATGATGGTGAGCATCGGCACCAACTGCGAAGTCGAATTGCAGAAGGTGGCGGAACTCAGCCGCATGGTCCAGCCGATCGATGCGGTTGAACTGCAACAGGCCAGCGCGGCGCTGGGCGTGCCGGGGGCACCCGAAGTCATCGGTGCAGCCTTTACCGATACCGCCGTGCGCAGCCGCACCGATCTTGACCAGTTCCAGGTGCTGCACTTTGCCACTCACGGGCTTACCGAAGGGCAGTGGGCCTGCTCCAAGGCACCGCCCGCGCTCGTCACCAGTCTGGGCGAGGCCAATTCGGACGGCATCCTTTCCTTTGATGAGGTGGCCCAGCTTCGCCTTGATGCCAATCTGGTCGTGCTTTCGGCCTGTGATACGGCGGCCGGGGTCAGCAGCAGGGCGGGCCGTGCCGCCGGGCAGGAGCAGGTGGGAGCCTCGCTCGACGGGCTGGTGCGCGCCTTCCTTGCCGCGCGGGCGCAGGCCGTGCTTTCCACCTACTGGCCGATCTCGGACGCTGGCGAAAGCGTCGAACTTATCACCAGCTTCTATGGCAATGCCCGCAACGACACTATCGGCGGCGCGCTCCAGAAGGCGCAGGTGTCCCTGATGAGCAAGCGCAACAGTTCGCACCCGCTCTATTGGGGGGCCTTCGTGCTGGTTGGCGATGCGCAGAAGTCGTTGCTGACGGGCGCGGCGAAGATGGCGGCTCAGGCAGGTGTGGCCCCGGCCGGGACGGCGCAGGCCGTGGCGCTCAGCGCTGAACCGGTGAACAACGTCGGGGCGGGCCCGGCCGCAACGCGCTGAAGAACCGAGACTCCGGGCAAGGTTCGCGTCTTGTCTGGGGTGTCGCGCGGCGCGGCGGTGTGATCTGGCGCATTCGCGCGCGGGATCGGCAGGGGTAGAAGGTGCACGATGAGCAGGCCGGCGGCGCGCATATCCGATCCCCATGTCTGCCCGATGGTTTCGGGCACAGTGCCGCATGTCGGCGGCCCGATCATGCCGCCCTGCGCCGTCAACGTGCTTACCGGGATGCTCCCCCAGGCCAGAATCGGCGACAAGGCCCTGTGCAACGGCCCGCCCGATGTCATCGCGCTTGGCTCTTTCACCGTCCTCGTGAAGGGAATGCCTGCCGCGCGCATGGGCGACATCACCGCGCATGGCGGCGTCATTGTCATGGGGCAGCCAAACGTGCTGATCGGCGATGCGGGCACGGCCAGTCTTTCGGCGATTGGCAAGTCGCTGGTCAATCTGCCGATCGGCGCCGAAGGCGAGGGCACATCCTTTGCCGATATGGCCAAGGCAATGATCGCATCGGCCAAGGAGGGCAAGCCCTTCTGCGAACAGTGCAGCAAGAGCTGATCCGGGCAGCGCCATGGACCCGGTCTGGTATGCCATCATCGACTGCGCGCAGGATCCCAGGCTGGTCGATCTGGTGCGGTCCTGCCGCGAACATCTTTGTCTGTTCAAGGGCCGCGATCTTGATCCCCGATTGCTGGCCGCATCGCCATGGCTGGTCCGGATAGATGCGGGCGAACCCCTGCTGGGCGTTTGGCAGCAACACGGACATGGGGCAAGCTGGGGGCTGATGGTGCTTTCGGACATGCCGATCGAACGGCTGCAACGCCACTTCCGGCGATTTCTGCAAGCCCGCCTGCCGGATGGGATGCTTGCCCTGTTCCGCTTCTACGATCCGCGCGTGTTCAATACGTTCATCCGCGCGGCAACACCTGAGGAGCGCGCGCCGTGGTTTGCCGGGGTGCAGCAGTTTTCGGTGGAAGCCAAAGGCGGCTCTGCCGTTCATCATTACCGGCTGGTCGAAGGGAGATTGTTCGATGGCGCAAACCCCGTCGGCTGAGGGAACGGCACCTGCCTGGCGGCAATGGGCGGCGGTTGCCGGCGGCCTGCTGATCGCATCGGGGTGGATCGCGTTCATCATCGCGCTTGCGCCCGCGCTCATGGGCGATGGCAGCAACCTGTGGCGCTATGCCGTGTTCATGCTCATGATCTATGTGCCGCTGCTGCCGATTGCCCTGATCGGCGGCTGGCTTTGCCGCAGTCGGGTGTTGCGCCTTGGGCAATCGCCGGGCGTCTGGATGGCGGCGGGCATCCTGATCGGCGCCGGGGGCGTTAGCGCATCGCTGCTGATGTCGTGGCTCAACGGCGGCGTCGTGCCGGGCAGCGGGATGAGCGGCTTCTCACTCGCTGTCGGGCTTGGCATGATGCTGACACTGGTTCAGGCATCGATGGAGGAAGTGCTGTTTCGCGGCTGGCTTCAGCCGGTCCTTGCGGCGCGATGGGGCGCAATGGCAGGCGTTCTTGCCAGTGCGCTGCTCTTTGCGCTGTTTCACCTCATCGGCGGAGCGCGGGCACCAGTCACTCTGGCGTTCATCATGCTTGCGGGCGTTCTGTTCGGCCTGTTGACGCAGCGCACGGGCGGCCTTGCGGCATCCGTTGCCGCGCATGCTGCCTGGAACATTACCGAAGGGTCGGTCTTCGGGCTGGTTCCCAATCCGGGAACGGAACTGTTCGGTTCCATCCTCGATTTCGATCTCGCCGGTCCGCCGATCTGGGGGGGCAGCGACGAGGGGCTGAATGCGAGCGTCGGCACGCTGATGGTGATGGCGGCCATGCTTTTGCCGCTTCTCGCAATCGGTTTGCCGCGCAGCGGCACGCCGACCCGGCCTGGCCTCCCGGTCTAGAGCGCGCGCTGGCTTCGCGCAGTGTCGATGCGGTCGCGTTCCTTCAGGAAGGCTTGCAGCGCTGCTCCCTGCAGGCGCTTGCGGCTTGCTTCGTCGGTCGGGATGCTCAGGGGATCGACGCGCTCGCCGTCGATGTGGACTTCGTAATGCAGGTGCGGCCCGGTCGAGCGTCCGGTTGTGCCGACGTCACCGATACGCTGCCCCTGCGTGACGCGGACGCCTGCGGCAATGCCGGGCGCAAAGACGTTCTGGTGCAGGTAATAGGTCTGCCAGCCGTTGTCGTGGCGCAGGATGGTGAGGTTGCCGTTGGCTCCCTTCATCGCGGCAAATTCGATCGTTCCATCGGCAGCGGCAAAGATCGGCGTTCCGATGGGGGCGGCAAAATCGGTTCCGCCGTGCAGCTTGTTGTAGTGCAGCACGGGATGGAAGCGCATGCCGAACTTGGAGGTGATCCGGGCGCCATCAACGGGAGTGCGCATCAGGCCGCGCTTGGTAGTCGCGCCGTTGCCGTCAAACCAGCCCGCATCCTCGCCGGGGGGGTGGAAGCGGTAGAGCGCAAGGCTTTTCTTCGGGGTGGTGAGCTGCGCAAAGAGCAGTCGCGGCGGCCCCACCGGCTCGTCGCGCCCGTTGACTTCCTGATCGTAAGCCACTTCGAAAACGTCACCGGGAGCGACTTCCGAGGCGAGGTTGAAGTCATAGGAAAAGGCGTTGATGAACTCCGGGATGAGGGTGTCGACGAGGCCCGCAGTGACAGCGGAAGTGTAGAAACTCTCGCTGTCGATCTCGCCGCGCAGAACCTGGATGCGATGGGTGACATCTGCGGCCAGCGGCGTGACGGTAAAGCCGCCGTCATCGCTGCGACCCAGCATCACCCCCGATCCATCCACGCGAGAGGCGCGCAATTGCTGGAGCAATCCGCCACTGCCGCCTTCGCCGGGCGCGATGACGAGGATCGCGTGAATCTCTCCGCCACCGCCAAGATAGGGTGCCGCCGCGATGGCAGCGGCTGTGGCATCATCAAGCCTTACGCCGGCCTCGACCAGGGCCGTGGCGAGCTGCTCCGGGCTGGTGAGGTTGAGCGCGCGTTCCTGCATTCCGGTGCCGGTTCCGGAGGTGGCGGGGACCGTGCTTTCAGGGGCAGGAACGCGGGCAAGCCATGCCGCCAGCGCCGTGGCTGCAAGGATCGCTGCCGAACCGGCAAGGGCGATTGCGAGACGCATGTCGCGCTGCTTGAGCGGCGCCGCAGGAGCGGCCGAATTGGCTGGCCTGCTTGCGCCGCTGCCGGCCGGAAGCGGCGACGCCAGCGCCTCTTTCCAGAACGCCGTGCCGCTGGCGGGCCGGTTGCCCGTGTCCGGCGCAGAGACGGGGTCTTTTGGCGAAGTTCGGCCCGCAACCCATTGCTTCGGATCGAAACTGTCGTCGTTCATGGCAAATCTCGTCTCGAACCGGGGCAATTGCCGTGAAATATTCAGGCATGGCTATAACCACGCTTTTGCAAAGGGTGAAGCTGTGCTTAACAGTATCGTGCTGATTATCGGGGGTGCGGATGTCGTTCGGAAGTCGTGTCGCCTGGCGCGAAGGGCAGTTTCTTCGGCCCCAGCACTTTCAGCAGGCCGATCGTGCGATGCTGTGGCAACTGCGCGCGCGGTCGGATTCGCTTCGGCCCCACCCGTGGGGGCTGACCGCGGTCGAGATCGACGAGGATCTTGCAGCCATCGGCAAGCTGACCCTGGTCAAGGCAAGAGGCGTCATGCCCGATGGCACGGCTTTTGCCATTCCCGACGACATGGCCCCGCCGCCGCCGCTCGACCTGCCGCTCGATACGCGCGATGCCGTCGTCTATCTTACCCTGCCGGCCGCGCAGACCGGCGCGCAGGAGTTTGACGAGGCAGAGACCGCAGGCCCCGACATCCGCTTCCTTGTCGAGGAGCAGGAGATCGCCGACGCCTTCTCGCAGGAGCGGAGCCAGGAGCCGATCGAAGTCGCGCGGCCCAACCTGCGGCTTGGCGTTACGCGCGATCAGACCTACGGACGCATCCTGTGCGGACTGGTCCAGATCCGCGAGATGCAGGGGCGCAAGGTCATGTTCGATGACCGCTACATCCCGCCGTTGCTCGATATTCGTGCTTCGCGCCCTCTGCGGCATGGGCTGGTCGATATTCTCGGCCGGTGCGAGCAGCGCGCCGACGAGCTTGCCCTGCGTGCGGTGGAAGCAACCGATGGCGGCGCGGAAACCTTCGCCAGTTTCCTGCTGCTGCAAGCGCTGAACCGCTGGATCCCGGTGCTCCGTCACCTCGATTCGCTGCCGATGGTCCACCCCGAACGGCTCTATCAGGAACTTGCGAGCCTTGCGGGCGAGATCGCCACGCTCATCAAGCCGGAGCGGAAGGCGCCAACGCTTCCGCCCTACGATCACGAGAACCTGCGCCTCGCCTTCGAACCTCTGTTCGATCTGCTGCAATCCATGCTTTCGGCGGTGTTCGACCGTTCGGCAGTGCAGTTACCGCTTGAGGCGATGGGGCCGGGCGCGTGGACTTCGACCATCACCGACCGCAACCTGTATCAGCATGGCTACTTCTATCTGGCCGTGCGCGCGGCGGCATCGCTTGACGAGGTGCGCCAGATGTTTCCGGCCGTCGCCAAGATCGGCGCTGTCGAGAAGATGCGCCAGATCGTGGACTCCGCCTTGCCGGGGGTGCCCTTGCGGCACACGCCGACGCCGCCTTCGCAGCTCAGGGTTCTGCCGGGGTTCGTCTATTTCGAGCTTGATCGCGGCGTGCCCGACTGGAGCGATTTTGCCACGGCCACCGCGCTTGGCCTGCATGTCGCCGGTGACTGGCCGCAACTGCGCATGGAGCTATGGTGCGTGAAGCGGGCGGCACGATGATCTTCGATTCGAAGGAGGTTGCGGCATGAGCGGGGACGGTTCTTCCGACAACGGCAACCGGACGGTATTCCGGCCCTCGCCGCTGGCAGGGATGCGGGGCGGATCGGCTGGCAGCGGCCAGTCGGCGTCTGGTCAGCCTCCTGTCGCTCAGCCGCCATCCGGGGGTGTTTCATGGGGGGCACCGCCCCCCATTCCCCAGCCGCCACCGGCCCCGCCCGCCGCGCCGCCGCAAGGCTTTGGCGCGCCGCCCGCCGGTTTCGGCGAGCCGCCGCCGGCGTTTGCGGCGCCAGCGCCGGTCATGGGCACGAACCGTCGTCTCAACGATGATGACATTCCCGTGCCCTCGCGTCCGCGCGATACGCGCAGCCCGCTGGTGATCGAAGCGGGCACGGTGCTGGCGCTGGCGGCATCGGTCCGTTCGGGGCGGGCGCGTATCGCCCTGCCCGATCTGCACCGCGAGGCGATGGAAGCGGTGGCAGCCTATGACCGCGCCATCGCGCCGCTCTATCCCGAAGAGACGCGGATGCGCGCGCGCTATGCCATCTGCGCGACGATCGACGACATCGCCCAGAACCTTCCCGGCATTGGCGGTGACGGGGCGGAATGGGCGCGGCGCAGCCTGGTTGTCAGCTTCTTCCGCGAGAACATCGGCGGCGACCGCTTCTGGCAACTGGTCGATGATCTGCTGGCGCGACCGGGCCAGAACGCCGAACTGATCGAGCTATACGCCGATTGCCTTGCCGCCGGGTTCGAAGGGCGGTTCCGGATCATGCCCGATGGCCGCGCGCGCCTCCAGCAGATCCTGACCAGTCTTTACGGAGCGCTCGAACATCCGCGCTCGCTCTCGCAGACCGAGATCGCCCCCATGTGGCGCGGCGCGGATGCTCCGCTGCGCAAGATCAGCCCGTGGAGCAGGGTGGCACTGGCCGCCGCCGCGGCGGTTGCCTTGCTGCTGGGCATCTACATCGTCCTGCGGCTTCTGCTGATGACGGCGGGCACGGATTCGCTGAATGCCGCCAAGGCTCTCATGCCCAGGGAAAATCTCCGGCTTTCGCGGGTCGGCGCTGCGCCACCGCCGCCGCTGGAAAGCGGCCAGCTCATGCGGCTGCGCCAATTCCTCGAACCTGAAATCCGGCAGAATCTGGTGGTCGTGGAAGAAGACGGCAGCACCGTGCGCGTTCGCACGACCGTCGGCCAGTTGTTCCGGTCCGGCTCCGACCAGCTTGAACCGGGCAGGGCGGAACTGTTTGCACGCATCGGCCGGGCGGTCGAGGCCGAACCGGGGCAGGTCACGGTCGAAGGCCATTCCGACAGCGACCAGATCAGCGGGCTGGCCTTCCCCGACAATACCGCGCTGTCACAGGCGCGGGCGCAGACGGTGGCGGGCATCCTCGGTTCGGTCCTGTCCAATCCGGGGCGCATCGCGGTGCAGGGCTATGGTGACAGCCGCCCTGTGGCCGACAATGCGACGCCAGAGGGCAAGGCTCTCAACCGCCGCGTCGAAATCGTCATTCCGCGTCAGCCCTGAACGAGCGAGGCGAGACCCGTGAAGAAATATCTCGGCAACTGGTGGGTTCTGACGGGGCTGGCGGTCCTGTTCCTCGTCCTCGTGCTGTGTCTTGGCCTGCCCATCTTCGTGCGGATGCTGGCGCCTTGGTGGGTGCGGCTCCTGCTGTTTGCGCTGGTGGTGGTGCCATGGGGCCTGATCGGCTGGCTGCGTGTGCGCAAGAGTCGCAAGGCTGCTGCGGCCATTGCCGCAGAGCTTTCCGCGCCTGCGCCCGGAGATGCCGAAGGACAGGCCGTCGCCGCGCGCATGGCCGAAGCGCTGGCATCGCTGCGCGCGGGATCGGGCAAGCGGCGGGACTATCTTTACAACCGCCCATGGTATGTCATCATCGGACCGCCTGGGGCAGGCAAGACCACCGCGCTGCTCAATTCCGGCCTGCGCTTTCCGCTGTCGGACCAGTCATTCAAGGGGGTGGGCGGCACCCGAAATCTTGATTTCTGGTTTGCCGATGAAGCGGTCATGGTCGATACGGCGGGCCGCTATACCACGCAGGATTCCGATACCGCCGCGGATGCGAAGGGCTGGACCAGCTTCCTTGCCCTGATGAAGAAGCACCGTCCGCTCTCGCCGGTGAACGGCGTTATCGTGGCGATCGGCGTTGACGAGCTGCTTCAGGCCGACCGGGCAGGGCTTGACCGGCACGCCGCACTCGTGCGCCGGCGTCTGGCCGAAGTGCGCGCCACGCTTGAAGTGGCGGTGCCCGTCTATCTGCTCCTGACCAAGGCGGACCTCATCGCCGGCTTTGCCGAGTTCTATGATGATCTGGATGTCGAAGGCCGCCGTGCCGTGCTGGGCGCAACCTTCCCGGTGGAACTCAAGCGGCCCGGAAACGACGATCTGGTGGCCGCCTTCGATGCAGTGGTCGCCGCCCAGCAGGCCCGGCAGGCCAAGCGCCTGTTCGAAGAGGTGGACCAGACCCGGCGCAGCCTGATCCTCGGCTTTCCCGCCCAGCTTGGCGCGTTGCGCAACCGTCTTGCGCGTTTTGCCGACGGCGCGTTTCTCTCCGGCGATCAGCCGATCGGTACATTGCGCGGTTTCTATTTCACCAGTGGTGTGCAGCAGGGCGCACCGCTTGACCGGATCCTGGCCGGGGTCGCCGAAAGCTACCAGAGCGCTGCGCGCCAGGCCGGAGGATCGGGCCGCACCTATTTCCTGAACCGCGTGCTTACCGAAGTCGTGTTCGGCGAGGCGGGGCTGGTCGAGGCCGATCCTGCCGCCCGGCGGCGCCAGCAGGCCCGCACCACCGCCGGGATCATCGGCGTTGCGGCCGCAGCCGCCGTTGTCGTGGCGCTGTGGGGCGTCAGTTTCTGGCAGAACCGCGCGTTCCAGTCGGCGCTTGGCCAGTCGTCGGCGCAGGCTTCCACCCTGATCCAGCAGGCCGGGGTCGATCTTGTCGAGGTTCGCGATACCGATCCCGATCTGGAGCAGGCGCTGGCCTCGCTCAGGGCGCTGCGCAATCTGCCGCAGGGCTATGCCGAGCAGGCTGGCGGCGAGCCGGGACTGTTCATGCGCCTCGGCCTCTACCAGTCGAGCCATGCCGATGCCGCGGTCGAAGCCTACCGGTCGGGCCTGCGCCGCATCCTGCTGCCTCGCCTGCTGTTACGCCTCGAACAGTTCATGGCGGCCAACTCCGCCGATCCCATGGCAATCTACCAGCCGCTCAAGGTCTATCTCATGCTGGGCGGGCAGGGACCGCTCGATCCCGGCACCGTGAAATCGTGGATCGAGGCGGACTGGGCCGGCGAGCAGTTCCCCGGCGCCGACCGCGCGCCAGTGCGCAAGGAAATGTCCGATCATCTGGTGGTCCTGCTTGAAGATCAGGGCCTTTCCTCCGAATGGGCGGGGCGCAAGGCGCCGCTGGATGGCGCCATCATCGCCTCGGCGCGGGCCGCGCTCCAGACCCTCAGTCTGGCGGATCGTGCCTATGCGGTGCTGCGCCAGAAGGCGCTGGCCGGGGCCGAACAGCCCTGGCGCGCCAGCGCCGCCATTTCCGCCGGGGATGCGCAGGCATTCGCGAACGGTGCGGAAGTCATGCAGCTGGAAGTGCCCTACTTCTACACCCGCGAGGGCTACGAGAAGGCCTATCTGCCCGGCCTCGTCACGGTTGCAGGCGATCTCCAGAAAGACCTCTGGGTCTTGGGCGAGGGGGCGCAGACAGCGGGCGTGCAGGCCCAGATCGAACAGATCCGGCCCGGCGTCGCTGCGCTCTATGCCCGCGATTACGTGGATGCATGGGAAAGGGTCGCCACGCTGCCGGTGCCCGGCAACCTGTTCGGCGATCTGGCGGTGCTTGGCGCCTTTGCCAAGAGCCCCTCGCCGCTCAAGGTCCTCCTGCTCGAACTGCGCAAGAACACCAGCTTTGCCGGCGGTGCCAAGGCGGTGGGCGACATGGCCAGCGCCCGGCTCGAATCCTCGCGCTTCGGAAAGCTGGCACAGGCTGCCGCCGCTACGGCGGCAGGGCCGCAGGTTGATGCCGCAACGGCAATCTCCTCGCACTTCAAGCCGGTCCATGACTATGTGGGCGATGGCAAGGCGCCCGCGCCGATCGATGACTTCGTGGCGGCGATCAAGAAGGCGGGCGAGGCCATAACCTCGGCAAAGCTTGCTGGCGGAGGCATGGGGGCGGATGCGGTGCAAAGCCAGATGGCGATGGCCCAGGCCGCCGTTGCCACCAGTGCCGGGGCTGCACCGCCCCAGTTGCAGAACTTCGTGGCGGCGGCTGCCAGCGGTGGTTCTTCGGCCAGCACCGCTGCGGCACAGGGCGCGCTGAGCGAAGCCTATGCCCAGTCGGTCTTTCCCGATTGCCAGCTCGCCACGCAGGATCGCTACCCTTTTGTCGGAACCGCCATGGCCGATGCATCGCTGGCGGATGTCCAGCGTGTCTTCGGCCTTGGCGGCACGCTGGACAGTTTCATCCAGGGCCGCATCGTGCCGCTGCTCGATCTGACCGGGCCGGTTTGGCGCTGGAATGCGCAGAACCCGCAGACCGCCGCGCTCAATCCTGCAACGCCCGAAGAGTTCGTCAAGGCACGGCAATTGCGTGATATCCTTGCCGGCGGGCTCAACGTGAAGATCGAGGCCAAGTCTTTCGGCGCCGGGGTGGATACGGTCGACATGGTGGTGGGCAATACGCGCTATACCTTCGAGCGCGGCTCGCTGGGCATGGCGCGGCCGCTTGCCTGGTCGGCGCAGGGCAACCTGCCGGTGGCCTCGGTTGCGCTCATGGCCGACGGGGCGAAGGTGGGCGGGGTCGAAACCGAAGGCCCCTGGGCCCTGTTCCGCCTGTTCGACGCCGCCCGCAAGGAAAATGCCGGGCCGCTGGCGGTGCTTGCCACATTCGGGTCGGGCGCGCAGACTGCGGTGTTCAAGATCAGCCTGCCCAATGATCGCAATCCCTTCGGCCGGGGCGGCATCTGGAGTTTCCGATGCCCGACCACCCTGTGAGCCGCCGCGCGCCAAAGGTGCGCCGATGAGCCGCCGGCTTTTCGGCAAGCTGCCCGCGCACGGCGATTTCGTGGCGCGCGGGATCGCGGCCGATGCGCGCGATCGGCTCGACCACTGGCTCGCCGCGGAGATGGAGCGGGCGCGGGCACGCTGGGGCGAGGATTTCGATGCGCGCTACGCTGCCGCGCCGGTCTGGCACTTTGTCGATGGCGATGCGGCGAGCGGATGGAGCGGTGGCATCCTGTGTGCTTCGATGGACCGCGTGGGCAGGCTGTTTCCACTGATCGTTGCCGACCCTGCCAGTGATTGCGCGGCGGCGGTTGCGGCGTCGGGGGGATGCCTTGCGCTGACCGGGCAGGCCTTTGCAGAAGGCTGGACGGCGGACCAGCTCATGGCGGCGCCCCTTATCGCCGAGAGCCTGCCATGGCAGCCTTCGGGAGCAGGCTGGGCGCTGGTGGGAGAAGATGGCCCCGTGGCGGAATGTGGCGGGCCGCGCCCGGAAGGGGTGATCGAACGGATGTTGGAGATGGCTGCATGACCGGGACGTTCCGCATCGAAGACATTGCCCTGAGCCATGTCGGCAATGTGCGCAGCCAGAACGAGGACAGCCATTTCGCCGATGGTGCGGCAGGGGTCTGGGTCGTCGCCGATGGCATGGGCGGTCACACCAACGGCAAGCTGGCTTCCGAAGCGCTCGTCGCTGCGGTTGCGGCCGTGCGTTTGCCCGATGCCATCGACGAAGCCTGCGAGGTGCTGGCGCAGGCGATCCACTCCGCCAACACGGCGATATATGGCCACGCGCAGGCCGAAGGCGTGCAGATGGGCACGACCGTGGTTGCGCTCATCGTGCGGGGCGACGAGTTCGCGGTGCTCTGGGCGGGAGACAGCCGCGCCTACCTTCAGCGCGACGGGGTGCTGGTGCAGCTTACCCGCGACCACACGCAGGTGCAGGAAATGGTCGACCGGGGGCTGCTCGATCCCGCAGATGTCGAAGACCACCCGATGAAGCACGTGCTTTCGCGCGCGGTGGGTGTGCAGGACGCGCTGGAAATCGATGCGATCCGGGACTCGATGGTGTCGCGAGACCTGTTCCTGCTGTGCAGCGACGGGCTTTACGGCGTGGTCAGCGAGGCGCAGATTGCGCAGATCATGCAGGAGCGCGGCATCGCCGCGGCCGAGGCCCTGATCGAAGCCAGCCTTGCGGCAGGCGCGCCGGACAACGTCACGGTGACTCTGGTCGGCGTCAACGAGCCAACTCTTCTGGTCCTCAACGGAGCATCATCGTGAGCGAGAACAACGGCCAGAACGGCGACGGCGAGCCGCGCACGATCTTCAATCCGCAGCCTCTGCCCGGAGGCGGCGATTCCGCCCCGGCTCCCGCCAGCGGCTGGGGTGTGCCGCCAAGTCCCGCAGGCGCTCCGCAGGATAGCCCCGCAGCGTCCGGCTGGCCGCAGGCAGAAGCGCCTGCCACGTCGGCCCCGTCGTCGCAGGAGCAGGGGCCAGCTCCGGCGGCCGAACCACTGGCCGAAACAGCGTTTCCCGGCGGCACGGCGTTCCCCCTCGCCGGAACCGAGCCGCGCGAGGTTCGCGAGGGCGATGTTCTCAACCATCTCTATCAGGTCCGCCGGTTCATCGCGCGCGGCGGCATGGGGCAAGTGTTCGAGGGCGTGAACATCAACAACGAGGACGAGCGGGTGGCGATCAAGGTGATCCTGCCGCATCTCGCCCGCGATCCTAATGTCCTGGCGATGTTCCGCAAGGAAGCCCGCACGCTCACCCGGCTGAGCCACCCCGCGCTGGTGCAGTATCGCACGCTGGCCATGGAGCCGCAGCTCGGCGTGTTCTACATCGTCACCGAATACATCGACGGAAGGAACCTGTCCGATGTCCTCCCGACGATCGAGGCCACGCCCGCGCAACTGCTCTCGCTGATCCGCACGCTGGCCGAGGGGCTGGGCGTTGCCCATGCGCTGGGCGCGATCCATCGCGACATTTCCCCCGACAACATCATGCTTGAAGGCGGGCGGCTCGACCGCGCCAAGGTGATCGATTTCGGGATCGCCAAGGATCTCGACGCGGGCAGCCAGACGATCGTGGGCGATGGCTTTGCGGGCAAGCTGAACTATGTGGCCCCTGAACAGCTTGGCGATTTCGGACGGCAGGTTGGGCCGTGGACGGATGTTTACAGCCTCGGCCTGACGATTCTCGCGCTCATCAACCGGCGCGATGTCAACATGGGCGGCTCGCTTGTCGATGCCGTGGACAAGCGCCGTGCCGGTCCCGACCTTTCGCCGGTTCCGGCCGAACTGCGCCCGGTGCTGGAAGCCATGCTGCGGCCCGATCCAGCACAGCGCCTGCGCAGCATGGACGCGGTGCTGGAGGCACTGGGCGACCGCAAGGGGACCGGGGCAACGTCGTTCGCACCGGCGCAGCCCGCAGCCGCCGCTCCTGCCGTGGCGCCGGTGCGCGAAGCGCCCCCTTCGCGCAAGCCTCCGGCATCGGGCGATGCAGGCGACAGGCAGCGCAAGGTTCTGATCGGTGCGGGTGTTGCCGCTGCGCTCGTGCTCCTGGGGGGCATGGGCTACATGCTTGCATCGGGCGACGATGCCGCCGCCCCCGATGCGCCGCCCTCGCTTGCGTCCGCAGCGCCGCCAGCCGATCCGCTGAAGGCCGCGCAGGCCGCGCTCGAAGGCGGGCTTTCGGCTGTTTCCTGTTCCTGGCTCGATGTCAGCGACCTTCAGGTTCAGGGCAATGATGTGGCGCTTGCCGTGAAGGGCGTGGCGGGACGGCCGGTCGAGGCACAGAACGCGATCGGACAGTTGCTTTCGGCGAGGGGACTGCGGGCGGCCTCGATCGATTTCACCGAAGTCTCGCAGATCAGGCCCGGCGATTGCGGCCCCATCGATGCGTTTCACCGCATTCGCGGCAAAGGCGCATCGCACCTTTCGGTTCCGCAGACGAAGTGGGAGTTGGCCCCGCTGCCCGCCGATGATCCCGATGCGGGCAAGCTCGGCGTTCCGGTGGTCATCGAGTTTGATATGAACGGGATTTCGGGCGATATCGCCATCGTCACGCTGGACGACAAGGGCATCATGGAAGTCACGGCGCTTCCGCCCGCCATGCTGGAGCAGATCAAGGTCGGTCCTGATCGCTACCGGTTGAGGATCACCACCACGCATAACGGCTGGAGCGGCATCTTCCTGCTCTACGGGCGTGGACCGTTCGATCCCGGCCTGCTCAACAGCACCACGGCAACGCGCACGAGCAACTGGGAGCAGCGCTTCCTTGCCGCGGCACAGGCGCAGGGTTGGCAGTCGGATACGATCTGGTATCGGGCGGTCGACGAACAGCCCGACTGAAGCGCAGGCTCCATGCCCTCCATGGGCCTGGCGTTTTACTTCTGCCGGGCGATTTCCTCGTAAGCCTTGCGGAACTCGCGTGCGAAGACTTCCATGAAGGCTTCGTCGGAGCCTTGGGCGACGCCGCTGAACTCCTTTTCGTAGGCAGCCCAGAGTGCGGCATCCCTTGCGCCGGGAAGAATGCGCGAGAGAATGCCGCCCTGTTCGGCGCGCGCACGGATCGCGCGCGGGCTGAACCGGTCAAGCGTTGCCCGCAAGGCCCCCTGCATCGCCTTGAGCGTCGCCATCTGGTGCGCCTGAAGATCCTTGAACGCATCTTCCACCGCGCGTTCGCTGTCCATGAAGCCGCGCTGCGGGGCGTTGAGCAACTGCTCCAGCGCCTGTTCCGGCGTTCTGGCGAACTTGAGCGGATTGTTGCCGTCGAACTCCAGGCTGGTTCCCTGTGCGCCAAGCTGGCTCTTGGCGCGCGCCCGTGCTTCCAGCATGACAACCATGCCCGCAACAAGGCGCCGCAGCAGATTTCCGGCGACGCCAAGAGTCTGGACTTCGCCCGACTGCAAGCGCTCCGGGCTGATCCCGGCGCTCTGGGCAAAGGCCGCAAGGGCGCCACCTGCGGCCGCACCCGCCTGCGGCACGGGAGAAGCCGACGAGGAGATGGGCGATGGGGAGGCGTGCGATGGGGCCGCGGGCGGCGGTGTCGGCTGGAAGGCAGGGGCCACCGCAGCAGGCGTGTGAACCTGCGGCGAGGCAAAGGCGGGTGCCGAGGCCGGGCTTGCCGAGCCGAAGCCGCCGCGCGCCCAGTCGACAACATTGGACTGCGAGAACTTGCCCCAGATGTCGTCGGCAGCAGGCGGCGGGGGCGGTGCGGCCGGGCTGGACCAGTCGGAGGCCGGTTTGGACGGCGCGGGCGGCGGCGTCGCCCAAGGCGATCCTCCTGCCGATGCCGGGGTGGGGGTGGCCGCAGGTGCGGCCCAGCCCCCGGCAGCCGGAGCAGGCGCCGCACCCGCTGGCGGACCCCAGCCTGATGACGGCGCGGCGGACGCGGTTCCCGCGGCAGGGGCAGGCGGCGGTCCCCAGCCACTGGTTGCAGCAGGGCCATTTGCCGCCGGTGCCACGCCTGCCGCCGGGGGGGCGGCCCAGCTTTGCGACATCGGCCCGGTGCCGGAAATGGCCGAACCGGTGGGGCGCTGGTCCCATGCCGAAGCGGCTACGGGGGGTGCGGCTTGTGCATCCATGCCGGAGGTCCAGCCCTTCCAGTTCGCCGGTGCGGGATTGCGGTTGCGTTCGGCGGCCTGTGCGGCGGCGGCATCATCGAGTGCGGCGACGATCTCGAATGGTCCGATGCGAATGACATCGCCCGGTGCGATGAGGTGCGGACCGGCAAGCCGCGCGGCCTGACCGTCGATGAAGGTGCCGTTGGTGCTGTGATCGATCAGTTCATAGTTGCCGCCGGCAAAGCGCACTTCGCAGTGGCGCGACGAAATGTGCAGCGAGGGATCGGGCAGGCACCAGTCGGAAGTTGCCGCCCGGCCGATCAGCGCGCCGCGGCGATCGAGGACAAGCGACAGCGGCGAGCCGTTGTCGAGCCGTTCGGCATTGCGGATGGTCAGAGTGAGAGGCACGGTCCAGACCTAACCTGTCGTCGGCAGATTGTCATCATGCACCGCAAGGCGGAAAGAAGGGAGCGGGGCCGAAAGCCCCTGCGCTGTGCCGGGCAGTTCAGCTTCCGGCGAGGATTGCCTCGCCCAGTGCCAGACTTGCCGCAATTGCCTGTGAGGGATCGGCACCGGCAAAGGCTGCGGTCAGCACTGCGCCTGCCGCCAGTTTCGCGCAGACATCGGGCGGTGGCTGCACTGCGGGAAGTTCTTCTTCCGAGATCGATCCGCCCGAAAGGAAGATGGCCTGACACAGCAGTGCCTGCGGGCTTTCGTCGTCAAGCGTTTCGCCCAGGATCGCCGCCGCACGTCGCAAGGTATCGGACGGGTTGTCGATCCAGCGCAGCGCGGCGACAATGGCCGGATCGGTCCGGGCAATGCCGATCTCGATCAGGCTGCGGGTTGCCCAGATCACGCATTCGTAACGGGGCATGGCATGGGCGAGAAAGGCGGCCGCGTTGCTGGACTCGCCAGCTTCGCGCAGCCGGGCGAACCAGTCGGAAGGGGCCATGCCTTCCGCTTCCGGCGCCACGGCACGGGGATTGACGACGCGGGCTAGCTGCGCCGCGTCGGTCCAGGTGGAAAGTGTCCAGTTGCCCATGGTGCGCCCCGATCGCTTGTGTCAGTTGATCTTCACCAGACTGCCCTTGGCCGTCAGGATCCCCGATGCCTCGACATTGGTCATAGCGCCTTTCATCTTGGCCGTGGCCGAGCCTTCCATCTTGAGCTGGGTGGTCGAGATCTTCACCGATGTGGGATCGATGGTGATCGTGCTGCCGCCGCACTTGAGGGTGATCTTCGTGGCGGCGGTGATCTCGATCGAGGCACCCGACGTGATCTTGATCTTCTTGGTCACGTCGAGCGTGTCGTTCGACTTGATCGCAACCTCGCGATCCTTGTTGACCGTGACCGTCTCTGTGCCCTTGACCTCTTCCTTGCGGTTGCCCTCGATCAGGATTTCCTCGTTCTTGCCCACCCGCTCCTTGCGGTTCTTTCCCACGCTGATTTCCACATCACGGCCGACCTTGTGGGTCTCGTTGTGCCGCACCCGCGTGTTCATGTCCCGCTCGGCATGGAGGAAGACTTCCTCCTTCCCGGTGGCATCCTCGAAGCGCAGTTCGTTTGCACCGGGGGCCTTGGTATCCAGTTCCTCGGCTTCCGGCAGCGCCTGGCCGGTGGTGCGCTTGAAGGTCTTGGTCCGCCACAGTGCCTTGGTCTTGTGGTCGGGCAGCTTGTAAACCGGCATGTGGCTGGCATTGAAAACCCTGCCGACGACGATGGGCCGGTCAGGGTTGCCGTTGATGAAATCGACCAGAACTTCGTGCCCGATGCGCGGGATGATGATGTTGCCAAGCCCGCCGGTCTGGGAAACGCGGATCCAGCAGCTTGACTTGTCGTCAAGCTTGCCCTGGCGATCCCAGTGGAACTGCACCTTGATCCGCCCGAACTCGTCGACGTGGATTTCCTCGCCGGGCGGTCCGGTGACGACTGCCGTTTCCGGGCCGCGCGCCGAAGGACGGGGTGTCACCATCGGCGCGCGATAGTTCACGTCATGCGGGATGGTGGTGAACTCGACGAAGGTCTGTCCGGCGCTGCCGCCCGAACGGTATTGTTCGGTGGCCAGCACCGTCCGGCAGCGCACGATCAGGTATTTGCGGTTGAAGCGGCTGATCGGATGCCCCTTCAGCTGGAGGTGATAGCCGGTTTCGATCCCGGCATAGGTGCTGGTGCCTTCGTAGCGCAGGCGCTGGGCACGGCGGCTTTCCAGAACCACGGTGCTGAGCGCCTGTCCTGCCGGTTCCTGATAGTAGCGGCCCGGCCAGTTGTAGATTTCGATCGAATCGAGCGGATGCGCGCTCTTGTCGGTCGCTTCGGCCTGGCGCGGGCGCGTTGGCTGCTTGAAGTCGTAGTCGCGCATGGTGACGCGCGATTCGCCCCCGGTCGAGGCACGTTCGTGCCATGACTGGATGAAGATCCCCGCAGAGCCGCCCCGGCTCGTCGAATCCACCAGCGCCGCGGAATCGGAAACCGGATTGAAGGTCATCGGCCCTGCCGGCATCGTCACATGGCAGCCGGGCTTGTCGCAGATCACCATCGTGTGGGCCGATGCCCCGTGCTGGTAGTAGTAATAAAGCCCTTCCTCTTCCATGAGGCGCGAGACGAAGTCGAAATCGCTTTCGCCGTATTGCACGCAATAAGCCAGCTGGCGTGTTCCGCCCGATGCTTTCACTTCGAAGGCAATGGAACAGCCACCCAGCACGGACTTGATGATCTCGATGACGGGCTTGTTCTGGAATATCCGGTAGTTGCTGCCCTGATCGTGCAGCTGCGCAGCGGGTGCCAGCATCAGGCGATAGACAAATCCCGCGCCCTCGATCTCCTCCACGTATTCGGCATCCACCACGATGCCGTGAAAATGGCGCAGCAACTGGCCATCCAGCCTGCTCTCGATTGCTGCAGGCTTGCCGAGATTGGGCAGCAGCTCGATCTCGTCCAGCGAGAGCACTTCGAGCGTGATGGCGAAATGCTCGCTCAGGGCCTCGATTGCATCGAGCCGGACCAGCCTGAGTTGTTCGGCACCATTTCCCAGCCGCAAGGCAAGGGCGGTCTGTCGCATCGGACCATCAGCCAAGTCTGTTCCCCTACCAAAGAGGTGACGGCATTCCTGCCGTAGCGATGCGACCGGTTTGCGTTCTTATCGACTTTTCGTCTGTGATTGGCGTCACCGCTACCAGAAGGCGGGGCTGTTATGAAGCATCTATTGTTCAGCGGGCGGCAGTCGTGGTGGAGTCGGCCAGACCTGGCGGCAAGTGCCGCAAAGTCTGGTCAAGGTGATCCGGTTGTCCCGTTGTGGCACCGATCGGCAGGTTCTTCGGGAAAGACCTGACGGGGGTGCAGGAATCGTTTGCGGCGCTGGTTGATGACCTGTAGATATGTCGGAAAGATTTAACCAAAGGCGTCGCGTTATCCAGACCCGGATGTGCCGGGCAGACAAGGGCCTCCCGTTCATGGGGCTGCCCAGTCATTGAGGTGCGCTATGGTGTTCAAGATCATTGCTTCGGGCGTTCTCATTACGCTTCCGACCATCGCTTCGGCCCAGGCTGGGCCTGTTCCCACCAAGTCCAGCAACCAGATCACCTGCGAACTGACGGGTGACTGCGATGCTTTCAATCAGGAACTCGCAACGGAAGACCGCAAGGAAAGCCGCGGTCTGCGTGTCGATCTGCCCGGTGCACCGGTGCGCAAGGTGCTTCCGCCTGCGCCGGGCTACACTGCGCCGCGCGCGCCGGTTCCGGCGGTGTCTGGTCAGCGGACGCAATTCGTGGCGCCCGCCGCTGTGCGCACCGCGCCGGGACGCTCCACCCTGTCGATCAACTTTGCGTCCGGCTCGGCAGAAATCCTTGCGGGCAGCCGGGCACAGGCGATGGCGCTGGTCGATGCGCTGAAGTCACCCTCTGCGGCAGGCAAGCGCTTTATCGTGGCTGGCCACACTGATTCGGTGGGCGGACGCGAATACAACCTCGAACTCTCGCGCCGCCGCGCCGAAGCGCTCACCAGCTTCCTCGTCGAGAACGGCGTCGATCGTTCGCGGCTCCAGCCTGAGGGTTATGGCTTCGACAAGCCGGTTCCGGGGCTCAGCGCGCGCGCCGCGGCCAATCGCCGGGTGGAAATCGTGAAGGTCGACTGAGCCGGAAACGAAGGGGGGTGAAGGGGGAAGCAGCGAATGGCGCTTGATATTGCGGCTCTGGTTGCCCCCCTTTCCGACGAGGCCCCTTCCGGACCTGACCTTTCCTACGACGATGCGCGGATTGAAATAGAAGGCGCCTTCGAGCGGCCTGTCAGCGATGACGGGGCTGAAACCGATATCGACTGGCGCAAGGTCATCGACCAGATCCTCGTTCAGGCAGAGCAGACCCGCGACATCTGGCTGCCGGTCTATCTTATCCGCGCCGCCGTTTTCGCCCGCCGGTTCGATCTCGTGGTCGAGGCAGCGCAGTGGCTTGCCGCCCTGCTGGAAGAACGCTGGGCCGACCTGCACCCGCAGCTGGACGAATATGGCTTCATCGGCCGCAAGTCCCCGTGCGAATCGCTGACCCGGATCGTCGATTTTCTGGGGCCGCTGGGCCGTGTGCCGCTGCTGGAGCATCCGCGCTTCGGCCGTTTTTCCGGCGATGACATCGAGCGCTTTGCCGAACAGGGCAGCAATGCCGACGGTTTCGGCCCGTTTCGCGCCACGCTTGATGCAACCGATGCGGCGCAGATTGACGCGCTGGTCGAGCGATTTGCTGCGCTGTGCACAGCGTTCCGGCGGATCGACGGGGTGCTCACCGTCAATGCCGATGGCGATACCGCCACGAATTTCAAATCCACGCACGAGAAGCTTGAACGCTTGCGCAAGGCTCTGGTTGCAGTCCTGCCGGGCCAGGCCGCCGAGGCTGCCGAAGACACTGCGTCGTCTTCGCAGGATGCGGCTGCGAGTACTTCGGCAGGGGCGTCCGACGCAGGCTTTGCACCCTCACCGGCAGGCGCCGGTTTCAGCGGTGCGGTCCGTAACCGCGAGGATGTGGTGCGGGCGCTGGATGCGATCTGCCTTTATTACGAGACGGCGGAGCCGGGAAGCCCGGTTCCGCTGCTGCTCAGGCGCGCGCGGGCCTGGACCAGCCTCGATTTCCTGAGCGTGCTCGAAGATATCGCGCCGGGCGGCATGGACGAGGCCACGCGGGTGCTACAGTTCAGCAAGTCGGCGGGGCAGGGCGATGCGGCGGTTGCCGCTTCCGGCGGCTGGGACGAACCGTCGGCATCGTCGTCGGAATGGTAGTGTTTTGAGATTTCCCTGAAGGCATCGGTCAGGCGGGATGCCGAAGATGCCGGATTGTGATTTTCCGCACCGAACCATGGGGTGAAGTGCAGGACATGGAATGACTGGGTTCCCGGCGCGCATTGCTGCCGGGTGTCGGCAGGTCCGGCAAAGGAGGCGTGCATGGCGAAGAGTGGTCAGCGGTTCATCAAGGAAAACAGGGCGCCACGGGTCCATATCGAGTACGAAGTCGAGACTTACGGATCGAAGCAGAAGGTCGAGCTGCCTTTCGTCATGGGGGTCATGTCGGACCTTTCCGGCAAGAGCCTGGTGGAAAAGAAGGCGCTGAACGAGCGTGATTTTCTTGAGTTCGACATGGACAATTTCGACCAGCGCATGGCGGCGATCGCGCCTCGTGCCGCCTTCAACGTCGACAATACGCTCACAGGCGAAGGCAAGATCGCGGTCGATCTCACGTTCAAGTCGATGGAGGATTTCTCGCCCGGCGCGGTTGCCAAGGCCGTTCCCGCGCTGGCGCAGCTTCTCGAAGCGCGCGAGCAGCTCAATGATCTCATGCTCTACATGGACGGCAAGGACGGGGCGCAGGATCTGCTTGACCAGCTGCTCAAGGATCCGGCGCTGATGAAGGCAATGGCGGCCGCCGGCAAGGGGCCGCAGGGCGGAGCATCGGACGAAGGCGAGGGCTGATCGCCGGCCGGGGGCGGGCGAAAGCCGATTGAGGCAAATCACCACCACGGCGGTCGGCCGTGGCAGGCATACAGGATGGCGTGAAATGGCGACGGAACAGGTTCAGGGCGCGAGTGCTGCAACACAAACGGAGTTCGCTCCCGATGATTTTGCCGCGCTGCTGCGCAAGGAGTTCAAGCCGAGTGACGATGCGCGCGCCAATCGCATCGAACAGGCGGTTGCGACGCTCGCGCAGCAGGCGCTGTCCGATGTCTCGGTCATTGGCGATGACGTGTTCAGCACGATGGACGCGCTTCGGGCCGCACTGGACCGCAAGCTGACCGAACAGGTCAACGCCATCATCCATCATCCGGATTTCCAGAGCCTCGAAAGTGCGTGGCGCGGCCTCAACTACCTGGTGATGAACACCTCGACCGGCAAGGATCTGAAGATCCGCGTCCTCAACATCGGCAAGGACGAATGCCGCAAGATGTTCCGGCAGTATCGGGATGCCGCATGGGATCAGAGTCCGCTGTTCAAGAAGGTCTATGAGGCCGAGTTCGGCCAGCTTGGCGGCCAGCCTTACGGTGCTTTCGTCTGCGACTACGCATTCGATCATTCGGCGCCCGATCTTGAGGTCATGAAGGGGCTGGCCAAGATCGGTGCTGCCGCCCACGCCCCGTTCATCGCCGGTGCAGCGCCCGGTCTCATGGGCATGCAGAGCTGGACCGAGCTTTCCAATCCGCGCGATCTGGCCAAGCTGTTCGATGCGACCGATTATGCCGCCTGGCGTTCCTTCCGCGACAGCCCCGACAGCCGCTATCTGGCGCTGGCCATGCCCCGGTTTCTGGGACGCCCCATCTACGGAGCAAAGTCGGAACCGATCGAAGAGTTTGCCTTCGAGGAAGACACCGGCGGCGACCACGAGAAGCACCTGTGGATCAATGCCGCCTATGCCATGGGCACGCGCATTACCGAGGCATTCAGCACCTGGGGCTGGTGCAGCCGCATCCGCGGTGTCGAGAGCGGCGGCACGGTTGAAGGGTTGCCGCTTGCCATGTTCCCCACAGACGATGGCGGGGTTGACATGAAGTGCCCGACCGAAATCGCCATTTCGGACCGCCGCGAGGCCGAATTGTCCAAGGCCGGCCTGATGGCGATGATCCATCGCAAGGGCACCGATCAGGCAACCTTCATCGGCGCGCAGACGGTCAACAATCCGGCCGTCTATGACGACCCTGCCGCCACGGCTTCGGCCAACCTTTCGGCACGGCTGCCCTACATTTTCTCCAGCTGCCGCTTTGCCCACTATCTCAAGTGCATGGTCCGCGACTGGATTGGCGGCACACGCACCGAACGCCAGATCGAACAGGATCTGCAGGCCTGGATTTCCAATTACATCGATGGCCAGCCGGAAAGTTCAACCGAAGAAACGAAGGCGCGTCTGCCGCTCAAGGATGCAAGGATCGAAGTCGTTCCTGACGAAGCCAATCCCGGTTATTTCAAGGGAAAGTTCCTGTTCATCCCGCATTATCAGCTTGAAGGCATGGATGTTTCGCTGAGCATGGTATCGAAGCTTCCCAATTCGGGCGGCTAGTGCATTTTATCACATGATCCGGTCGGCACCGGGTGTATCTGGGTCAGGACGACAGGAACACCGGGGGCTGACCGGCAGGCAGGCCATCACCAAGGCATGCCTGACAAAGGCCAGACCTGCGGGTGACGGTCGCCGTTTTTTTTTGAGTGCCAACCAGTCTTTTGAGGCTGAACGTCGTTCGGGTTCGCAACCTGTTGATCGAATTATAGGAGACGGATTGTGGCAACTGACATCTTTCTGAAGCTGACCAACATCAAGGGCGAGTCGAAGGACGACAAGCACAAGGGCGAGATCGACATCGAGAACTTCTCGTGGGGTCTTTCCAACGGCGGCGACTGGGCAACCGGCGGCGGTGGCGGTTCGGGCAAGGTTTCGTTCAACGACCTGACCATCCAGAAGCGCTGCGATCTTTCCACCCCGGCGCTGATGCAGGCCTGCGCCAAGGGCGATCATATCGCCGAGGGCGTGCTCACCGTTCGCAAGGCGGGCGGCAAGCAGGAAGAATACTACAAGATCTCGCTCAAGAACATTCTGGTGTCGAGCATCGCCAATACCGGCACCGACGGCAGCAATCCGATGGAGTCGGTGTCGCTGAACTTCGGCGAGATCAAGTTCGACTACAAGGAACAGACCGACAAGGGCGGTCTTGGCGGTGTTGCCAAGTTTGGCTGGGATCTCAAGGCCAACAAGTCGCTTTGAGCGTGCGCGCCCGGCTTTCGGGCTGGGCGCCGAATATGGGGACTGGGGGCGGTCGATATGGCAGATCCGGACACCTTGCTGCGCGAGGGCGATCTGGACGGGGCGCGTAGCGCTCTCGTCGAGGTTGTCCGCACGCGTCCGGGAGACGACAAGGCCCGCATGTTCCTGTTCCAGTTGCTGTGCGTGACCGGCGAATGGGACAAGGCCCGCAAGCAGTTGCAGGCGCTTGCCCAGGTTGCCGGGAACGCACAGATGCTGGCCGTGACCTACAATCAGGCCATTGAAGCCGAATGCCTGCGTGCCGATGTCTTTGCCGGCAAGGCCGATATGCCGGTGCTGGTGGGCATGGGTGGCTGGGTGGAAGGCGTGGCCCGCGCGCTGACGCTTCAATCCAGATGCCGCCATGCCGAAGCAGAGGCAGTGCGCGACGAGGCTTTCGGCGAAGCTCCGGACACGCCGGGCAACCTTGACGGTCGCCGGTTTGACTGGATTGCCGATGCCGACATGCGCTTCGGCCCCACCTTCGAGGCCATTGTTGCGGGCCGCTATGGCCTCATCCCGTTCGATGCAGTGGTTTCCATCACCTCCGATGGCCCGGAGGATCTTCGCGATACCATCTGGTATCCCGTGCAGATCGCCCTGAAATCGGGCCAATCGATCGCGGCATTCCTGCCTGCACGCTATCCAGGAACGGAAGGCGCACAGTCGGCCGCCCTGCGGCTGGGCCGCGAAACGGGCTGGATTGATGCCGAGCATGATGGCGTCGCCGTGCAGTCGGGGCTGGGCCAGCGGTTGTGGACCCTGTCCGGCGGCGACGATATCGGCCTGCTCGATCTGCGCAAGCTCACTTTCGATTGATGGCGCGCAATCCTGCCCAGCCGGTTCTCAATCCCACGCTTTTCGACAAGCTGGTCGCTGGCAACGAGATCGGCGGCATGCGCGGCGAGGAGCTGGAACAGGCCGAAGAGCGCCGCGAAGCCCTGCGCTTCCTTTCCGTTCCGGTGCTTGAACGTTTCAACGAAACCGCCCTGCGCGCCACGGTGCGGCGCGAACTTGGCTGGCTGCTGAACACGACCAATCTGGAGGCCAGCGTCGATCTTGAAGCCTATCCGCAGGTGCGGACCAGCGTCCTCAATTATGGCGTTGCCGATCTGGCGGGAAAGTCGCTCAGCAGCCGGGCGGTCCTGCGCCGCGCGCGCGAGATCCGCGATGCCGTGCGGGCGTTCGAGCCGCGCATCGATCCGGCGACGCTTCATGTCGAACTTTCGGGCAAGGTCGAACGTGAAAACGCGCTGACCTTCGTGATCGAGGCGGATGTGCGCTCGGCAGTGCGGGCCGTGCCGATCAAGCTGCGCACCGATGTCGAGGCCGATTCCTCGGCCGTGACCGTGCGGGAGTAGCGCGATGGACCCGCGCCTCCTGCGCTTCTACAACGAGGAACTGACCTATCTGCGCGAATCCGCGCGCGAATTCGGCGAGGAGCACGAGACTGTCGCCGCGCGGCTGGGGCTGAAAACGCCCAATGATCCCGATCCATACGTGGAACGTCTGCTCGAAGGGGTGGCCTATCTTTCGGCAAGGGTCCAGCTCAAGCTGTCGGATCAGTATCCGGAGTTCACCCAGCACCTGCTTTCGGCTGTTCAGCCGCACTATCTGGCCCCCGTCCCTTCCATCTGCATCGCAGGTTTCGAGCCAAAGGACGGCGATCCGCTTCTGGCCGAAGGCTATGAAGTGCCGCGCCAGACGGAACTCGTGGCGACGAGCGACGAGCCCGGAGCCAGCCCGGTCACCTTCCGCACGGGGCATGCGGTCCGGCTGTATCCCTTGCGCATTGTCGAGGCCGAGTATCTGGGGTCGCGCACGGCGGTGGCCAGCTTTGCCGCCAGTGCCGGTGCCCGCGCCGAAGCGGGCCTGCGCCTGCGCTTCGAAGGCGCAGGCGCGATCCCGCTGGAAGCCCTCAGGATCACCGACCTGCCGCTCTACCTAGATGGGTCCGAAACCATTCCCGGAGAGCTGTATCGCCAGATAATCGGCGAGACCGTGGCGGTGCTGGCAAGGCCCGCCTCATCGGCATCGGCGCCGCCCGTGCCATTGCCTTTGCCGGTTCAGGCCGGTTTCGAACAGCACGAGGCGCTGCTTCCGCCGGAGGAACGCTCGTTTCGCGGCTATCGCCTGCTGACCGAATATTTCGCCTGTCCGGAACGCTTTCTGTTTGCCGTGCTCCGGGGGCTGGACAAGGCCTTTGCGGGGGCTGCGGGCGGCGCGGTTGATATCGTGCTGCTGTTCAATCGCAACGCGCTCGCCCTCGCCGGAGCAGTTTCGCCGGGCAATTTCCGGCTGTTTGCAACGCCTGCCATCAACCTCTTCGAAAAGCAGCTTGGCCGGGTGCAGGTGGATCAGGCAGAACATGAGTTCCTGCTGATGCCGGACCGCACCCGGCCGATCGACTTCGAGGTCTGGCGCATTCTCGACATGTCGGCGCACATGCGCGAGGCGACCGAACCGCGCCCGGTCGCGCCGCTCTATGCGCTGGGCGCCCTGCTGTATGACTGGCGCGATGCACTCTTCTTCGTGCCCCGGCTCAAGCTGCGCCGCCTGTCCACGCGCGAGCAGAGGCGCCTTCGCCGAGACGACTACACCGGCACCGAAACCTGGCTCTCGCTTACCGCGGCGGGCAATCCCGAACGCATTGCCGACATCAAGGAACTGGCGGTTCGCGCGCTTGTCACCAACCGTGAACTGGCCGCCAAGCTGACGTTCCGCGGCACCGAACACTTCATTCCGCCCGGCGGCCCGGTCCGCGCGGTGAGCGTGCTGCGCAGCCCCAGCAAACCGCGCCCGCCGCTGGGGCTTGACGATGCCGCCTGGCGGATAATCGCGCATCTCACGCCGAACTATGCCTCGCTCGTTCCCGAAGACGGGAGCGATCCGGCCATGCTGCGCGATCACCTTGCCCTTTACGGCCCGCGCGACAATGCCGCGCTGCGCCGGCAGATCGACGGGATCATTTCTGTCGGCTCGCGCCCGGTGGTGCGGCGCGTGCCGGGGCGCGGGGCCATGGCCGTTGCGCGCGGCAGCCGCGTTACGCTCACGCTGGATGATGCCTCGTTCGACAATGCCCGGCTGTTCCTGTTTTCTGCCGTGGTCGAGCGCTTTCTGGCAGAGTTCACCTCCGTCAACAGCTTCACCGAAACGATCGTCCGCACGCCGGGCGAAGGAACGATAATGTCATGGCCGCCCCGGATCGGACGCAAGCACACGATCTGATCGACTGGTCGGCCCTCGCGGTCGATCTGAAGCGTAGCGGGCTGTTTGCCGTGCTGCGCCGGGCAGAGGCGGCGGCTGCGGGCAAGCCGCGCATCGGTGCGGCACGGCAACCGGCGCAGTCCATCGTCGATCTTGCGCAGGAACCTTCGCTCGGCTTTGCCGCACAGACGCTCTCGAAAATCGAGTTCCATCACGGCAGGCCGCGCCTTTACGGCGAATGGCTCGGCCTTCTGGGTCCGATGGGGCCGATGCCCATCCATCTCACCGAGTTCGCGGTCTATGAACGCCGCTACGCCGCCAGGCAGCCGTTCCTTGACTGGCTGAACACCATATCGGGGCGCATGCTTCAGCTCTTCTACCGCGCCTGGGCCGAATCGCAGCCCGCCGCACAGGCCGACCGGCCGGGAGATGATCGCTTCGCCGCGTGGCTCGGCGCGCTTTCGGGCGCAAGCGAGGGCGCGCGCGAGGACAGCCGCTTTCATGCGCGGGCACGCCTGCACTATGCCTCGGTCTTTGCCGGGCCGCGCAGCGCGGTGGTGATCGAGGACGCGCTGGGGCACCTCCTGCGCCAGCCTGCGACGGTTATCGAGTTCATGCCGCGCTGGCGGGAGATGGAGCGCGAAGATCGAACCCGCCTAGGGCGCAGCTATGCCACGCTGGGTCAGGATGCCGTGCTGGGCAGCCGCATCTACAGCGCATCGGATGCGTTCCGCGTCGTCGTGCGGGCCAACAGCCACGCCGATTATCTCTCGCTCATGCCCGGCGGCACGCGATTTGCCGTTGCCGCAGAGGCAATCGAGGCTTTCAAGCCGACGCACCTTGAATGGGATCTGTGCGTCGAACTGGCTGATGAACATGCGCCCCCGGCGCGGCTGGATGGAAAGGCCCGGCTGGGCTGGTCGGGCTGGATAAAGCCACGAGGTTCCGCTTTGGCCGCCATTGCCCGGCGCCGCCGCAGGCCCGGTTCGGCAACCGGCGCGCAAGCTGCCGATCAGGCCGCTGCTGCCGGGCCGATCAGGGCGGATGCCCACTTACGCAAGACCAGTCTCAGAAGAAGGAAACCGGCAGGATGACCGAGATCAGCCGCACCGCCCTGTTCGGGCGGCTCAACCAGACCGCGCTCAAGGGGATCGAAACCGCCACCGGCTTCTGCAAGATGCGCGGCAATCCCTATGTCGAGCTGGTTCACTGGATCCACGTCCTGTTGCAGGATCCGCAGAACGATCTTGCCGCGATCCGCACCGCCTTCGGCCTTGATGACGAAACGCTGGCCCGGCAGGTCGTGGCTGCGCTCGATGCCCTGCCGCGCGGGGCCACCTCGATTTCCGATTTCTCGCCCCAGATCGAGGAGGCCATCGAGAAGGGCTGGCTCTATGCTTCGCTCCAGTTCGGCGCGGGCCGGGTGCGGACCGGGCATCTGCTCTACGGGATGCTCAAGACGGCAACGCTGCGCAATGCGCTGTTTGCGATCAGCGCGGAGTTCCGCAAGGTTCAGGTGGAGCGTCTGGCGAGCGAGTTCGAGGCGGTTTGCGCCTCAAGCCACGAAACCACGCAGGGCGCCGATCTTGGCGGGGGCGCGGCAGGCGGCGAGGCCGGGCCTGGCCCGGTCGGCGATGGCGAGGCGCTGGCCAAGTTTTCGGTCGATCTGACGCAGGCCGCGCGCGATGGCAAGATCGACCGCATCGTCGGCCGCGACAGCGAGATTCGCCAGTGTGTCGACATCCTGCTGCGCCGCCGCCAGAACAATCCGATCCTTGTCGGCGAAGCAGGCGTAGGCAAGACCGCGGTGGTCGAAGGCTTTGCCAAGCGTATCGTCGATGGTGATGTGCCGCCCGCGCTTCAGGGTGTCACGCTGCGCAGCCTCGACATCGGCCTCATGCAGGCAGGGGCGAGCATGAAGGGCGAGTTCGAAAAGCGCCTGCGTCAGGTGATCGACGAGGTCGAGGCCAGCCCCACCCCGATCATCCTCTTCATCGACGAAGCGCATACCCTGATAGGTGCGGGCGGGCAGGCAGGCACGGGCGATGCCGCAAACCTGCTCAAGCCCGCATTGGCCCGCGGCAACCTGCGCACGATCGCTGCCACCACCTATGCCGAATACCGCCAGTATTTCGAGAAAGACCCGGCGCTGACCCGCCGCTTCCAGACGGTGGACGTGGCCGAGCCGGAAACCGACAAGGCCGTGGCCATGATCCGCTCGGTCGCGCCGATGATGGAAAAACACCACAATGTCGTCGTGCTCGACGAAGCGGTCGAGGCGGCGGTCAAGCTTTCGCAGCGTTATGTCCCGGCGCGGCAGCTGCCGGACAAGGCGGTAAGCCTGCTCGATACCGCCTGCGCGCGCGTGGCCGTGTCGCAGCATTCCACCCCGGCGCAGGTCGAGGACCGCAAGCGGCGGCTGGAACTGCTCGAAGTCGAACGCGAGATCGCGCTGCGCGAGGCAGGCGGGCAATATACCAGCGGCGAACGCCTGCCCAAGCTCGACGAGGCCATCGCCGAGGCCAGAACCGCGCTTGATGAGGTGAACGCCAAGTGGGAGCGCGAGAAGCAGGCGCTGGCAGGTGTCGTGGCGGCGCGCGATGCGCTCACCGAGGCGCGCAAGGCGGCGGGCGATGGTCCGGTCGAGGGCGAGGAGGCGCTGAAGGAGGCGCTGAAAGCAGCCCTTGCCGCCATGGCCGAGGCGCATGGCGACGAGCCGATGGTGTTCGGCGTGGTCGATCAGGACGCGATTGCCGCCGTGGTGGGCGACTGGACCGGCATCCCGATGGGCCGCATGGTCAAGAACGAGATCGAAAGCGTGCTGACTATTGCCGACCAGCTCAAGAAGCGGGTGATCGGGCAGGATCATGCGATGGATGCCATCGCCAAGCGCATCCAGACCAGCCGCGCCAAGCTTGACAATCCGAACAAGCCGGTGGGCGTGTTCATGCTGTGCGGCCCATCGGGCGTCGGCAAGACCGAAACGGCAATGGTCCTGTCCGAACTGCTGTTTTCCGGCGATGACAGCCTCATCGTCATCAACATGAGCGAGTTTCAGGAGGCGCATACCGTCTCGACACTGAAGGGCGCGCCTGCGGGTTACGTCGGCTACGGTCAGGGCGGCGTCCTCACCGAAGCGGTGCGCCGGCGGCCTTATTCGGTGGTGTTGCTCGACGAAGTGGAAAAGGCCCACCCCGACGTTCACGAGATGTTTTTCCAGGTTTTCGACAAGGGCTTCATGAACGACGCCGAAGGGCGTTACATCGATTTCAAGAACACGCTGATCCTGCTGACCAGCAATGTCGGCACCGACCTCATCACCACGATGAGCGAGGACGAGGAGATGAAGCCCGAAGCCGAAGCGCTGGCCACCGCGCTGCGTCCCGAACTGCTCAAGGTCTTCCCCCCTGCGCTCCTGGGCCGCCTGATCGTGCTGCCCTACTATCCGCTCAGCCCGACGATGCTGCAAGGGATCGTGCGCATCCAGCTTGACCGTATCGTCAAGCGCATCGCCGACAGCCATGGCATTGTCTTCAGCTATGGGCAGGACGTGGTCGATCTCATCGTCTCGCGCTGCAACGAAGTGGCCAGCGGTGGCCGCCTGATCGATGCGATCCTGACCAACACCATGCTGCCCGACCTCTCGATCGAACTCCTGAACCGCCAGATGAACGGCGATGAAGTGATGGTGATCGATGTCACCGTTGAAGGGGACGGCTTCGGATACAGGTTCGGCTGAGGGTCATGCACTGGCGTTCGATGTCCGGGAGAGCGAAATGGCAATGCAGATGAACCTTCTGAAGCCCGGTGCGATGGTCACGACCCGCTTCATGCTGACTGCCGCAAGGGCGCAGAACTGGAAATATGCCGCCACCAATCCGGGCATTGGCGGCGGGATCATGGCAGGCACGGCCATGAAGGTGGTCGATGTGTCGATGAATCCGCCAAGGGCAAGGCTTGAACTTCCGGGACGTTCGCCACCTGCGTTCATCACCTTCAGCGGCGAGGAAATGGCGAGCCTGTTCACCATGGCCCCTGCCAGGCCAACGTCCCCGTCAACGCCACAGCAGCCGCAGAACCTTTCTGCCACGTTCCAGCGGCTGGCGCAGAAGCAGATGGCGGTAAGCGCAGGTGTGGCGGCAATGCGCGAAGCACGCAAGGCGCTGGAAACCGACATGCAGCAGGCACGGTTCTGGGGCAACATCGCCGTATTTGCGAATGCCGCCATGCTTCCGCTCAACCTCATGATCAACGCTTTCCAGGCGAAGGCCGCCGTCAGCGCCTATCAGGTGGTGGTCAAGGAACTCTATGCGCAGCTTGGCAAGAGCGGGACGCGCATGGAATCGGGGGCGATCAAGACTTCGCTTTCCGTCATCAAGAAAGCCACGGTCGAAGCGCTGAAATCGAAAGGACTGACCGGCTATGTCCCCGGCGTGAACATGCTCGTCGGTTTTGCCGAGGACAGCGTGGCCCTGTTCCAGACCGCCAGCACAGTGCGCGACGGATCGAACGAGATGCGCCAGCTGATGCGCCAGATGGAAACCAAGATTGCCGATGTCGAGCAGACGTTCCTCAGGATCGGCATAGAAATGGACCGTCTGCTGACCGAGATGCAGCGGCGGGCAAGAACCGCCTGATCCGCCCATGTCCATCGCCAACGCCAAGGCCCGCGCCATAGCGCTCCTCGCCAAGGGCGAAGGTCTGGTGAACTTCATGTATCTCGATTCGAAAAGCCAGGTGACGATCGGCTATGGCACCATGCTTCCCGATGCTGCGTCCGCCACGGCCATCGATCTTCGTCATCCGAACAAGCAGCCGGCCAAGCCTGAGGAAAAGCGCGCGGAATGGGAGCGGCTGCGCAAGATCAGTCCGGCCGGAACGGAGCGCAACTACACCGCCCAGTCCTATCGCAAGGATGCCAGGCTGTTCATCATGGAATCGGAGGCCGACCGGCTGCGCCTGCTCAAGCTTGACGGTTTCATCGCCGAACTGCGCATTGCCTATCCCGGTTTCGATACCTTCCCGGAAGATGCGCAGGTTGCCATGATGGACATGGTCTATAACCTTGGGGGCGGGGGGATCACCAGGAAGTTCCCCAAGTTCACCCGCGCCGTGAACAACCCCAAGGGGCCTGACTGGAAGACAGCAGCGCTGGAATCAAATCGCCCGGATCTGTCGCCCGAACGCAACAAGGACGTGAAGGAGCTGTTCCTGTCCGCCGCGCGGATTGCGCAAAGCGAGGCGCGCAACCAGCCCGGCAAGCCCCTCATGCAGGCAAAGGGCAGGGAGCGCAGGTGAGACTGCCCGCAACAGCCATGCTGGCGGCGCTGCTCCTTTCCGCCTGCAACGCTGCAAAACAGCCGGGAGATCACTCCCCCGCATCAACCGAAAGCCATTCCCCCGCGATCGCGCCGACCCCGGTTGCGCCCGCCATCGATCCCGCACTTCTGGGCCAGTGGCAGCCTTACGATACGCAAGCCTTCAAGGTTCTGGGTGCGCTTGCCGTGAAGCCCGATCGCCTCGATTTCGCCAAGGGCCTTCAGCTTCGGATCGTGCCGGCATCGCCGCTTCTCGCCCGTGTGGATCCAGCCGACGGGGCAAGGCCGGTCTGGGGAAAGGATGGCCTGTGCGGTGCGGTTCCGGTGCGTGCGGTTTCCTTTATCCTCGCCGAACCGAAAGTTCTGCGCATTTCGGTTCACGATGTTGCGAGCGGGCCGGGGCCGGATGCCGATTTCGATCTCCATCGCTGCCAGACGTTCACCTATGTGCGTGATTGAGCAAGGACAATGCACTTGACGACCCTCGCGAACCCCACTCCCTACGATCGCGTAGCCTACCCCACCACGGTCTTTGCGCAGACGCACCCTGAACGGCTGGCGGTGCTGGCGCGGCTGGCCGGGCTTGATCCGGTGCCGCCATGCGAGGCGCGCATTCTTGAAATCGGCGGGGGCACCGGCGTCAATCTCATGTCGATGGCGGCGATGTGGCCGGGGTGCGAAGCGCATGGCTTCGATCTTTCGGCCAGTGCCATCGCGCGCGGGATGGAGATTGCCGAGGCAGCCGGATTGACCAACGTGACGCTGGCGGTGGAAGACATCTGCGAGGCGCATCACCGCTATCCGGCGGGTTCTTTCGACTATGTGATTGCGCATGGTGTCTATGCCTGGGTGCCCCCGCACGTGCGCGAGGCGACGATGAGGCTGGCCGCGCATGTCCTGTCGGACCGGGGCGTTGCCTTCATCAGTTACAATGCCATGCCCGGCGGGCACGTGCGCCAGATCATGCGCGAAATGCTGCTCGATGCCATCGGCGAGATCGACGACCCGGAAGAGCGCATTGCCGCCGTGCGCGATTTTCTTGAAAGCTATGCCCGGCAGCAGGAAGGCGACGAACCCCTTGCCACCGCCCTGCGCCAGCAGGCGGAGAACATGCTGCAACGCCCCGATGCGGTGCTGTTCCATGACGAGCTTGGCCCCTGCTTTCACCCGCAACGTCTGCTTGATGTGGCCGCTGCCGCTCATGCCTGCGGCCTCGCGTTCCTGACCGATGCCGGGCGCAACCGGCAGCTTGACGGGTTCCTGCCCGATGGCGCGCCGGTGCCCGATGATGCGGAAGCGGCCGTTCTCCTCGCGGCATCGCGCGATGATTATGCCTCGCTGCGCTACTTCCGGCAGAGCCTGTTCGTGAAGCGGCTGCCCGGCCGCACCATGGACCGGACGATCGATGCCGGCCGCATCGCCAATCTGTGGATGTCGACCCGGATGGCGCGGCAGGAGGATGGCTCGTTCGTCCATGGCGCCGACAGCATGGTCATCAAGGACGAGGCGCTGGCCACTGCGATCGAGCGGGCGGCGGCGGTCTATCCCCAGCGGGTGCCGGTGGCCACCATCAGCACCGATCCAGAACATTTGCGCGTGCTGCTGCAACTTTACACCGAATGGTATGTCAATCTTTTCACTGCCCCTGCGCCCTTTCCGGCCAGCCCGGCGGAGCGGCCGCAATGCAGCCCGCTTGTGCGCGGAATGCTCGCAATGGGCGAGGCAATGCTCTGCACGCTCGATCACGGCGTCCTGAAGATCGAACAGGCAGAACTGCGCGCGCTGCTCATGGCGGCCGACGGACGGCGCACCATTGACGAGATTGCCGCGCTGGGCACCGGCATTCCGCCGGAAGACACGCTGGCCGCGCTGACCGCCTGCTGCACCAAGGCACTGATGAAGGCCTAGAGCGCGTTGCCCGCCAGAAAGCCGAGCGCCTGCCGGCCCGGCATGAAATAGTATCCGCCGCCGCGCAGGGTCACGTAGCGCTGGACCGGGCACAGGGTGAGCGGCGCATTGCGGCCGTGGATGGTGAAGCGCTGCTGTGCTTCGTGCCCGCCGCGGTGAAGGGCAAAGGGATCAGGCTCGGCCTCCAGCCCGTGGAACACCGGCGATGCCAGCCAGGTCTGCTGGACGAACTCGAACTGGCGTTCCAGATCGGCGTTGAAGCACATGAACAGCGTGCCTTCCGCCGTCTTGCCGTCGTCGGCCAGGTAGGAGCGCCCGCGCCGCAGCAGGCGGTGGCGGTTGATCACCGAAAGCTCGTCCGGGTCGGTCTGGCCAAGGCTGTCGCGCGGAAGGCTGCGCCGGATGTGCGATCCGAAGGGGCAGCGCAGCCCTTGCGGATCGGTGTCGCGGAACAGGAAGCCGTTGCGCCGCACTGCGTCGGCGCCGCTGCGGAAGGCCGGGCTGAACGGATGATCGACCAGCGAGGAACCATCGCGCCAGCGGCCCAGCAGCTTGGCCGCAATCCATTCGCGCGTGCGGTGCAGGTTGCCGTGATGGGGATTGCTGACATCGTGCTGGCGGCAGACAACATCTGCCAGACAGTCAAGCTGGGTGCGAAAGCCTGCGACATCCTGTTCAAGCTGGCGGATCACCAGATAGCTGCCGTTGCGGCCGAAGTCGCGCGGGCGGATGCGTGTCTGGCCGAAATCGGGGAGGGAGCCGGGCTGGCTGCCGGGCGGCGCGGGCAGGCATTCGTGCCCCGGCATCGGGCGCTCGATCAGCGGGGATGGCGGAAAATAGCCGCGATTGTCGGCATAGCCGAGAATGAACTCGCCCGGCTCCACGCCATGCACCGGATCGGGGCCGCCATGCCCGCCTGGAAACCCGCGCACCAGGGGCTGCGACACACCATCGACAAAGCCGAAGGGCTCGGCCGCAAAGGCATCGGTCGTGTCCGGCCCGGCGTGAACGAAGCCTTGCGCGTCACCGGGGGCTGACAGCGCCTCGTCGCTGGCATCCCATGCCTTGCGGAAGGCATCGAGGTCGAACATCGTGATCCCGGTGGCAATGCTGGTGACGACCTTCAGACCCTCGGCCTCGGCCCTTGCCACGATCTGCGCAAAGCGCGCCGCGCTTGCCTCGTCGCGGGCATAGAGCAGCAGCACGGCGTGGGTTTCATCGTCATTCCATTCCAGCTTTTCGGGATCGCCCAGCGCCCGCTGGCGGCTGGGATGCGCCATGCCGAGCGCGAACGCGGGGGCAAAGCCCTGCGCGGTCCCCTCTCCGTCCAGCGCCAGTTCGCGGTCCAGCCCCAGCAGGCGCAGCCCTGCCGCAGAAAAGGCGATGTTGCAGACCAGATCGCCGGCCGGTCTGTCGCCGAAGTCGATCATGTCCTCGCGGATCAGCCCCGCCAGCCAGTGCCGGGCGCGTTCACCGGCAGATGCTGCATCCTGCGCGCCAGAAGCGCCGAAGGTCAGGGCAATGACCTTGCTGTGGGGATGGCGCCGCAGCCCGCCGAACATCAGCGTCTGGATTTCCTCGTATTGCAGGCCGTAATCGGGGCGCGGAACCGATCCGAACAGGTCAAGCCAGGCTTTGGCGGCACTGGCGCACTGTTCCACCCGCTCGCGCCAGACCAGCCCGCTGGCGATCAGCGCGTGCTTGCGCATCGCCGTGCAGGAAAGATCGGGATGGGCCGAGAACCAGAAGGGCGTCGGCTGCATCGACCGGCGGGCAAAGCGCTTCATGCGGTCGCCATCTTCGACACCTTTCCAGAACAGCATCCACGCTGCCGGAGCGCCTTCGGTATTGCTCCACATGCCGGTCGTGCCCTTGGCGGCCTTGGTGATGAAGTCTTCGAGGTAACTTTCCCAGCTTCCGTCGTAGTTGCTGCAAAACACCAGTTGCCGCGTTCCCGGCAGCACGATCCAGCGCGCGGCGTGGATCGTGCCGATCGAGGCAAGGAAGCCCGGACGCATCGCCCCGATCCGCGCCATAATCGCCACCACGGTGAAGGCGGCTGGCATGCTCAGCCTGCGGATCCATGCCGGGCGCAGGCGGGTCACGCTGATCATGTGGTTCTGCACCACCCCCGGCGCGTTCTCGCGCGCCATCATCGCGGCAAGGCTTGCCGCGGACGGGGTGCGGTCCACCGGCCGGTTTGCCACTTCATCACGCCGCAGCAGCCAGAGCAGGAGCGCGATCAGGGCCGCGCTCAGCACCAGGCCGGGCACGATCGCGCCCGATGCGGCTGCGCCGATGCCCTTGCCTGCAATCAGCAAGCCTGCGGCGATGACCAGCCACGGCATGATGACCAGCGGGAACAGGAATCCCGTGGCCGCGCCGATCCCGCGCAGGATCCACGCCGCGTTCCAGCCGCTGCGGGCAAAGTCCAGCCATGGCGCCTGCGCGCGGTCGCAGAAGGAAAGCGGCTCTGGTCTGCCTGCGCGCAAGGGGGCGATGTCGGCTTCGAGCCGGTCGGCGACGTGGCGGAAAAACGCTTGCGGGCCAAGGGCCGATGATCCTTCGCGCATTTGTGCGATGATCGCGCGCGCCTTTTCGGCGATGACGCGGTTGCGCGCAATTGCACTCACGCTCAGCCCCGGAAGGCCGTTGAACGGCAGGCCGGAAAGATGGCCGAACCAGCGCAGCGGCGATGGGCTGATGCGGTGGCTGTGCCTGGTGAGAAGCGGCAGCACCTCGTCGGCCGACGTGATGCCGCTGGTCAGCGCCAGCACCGGCAGCAGGTCTGCGCCAATGGCCTCGACCAGCCGGGGCAGGGCTGCATCCGCCTTGCCGTCCACCGTCGCCTCGATCAGGAGATGCGCCTTGCCTGCCGCCGGGTCGGGCGCGATGACATGGATCGACAGGAAATGGACCAGGCCCGCCGCGCGCAGCCGCGCCGCGATTTCCGGATGCGCCGGATTGCCCAGTTCGGCGATCTTGCGATCGACATCGCCCGGATCGAAGGTTTCGCAAGCCTCGCCGAACGGGATTGCGATGGTGATGAAGTCCTGTGCAAGGCTCACGGCAATGTCCGTTGCTATCGGGGAAGGGCGGTAAAGGGCAGGTCGTCCGGCAGGCCGGCAAAGCTTGCCAGCCTTGTGCCGGGGGCAGGAACGATGCGCCCGGCGGTGGCAGCGATGGCCTCGGCCATGATGGTCCACGCCATCCCCCGGCCATAGCACACATGCGGGCCTTCCAGCGGGCCGGAGGTGATGTAGGGCCGCGCCGGATCGGGGGCGAAACGCCCCGGATCGGCAAAGACGGCGGGATCGCGCGATGCGGCATCGGTCAGCACCACCACCCGGTCCTGCGCGGCAAGGCCGATTGCGCGCCACGTGCCGTCATGGCGCACGGTGCGCATCAGGCGGCTGCCGCCGACCAGCCGCAGCGCCTCGTTGACGGCAGCATCGCGCCGCGTCCATCCATCATCCCGCGCGCTCAGGTGCCTCACCAGCGTGGCCCAGTCCAGCCCGGCTTCGGCCCCTTGCGCCGATGCGGCGAACCCGGCGATCTCCGCCAGCGATTTGCCCACGATCAGCACCATGGCGCCGGTCAGCTCGAAGATCAGGCTGCGCGCTTGCAGGCGGTAATCGGCCACGTCGGCAAACTGCGGCTCTACTGCGGCCAGCGCGGCCAGCAGGCTCTGCGCCGGGGCCATGGCCGGCAGATCGAACGTCCGGTCGATCGCGGCGAGCGAAGGCTGCGCCGTCTGCCGGGCAAGCCATTGCATCCAGCCGGGGCTTGTCGTCACCGTTCCGAAGACATGGCCGAACAGCGGCTGAAGCATGAGCAGCGTGGTCAGCGATGCGCCCAGTTCGCCTTGCAGGCGCAGCCACGCGCCCGGCCGGGAAAGGTTGCGCAAGGCTGCCATCAGCCGCACCGGCGGCGGCACCCGGCGCGGTGCGGGCACGCCGATGATCCGCCGCGCGGTGCGCCATGCGATCAGGAAGGCATATTCGCGCACGAAGTTGATCGGCGCCGCGCCCTCTGCCCGCTGCGCCAGCCGCACGAGGACGCGCTCGGCTTCCTCGCGTGCGATGGCGGCAATCCAGTTGCGGAAAGGCAGGGCAAGATTGGGCGGAACATCACCGGCAGGCGCGCCGCGGTGCGCATCGAGCCATCCCTGTGCTGCATGAAGCGCGCGCAGTCGCACCTGGCGTTTCGCGTCGTTCTCGCCCACCAGATAGCGCGTGCCGGGCAGAACCTGTTCAAGCAGATCGTCGTAATGGCGCAGCGAGAAGCGCTGCGTATCGCACAGGATTGCGCTTGCCACTTCATGGCGGGCCGCCACGAAGACCCGGCCGGGATAGGCGGGTTTTTCAAGCGAGGGGCAGCGGAGCAGCGCGGGCGCCCCCGGTTCGAGCAGTGCCTGCCCGATCCGGGCGAGTTCCGCCTCGGCGCTCATGGCCTGCCAGCGGCCTCCACGGGCGCGGTGGCTGCACCTTGGCGCAGGCGTTCCACCGCCCGTGCCAGTCCGGCCAGCCCCAGTTCGCGCGCGCCCGCGGCAAGCAGGTCAGGATCGGTTGTGCCCGCAGCGGCAACCGTCCTGCCGGTCTGCGCATGAACCTCGGCGCACAGGACAAGAGCGTGCAGTTCGTGCACCACGTCCTCGCAGGCGCGCGCATGGTCCAGCGCTGTGCCGCCCAGCGCCTCGGCTGCTACCGCATCCCCCTGCGCCAGCGCGAGGCGGCAGCGTGCCTCGTGCAGGTAATAGGTGGCGGATGTGCGCACTTTCAGGAAATTGCCGCGCGCCACGGTCTCCTCGACAATCTCATGGGCCTCGTCCAGCAGGCCCAGATCGATCAGGCACAGTGCCAGCCAGCTGGCGCTGGCCGGTTCGAACCCGTGAAAGCGGTGACGCAGGCAGTCGCCGTAGGCCGCCCGCAGGATCGGCAGGGCCTTGTGCAACCGGCCCGCGCGGTAATGCAGATAGCCGCGCGCCAGATCGGCCAGCAGCCGCGAATAGGCGTGGCGATAGCGCCGGGACAGGTTGAGCGCCTCTGCGATCCAGCTTCGTGCCTTGGATGTCTCGCCCAGATCGGTCAGATACCATGCGCCGAAAGCACGGGCCAGAACGTGCGGGATGACCACCACCGCGCCGAAAGTCGCGCCGCGCAACCCGTCGTCAAGCCGGTTGCCCAGCCGCTCGATCCGGTCCACCGCCTCGCGCGTCTGGCCCAGCGAATAGGCGAGATAGGCGGCCACCAGATCGGCATAGGTGCGCCGGGGCAGGCTTTCGTGCGCGTCCAGATCGGCTTCGGCCTGCGCCAGCCAGCGGGTGCCGCGCATGGGGGCGCCATCGATCCACTCGATCAGGGCCATGTTGATCCGCGCCACCGTGCGCGCGCCCGGCCCCAGGTCGATCTCGCCCTCGGCCAGTGCCTGCATCTCCGGGCGCAGCGATTGTTCGAGCGAAAGCTGTTGCAGCGTATCGAAGACCAGCAGGCCGAAACGGGCGCGCGCGGCTGCGGCGGCTTCGGGGGGCAGGCGTTCGGCAATGCTGCGGGCGCGGTCATGCAGTTCCTGCACCGCTTCGATCGCGGCAAGGCCGAGCGCCTGGGTGCAGGCATTCCACAGATGGCCAAGCGCCTGTTCGAACTGTCCGGCCTTCTCGGCGTGACTGGCAAGTTCGGCGTGGCTGGGGGCAAAGGTCTCCTGCCCTTCCGTCATGCCGGCCTGAAGCATCTCAAGGACGCGCGCATGCATGGCCTGGCGCCGCTTGCGCGCCATGGCGCGATAGGCGGCCTCCTGCACGAGCTGGTGGGTGAAGCGTGCCTGCCCGGTTCCGGCGAACTCGATGACGCGCGCCTCGATCAGACGGGTGATCGCGCCTGCGGGGTTGCGGCAGACGAGCGCGGCACCCCGCTCCAGCCGCTGAAGGGCAAAGACCGGGCCAAGCGCGGCGCAGAACTGGCACAGGCGGCTGGCATCCACGTCAAGCGTGGCAAGGCGCGCTGCCAGCAGTGCGTCAAGCCGGACCGGAAGCTGCTGATTGGCCGCATCCCCTGTCCGCCCGTCTGTTTCGGGCCCGCCGTCCAGCGCAGTGATGGCAAACTCGTGCAGAGCCAGCGGCAGACCTTCGGCACGCTCGATGATGCGCTCGACCGTGCCGTCGTCGAGCGGGGCGAGCCGGTTTACGAGGGAAACCAGCGTCCGCGCCGATGGCGGGGAAAGCGGGGCAAGCGTGATGACCGTGCGGCACATGGCTTGCAGTTTCGGCGTCGCTTCGGGCCGGCCGGCAAGGATGAGTGCAAGGCCGGGCAGGGAAGCTGGCTCTGCTTGGCTGGACAGGTCGTGACAGATTGCGGCCAGCGCCGACATGCTCTCGCTGTCGATATACTGGACATCATCCACCAGCAGAAGGACGCGGATGTGGCGCGCGGCCAGTGTTGCCAGACGCAGCACGGTCTGCGTGGCGATATGGTTCCGGTCGCCCGGTGTAAGGTCGGCCAGCCATGTGTCGGTCTTGCCCAGCAGTCCGTCAAGGCAGGCGCGTTCCTGCGCGGACATCCGGGCCGCCGCCGCCGGATCGGGCGCGAAGGGGCGCAGCAGATCGGTCAGCAGCCGAAGCGGCGCGCCGAGACACCCGAAGGGCACGGCTGCCAGCAGCGCGCTGCCGCGAATGGCCACGAAGGTCACGCCAAGTCCCGCCCCCAGCCGTGCCGCTTCCAGCAGGAGCCTGCTCTTGCCGATTCCCGCTTCACCGATGATGCCAATTGCCCGGCAATCCTGCGTTCCGGCGGCATCGGGCTCGCGCGTCGCAAGCCGGCGCACTTCGGCATGCACCATGGCAAGTTCCGCCGCGCGGCCGATCATCGGAACGGTGGCATTGCCCTTGACCGGCAGGCTGTCGCCTCCGCCCAGGTTCACCGCGCCAAGCGTGAAAACCGCCTCGCCGCGCTCGTCCGCGCCCGATGCCACGGTTCCGGCAGGTTCCACCGCGCAGGGTTCGACAATCAGCGAAAGCGCGGTTGCGGTAATCGCCACCCCGCCCGGTCTTGCGATCTTCTCGGTCTGGCCTGCAACATGGGCGGCATGGCCAACCACATCGAGGATGCGGCCGAAGTCGTTGTCCTGCTGACGAAGCAGGATCGGCCCGGCATGAACGCCCACCCGCACCTGCGGAGCGGGCAGGATGCCCATGATCCCGCTTTTCATCAGTTCGTTGATGCGCAGCCCTGCCAGCGCGCCGCGCAGCGCGTGGTCTTCGGCCGCGGGCTGCACGCCGAACACCGCCATCACCCCGTCGCCCTGCACGCGCACCACCAGCCCGCCCAGTTCATGGATGGCCTGCTGGATCAGCAGGATCGATGCATCGAGCAGGTCGCGCGCATCGTCGGGTTCGAGCGAACCGAGCAAGCGGGTGGATCCGACGATATCGGCGAAAAGAATGGTCACGAACCGGATCGAATCCGGATCGCCCGTCGCTGTGCCTCCATCGGGCAAAGACGGGACCGGGTCCGGCAGACGTTCCGGTCTTGCGTTCTCGGTATTGAATCCTGACAAACGCACGATGCGTTGCTGCGCCCCCGCGCAAGACAGCCTGAAGCCCGCACAGGGCTGCTTGCATGACGTAGCTATTCAACTTTGGATAAGGATCGCAACGGAAATCTTGCAATGCATGTTTCCGCGCATGAAACGATTGCGCAATGCGCAGCGGTGCTTTCACGCAAGGCGAGGCGTGTTTGCGCACAGCGACTGCCATATCGGCATGGCGAGCCCTTTCCAAATAATCAGGCCAGCCCGATGATCGCATGGCCGTGCGCCATTGCCGTTCCTGCCGGGATGTGCCGCAGACTTGGGCGGATGAACCCGTCCCTCCCCAGCGGGATGGGCCGCCCGTCGAGCAGATGGCCCTCCAGCGGAACCCCGTTGCGCGAAAGCCGCATCGACCATCCCCAGCGCCGCCTGCCGGATGCCAGCGCCAGAAAGGCATCGCATTGCAGCATGATGCACGGCGGGCGCAGGCCGTCGCGCGGGGAGAGCAGGCGGGCCACATGTTCGGCCGACAGCAGGAATCGGGCGATATCGCCTTCGTCCTCGCGCGGGATGCTTATCGCCCCTGTTGCCGTGACGATCGAGATCGTCGGCCGCAGCAGCGCCTCGCCCGCGCGCCGAAGGTCCAGCATCAGCGCCCCCGGTCCGGTCTTCCACACTGTGTAGCACGCAGCCGTTGCCGAGATGCGCGAGGAAGCCTGAAGGGATGCGGTGCCGGAAGGAAGGATGCTCGAAGAACCGGAAGGGGCGGGTGTGGCCATGGCCTGTTATGGACGAGGCGGCCCCCGTTCCCGCGTTGCCCAGCGCACCCCCGGCTTGTGATAAATGGCACAATCCATCATGCATGGCGCCTGTAATGCTGCGGGAATGGATGGAGTCGTGCCCGGTTCGAACCTGATTGTGCCGGAGGAAGCCCGTGCAATTCTGGCGCGGCACGGACGCCAGCTCCGTGTGCGCAAGGGGCAGGTCATGGTGGCGGTCGGCCTGTCCGCCAACGATGTCTTTGTGGTCATCGAGGGTTGCCTCAACGTCTCGCTGGTCTCGGCGCAGGGCCGCGAAACCGTGTTGCGCGCGGTCATGCCGGGCGAAATGTTCGGAGAACTGGCCGCCATCGACGGGCAGCCGCGCTCTGCCGATGTCGTCGCCGCCGAAAACAGCACGCTTCTGGTGATTCCGGGCAATGCCTTCACCGCACTGATCGAACAGGAGCCGTTGCTGGCGCTTTGGCTCACGCGGTATCTGGCCTATCAGGTCCGCTATCTTACCAACCGGATCTATGAACTTTCCACCATGGGGGTTGGCCCGCGTCTTCAGGCGGAACTGATGCGCCTTGCCGGGCCGGCCGGGCCTGATGGTGCGGCGGTGATTGCCCGCATTCCCACCCAGGCCGAACTTGCCGCGCGCATCGGCACCAACCGCGAGACGGTAACGCGCGAGTTTGCCCTGCTGGTGCGCGAAGGGCTGCTCGTGCGTGAAGGACGGCGCATTCTCGTGCCGTCTCTGGCGCGGCTGGCCGACCGCCTGCACCGCTATTCCCAGACCGCCTGATCGCGCGCGAAGGCAATTGCCAGACCCGCCCCTGCGCGGATAGCGTCCCTGTCATGATCGAAGAGCTGAAAAACCCGCGCACGCCGGATCTCGCAACTGCACGCCCCACGCGCCGCTTCGGCTGGGTTCTGGTGCGGATCATCGCGGCTTTCCTGTTTCTTTCGGTGGCGCAGGTGGTGATCTTCAAGTTCGTGCCGGTGCCGATCACGCTCACCATGCTGATGGACCCGTTGCCCGTCACCAAGCAGTGGGTGCCGCTTGAAGAGGTTGACCGCGACATGGTGGCGGCGGTCATTTCCGGCGAGGACGGAAAGTTCTGCCTGCATCACGGCTTCGATCACGAGGCCATGATGGAGGCGTTCCGGCGCAACCAGCGCGGAGGGCGGATCCGGGGCGGCTCCACCATCAGCCAGCAGACCGCCAAGAACGTTTTCCTGTGGCAGGGCGGGGGCTATTTCCGCAAGGGGCTGGAAGCCTGGTACACCGTCCTGATCGAGGCGATCTGGGGCAAGCGGCGGATCATGGAAGTCTATCTCAATGTCGCGGAAACGGGCATCGGCACTTATGGCGTGGAGGCAGGCGCCCAGCGCTATTACGGCAAGAGCGCGCGCAACCTTACCCCGGTTGAGGCTGCGCGCATCGCCGCCGTCCTGCCACTGCCCAAGAAGCGCGAAGTGAACGGCGCGGGCGGCTTCACCCGCCGCCACGGCAATGCCATCGCCCGCCGCGTGAAGGTGGTGAAGAACGAAGCGCTCGATTCCTGCGTCTATCGCTGACCATGGCGCTGACCATGGCGCTGACCATGGCCGCTGACCCTGGCCCCGGCGCCGGGCCGCAAAAAAGCCCCCACGGCGCACCGTGGGGGCAGGGTCTGACCTCGCAGGAACGGGTCTGAAACGATCAGTAGCGCTGGCCCCAGCGGATGCCGAAGAACTGGGGCTTGATCGGGAAAGTGCGCGCCGATCCGCGGCAGAACGTGATCGAGCAGAAGGTGTTGCGCGTCAGCTCGCCGCGCTTGTCGAAGGCGTTCTGGAGGAACACGTCGAGCGTCCAGTTGCTCTTCCTGATACCTGCCGAAAAGTCGAAGCTGACGAAACCGGGCGTGGTGCAGGTGCGGTTTGCCGCCGTTTCCGCCTGGGCTTCGGCCAAGGTATCGCAGGTCAGCAGGTTGTTGTTGAACACGTTGAGGTTCTGCGTCGCATTGGTCTGATAGAGCGCCGCGCCCTGGAAATAGACATCGGCATCGCCCATCGAAGTGTCGTAGCGGATCGATGTCGTGCCCTTGAACTGCGGCTGGCGCGGCAGGCGCGTGCCCGAACGGGCCGCCACTTCGGCCACCGGCGGGCTGCCGAAGGTCGCGCCGGGGGTGCAGGTCTGCAACTGGCTGATCGAGAAGTCGGCCCGGTTGAACCGGAAATTGCAGAAATTGCCTGCCAGCGCGGCATTGTTGTAGGCGCCGTTGGTGGAAATGGTGAACTTGCCCAGCTTCAGGTCTGCATCGTATTCGATGCCATAGACGCGCGCCTTGCCCGCGTTGCCGGTCATCCCGGCGCCCTGCGTGCCTTCGATCACGACGCTGTACTGGATGTTGTTCCACTTTTCGTAATAGATCGCCGCGTTGAAGCGGAACATGTTGTTCCATGTGCTCTTGAGGCCCAGCTCGAAGTTGGTCAGCTCTTCGGACTGGAACGGCGGCACCGTGGCAACGCCCACGTTGCGGATGCGCAAGGGCCGGTTGAAGCCGCCGGGGCGGAAGCCGGTGGAGTAGTTGGCATAGACCATCTTGCTGGGATCGATCTGCCAGTTCAGTGCGATCTTGTGGGTTTCGCCCTGTTCCTTGTAGCGCCCGACCTGATCGGGCGCGGTAAGGTTGGTGTTGAGGCATTGCAGTCGGGCTGCCGGCAACGGCGTCGGACAGCCGAAGGTGCCGGTGGGCACATAAAGCGAGGTCACGGTGTTGCGCGCCGATGCCGCCACCCCGGCAAAGCCTACGACACTGAACTCGGTCCAGAAATAGCGGATGCCTGCGGTCAGCTTCAGGTCGGGGGTGATGTCGTAATGGCCTTCGCCGAAGATGGCGTAATCTTTCCAGCGCTGGTCCTGTTCGGTCATGTAGAAGGCGTCGCCCTTCACCGCCGGAGTGCCGAGGATCATGGTGCCGCCCTGCGCCACGGGAATGCCGAAGCCTGCCGGATTGCTGTCACCGCCGCCAGCGCGCGTGTAGCCGACGATCTTGTCCAGCCCGCGGGTGGAGTAGTTGTTGTTCACCTCGTTCTTCTGTTCATGATAGAAGCCGCCGATCGTGACGTTGAAGGGCCAGGATTTCGGCGTGGTCAGGCGCACTTCCTGCGTGAACTTCTTCTCCTTGCGCAGGCCGCGGTAATACTGCTGCGGATTGATGAGCGTGTTGCACTTCAGTGTCGCGCCCGATCCGGTGCAGCCGTTCCGGTCGAAGAACTGGAGGTAGTTCTCGTAACCGGGGCCGAACCCGTCATAAGTGACGGTGTAGTAGGTGTAGTCGTTGAGGAGGTTGACTTCGCGGCGGTAATAGCCGGTGGCCGAGACAAGATCCCAGTCGCCGATATGGCCGTGGATGCTCAGCGCGGCCTGATACCATTTGTCGTCCTGGCGGGTGATGTCATAGTCATGCACCTGAAGGTCGCCCACGCGCGGGTCGAAACCGAAGTAGCCGTCCACGATCTGCTTCTGCGCGGTGATCTGGGGCAGGATGTCCCAGCCATCGGCCGGAGACCACAGCACCTGCAAGCGCCCGCCATATTCCTCGATGCCGTTGTAGTTGTCCTTCGCAATGGCCGAGTTGTCGAGCGTGTAGTTGGTATTCGGGTTGTTGTCGCCCAGCGTCAGGGTGGACGACCGGCCGTCGTTGAACTTGCCGTTGTTGGGCGTGTTGTCGATGAAGCCGCCGTCCTTGCGGAAGTATCCCATGGCGCGCACGGCCAGCGTGTCGCTGACCGGGGTGTTGATGAACGACTGATACTGCCCGCCGAATGCGCCGGGACCATACTTGTTCACTTCCACATCCCAGCCGAACTCGAACTTGTCGAGCTTGGGCTTGTTCGAGATGAAGCGGATCGTGCCTGCCAGCGAGCCTGCGCCATAGAGCGTGCCCTGCGGCCCGGAAAGCGCCTCGATGCGCTCAAGGTCGTAGGCGTGAATGTCGGGCAGGGCTGTGCCGGTGATGGGAATGTCGTCGATGTAGTAGCCCACGGATTCGCGGGCGCCGCCCGCCGGCACGATGCCGCGGAAGAAGGGCGTGTTGCGGCCCGGCCCGATGCCGGCAAACGTCACCGAAGGCAGCAGCGTGGCAAAGTCGGTCAGGCCCTTGACCTGCCGCTGGGCCAGCGTGTCGGCGCTCAGCGCCTGCATCGAGATCGGCACGCGCTGGATCGAGGTGGCCGTGCGCGTGGCCGTCACCACGATATCGCCGAAACCGCCTTCGCTCGTTTCCTGCTGCGGTTCGGCGGCGGGCGCGGCAGCCTGCGGCTCGGCAGGGGCAGCCGCTTCGGCCGCCAGCACGCTTGCGGGAAGGGCCATGGTGGAAAGAATGGTGGTGGCGCCAAGCGCCCTCATGATGCGCGGCCGGACCCCGATCTGCTTTTTCATTGCGTGCTACCCCCTTGGTATGTGCTGTGTGGCGTTCCCGCCCTCCCCTGACATCCGTTCCCGTCTTCCGTTCGGCGCCTTTCCCTGGCGCATCTTTTCATGCTGCAGCGCAGCATCCCGGCGCGCCGCACGGGCCGCCAGAGGTCAAGACTTCCCCGTTGCCGGAAGACAGCAAAGTCTCCAGCCTGCCGCTGCGACACGGCAGATTTCAGTTGATCGGCATTACCCCTTCGTCGAGCGCGGCCCTGCGGCCATTCCATGACGCCCGTCCGGGATTGATAATGATGCAGCGCAATATGGAGTCAACGCCCTTTTGCGCAGCCGCAACATCCTTTTTCGCTGCGAGGCCGAAACGAAAGCGGCGCCCGGATCGCTCTCCGGACGCCGCCTGTATTTCCGGCCCTTGCGCTGAAAGCTACCAGGTGCCGGTATTGGCCATGCTCGCCCAGGGTTCCTGCGGCGGCAGGTGTCCGTCCTGCAACAGTTCGATCGAGATGCCATCGGGGGTTTTCACGAAAGCCATATGCCCGTCGCGCGGGGGGCGGTGGATGGTGTGCCCGGCATCCATGATCCGCTGGCAGGTCTCGTAGATATTGTCGACCCGGTAGGCGAGGTGCCCGAAGTTGCGCCCGCCGGCATAGGTTTCGGGTGCAGAACCATCCTCAGGCGGCCAGTTGTAGGTCAGTTCGACTTCGGCCACCCCTTCCTCGCCCGGCGCGGCAAGGAAGATCAGCGTGAAGCGGCCCTGCTCGCTGGAAAAGCGGCGCACCTCCTTCAGGCCGATCAGTTCGAAAAAGGCGATTGTTGCATCCGGGTCTGTCACCCGGATCATGCTATGGAGAAACTTGGTCACACGCTGGCCTTCATGTTCAAAAACGGTTCATCGACAAAATAGCACAACCCGCCTCAGCCGGGGCAGTTCCGGGCGACAGGGAGATCGAGATGCAGGGTGAAGATAGTCAAACTCCGGGACAGACCCAAGCCGGTCTTGCCCGCTTTCTTCCGCAGGGCGCAACCTCGCTGGTGCCCGTTGCGATTCTTGCGTTCGGTCTGGTCGTCGGGGGCTGGTTCATCGGTGACGGCTTTCGCCGGGCCAAGGTGGCGGACCGTTCCGTGACCGTGCGCGGCCTTGCCGAACGCGAGGTGACGGCTGATCTTGCCACATGGACGCTGGCCTATTCGGCCACCGCGCCCGATCTGGCCAGCGCGCAGGCCAGCGTTGATCGCGACAGTCAGGCGATCCGCGCCTTCTTCGATGAACTGGGCTTTCCTGCCGATGCGCTCCAGCCCACCGGGGTGAATGTCCAGAGCTTCACGAACGATGGCGTGGTCAGCTTCACCGTGCGCCAGCGCATGACGCTGCGCACAACCGACATCGACCGGGCCCAGAAGGCGGTGAAACGCCAGTTCGATCTCGTGCGGCGCGGGGTCATGCTGGAAGAAGGGTCGGGCATGGCCTTCACCTTCACCAGGCTGAACGCGATCAAGCCCGAAATGGTGGCGGCCGCCACCAAGGACGCGCGCGCCGCCGCCGAACAGTTCGCGCGCGACAGCGGCGCATCGGTCGATGGCATCAAGACCGCCAGCCAGGGCTATTTCGAGATCACCGCCCGTGATGGCGACGGCGGCGGATGGGGCGTGTCCGATACGCCCTACAAGAAGGTCCGCGTTGTCACCACGATCGATTTCTACCTGCGCTGAACGGCCTTCCGGCGCTTCGCCGGGCGGTCAAGCTGGCGCGCCTGTTGCATCGCGCACAGGCGCGGCCCATATCGCGCGGTAACGAGGCGTCATGTTCAACAAGTTGCGTTCAATTTTCACCGCGCCCCAGGCCGGGCCGGAAACCGCCCCCGAACCCGCTGCAAGCGTGCCTGCGGGACAGCGCATCTATGCCATTGGCGACATTCATGGGCGGCTCGACCTGTTCGAACAATTGCTGCACCGCATCAGGGCGGATGATGCCGCGCGCGGCAGCGCCGAGACGACGCTGATCCTGCTGGGCGATCTGGTCGATCGCGGCCCGGACAGCCGCGGGGTGGTGAGCCGTGCGATGGAACTGGTGGCAGGCGGCAGGGTGCGCGTGCTGGCCGGAAACCACGAGGAAATGATGCTGGGCAGCCTCTCCAGCGAGGAAACGCTGCGGCATTTCCTGCGCCATGGCGGCCGCGAAACCCTGTTCAGCTATGGCCTTCAGCCCGAAGACTATCGCCGCTCCACGATCGAAGAACTCCAGCAGCGCATGGCAGCGCTGGTTCCCGCCGAACATGTTGATTTCCTTCTATCTCTGGAAGATCGCATAGTCATCGGCGACTATGCCTTCGTCCATGCCGGGGTGCGGCCGGGCGTTGCGCTCGATGCGCAGAACGTGTCGGATCTGCGCTGGATCCGGCGCGAGTTTCTCGATCATCCCGGCCCGCACGGGCATGTCATCGTGCATGGCCACACCATCGTTCCCGATCCGGTCGTCCTGCCCGGCCGCATCGGCATCGATACCGGCGCCTTCGCTTCGGGCAAGCTGACGGCGCTGGGCATGGAAGGAAGCGAACGATGGTTCCTCACGGCGTTCATCGCGCCTGAGGCTGACGAGGCGCCCTGACCGTTTTCGCTTGTGCAGCAATTTTTGCTCGCTGTTGCACTAATGCCACTTCATTCCAATCATTGCCAGTAATGCGGCATCCTAGTAATAAAAGAACAATGGTGTCGGTCGTTCGCGCAACGAGCTTTCTGCCGCCCCGGCGCTCGTGTCACCCCGTCGCAATATCGTCATTCTGGTGTCATTTGAGACCGGTTTTGAGGGCGCAGATGGGCGTCTAAAGACGGTCGCCGTCGCGCCGGGGCATGGCTGATTCTTGCAATCGCTGCCGCCACCGGCCGGGGCCGGCCGCGCGGAAGCACGCCCGCGCCACAACCGCGCCATCACGGCGCAACAACGGGGTTTGAACATGCACCTGAGATTTCTTCTGGCGGCCAGCGCGGCCAGCCTGACGCTCGCCACCGCAATCGCAACGCCGGCCTTTGCGCAGGAAACCACGTCCTCGATCCGCGGCACGGTGACGAACAACGGAACGGCGATCCCCAACGCGCAGGTCACGATCACCCACACCCCGTCGGGCACGGTCAGCACCACCACTTCGGACGCCAGCGGCAACTTCAGCGTCAGCGGTCTGCGCCTCGGCGGGCCGTTCACCGTTGAAGTGACCGCCGATGGCTTGCCCCAGGCTTCGGTGACGGACATCTATCTCGCTGCCGGTCAGCCTTTCCGCCTGCCGATCGATCTCAAGGGCGATGACGTGATCGTCGTGAGCGCGAACGCGATCCGCAGCACCGCCCGCCTCGATTCCGGCGCAGCCACCGTTCTTTCGGTGCGCGACATCGCGGGCGTGGCCAACGTCAACCGCGACATCCGCAACCTTGCCGCGCGCGACCCGATGGTGAACATCGACCCCACCAACGGCGGCGCCATCTCGATTGCGGGGCAGAACAACCGCTTCAACCGCTTCACCGTTGACGGCATTGCCTTTGGCGACCCGTTCGGTCTGGAGGCGGGTGGTCTCGTGTCCACGCGTGGTCCGGTTCCGCTTGATGCCATCGGCGAGTTTTCGGTCGAAGTCGCCCCGGTCGACATCCAGCAGGGTTTCTTCCAGGGCGGTGCAATCAATACGCAGCTGCGTTCGGGCGGCAATGATTTCACCGCACTGGCTGCGGCATTCTATCAGAACGACAGCATGCGTGGCAAAACCGCGGCCGGGCTGACGCGCACGGGCGCATTCAAGTCGCAGATCTATACCGCGCAGATCACCGGACCAATCATCAAGGACAAGCTGTTCTTCGCGGTCACCTACGAACGGCTGCGCGATTCCGTGCCGGCAGGCGTAACCCCCGGCCAGCTTGGCATTACCGATGCCCAGATCCAGCAAATCCAGAACATCGGCAACAGCGTTTACAGTTTCGATCCGCTCGGCGTTGCCAGCTCGGTGCCTGAGCGCGACGACAAGGTGGTTGCCAAGATCGACTGGAACATTGCGGACGGCCACCGTGCAACCGCGACCTACATCTACAACAAGGGCAACGTCCTTGCCGGAACCACCGGCATCGGTGAACTCACCGCCACCAACCCCACTTTCGCGCTCCAGTCGAACAATTACAACCAGGGTGCGATCAACCACTTCGGCGTGTTCCAGCTGAACGACCAGTGGAGCGACAGCTTCTCGACGCAGGTCCGCGTATCCTATGCCGATTACAAGCGTCTCCAGCAGCCCTTCGGCGCCACCACGTTCGGCCAGTTCCAGGTCTGCCTTGACGGCACGTCGAGCGCACCGCCGCTGACCTGCCCGGCCGGCATTCGCCGTCTCACTTTCGGTCCGGACATCAGCCGTCAGGCCAACGAACTGGATTCGCAGTCGCTTGCCGTCGAGTTCCAGGCCAAGCTCGAACTGGGCGCCCACACGCTCAAGTGGATTGCCGAGCGCCGCCGTCAGGACATCCGCAACCTCTTCGCGCAGCGCGTTTCGGGTGCATGGTATTTCGACTCGGTGGCCGATCTTCAGGCCCGCCGCGCCAACGAAGTCGACTTTGCCGTGCCGCTGCGTGGCGGCATCGACACGGTCACCGCGCTGTTCGAGAACAACAGCTGGACCTTCGGCATGCAGGACACGATCGACGTTACCGATCGTCTGACCGTCACCGCCGGTTTCCGCTGGGATCTGTTCGATTCGCCGGATCGTCCGTTCAACAACACTGCCTTCTTCGACCGTTTCGGCTTCGCGAACACCGCGACGCTCAACGGGCGTGAGCTGTTCCAGCCGCGCTTCGGCTTCAACTGGAAGGCGTCCGATCGCCTCAAGGTGCGCGGCTCTGCCGGTCTGTTCGGTGGCGGCAACCCGAACGTGTGGATTTCCAACAACTATTCGAACCCCGGACCGACGCTGGGCCGCGTTCAGGTGCGCCGTGCGGCCGATGGCACCTTCACCATCTCAGGCATTTCGGGTCTGACCAACGCGCAGATTCAGGCGATTGGCGCTGCAACGCTGAACAACGTTTCGGGCGGCACGGGCATCCCGCAGTCGCTCATCGACGCGATCCGCACGACCGGCACCGCCGGTTCGCCGACCAACGCGCTTGACCCGAACTTCAAGGTGCCGTCGCAGTGGCGCGTTTCCGGATCGGTCGATTACGAGGCCGATCTGGGCGGTCTGGGCGACGACTGGAAGTTCGGAGTCGACGTGATCTGGTCGAAGGTCCGCCATGCGCTGACCTGGGTCGATCTGCGCTCGGTGCCGGTTGGCACCCTGCCTGATGGCCGCATCCGCTACGGCGTGCTGCCGGGGCAGGGAACGACCACCAACACCGACATGCTGCTCACCAATACCACGAAGGGCTATAGCTGGAACGTGGTGGCCCGCGTCGACAAGCGCTGGGACAGCGGCTTCCGTCTGGGTGGTTCCTACACCTTCCAGCGCGCCAGGGATCTCAACCCCGGCACGTCCTCGGTTGCGTTCTCAAACTACACCAACGCCGCCGCCGGGATCGACCCCAACAACGCAGCCTACGGCATCTCGAACTACCAGCGCGACGATGCCTTCCGCATCGTGGCCGGCTATGATGCCGAACTGTTCGGCGACAACGTCACCCGCTTCGAACTGTTCTTCAATTCGCAGTCGGGCCAGCGCTACAGCTACACCTTCGCCGATCAGGCATCGGGCAACAACCGTTCGGCCGTCTTCGGTGTTACCGGAACAAACAACCGCTACCTGATGTATGTCCCGAACGTGTCGTCGCCGACGGCCGATCCGCGCGTGACCTATGCGGCAGGCTTCGACTTCGCGGGCTTCCAGAACTTCATCCTGAACTCGGAACTGAAGGACTACCAGGGCCAGATCGCGCCGAAGAACATCGGCAAGTCGCCGCGCTGGAACAAGCTGGATCTTTCGGTTCGTCAGGAAGTGCCTTTCGTGTTCGGCGGCAAGATGGAACTTCTGCTCGATGTCGAGAACGTCCTGAACCTGATCGACTCCGACTGGGGTGCCATCAAGCAGGTCGGCTTCCCTTATTACGGAACGCTGGTCAACGTGACCTGCAACAACAACACCAACTGCACGCAGTATGTCTATTCGAACCGCTCCGGCACCAGCTTCGTTGCTCCTAACGAGGCCGTGCAGATCAACGGTTCGTTCTGGGGTCTGCGGATCGGCGCCCGCGTGAAGTTCTGATCTTGAACGCCAGCGTCTGAAACAGGCAAGCGCGGGAGGGGCAGCTCTCCTGCGCTTTCTTGTGTCCGGGCGTCCCGCCGGAGGTTCGCAGCGGGGAGGGGGAGCTGGTTCAGGCGCCCGGCACTGCCGGATAGCTTTCCAGCACCGGTCCCAGCGCCTGTTTCAGCGGCTCCAGCCAGGGTTCATAGGGTTTCCACGCTTCCAGCCCGTCCTTGTAGATGGGCTTGCGCACCTGTTCCGAACTGGCGGTGCGCACCGCGCGCTCGGTGCGGTAGAACTCAAGGCACGCCGGCTCGAACGGAACGCCGATATGGTCCAGCAGGCGGCGCACTTCGGCTTCGGTATCGGCCACCATGCGTTCATAGAAAACGCGGTGCACCGTGCCCGGCGCGGCCTTGTCCCATGCGGCCATCATCATCACGTAATCTCGGTAATAGCGGCCGATGTCCGCCAGATCATAGGTGAAGGTCTGCCCGCGCGCGAAGTGCTGCTTCCATCCCGAAAAGCAGCACGACATCGGGTGCCGCCGCGCATCCACGATCTTCGCATTGGGCAGGATCAGCCGGATCAGGCCCACGTGCTGCCAGTTGTTGGGCATCTTGTCGATGAAGCGCGGGCGGCTGGTCTGGCGGTGGATGCGCGTGCGCTCGATGTATTCCTCGCCCAGCCGCGTGCGATCGGCCGGGGAAAGCGCGGCGATCATCGCGCGAAAATCGGCAAACTCGCCCTCGTCCACCCGCGATTGCAGGCGCCCGGCAATCATCATCATCTCAGGCAGTTCCATCGTGCCTTCGATCTGCGAATGGCTGGCCATGATCTGTTCGACCAGCGTGGAGCCGGAACGCGGCAGGCCCACCACGAAGATCGGATCTGGGGCAGGGCAGCCGCCCCCTGATCCATCGATGCCCATGCGGGCGACGAAAGGCGCGGTGAAGGTCTGCACTGCCGCTTGCACTTCTGCCGAAAAGGCATCGGCATCGTGGCGGATCATCGTTCGGCGCAGCGCATTGCCCCTGGCATAGTGCGCGAAGGACGCGGCATGATCGCGCGCGTCCTCGAAGGCCTTGCCCAGCGAGAAGTGCAAGTGAAACACGTCCTCGCGCCGGTCGTCTCCGGCGCCCGCCAGCGATGCCAGCGCGGCTTCCATTGCCGCGATGTCGCAGGGGCCAAGTTTCACCGTCTTCAGGTTGGCAAGGCTCCACCAGGCCTCGCCCATCGTGGGCTGGCGCGAAACGGCGGCGCGGTAGGCATCGATCGCGCCTGCCTGATCGCCCAGCGTCTTCAGCACGTGGCCCAGGTTCTGCCAGACCTGCGGCTGATCGGGCTGTTCGGCCAGCAGCGCGCGGTAGATTTCGGCCGCGCGTTCCTGCTTGCCCAGCCGCACCAGCACCGATGCCAGCAAGAGGCGGTTGCCGGGCGCGGGCACCGGTGAGCGGGCCAGCACTTCGGCCTGTTCCAGCGCTTCGGGCAGGCGGTTGGTCTGGAGCAGCAGGCGGATCAGGAAGTCGCGCGCCAGATCGAAGCCGGGGGCCAGCGCCACGGCACGCTCAACCCGTTGCAGGGCGGGGGTCATGTCGCCCCGCCGCCATGCGATTTCGCCATGCAGTCGCAAGGCTGCCGGATCATCGGCCGCGCGTGCCAGCCGCGCCGTCAGCAGCGCATCGGCCGTGTCGAGATCGCCTTCGTTCACCGCGTGTGCGGCCTTGAGCAGTTCGGGATCGCGCGACGAGGCATGGATGCCCGAAAGATCGGCGCGCCATGCATCTTCGTCGCGTCCGGCCTTGCGCAATTGCCGTGCCAGCAGAAACCAGCCCGCCGCCACATTCGGCTGCAATCCGGTCAGAGCCTCAAGCGCGGCGATGGCGCGGCGGCTGTCGCCAAGATCGGCCGCCACCTGCCCCAGTTCCCAGAACACCGCAGGCACGCGCGACTGGCCGTGCGCCAGCGCATCGAGCCGCGCAAGGGCCTGTCTGCCCTTGCCCATGCGGCGCAGCGCGCGTGCGGCAAGGAACTCTGCCGGAGGGAAGCCGGGTGCCTGCCGCAGCACCCCTTCGGCCTTGCCGAGCGCCAGATGGGGTTGCTTTTCCAGCAAGCCTTCCGCCTCGGCCAGAGCGCTGGCGGGCGAGGGCGGCGGGCGGAATTGCTGGATCATGACGCCAGCCTAGGCCGCAGGCCGCGCAATGGGTGTACGCGATTCAGCGCAAGGGCTGGCGCGGTGCGGGGGCGGCTTCAACTGGCGCAGGCCGGACAATCCGCAAGCGCTGCCAGAACGGCATCGCGGCTGCCTAGCCCGTGCGCGGCAATCCAGCCCGTTGCCTGCGCCACGGCAAAGCTCACGCCGTGAAGGTTGCGGCGCTGCGCCACGCCGGGGATCGGGCGAGGATAGCCCGATGCCATGACCTTCGCGCCATCATCGGCAAGGCGCAGCGTCCCGCGCGGCTGGTCCCAGTCCAGCGCCACGCCCAGCACATCGGGCAGGCATCCGGGCCAGCAGGGCTGCCCTTGCGCATCGAACGCGGCCACGATCAGCGCGCCTTGCGCCGTGGCTTCGGCAGCAAGAACGGCAAAGGCATCGGCATGAACAGGGTTGGCCGTGCCAAGGCTGAGGTTGACGAGATCGCAATCTCCCTCCAGCGCCAGCCTGATGGCAGTGGCCAGCGCACGCGCCGATGCGCGCAGACCATCGCGGAACACGCGGATCGGCAGCACCTGCGCATCGGGTGCCAGTTCCTGGATCGCGGCGGTCACGGCGGTGCCGTGGCCAAGCCGGTCAAGCGCGTCCGCTTCGCCTTGCAGCACGGTGCCATCGGCCAGAACGCACAGGCCCGGCATAAGCCGTGCCGCGTCGATGTGCGGGTGCGCGGGATGCACCCCGCTGTCGATCACGGCAATCCGCCTAGCCATGGGCAGTGATCTGCGGTTCGATCAGGGCCTTGCCCTGTTCAAGCCGGATGACGTGATCGGCCAGCTCGGCCAGCGCGGGCTTGTGCGTGATGACGATCAGCGTGGCATCGGGCAGGGCCTTGCGCAGGCCCTTGGCGACAAGCTGCTCGGTCGCCTCGTCAAGCGCGGCGGTGGGTTCGTCAAGGATCAGGACATCGGGCTGGCGCAGCAGCGCGCGGGCAATGGCGATGCGGTGCCGCTCGCCCGCCGAAAGCGCAAGGCCGCGCTCTCCGGTGCGGGTGGCAAGGCCCTCTGGCAGGCGCGCGATCAGCCCGTCCAGCCCGGCCGCGCTGGCGGCCCCGGCAATGGCGGCGGCGCTTGCTTCGGGCCGCGCAAAGGCGATGTTGTCCGCGATCGAGGCATTGAACAGGAAGGGTGCCTGATCCACCAGCAGCACCCGCGCGCGCAGATCGGCCAGCGCCAGATCGCGCAGGTCCATCCCGTCGATGGTCACGCGCCCTGCCACCGGGTCCAGCAGACGCACCAGCAGGTCCGCCAGCGTCGATTTGCCTGCGCCCGATGGCCCGATGATGGCGGTGAACGATCCTGCCGGGATGGCAAGGCTTGCCTTGTCGAGCACCGGCTCGCGCCCGTGGTGCATGGTCACACCCTCAAGCCGGATTTCACGGCGCACGGCGGGCAGCGGGCGCGGTGCGGGGGCCTGTGTCACTTCGGGCGCGGTATCGAACAGCTCGAATATGCGCGCCAGCGCCACGCGCGCCGTGGCAAGGCTGGCGGTCAGGCCCATCAGTGCCTGCACCGGGGCCAGCAGGCGCCCGTGATAGGTGATGAAGGCCACGAGCGCGCCGATGGTCAGGGTGCCATCGATGATCTGCTTGCCGCCATAGAGGATGACGGCCGCGCTCGATGCGGTCACGATCGTGCCGGGCAGCGCGCCTGCAAGGAACGAGGTGGTCTGCATCCGCAGCATCGTGGCCACGAAGCCGCTGTTGGCGCTGGCGAACCGCTCCGCCTCGTGGCGCTCGGCACCCAGTGCATTGACCGTGCGCATGCCCAGGATCGTATCGGCCAGCAGGCTGCCGATATCGGCGCCGCGTTCGCGCATCTGGCGGGTGAGCTGCGTCATCCTGCGCTGGAAATGCAGGAATGCGCCCACCGCCAGCGGCACCAGCACCGTGCCGACAAGGAACAGCTTCCAGTCAAGCCACAGCATCATGGCCACCGAACCGGCAAGGAACAGCACGTTGCTCAGCACCGAAAGCAGCGTGTCGCCTGCCACGCGCTGCACGTCCGAGACATCGCTGTTCAGGCGCGACATCAGATCGCCCAGCCGGAAGCTGCCGTAGAAGCGCGGGGAAAGGCTTTGCAGGTGGCGCAGCAGGGCGACACGCATGTCGAACAGCATCTGCGCCGAGAGCGCGACATAGCGGTAGGAGACAAGCGCATTGATCGCAAAACCGCCCAGCGTTGCAGCCACCATCAGCCCGGCCACGCGCAGCAGCATGTCCCAGTCGCGCTTCATCAGCGCTTCATCGATCATCAGCTTGGAAATCCACGGCTGCGCAAGCGTGAGGCCCGTGGCAAGGAGGCTGCCGCCAAGCACCAGCACCAGCCGCGCGGCATAGGGCCTGAGCCAGGGCCAGAGCCGCCGGTAGGTGCTCCACGGCGCGATTTTCGGCGCCTCGTTCATGCCGCCCTTTCGCAGTCCATGGAGGTGCGGCGGACAAGGTCGAAGCCATGCAGGGCAAAGCGCGGTTCGGGCCGCTTTGCCAGCAGCGCGGTGGTCTGCTCGTAGCCCGCCCTCGTGCTGGCATATTGCGCGTGCCACCAGCGGCCCGTGCCGCCGTTGGCATAGAACGGCAGCGAAAGCTGAAGATGGCGGCGCAGCGCCGCCAGCAGGAGCGAATGATAGTGCTGGGCCAGCAGCGCAGGGTCTTCGCCCCGCGCCAGCCCGCCGATCAGCGCGGCGGCCAGAATGCCCTCGCGCGCGGCCTGTGCGGTGCCATCGCCGCAGATCGGATCGAAGGCAATGGCCGCCGTTCCGCAGGCCAGCCAGCCATCGCCCGCCAGCCCGGCCAGCATCCGGGGGCTGGTATCGAACTGTCCGCCGGAGAGGGCCATGCTTTCGATCAGGGGAGCGATCAGCGGTGCGCTGCCTGCCAGAACTTCGGGCGCGCCGCCCACCGCCAGCAGCCAGGCATCGCCGTGCCCATCGGGGATCAGGAACAGCCAGCCTGCATCCACCGCCTCGATCCAGCAGGTGCGCGAAGGCGCCTGCGCCCTGAGCCTGACCCGTGCGGTTGCGGAAAGGCGCTCGCCAAACCGCAGCATGTCCGCGGCGGGGAAGGGCGGCATGGCATGGATGGCGAAGCCGTCCCGCAGGGCAGCGGTCTGTCTGGTCTCTTCCTCAAGCCTTGTGTCGTTTCCCTTGGGAAACAAATCAAGAACATTGGTGAGATCATCTTCCGAGACAACCACCGCGCCATGGGCCATGGCGCTTGCCTCGGCGCTGCCCCACTTCACCACCCGCCGCTCGATCCGGGGCCTGTCCGCAAACAGGGCAGGCTGGCCGAAGACATCGCGCAGCAAGGCCAGCGCCGCATCGCTGAGCATGATGACCGGCACCGGACGGCGAAGGCCGGGCTCGCGCAGGAACGCGAACCCGGCCCGGTCCAGAAGGTGTGCGGACGTGGCAACCGCGACACCTTGCCCCCTCAGAAGAATGGATGGCGCGTTCACTGCGTGATGATCATCCCCGCGCCCGTGGTGTCGTTGCCCAGATCGATGGTCTTCAGATGCTTCAGCGTCTGCGCATCATACATCTCGATGTCGTAGCTCGCGCCGTAGATGTAGAGCATCTTGCCATCGCCGGACATGCCGAACTGGAAGCGCGTGCGGCAGGGGAACTCGGCCTTGTTCTTCACCAGGTTGGTCGTCAGGTCGAGGTGCCAGAACTCGCAGCGCTTGTTGCCGACCTTCTCCTGTGTCACCACGGTCCAGCCTTCCTTCATGTCCTTCGACACTTGCAGGCCCGCCATGCCGCCACCCACCGGTGCAGGGCCGATGGGACGGAAATCAAAGGCCTTGGTCGCCAGATTGAAGCGACCGACGCCATAGACCTTGTTGCGGATGTAGGGGTCCTGCGCCGTGAACATCGAGACATATTCGGCCGGGTTGCGCAGCGTTTCCACGCCCCCGCCAAAGCTCACCCCTTCGATGCCGGTGGCTTCGGGCTTCGCGAACTCCAGCCGGTCCGTGACCTTGAGGCTTGCCGTATCCACGATCATCACCTTGTCGCGGATCAGGAACATGGTCTTGCCATCAAGCGACATCATGTAGTTGCCGCGCCCGGCGCCCGTGCGCACGTCCTCTTCGGGCACGTTCGCGGTGCGGACCACGGCCTTCTTCGTCAGGTCGATCACGCCGAACATCTGCGGGCTGATGATCCAGCGGTCCTGCAACTTCTCGAACTTCTGGAGCATCGTGTAGAAGAACCGGCCCGTGGGATCGGGCACCCCGCCGTTGAAGCGGTAGCGCGTGGTCGGCGTGTTGAGGCTGAAGGAATTGACCACCTTCCTCGTGGCGGTGTCGATCACTTCGATGCCGCTGGTGGTGATGGTGGTGACGTAGATCTTCCTGCCGTCGTTCGACAGGCGCATCGATGTGGGCAGGCCCGATGCCAGCGTCAGGCGGTCCTTCACTTCGCCGGTCGCCTCGTCGACGATCAGCATCTTGTCCGGGTAGGAACCCATGAACACCGTGGAGGCATTGGCCGGAGCAATTCCGGCGCTGAGCATGGCAGTTGCAAGGCCGAGGGCAAGACCGGTTCTTTTCATGGCGTGTGCTTCCGGACAGGAGATGGCCGAAGGGCGCAAGACGTGTGCGCCGCTTACGGGAAGATGATGTCGAGGCTGCGCCAGTCCTTGGCCGCGGTCGCGCAATTGCTGGCCCAGTCGGGCGAGTAGTTGACGTGATCGGGCACCTGCACGGGCCAGAAGCAGGTGACATAGCAATCGTAGATGTCGCGCTCTGCCGGCTGGCACAGGCCCGCCGTGCCGCCGCCTGCATCGACTTCCCAGCCTGGCGAGAACGAGATCGAGCAGCCCATCGGCGTGTGCATCGGCTTCTGCTGGAGCGCGATCACGTCTTCCTCGGTGGAGGAGATCGTTTCCTCGATCCGCAGTGCCTTCTTGTTGAGGGGTTTCAGGTGCTTCATGACAAGCCCTTTCGTGCTGCAAAGCGTTCAAGAAACTCAGGATTGCGCCGGGCGACCGTGCCGTAGATCCTGAGGCAGGTTTCGGTCCATTCGCGGATCCAGTCGCAGTAGTGCAGGTTGGCGTGGCCGGTATCGCCATAGCGCACGAAGGCTTCGTGATGGCATCCGCCCGCACAGAGCGGCCGCGCCCAGCAGGTGGAGCATTCGTATTTCGCCCCCACATGGCCGCGCGTCAGGAAATCGGTGCGCTTTTCCTTGTCGAGACCGGTCGTCACGTGGCCCAGCACGTGGGTATCGGCATCGGTGAAGCGGTGGCAGGGCGAAAGATCGCCCGACGGGCTGACGCCCACCAGCCCCAGTCCCGCGCCGCAGGGGTGCGACTTGTTGGTGCCCTGGATCAGTTCGCTGATCGTTTCCGATACGTTGGAAAAGCCGTGCATCTCGCCGCGCAGGGCAAAGCTGAGCCATTCCGCCGCAAGTTCGTGGAAGGCGGCAACCACCGTGTCCATGCCATCGGCATCGAGCGTGTAGGCCTGCTGGCCCGAATCCGTGACCGGCGCAAAGCCCACTTCGTGAAAGCCGAGATCATCCTTCAGGTGCCGGTAGATGCGGATCACGTCGGTCACGCCTTCGGTCAGGGTGACGCGGGCGGTGATCGCGCGGGTCTTGTGCCCGGCGATGAGCTTCCTCAGGCGCGGCTCCATCACCGCGTAGGAACCCTTGCCGTTCCTGTAGACGCGGTGCCGGTCCTGAAGATCGGGCGGGCCGTCCATCGAAACCGTCACGCCGATGGCCTGATCGGACAGGAACTGGATGATCTCGTCGGTCAGCAGCGTGGCATTGGTCGTCAGGCTGTAGGTCATGCGCTTGCCGACCGCGGCCGCTGCCTCGTTGGCATAGAGCACCACATCGCGCAGCAGCCTGAAGTTCATCAGGGTTTCGCCCCCGAAGAAGGTGATGTGCGGCACCTCGCGGCTTCCCGAACTTGCCAGCAGGAAATCGACCGAGGTCCTGGCCGTTTCCAGCGACATGTATTTGGGCTTGCCCGCAGGCGTGGCGATCTTGTCTGCGCCGAACTCGTAGCAATAGGTGCAGGCAAGGTTGCACTGGTTCGTCACGTTCAGCACCAGCGCCTGCAACGGATAGTCCTCAGGCGGGGCGGCAGGGGCCAGCGGAGCTTCGCGGATCTCGTCCGAGACGATGCCGCGCACGGCGCGCAGCTCGCGGATCAGGTCTTCGGCATCGGCACGCGAATAGCCTTTTTCGACCAGCGCGCCGACCATCTCGCCATAGGACATCCGGCGTTCGCCCAGCAGCGCCATGACGCTGGCCGCGCCTTCATCGAGCGCGAAGATCGCGCCCGCCGAAGCCAGATAGACGAAGCCCGCGCCTTCCGCTTCGAACAGGTGAATGTCGCCGCGCCGATATTTCGGGGCAAGGGTCGTCGTCACTTGGCCACCTCCGGCTGATCCCAGCGCTTGTAGGCGGGCACCGTCACGACCATGAACGAGCGGCCCTTGAGCAGCTTGCCCAGCGCGTCGAACTCGTTCTTCGCGGTCGCCACGACCCAGACTTCGCCGTAATTGTTGCGCCCCCACTTGCGTTCGGGGTTGGGGCCGTCGATCGCGGGCGTGAACAGCGCGGTCTGGCTCAACTTGCCGACATAGTTCACGTCGTCGTCGTAATAGACGGTCTGCATTTCCTCCATCGCCCAGGTCACGTCGACCGGGCCAAGCGCGACATCGTCGGACGTGTAGGGCTTGCCGTCGAGACCGGCGTCGAAGCCGATGGCGTCGAACTGGGCGTGGCCGGGCGTATGCTTTTCGCTCCCGCCAAGCCGGGCAATCGCGGTTTCGGGCGTGACCTTGATGTAATCGACCTTCCTGTAGATGGGCAGGCCCGCCGCCAGAACCGATCCGCCAAGGCCGACATCGTGCGCGCCGACGGTGGCATCGGCCGCGACATCGACGCTGAGCACCGCCTGCGTCGGGCTGGCGGAGACGACTTTCGTGACCGTCACGCCCTTGCCCAGATCAATGTCGGCGGGCTTCAGGCCAGCGGGGAAGGCATCACCGATGAGCGTCAGCGTGGCGCCCCTGGTCCCGGCCTTCAGCGCATAGGGCCAGACGGCCGAAACAGTGGGTTCCGCGCTTGCGCGGGTCAGCTTCACGTTGAAGCCGAACTCCTTGTAATCGCCCCAGAACCAGCGCCCTTCGGCCGACTTGCGATCGGGGGAGAACAGCATGGTCTCGCGCGTTTCATGGTCTTCGGGGGCATCGGGGCGTGCGCCTTCCGGCCCGCTGGCCGAAGTGCCGCGCCACGAATAACCGGTATAGACCAGCCCCTTGCCCCGGCGGGTGAGGGTTGATCCGTCAGCCAGCGAGCGAAGCGTGATGGTGGTGGTATAATCATCCTCGGCGCTGGCCGGGGTGACGATCATCTCGCCCGCATACAGCCCTTTGCCGGGCAGGAAGGCATTGACCAGCCACTTGCCGCCCAGCTTTGCCGACTGCTGGCGGGCCTGCCATTTCGTCCATTCCGGCGTGACCAGCGGGGCGTGCTTGTTCATGTATTCAAGCGCGACTTCGACCGGCAGCGGCTTGGGCGCGCCATTGGGCGGGACGGGCTGCGTCGGGTCTTCGACCGGCTTTCTGAACTGCGCGTCGGCCTGCGAATACATGGCCACGTGCAGGTTGCGCAGCAGGCTCCATTCCGCCTTGGACCTGCGCCATGACAGCGGCTGGGCAAAGGCATGGCAGGCCGCGCACGACTGGCGGATCGTCTCGTTGGGAATGCTGGTTTCGTTGATGTTGCGGTGTTCGGGCAGATAGGCGACCGGCTTCGCCTCTTCCGGGGCAAGGCCATGCGTGGCCGAGAGCGAGCGGATCACTGCCTTTGCCTCGGCAGGGGTGAGATACAGCCCGTTGAGCGCCGACATGCGCCGGATGACCTGTGCCCAGCCTTCCGGCGTGGTGCGCACCCACGAGATGCGCGAAAGGTTCCCCTTCGCATCTGCGGTATGACAGGTGCCGCACTTTTCAACGACGAGCGCATCCTTCACCGGGATGCCGGTCTCCGTCTCGACCGGGTTGGAAGGATCGCGCGGCGGCTCCTTTGCGGCCTGCGCCATGACGATCGAGGCAGGCAGCGCCGTGAGCGCAAGAAACCGCCACAGATGGGCGCGGCGCGCGCCCTGGGGCACAGGATTGTCCTGATCGGCGGCGGGTTGACGGATAACGGATCGGGCCACGCTCATCTTCGCATATTCCCCCATATGCCGCGCCGGAGCCGGAACGAGTCGAGTGCGGCGACATGCAAAGACTGGACAGGTGTCAAAAGTTCGTCAACGCCTTTCTTGTGCAGGTGCGAAACAATCTGGACCTGGTTCGGCCACCGGGGCCGGGCCGGTCGGGCCGGTCGGGGCAGCGGTTCAGCGCGGCGGCAGGCTTGCCCTTGGCGCGGGGATGATCCACCAGTCGCAAAGCCTCGGCCATACGCGGATCGCGCAAGGCAAGGCGTGGACCGCCCGGCCCGCGATTGCCGGGCAGATGGAGTTTGTGCTTGCCCGATTTCGCCCAGCCACCTGATCTCCTTCAGCCGCCCGATTTCGTCCTGCCGGTCGCAGCCGGTTCAACCGAAGTCCTTTCAGGCCAGATGCTTTCGGGCCAGATATCGGCCGCCCTTGCCGCTGCTGTCCTTGCCGGGCTGATCGTGGGCGTGGAACGCGGCTGGGCCCAGCGCGAGATGCCTGCGGGCGGGCGCGTGGCGGGCATCCGCACGTTCGGCATTCTCGGCCTGACCGGCGGTCTTTCGGGACTCTTGCCGGACGCGGCGATGGCGGTCCTGCTGGCGGGGGCGGCGCTGGTCATTGCCAGCGGTTATCGCAGCGCGGTGCGCGGCGATCAGCTATCGGCCACCAGTGCGCTTGCCGCCCTGCTGACGCTGGCCATAGGCTGCGTGGCCACGCGCCTTTCCCCCATGCTTGGCCTCGGCACGGCGGCGGCCAGCTTCGCGCTGCTGCGCGCGCGCCACACCCTGCATGCGGTGCTGCGCGGCCTTGACGAGCGCGAGATCGAGGCCGTTGCCCGGTTTCTGCTGGTGGCGCTGGTGGTTCTGCCGCTGCTGCCCGATGCCGATTTCGGACCTTACGGCGCGTGGAACCCGCGCAAGATCTGGCTGGTGGTGGTCATGGTCACGGGCCTGTCCTTCGCGGGCTATGTGCTGGCGCGCCGGATAGGGCCGGGCCGGGGCATCATGATCGTCGCGCTGACCGGAGCGCTGGTTTCTCGACCGCGGTGACGGCCGCCTATGCACGGCGGCTTCAGACCGAACCGGAAGCGCGCGGGGCGCTGATTGCCGGGATTGCCCTTGCGTCGGTCGTCATGTTCATCCGGGTGCAGGTGCTCACCCTCGTGCTGGTCCCGCGGGCATGGCCCAGTCTTGCGCTTGCACTGGCGCCCGCGGTGATCGCCGCTGTCGGCATGGCCGCGCTCGCATGGCGGCGGCAGGCAGCGCCCGCGCAGGGCAGCGTGAACCTTGGCAACCCGTTCGACTTCCGCCCCGCGCTCATCCTGGCAGCATTCGTGGCCGCGCTCTCGCTGGTCGCGCGCTGGTCGCTGGCCCAGTTCGGCGGACAGGGCATGGCCTTGCTGCTGGCGCTCACGGGCATGATGGATGTCGATGCTGCGGTGCTCACCCTTTCGGGCCTGCCGCGCGCGGCTCTGGGCGATGAGCTTGCGGGAATCGTGCTGGCAGGGCCGGTCATTGCCAACACGGTGGTCAAGGGCTTCATGGCGCTTGCGCTGGGCGGTGGCAGACACGGCATGCGCGCCGCCGCGCCGCTGCTGGTGGCCGCTGCAGCATCGGCGATCGCCATCAGCCTTGAATGGTGGACATGAAGGCTTGGGGGAGCCGCACGGACCCTGTGCCGGCGGCTCCCCGATGACAGAACGGATCAGGCCCGGCTGGCGATCCAGTCCTCGACGCGGCGTTCGAGGATCGACAGCGGCTGCGATCCGGACGCGATCAGCAGATCGTGGAAGGCCCTGATATCGAACCTGTCGCCCAGCGCGGCTTCAGCCTTGCGGCGCAGTTCCATGATCTTGAGCATCCCGATCTTGTAGCCGGTGGCCTGCCCCGGCAGCGTGATGTAGCGGCGCACCTCGGAACGTGCGGTTTCCATCGGCTGGCGGCCGGTCTGGTTCATGTAGGCCACGGCCTCGTCCTCGGTCCAGCCCATGGCGTGGATGCCGGTATCGACGACCAGACGCGCAGCCCGGAACAGTTCGGCATCAAGCCGCATGAAATCGGCGGCGATATCGGGGAACGCGCCCATTTCCTTGCACAGCGCCTCGGCATAGAGCGCCCAGCCTTCGCCGAAGGCGACATAGCCGGTAACGGCGCGGAACTTCGGCCCGCCCTTCTGGCGCACCTGGATATCGCCCTGCATGTTGTGGCCGGGAACGGCTTCGTGGCACATCAGCGTATAGAGCGCGGCCGGATCCTCGGTATCGCCGACGAGGTGGACATAAGTGCGCGCGGGCCGCGAACCATCGGGGCTGGGCGCGGAGGCATGGGCCGCGCCCCCCGGCACTTCGGAAAAGGCCGGTTCGCGCACCACTTCGATGCCATAGGCGGGCAGCGTGCCGAAGTAGGGCGCCAGCATCGAACGGGTCTTCGCGACGAAGGCGTTGGCTTCGGCGAGATAGGCCGCGCGGGCGGCATCGTCATAGGGCCGGGGCGGATGAAGCCTTGCCCGTTCGGCGTAAAAGGCATTGCGGTCGGCAAGGCCCGCCTGCCGCGCAAGGGCATCCTGCTCGGCCTCGATCCGGGCGACTTCGGCGCGGCCGATGCGGTGGATCTCCTCGGCGGAAAGATCGGTCGTGGTGTTGAGCTTGAGCGCATTGGCATAGAATGCCGCGCCTCCGGGCAGCGAAACCGCGCCAACTCGGCCGCTGGGCGCCTTGGGCAGGCTGGCCTTGCCCCACGCGATGACGCGGCCATAGGCCGGCTTCAGCGCAAGGATCGCCTGCCGGGCCTGCGCCAGCAGCTTGTCCGCCTCGGCCTGCTCCAGCTTGCCGTTCTTCACCAGTGCAGCCGTCTTGGCCTTGACGTCAGCCCAAAGCGCGGCATCGGGGCCTTTGTCGAAGGGGGCGCCGCTGACCAGCTTCTCGCTGCCCGAAATCACCGTTTCCACCTGGAAACGGGGCGCGCGGATCCCGCCCGCCTCGCTTGCCACAGTGCGCGCGATCGCCACATCAAGCACGGCGGGAATGCCGCGCAGGCGGGCGATGTAGTTCTTCAGGTCCGTCACGTCGGCCACGGTGTGCGTGTTGACGAGGAAATCGGGCAACTGGCTGTGCACCGAATAGAGCCTGGAATAGAGCGGCGGGCGGAACATGCGGTCCTTGTTGGCAAGGGCGGCGCGGTCTGCCTCAAGCGCCCAGATATCGAAGTTCACCTGCGCTTCGGGGGAAAGCCTGGCCCGGTCGAACTGCGCGCGCATCCGTGCCACGCTGTCCTGCCGCCATGCCACTTCGGCATCCGCGGCGGCATCGCTTATGTCGTTCCACTTGTCGCCGCCCTCCTTCATGCCGAGGCGCGTCGCAAGCTGGGGCTGAAGCCTGACCCATGCGGCAAACTCGGCATCGAGGAAGGCGGTCAGGCGCGCGTCTTCGGTGGTTGCGGAACTGGCCGGTGCGGCCATGGGCGCAGTCTGCGCCGTGGCGGCAACAGGCGCGGCCAGCGCGCAGGCAAGCGCCGCAAGACTGGCGGCAATGACAGGTTTCATGCGGGATCCTCTGGCAAGATTGGCGGATTGGTAACTTGGCTGCTTTGCCCGGCGCGGCGCACGGTGCGTTGCCGACAAGGCGGGGCATGTGGCGCAATCAGGCACGTCAAGGCAACCTGCCTGTCATGCCAGATCGTCGCAAATGAAACCAGCCTTGTTGAAAGCGGGCTGGTTGAAAACCGCTCGCGCTGAAAACCGATGGACGGTGATCGATCCGGTTGACTATGGCCCCCTGATCGTGGCAGGGCGCGACGCGTTGGCGGGCGTTGCTCCGCCAGCATCCGGCACGCGCCAGACCGGCCCGCCGCGGGTGTAGCTCAATGGTAGAGCAGGAGCTTCCTAAACATATGCGCTCGCCGCGATTTTCCGCATAAAATCAAACACATGACGGCGCTCTGCTACGCCGGTTTGTAGGCGTTTTGTAGGCAGCGACGGTCCCGAAAAATTTTGCAGTGAGGGGCTGGAGCGGGCGAAGGGAATCGAACCCTCGTCTGGAGCTTGGGAAGCTCTCGCTCTACCATTGAGCTACGCCCGCGAAGCTGTTCTTGTTACCTTTTCGCCGCGCTGGCTTCAAGCGCAAACGGATGCGCCGATGCGCTCCTAAACACGGTTGCGTCCGCCTGTGTAGGTCCGGCTATCGAGGTTGGCAGCATCGCCGCGCGTCGATTGGTGGACGACTGACTCCAAGTAGCCCTCGCCCTCTGCCTCGGCGCGTTCGATGAAGGTCTGCACGATAGCTCGAGTCATGTTCTCGACACTGTAGCCGGTCTGCTCAGCGGCCAACTCGAAAGCGGCTTGATACACGCGCACAAGCAGCTCCGCGCCGCTCTCGCTGCCCGTCAGCACGCGGAAGGACGCCTGACCAACCTGAACGATCAGGCTCGGTTCGACACGCAGCATCCCACCCATTGATCTGTGACCGCGAAGCGTGTTGCCGACCAGCGAATGCGAATAGAGTTCCGCGCCGGGATAAGCCATCCGCAGTTGCCGCATCTGTTCGGCAAGGCGCTTCCCGCCGCTGCTGTTCAGCGTGCCGGTCTTCGACTTGATCTGATGCAGTCGGAGGCAGTCCCCATCGAACAATGGAGGCTGCACCACGTTCGCGCCGGGAAACGGGTTAAAGGTGAAGTCCAAGATCTCCGCATTGTCGGCGCGCGGCTCAGGTATCCTCGCTGGTTTCCGACCAGCTTGACTGTGCGATCAGCCGTGAAGGGGTTGATGGCTGCCGGAACCGGGAAGGCGGTTTCCGTGTCTGGGCGCTGGGCGGCTACAACGAGGCCAGGATCGACACCGACGTGAACGCGCCGGGCCTTGAAGGCGATGGCACCTTTGCGCTGCTGGGGCTGGACTACACGACCGGCGGCTTCACGATCGGCGCGTTCGGGGGCTACCGCAAGTATTCGGCAGACTTCGACCGCAACCAGGGCCGGATTTCTGCCGATGGCTACCAGATCGGTGCGCTGGCCGGCTATGACAACGGCAACTTCTATCTGCGGGCCAACGGCAGCTATTCCGACCTTGGCGGTAACAGCCGCCGTTCGGTGGGTGTGCTGTCGACGGCGGGGCTGATCACCGGCAAATCCGATTTCGCCGTTACCTCGTTCCATGGTGAGGCCGGGGTGCGGGTGCCGCTGGGCCAGACCTGGCTGACCCCGTTTGCCGCAGCAGAGCACACCAGTGTCAAGCTGAAGGGCTTTACCGAAACGGGTGTGCCGGGGGCCAATCTCCAGTTCGCCGATCAGACGGAAAGCAACACGGCGCTGATGGCGGGCCTGAAGTGGGCCGGAAACTTCGGGGGTATCATCCCCGAAGCCAAGGTTGCCTACCGCAACGACAGCGGGGACGGGTTCTTCACCACCACGCAGCGGTTTGCCGATGGTCCGGCGGGCGGCCTGTTCACGACGCGCTCGGCCGTGACCAAGCGCGACTCGGTGATGGCCGGGTTCAGCCTGGCCGGGGCCTTCTCCGACCGGGTGACCGGGCGGATCGGGTATCAGGGCCGCTTTGCCAGCAACCTGAAGGACAATGCGTTCTTCGGCAGTCTGGTGGTCCGCTTCGGCGGCTCGGCCGCTGTGCCGCCGCCTCCGCCGCCCCCGCCGCCGCCGCCGCCGGCTGAAACGCCTCCGCCGCCCCCGCCGCCGCCCGCTCCGGCACCGGTCTGCAACAAGGGTCCGTATATCGTGTTCTTCGACTGGGACAGCACGGCCATCACGCCTGAAGCTGCAACAGTGCTGGACAATGCGGTGACTGCCTATGGCAACTGCGCGAGGGTGCCGGTGATGGTGGTTGGCCATGCCGACAAGTCTGGCGGGGCCAAGTACAATCAGGGCCTTTCGGAACGCCGTGCCGTGACGGTGCGCGGATACCTTGAAAGCAAGGGTGTGGAAGGATCGGCGATTTCTGCTTCGGGTGTTGGTGAAACCAATCCCCGCGTGCCCACCGCCGATGGCGTGCGCGAACCGCAGAACCGCCGGGTGGAAATCACCTACGGTCCCGGCGCCGGGTTCTGACCGGAACCGGCAGGTTCAAGCCTGAAGGAAAAGGGCCGGAGCGATCCGGCCCTTTTTCATGCTGTCCGACGCCGGAGGTTGCAGCACCCATTCCGGCCGCACAACGGCTGCGGTCATGAAAAAGCCCCCTTCCGGCAGGGAAGGAGGCTTGTTCGGGCAGGGGCCAAAGCCCCCGCAGTCCGGTTCCGGCTGACTACTTCTTGCCGCGCAGCTTGCGGTGCGCGCCAAGATCGAAGACTTCGCTGGGGCCGCCGTCGTTCTCAAGCAGGCCGAGACGGCGCGCGACTTCCTGATAGGCTTCCTCTTCACCGCCCAGATCGCGGCGGAAGCGGTCCTTGTCGAGTTTCTCGCCGGTGGTCATGTCCCAGAGACGGCAGCCATCGGGGCTGATCTCGTCCGCGAGGATCACGCGGCTGTAATCGCCGTCCCAGATGCGGCCGAACTCAAGCTTGAAATCGACGAGGCTGATGTTGATCGCCGCGAACATGCCGCACAGGAAATCGTTCACGCGGATGGCCATCGAGGAGATGTCCTGCATTTCCTCGTTCGAAGCCCACCCGAAGCAGGCAATGTGCTCTTCGGCGATCATCGGATCGCCCAGCGCATCATCCTTGTAATAGTATTCGATCAGCGTGTGCGGCAGCGGTTCGCCTTCGGGAATGCCGAGGCGCTTGGAAATGGACCCGGCCGCGATGTTGCGCACCACCACTTCGATCGGGATGATCTCCGCCTGCCGCACGAGCTGTTCGCGCATGTTGAGGCGGCGGATGAAGTGCGTGGGGATGCCGATATGGGCAAGGCGGGTGAACACATATTCGCTGATGCGATTGTTGATCACGCCCTTGCCGTTGATCGTGCCGCGCTTCTGCGCGTTGAACGCGGTGGCATCGTCCTTGAAATACTGGATCAGGGTGCCCGGTTCGGGGCCTTCGTAGAGGATCTTGGCCTTGCCTTCGTAGATCTGGCGGCGACGGGACATCTTCGGGCAATCCTTCGGAGTGGGCGAACCCACGGGAAATCAAAAACCCCGGCATCACGTTGGAGGCGACTCCATCGCTTCGGCCGGGGCGTTGCCTTGGCCCATAGGCGAACCGGCACGAAAGTGCAATTGGATGCAGGAATGCAATGCAGCCTTGCCGCCCTTGCCCGGCATGGCTCTGGAACGGTGGGCGGCCAGGGGCTAGACCGGGCAGCAAAGGAGACCGCGCCCATGACCAGCCCTGCCGCTCGCACCGATGCCATTGCCCTGATGGCCCGCTATTACGCCGCCTTCAATGCCGGGGATTGGCCGGGGATGCTGGACTGTCTGAGCGAGGACGTGGCGCACGACATCAACCAGGGGGAAAGGGTAATCGGCAAGGCCGCCTTTGCGGATTTCCTGAAGCACATGGAGCGTTGCTACAAGGAGCGGCTGGAAGATATCGTCCTCATGGCAAGCGAGGACGGCACGCGCGCGGCGGCGGAGTTTGTGGTCCACGGCCAGTATCTTGCCACCGACGACGGTCTGCCCGAAGCACGGGGGCAGAGCTATGTCCTGCCTGCCGGTGCCTTTCTGGAGCTTGCCAATGGCAGGATCACGCGCCTGACCATGCACTACAATCTGGCGGACTGGATGAGACAGGTGGCTGCGTGAAGCCGAGGACCGTGGGCACATGAGCATTGCTGTCCGCCCTCTGACGGGCGCCGAGATCGGGGCCGCGCTTGATGATCTGGCGGCCCTGCGGATCACGGTCTTTGCGGCATACCCGTATCTTTACGACGGCGATGCCGCATATGAAGCGGCCTATCTGGCCGAATATGCCGCCGCCCCCGATGCTGTGCTGGTGGCCGCCTTTGATGGTGGGCGGATCGTCGGCGCGGCAACGGCGGCGCCGATGATGCACCAGAAGGCGGCGTTTCGCGCTCCCTTCGAAGCACGCGGGCTGGATACGGCCCGGCTGTTCTATTTCGGCGAGAGCGTCCTGCTGCCTCACTATCGCGGGGCAGGCATCGGCCACGCCTTTTTCGACCAGCGTGAAGCACATGCGGCGCGATGCGGGGCGAATGCGGCGTGCTTTGCCGCGGTCGTCCGTCCGGCAGACCATCCCGCAAGACCCGCGGATTACAGCCCGCTCGACGCCTTCTGGACGCGGCGCGGCTATGCCGTGATGCCGGGGCTGACCACCACGCTGGCATGGAAGGAACACGGCCACGAGGCAGAGCAGGTGAACACCATGCAATACTGGCTGCGCCAATGGTGAACTTCACCATCGCGGCGGCGCAATATCCGATCGACCGGCTTTCGGGCTGGGATGCCTATGCGGCCAAGCTGACGCGCTGGGTTGAGGACGCGGCAGAAGCGGGCGCGTCGCTCGCGGTCTTTCCCGAATACGGGGCGATGGAACTGGCCAGCCTCGATCCGGCGACCATGGGGGCTCTGGCGCTGTCGATCGAGACGGTATCGGCCCTGCTGCCGCAGGTCGATGCGCTTCATGCCGCGCTGGCCGAGCGCACCGGGATGCATATCCTTGCGGCTTCCGCACCGTGCAAGGGGGCGGACGGGCGCTTTCGCAATGCGGCCAGACTGTTTGCACCCAATGGCCGCAGCGGGGTTCAGGAAAAGATCGTGATGACCCGGTTCGAGCGCGAGGAATGGAACATCGCGCCGGGCACGGTGCTGCGCGTGTTCGACACTGCGCTGGGCCGGCTGGCCGTGACGATCTGCTATGACAGCGAGTTTCCGCTGCTGGCGCGGGCCTGTGTGGAGGCGGGGGCCGAAGTGCTGCTGGTGCCATCGTGCACCGACACCCTGCATGGCTACTGGCGGGTGCGCATCGGATCGCAGGCCCGCGCGCTTGAGGGGCAATGCTATGCCGTGCAGTCCCCCACGGTGGGTGAGGCGGACTGGTCTCCGGCGGTGGATGTCAATCGCGGGGCCGCCGCCATCTATGGCCCGCCCGACCGCGCAATGCCGGAGGATGGTGTTCTTGCAAAAGGCACCGAAGGCGCGGCGCAGTGGGTCTTTGCCGCAGTCGACACCGCCAGAGTGGCTGATCTGCGGGCCGATGGCGGCGTTCTCAACGTGCGGCACTGGGCCGAACAGCCCGGCGCAGTCCGCTTGCCGGGCGTGGAGATCGTGGACTTGCGCTGAAGGCGTGGCTATCACCGTGTTTCGTTGCAAGGGAAACCGGTTTCCATGTCGATTGATGCCGCCGAGCAGGTTCACCGGCAATTCCTGACCGCGCTGGAAAAAGGCACTGCCAGGCGGCGCTCGGCCCTTGGGCTTCAGGAGGTGAGCCTGACGGCGGAGCGCGCGATCGCCCTGTTCCGTTCACAGGCACTCTCGCGCCAGCTTGACCGGATGAGCCGCAGGCTTCAGGCGCGCGGGGAAGGCTTCTACACCATCGGGTCGTCCGGGCACGAAGGCAACGCGGCGCTGGCCGAAGTGCTGCGCGTGGATGACATGGCCTTCCTGCATTACCGCGATGCCGCGTTCCAGATCCATCGCGCCGCAAGGGTGCCGGGAGAAGATCCGGCATGGGACATGCTCCTGTCCTTCGTGGCAAGCGCCGAGGATCCCGTTTCGGGCGGGCGGCACAAGGTGCTGGGATCGAAGCGGCTGTTCATCCCGCCGCAGACATCGACCATCGCCAGCCATCTGCCCAAGGCGGTGGGGGCGGCATTCTCCATCGGGCTGGCCCGGCGGATGCGCGCTGACGGCACCGTGCTGGCGCGCGATGGCGTGATCCTGTGCAGCTTCGGCGATGCCAGCGCCAATCACTCGACCGCGCTGGGCGCGTTCAATACCGCGTGCTGGGCGGCCTTTCAGGGCACCCCCATGCCGATCATCTTCCTGTGCGGGGACAACGGGATCGGCATTTCCACCCCGACCCCGCCGGGCTGGATCGAGGCAAACTTTTCGCACCGGCCGGGGCTTTCCTATGTTGCCTGCGACGGATGCGACATTGCCGATGCCATGCGCGGCGCACGCGAGGCAGAACGCATCGCCCGCGGCGAGCGCAAGCCCGTTTTCCTGCACATGAACATGGTGCGGCTCTACGGGCACGCCGGAAACGATGTGCAGCTTGCCTATCGCCGCCGCGAGGAGGTGCGGGCCGAAGAAGCGCGTGATCCCTTGCTTGCCACTGCTGCCCTGCTGATCGAAGAAGGCGCAATGTCTGCCGAAGAGGTGCGGGCGGCCTATGACGCCATCGGCGACGAGCTGGAGCGCCGCGTGGAGGATGCCATCACCCGGCCCAAGCTGCGCGATGCAGGTGAAGTCATGGCCAGTATCGTGCCGCCGCGGCGCGGCCCCGGCTCCCCGCTTGCGCCAGAAGCGGCGCGCGCCGCGCTGTTTGCCGATGAAGCCGATGCCATGGCAAGGCCGCAGCACATGGCGAGGCTCATCAGCTGGGCATTGGCCGACCTGCTGCTGCAATACCCCAATGCCTTCGTCTGCGGCGAGGACGTGGGACCGAAGGGCGGGGTCTATGCCGCCACGCAGAAGCTGCATTCCCGCTTTGGCGCGGCGCGGGTCATCAATACCCTGCTCGATGAACAGGCCATTCTCGGCCTTGCCATCGGGGCTGCGCACAACGGGCTGCTGCCCATCCCGGAAATCCAGTTCCTTGCCTATGTCCACAATGCCGAGGACCAGATCAGGGGCGAGGCGGCCACGCTTTCGTTCTTCTCCAATGGCCAGTTCACCAATCCGATGGTCGTGCGGATTGCCGGTCTGCCCTATCAGAAGGGGTTCGGCGGCCATTTCCACAATGACAATTCGCTGGCCGTATTCCGCGATGTGCCGGGGCTTGTCCTCGCCGTGCCGTCGAGTGGGCGCGACGCTGTGGCCATGCTTCGCGAATGCGTCAGGCTGGCGCACGAAGAGGGCCGCGTGGTCGTTTTTGTCGAGCCGATCGCGCTTTACATGACCCGCGATCTGCACGCGCCCGGCGATGGCCTGTGGGCAAGCGTCTATGCACCGCCGGGTGAAGACCCGATCCGTCTTGGCGAGATCGGCGTGGCGGGACAGGGAACGGACCTTGCCATCGTGACTTACGGCAATGGCTTCTACCTTTCGCTTCAGGCGCAGCGACTGCTCGCGCAAGAGGGCGTGAATATCCGGGTGATCGACCTGCGCTGGCTGGCCCCGGTCAACGAAGCAGCCCTGCTGGAGGCGACAGAGCCTTGCGGGCGGGTGCTGGTGGTGGACGAATGCCGCATCACCGGCGGGCAGAACGAGGCACTGATGACGCTGTTTGCCGAACGGGCACCCGGCAAGGCCGTGGCGCGCATGGCCGCCGCCGACAGTTTCATCCCGCTGGGCCGTGCTGCCACGCACACCCTGCCAAGCCGCGATGGCATCGTGGCCAAGGTGCTGGAGATGATGGCCGGATAGGCAAGGGGCTGGACAAGGCGTGACGTAACATGTTCTTCTTGGTGCGGGAGAGGATCCGGTCCTGATTGGTTGCGCAAAACCAGCGAGGCAGCGTGATCCCGTGAGTCAGCCATCCATCCTGTTCGTGTGCCTTGGCAACATCTGCCGCTCGCCCATGGCCGAGGCAGCCTTGCGCGCGCAGGCCGTTGCGGCAGGAGTGGCGCTGACGATCGATTCGGCCGGGACCGGCAACTGGCATGTCGGCCGTCCGCCCGATCCGCGCGCGCAGCAGACGGTGCGCCGCCATGGCCTCGACATTTCGGGCTACAAGGCCCGGCAGGTGGTCGAGGCCGATTTCTTCCGCTTCGGCCACATTTTCGCCCTCGATCAGCAGAACCTCAAGGACTTGCGCCGCATCGCGCCTTCACGCCACGCGGCAGAGGTGGCGCTGCTGATGGACCTTGTGCCCGGCCGCAAGGGCACGGCGGTGATCGATCCCTATTATGGCGACGAGGACGACTTCGAACAGGCTTGGGCCGATGTCAGCGCCGCCGCCGCGGTTCTGGTGCAGCGCTTCACCCCATGATCTGCATGCCGCGCCGATCTTCGGGGGCGGCATGCAGCGCATCAGAACACCGCATGATCGCCCAGATCCACCCGCGCCGCGCCTGAAAGGACGGACCGGTAATGGTCGGCCAGGGTGTCCGATCCGGTCGATGGCGTTGCCGCGGCATCATAGCGTCCGGTCTGCGGATCAAGCACGAGCATCGATTCGCTGGCGTAATAGCGCCCGATGCGGGCCAGTTCGGCCTTTGTCGCCAGCCTGGGCACGACCCTGCCGCCAAGGCCGAGAAGGCCGGCAATCGCGTCAAGCAGTGCTAGCGGCACCGAACGGTAGCGCGCTTCCTTGCCGAGCAGCGCGAAGAGCATTGCGCCCTGTTCGCGCGGGGTAATGGCCGGGCCGGGACCGCCGATGGGCAGGATGCGGTTCCATCGGCCGGGATCGTCAAGGCAATCGACAATGTATCGGGCAAGATCGCGGTCGCTGATCGGCTTGCAGGCGGTCAACTCGCCATCGCCGAAGATCAGGAAGGGACGGCCCTGACGCACACGCTCGATCTGTCCGGAAAGCGATTTGAAGAAGGCGGTGGGGCGCACGATCGAATGGCGCATCCCCGATTGCGCAAGCGCGGCCTCGAACGCCAGCTTGGCGTGCTGAAAGGCGAGCAAGGGCTTCTGCACGCAGATCGCCGAAAGCAGCACGAAATGTGCGGCTTGATTGCGCATGGCGGCCTGCAACAGGTTGAGGTTGGCGCGATGATCGACAGCCCACGCGTCATCGGGTGCCCCCGTCCGCGAGGCTAGGCACGAGATGACCGCATCGAACGGCGGGCCTGCCAGAGCGTCGCGCTCAAGGCTGGAAGGATCGGCAAAGTCCACCGCGCGCACCGTGCAGTCTGCTGGCACAGCGGACAGGCGCTGTGCGGACGGACGGGCAGGGCCATGCCGCACCAGGCAGGTGACGTGATCCCCGCGGCGCAGCAGTTCGGCGACGACGGCACGACCGATCGTGCCGGTTGCTCCTGCCACGCAGATGTTCTTTGGCACCTCTGCCACGTCAGCCCTTTTCCCGCATTTCCATCAGCAGCGGCAAGTCTGGCAGGATTGCGCCCGCGATCAAGCGCGGGGTTCAGGAGCAATGGCGCTGCGCGGTGAAGTGGTGCCCGGGGACGGATTCGAACCGCCGACACGCGGATTTTCAATCCGCTGCTCTACCAACTGAGCTACCCGGGCGTTGCGGCATCCAGACCTTGTTCAACAAGGCTGCCAGCAATCGGAAGCGCGCCTATGGCGAAGCGCGCGCGGCTTGGCAAGCCTCTTTGCGCGACATTTTTTGCGTCCGCGTCAGTCTTCCGGGTCTTCCTCTGCCGGGCGGCCAGGCAGGGCATAGCCACCATCAAGCCACTGGACCAGATCGCGGTCGCGGCACCGCGAGGAGCAGAAGGGGCTGTGCGCTTCCTGCCGTGGCTTGCCGCAGATCGGGCAGCGCCTGATTCTGTTTTCGGTCGTGGTCATGCCGCAATCGCCTGCGCAAATCCGCCGCCAAGGGCAAGCCCCGCATCGCCATGACGGCGGATCGGGCGGCCGGTGCGGCGCGCCAGTTCGGCTTCCCATGCCGGATCAATCGCTTCCAGCACGCGCGGATGCGCGGTCAGCAGGATTGCGCCTGCGCCGCCTGTCCGTTCGGCCTGACGCAGCAGGATCCGCGCGGCGGCAGCCGCGGGATGACGCGCAAAGCGTGCAGGCAGCGACGGGCGCACAAGCCGCGAGACAAGCTGCACGAAGCCGAAGCCGTTCATCGCGGTGCGTTCGCCCTGCCAGTCGATCAGCGCATCGGCAAGCGCCCGGTCCACCTGCTGGCGATCCTTCCTTTCCGCAAGTGTGGGAAAATCGATGCCCACCGATCCGCCGATGTCGAGCCGGTGCAGCGCATCGGCAATGGCCGGCACGGCGCAAAGCGCCAGCTTGAGCGGGGGCAGCGCGCCATCAATGTCGATCAGCGTCATTGCCGGGGTCGGGCTGATGATGATGGAGCCGCCCGCAAAGGCGATCTCGCCGCTCCGGGCCTGTTCTACCAGTTCATCCCAGCCGTGTTCGGCGAAATCGGGGCTGGTGACGGGCAAGGCCCGCAAGGCCGCCCCGGAGGCTTCGATTTCCTCGCGCAAGGTGGGCGCGGGGCAGGGCATTTCGCCCGGCGCTGGGCGCGCCACGGGCAGCTTGGTGCGCCCTTTCTCGGCAATGGCAGCGCGCACGATCCGCACCGTCAGCCGCGCCCCTTCGGTCGCTTCGCGGGGGAGCTGGTCGATCAGCGCCTCGTGGCCATCACCAAGACGGACAAGGCCGCGCCTGCTGCCAGCGTGGCGCCGGACAAGCTGCGCCTGTGCGACAAGGCCGGGACGCACCCTTTCACCCCAGCAGATGCGGGCCGCAAGGATCTGCCCCTGCGATGCGAGGATCGCGCGTTCCTCGGCAATTCCCGCTTCATAAAGCCATTCGGCCGCCATGGCGCAGCGCCCTGCCTTCAGCGGACCGGCAGGCCCGCGGCGCGCAGCAGGCGGCGGGTTTCGAAGAGGGGAAGGCCGATCACGCCGGAATGGCTGCCGGAAAGCCAGTTGCAGAACCCTTCGGCGCTGCCCTGAATGGCATAGCCGCCCGCCTTGCCCTGCCATTCGCCGCCCGCGATGTAATGCTCGATCTCCTCGGCCGAAAGGCGCTTGAAGCGCACTATCGTTTCCGAACAAGCCTCGCGCAGCCTGCCATCGGGGGTGATGAGGGCAACAGCGGAATAGACCCGGTGACGGCGGCCGGAAAGGAGGGCGAGGCACTGGCGCGCGGTCGCCTCGTCCTCGGCCTTGGGCAGAATGCGCGCGCCTGCACCCACAACGGTATCGCCCGCAAGGATGACGGCACCGGGGGCCATGGCGGCTGCGGCGCGGGCCTTTTCCGCGGCAAGGCGCACCGCGTGCTGGCGCGGACGTTCGCCCTTGAGGGGGGTTTCGTCGATGTCGGTTGCGACGATGCGGGCAGGGGAAAGGCCAAGGCGGCCAAGCAGCTCACGCCGACGGGGACTGGCCGAGGCCAGCACCAGATCGATGGCCGCATCGGTCACGGGGATGATGGAGGCGGGCTTTTGTGGTTCAGGCGGGGCTTCGCCCGCCATCAGAAGCCGCCGGGACCGCCGCGACCGGGCATGAAGCGATAGGTAATGCGCCCCTTGGTCAGGTCATAGGGGGTGAGTTCGACCAGAACTTCATCACCCACCAGAACGCGGATGCGGTTCTTGCGCATCTTGCCCGCGGTGTGGCCAAGGATTTCGTGGTCGTTTTCAAGGCGGACGCGGAACATCGCGTTGGGCAGGAGTTCCACCACCTGGCCGCGCATTTCGAGGAGTTCTTCTTTCGCCATCGGCGGGTTCGGATGCCTTTTGCTGATATGCCCAGTCTGATCGCATGTGCCGCCGGGCGCGGGCGCCATGCTTGAACGTCACCGCGCCCATAGCCTTGCCGGGGGAAAAAGGAAAGGGGGCCGCACCATCGGGCTGTTGCGGGCGCCTTTTGCGCACGTTGGGCTTTGGTTCAGATGGCGCAATTCATGTTGCAGTGCGACAAACTGTTACCATTTGGGCGTTGCCACAGCGCGCCGGTTTGGCGAGCGGTGCAGTCGGAACGGCGGCGTTGAAGCCGCGAGTGACACTTTTCAGGGAAATCGGACGTGCGGATCAATTCGGCTGCCTCGCTGGCAGGTTTATCGATGGCCATGGCAGCAACCCAGCCATCGCTGGCACAGGACGCCGGATCGGCTGGAGGCACTGCCACCGGCGCGGCCATGGTCGAGGACGAGGAGAGCACCGAGGACATGCCCGCACGGCCGGGGCAGATCGTGGTCGTGGCCACTCGGCTCAAGGGGCAGGTGGAAACTGCCTTGCCGCCCATCGCCGTGCTCGACGAGGAAGCCATCGCCTCCTACGGGGCCGGTTCGATCCAGGAACTGCTGGCGGCCATATCGCCGCAGACCTCGTCAGGGCGGGGGCGTTCGGGCGGAATGCCGATCGTGCTGGTCAACGGCATGCGCGTATCGGGCTTTCGCGAACTGCGCGGGCTTCCGCCCGAAGCCATCCGCCGGGTCGAAGTCCTGCCCGAAGAAGTGGCGCTGAAATACGGCTATCGCCCCGATCAGCGCGTGGTGAACTTCATTCTCAAGGACAATTTCAGCAGCCTTGGCACCGACACGGAGTTTCGCCTGCCCGCGAGCGGCGGCTTTGCCGAGTGGGAGCAGGAGTTCACGCTGACGAAGATCGCGGGGAACAACCGCATCAACATTGTTGCCAAGCTGGAAGACGCCAGCCCCCTGACCGAGGCCGAGCGCGGCATCATCCAGCCCCCGGCGGCAGGCACCCGCATTGCCGCAGATCCCGATCCGGCGGCCTATCGCACGCTGCTTGGCGATACCCGCTCGGCGCAGATCAATGCCACGCTGGCACGCGCGCTGGGCGGGGGCGCGGGGCTGACGGTCAACATGCTTGCGCAGCAGGATCATTCGCGCACGCTCAACGGACTGAACGGCGTGACCCTGACCGATGCCGGGGGCGGCTTCGCGCGCACTACGCTTGATCCGCGCCCGCTGACGACGCAGCGCCGCACCACGACCTTGCAGGCAAGCGCCGCGCTCAACAAGCCGCTGGGCGCATGGCTGCTGGCGGTGACGGCAGACGGCGGCCATATCGAGACGCGCAGCACCATCGACAACCGGGCTGATCTTTCCGGCCTGCAACCCCTTGTCGATTCCGGCGCGCTGGCGGCATCCGGCGCCTTGCCTGCGACAGGTATCGTGGCGGTTCCGGCGGACCGCGCGCTCGCAAAGACGGATTCGCTGACGAGCCTTGCCACGATCAGCGGCAGGCCGCTGCGCCTTCCGGGCGGCGAGGTTTCGCTCACGGTCAAGACCGGGTTCGATTACGCGGGAATCCGCAGCAATGACACCCGCACCCAGCAGGGGACTACAAGGCTGAAGCGCGGCGATGCGCAGGCCGGTTTCAGCATCGACCTGCCGATCACCAGCCGCAAGGAAGCATTCGGCGCGGCGCTGGGCGATCTTTCGTTCAACGCCAATGCCGAGGCGCACCGCCTTTCCGATTTCGGCACTCTGTATAACTGGGGCGGCGGGCTGACATGGTCGCCCACGGAAAAGCTGACGCTTCAGGCAAGCTATGTGGCAGCGGACAAGGCGCCCACGCTGACGCAGCTTGGCGGGCCGACCATCGTGACGCCCAACGTGGCCGTGTTCGATTTCAGCCGGGGCGAGACGGTGCTGGCAACCGTCATCACCGGCGGCAATCCGGGGTTGCTGAAAGAACGCCAGCGCGACTGGAAGTTCGGCGCAACCTGGAACCTGCCGTTCATGGCAAACTCGACCTTCGTGGCGGAATACTTCCGCAACCGGTCAAGCGATACGACCAACGCATTCCCGCTGCTGACGCCGGAAGTCGAGGCGGCATTTCCGGGGCGGGTCGTGCGCGATGCCGACGGGCGGATCATCTCGGTGGATCAGCGCGCGGTGACTTTTGCCGAAGAGAAAAGCGCGCGCCTGCGCCATGGCGTCAACCTTTCGGGCAGCTTCGGCAAGCCCGATGCGGCCGTGCGGCGCGGGCCTCCGGGAGCGGGCGGCCCTGGCGGCGGGCCCGGCATGGGGGCTGGACCGGGTGGCGCAGGGCCGGGCACTGGACCGGGCGGCGCGATGCGTCCCCCGGCCGCAGGCGGCGGCGCGGGAATGCCGCGCATGGGCGGGTTCAGGGGTGGGCCGGGCGGATTCAATTCGGACGGGCGCGGCCGCTGGAACCTTTCGCTCTTCCACACCATCCGCTTCGACCAGACGGTGCGGATCGGGCAAGGCACGGCCGTGCTTGACCAGCTTGACGGGCAGGCGCTTTCCGGCGCGGTGGCGCGCCATGGCATGGAACTGGAAGGCGGCGGTTTCTACCGCGGTTTCGGCCTGCGGGTGAGCGGCACCTACACGGGCGGCGCGCGGATCGATGCCAGTGGCGCGCCGGGATCGACCGCGCTGCATTTTGCCCCGATCGCCACGTTCAACCTGCGCCTGTTTGCCGATCTGGGGCGCAAGGAGAAACTGGTGGAGAAGGTGCCCTTCCTCAAGGGCTCGCGCATCTCGCTTTCGGCCGACAACCTGTTCAATGCCCAGCAGCGCGTGACCGACGACAGCGGGGCCGTGCCTCTGCGCTATCAGCCAGGATTCCTCGATCCGCGCGGGGCGGTGTTCGAACTGGAGTTCCGCAAGCAATTCTGAGGCAGCAGTCAATTCCGAGGCGGCAGCTGCGGCTTCAGAGCACCCGCGAATGGCCCTGAACCCAGGCGCGGGCGCGCTCCAGATTGCGCTGGCGTTCGCTGGCCTCGAACGTATCGGCAATGTGGCGCAGCGCAACCACCTGCGCGAGCGGCAGCTTCTCGTCGAACATCAGCCCGCAGCGCCCCTGGCGCGCCCAGCGCACCTGTCCGAAAGCCTCGATGTGCTGGCACTGGAGGATGGCCGAGGCGCCGGGCGCGGGCAGCGCATCCTGAAGGATGACGGCCGCGCCGGTTACGGAAAGATCTTCCAGAATGCAGGCCATTGTCCCCGTCAGCAGAACAAGCCGCGCCGGCAGGTGCAGCCGCACCCGCGCATCGGCGCGGCGGCCGGGCATGACGGTTTCCCGGCGTGATCCAAACGAGCCTGATGGTTTCCCGATCATTCATCATCTCTGGCCCGGTTCCGCCTAAAACCACCGAAACGGACCATGCGGGATAACCCTGATACGGGCGCGGACCGGCGGCGCGCGCCGGAAGCGCGTTGCCCGCTGCGGTCAGGCTTGGGGAAACCCGCCTTGGCGCCATTGCCAGCGCCTGTGCAGCGATTATCTGGGACGCATCATGGCCCGCAAGCCCGCCGCCCCGCCCGACCGCGATACCGCCCGTTTCCACGAGGAACGCGCAGCAACGACCGTGCGCGGATCGGATCGCCCGGATATCGAACGCGGCGTGGCGGTGATCCGCGAAACCGTGCAGACGTTGAAGCCCAAGCCCGGCGTTTACCGGATGCTCGATGCGCGCGGCGACGTGCTTTACGTGGGCAAGGCGCGCGCGCTGAGGAACCGGGTGGCCAACTATACGCAGGTTGACCGCCTGCCCAACCGCCTGCGCCGCATGGTCAGCCAGACGCGCGAGATGACCATCGTCACCACCAATTCCGAGGCGGAGGCGCTGCTGCTGGAAGCGCAGCTCATCAAGCGGTTCCGTCCGCCCTACAACGTGCTGCTGCGGGATGACAAATCGTTCCCGTTCATCCTGCTGCGCAGCGATCACGATTTTCCCCGCATCCAGAAGCACCGGGGGGCGCGCAAGGCCAAGGGCAACTATTATGGTCCCTTTGCCAGCGCGGGCAGCGTCAACACCACGATCAACGCCTTGCAGAAGCTGTTCCTCTTGCGCAGTTGCAACGACGGCTTCATGGCGCGGCGTGACCGGCCCTGCCTGCTCTACCAGATCCGCCGCTGCTCGGCCCCGTGCGTGGACCGCATTTCGCAGGCCGACTATGCCGAACTGGTGCGTCAGGCCAAGGATTTCCTTGGCGGCAAGTCCAGCGCCGTCCAGCGCGAGATCGAGGCGCAGATGCACGCGGCCGCCGAAGCGCTGGATTTCGAACGGGCAGCCATGCTGCGCGACCGCCTGCGCGCGGCCACCTTCATTCAGGGCAGCCAGGCCATCAACGCCGAGGGCGTGGGCAATGCGGATGTCTTTGCCATGGCGGTCAAGGGCGGACAGGTGGCAGTGCAGGCGTTCTTCATCCGGGGCGGGCAGAACTGGGGGCACCGGGCCTTCTTTCCCAGCCATACCGATGGCCTCGCCGAGGAAGAGGTGCTGACCAGCTTTCTCGCCCAGTTCTACGAGGAAGTGCCGCCTGCCCGCCTCATCCTCGTCGACCGGGAACTGCCGGAAGCGGACCTTCTGGCCGAGGCGCTGCACGAAAGCGCGGGCGGGAAGGTGGATATCTCGGTGCCGCAACGGGGCGACCGGCGGCGGCTGATGGAACAGGCGCAGCGCAATGCCGCCGAGGCGCTGGACCGGCGCATGGCCGAAAGCGGCACGAGGGCAAAGGTCATGCGCGAACTGGCCGAGTTTCTGGAACTGCCCGACGTGCCGCAGCGCATCGAGGTTTACGACAACAGCCATATTCAGGGCACGAACGCACTGGGCGCGATGATCGTGGCGGGACCGGAAGGGTTCGTGAAGGGCCAGTATCGCAAGTGGAACATCAAGGCCGCGCAGACCGATGACGATTTCGGCATGATGCGCGAAGTCATGACCCGGCGTTTCGGCAAGGCGCAGGAAGAAGACCCCGACCGGGAAAGCGGCACATGGCCCGATCTGGTGCTGATCGATGGCGGCAAGGGCCAGCTCAACGCGGTGAAGGATGCACTGAGCGAGCTTGGCATCGAGGACGTGCCGCTGATTGCCATTGCCAAGGGACCGCATCACGGGCGCGAGGGGCGCGAGGTGTTCCATTTCCCGGACGGGCGCGAAAAGATGCTTCCCGTCAATTCGCCGGTCCTGTTCCATTTGCAGAACCTGCGCGATGAAGTGCACCGCTTTGCCATCGGTGCCCACCGGGCCAAGCGCAGCCGGGCGATCACCGCCAGCCCGCTCGACGAGATTCCCGGCATCGGCCCGGCGCGCAAGCGGGCGCTGCTCCTGCATTTCGGCACTGCGGGAAAGGTGCGCGCCGCCAGTCTCGACGATCTCCAGCGCGCGCCGGGCGTAAGCGCGGCCGTGGCGCAGACCGTCTATGACTTCTATCATCCCAACGGCTAGAAGCATCGGGGCAAAGGTTGCAGGAGAACAGGATGACCGACCAGCGCCGGGCATGGAGCGACGAGGCCGTCAGGCGGATCGAGGCGGACTTCAACCGCTCTGCCGACACGCACCTGATCCGTTTGGATCTGCCGAAGTTCAAGGACATCACGCTTTATCTCAAGGACGAGAGCGTCCACCCAACCGGCAGCCTCAAGCACCGTCTGGCGCGCTCGCTTATCCTTTACGGTCTGTGCAACAACCGTATCGGCCCCGACACGCTGCTGGTCGATGCGACGAGCGGTTCCACTGCTGTATCGGAAGCCTACTTTGCGCGGCTCATCGGCCTGCGCTTCGTGGCGGTGATCCCGCGCAGCACGTCGCCCGCCAAGATCGATGCCATTCGCTTCCACGGCGGCGACGTTCACATGGTCGATACCGCGGCGGAAATGTATGCGGCGGCAGAGCGGCTTGCGGCCGAAGCCGGGGGGCTGTTCCTCGATCAGTTCACTTATGCCGAGCGTGCAACCGACTGGCGCGGCAACAACAACATCGCGCAGTCGATCTTCCAGCAGATGGCGCAGGAAGATCATCCCGTTCCTGCTTGGATCGTCTGCGGGGCAGGCACCGGCGGCACTTCGGCCACGCTGGGGCGGTTCATCCGCTATGGCCGACATGCCACGCGACTGTGCGTGGCCGACCCGGAAGGATCGGTTTTCCATCGCTATCATGCAGACCGGCGCGTGACGGCACCGCCGCAGGGAGCGTGCTGCCTGATCGAGGGCATCGGTCGTCCGCGAGTTGAACCCTCCTTTCTGCCCGACGTGATCGACCGGATGATCGCGGTGCCTGATGCAGCCTCCATCGGAGCCATGCGGGCGATTGCCGCGCGGATCGGCAGGCCGGTGGGTGGATCGACAGGCACGAACATCCATGCCTGCCTTGTGCTGGCGCAGGAAATGGCGGCCGCAGGGCAAGGCGGATCGATCGTGACGATCCTGTGCGATTCCGGGCTGCGCTATGCCGACACGTATTATAACGATGGCTGGCTCGAACAAGCCGGGGTCGCGTGGCAGGCCGATTTCGAACGATCCCTCGCCTTGCTGACCTGATTCCGCGGAAGCGTGCGCTCAGTCCTTCGCAGGCTTGCCCGCGATCGGGCGGATCAGCCCTTCCTGCGTCACGCTGGCCACCAGCCTGCCCTCGCGCGTGTAGATCCGTCCGCGATTGAACCCGCGCGCACGGCCTGCCCACGGACTGTCGCAGGCATAGAGCAGCCATTCGTCGGCGCGGAAATCGTCGTGGAACCAGATCGCGTGATCGAGGCTGGCAATCATCATGCTGCTGCCTGCCTCGCCCTTTGCATGAGGCATGGTAGATGTGCCAAGCAGGGCCATGTCGCTGGCGTAGGCCAGGACGGCGCGGTGGACACGCGGGTCGTCAGGCAGGGCTGCGACCGCCCGGAACCAGCTGTGCGCAAAGGGGGGCTGCGGCGCTGCCCCCATCCAGTGACGCGGCTCCAGAGGGCGCAGTTCGATGGGACGCGGCTCAAGCATGAGGTGCCGATGCTTTTCGGGCACGCGATCGGCGTGCTTCAGGCGAAGTTCGCGCTCGCTCGGCAGGCCTTCCGGTCCGGCGACGTCAGGCATCGGCAAGCTGTGTTCGAAGCCTTCCTCGCGCCGGTGGAACGAGGCGACGAGGTTGAGGATCGGCTTGCCGAGCTGGCTGGCAACCACGCGCCGGTTCGAGAAGCTGCCGCCATCGAGATCACGCTCCACCTTGAAGTCGATTTCGTGGTCTTCGCTGCCGCCCCGCAGGAAATAGGCGTGGAGCGAATGGACGGGGCGATCGTCGGGCACGGTGCGTTCGGCACTGGCGAGGGCCTGGCCGATGACCTGTCCGCCGAACACGCGGCCCACGCCGCCGATCTTGCGGCGCCCCTCGAAGCGGTCGCCGCCATGGTCCTTCACGTCGAGCAGGTCGAGCAGGCGCCGGACCAGTTCCTCGTTGGTGGGTTCTTGCCTTTGGGTCATGGCGGCCCGATGGACCGGCAGAGGTCTTGCGTCAACGCCGTGGAATTGGCGGATCGGGTCAGCGCAGCCCGCGCGCCTTGGCGTAGAGCCGCCAGCCAAGTGCCTTGGCGCGATTGGTGGCGGGCCACCGGCGCGGCGGACGCGGACTCATCCCGATCTTGCGCAGCAGGCTGTTGAATGCCCGCGCGTCGGCTTCGGCAAAGCTCCATTCCGATCGCCAGGTTATCGAAAGCGAGACGGACGGCGCCGGACCGTTCTGCACGAAATGCGGCGCCATGACCGGCACATAGAGCGCCTCGCCCGGAGACAGCGGCCAGACCTGGCCTTCGCCCAGCAGGTCATCGCGCCAGAACAGATCGCGCGGGCCGCCGGTGTGATAGCTCTCGTGCGTCTCGTCGGGAGCGAAGCGGGGGTTGCCCGCAGGGAACATCGTCATCTGCTTGGAACCCGTGATCTGCAACAGGATGTTGTGTTCCGGATCGAAGTGATAGGGGGTGACGCCTCCGGGGCTGGTGACGAAGACGAAGCCCTGCGGCCTCAGCATGGCACCGGTGCGTGCCTCGATCACCGGGCGAAGCTGTTCGAGCAGGTCCATCAGCAACTGGTCATAGGCCGGGCACTGTTCGATGTTCTTGAGCGCCGCCCAGCTTCCGGCCGAACCGATGTTGCGGATCGTCTCGCCGATCCCGATGCCGTTGGCCGGTGCCTTTGCGCCATTGAGGCCCAGCGGCAGTTCGGCACGGTTGCATTCGACCGATGCCGCAGGGAGCGCCTCGGCCAGCGTGGCCAGCGCATCGAGCTGCATCAGCGGATGGTGGCCCAGCCGGTGCACCAGCTTGTGCGGCACTTCGGGATAGGATGCGGCAAAGGCGTGAAGTGATGTTTCGTCGAAGGTATCGACCGGGCGGATTGCCCCGGGATGGGCGGGCATCTGGTTCATTGCGCGATTCCGACAGGGGAGCGGGCCAGTTCCAGCCCGGAAAGGAGGCCGAACACCCTGCGACGCCATGGCCTGCCAATGGCCACCGAAATGCGGCCAATGGCACGCCGCCCGGTCCACAGGCTGTCGATCATGGGGTGATCGGGCGCGGCGCAACTGTCGCACCAGGCAATGCCTTCGCGCTCCAGCAGGCCAAGGTTTTCGCGTTGCAGCAGGACGCCGGGCGAGTAGCGGGCAAAGTCCTCGTCAAAGGCGGTCTTGAAGGAGAAGCTTCCCGGCGGGGTCAGGAAGTTTGCCAGCATGGCAACGGGCCTGCCATCGAGACTGAGCGAGAGCCGCTCAAGCCGGCCGATGCGCGCGGCCTTGCCAAGCGACTGCCGGAACAGGGCAAGCGTCTGCGGTGAACCAGCCATGGCGCTGCCGCTGCGGCCCTTCCAGCCCTTGCGTTCCAGATCGAGGAACGCCTCGATCCAGTCATCCACTGCCTGCGCATCTTCACGCCGCTCGAAGACGAGATTGCCCAATTCGGAAAGGCGCGCGTGCTGGCGGCGCAGTTCCTTGCGTTTCTTGGCCGTGAGCGCCTGTTCGAGATAGGCATCGGGACCAAGCGCGGATTCCAGCATCGCGCGTTCCTCGCGCATGACGAGCACTGCCTTGCGGCCTTCGCCGCGCGCATGGGCGAACAGGCTTCGGACAAGCCGCTCTTCCAGCGGCATGGCCGGAAAATGCATGAACAGGGCGCCATGGTGCGCGCCCTGCGCGTCAAGACAGGCAAGCATGGCCTGCCAGAACGGCATTTCCATGCCGGTTTTCACCAGCGGCGCGCCAAGAAAGGCATTGGGGTGCAGCCAGGTTGCCAGATGCGGCAAGGGCCAGCGGCCATAGCGGCGCGGTGCTGCCAGCGGCATCAGCCCGATCAGTTCCTCTCCGGCCTCGACGATCAGCAGCCTTCCTGTTCCGGCAGGGTCGAAAGCGGCGAGGGCAGGCAGAAGATACCACGCCTCGAAGAACGGGTTGGGGGTCGAAGGCGTGCGGGCAAGCGCGTCCCAGCGCGCGATCTGCGCGTCATCCGCCCAATCGGTCCAGCGCACGATGCGCGCCTCGATGCGGCTGCCATGCGGATGCTGCGGCAGGCATGGCGTGTGCGGATCAAGCGGGGCAAGCAGCGGGGCGTTCAAGCGGTGGTCTCCGCGCACGTCTTAGCCTGGTGCCTGCGAAAACTCCGTTAACAGTCGAGCAAAGTTGTGTGCCGAACCGCGCAGCATAGCCAAAGAAAATCCCGCCCGGCCATCATTGCGCGTGGCCGGGCGGGACATCCTCTCCCCAACTTGTCCGATACGCTTATCAGCCCACAGCGTGCCCTGCAAGCGCTGCAAGGAGCAGGAGGGCGACGATATTGGTGATCTTGATCATCGGGTTGACGGCAGGCCCGGCAGTGTCCTTGTAGGGATCGCCCACGGTATCACCCGTGACTGCGGCCTTGTGCGCTTCGCTGCCCTTGCCGCCGTGGTTGCCATCCTCGATATACTTCTTGGCGTTGTCCCATGCGCCGCCGCCCGATGTCATCGAGATGGCGACGAACAGCCCGCCTACGATCACGCCAAGCAGCAGCGCGCCGAGCGCGGCAAAGCCGTTGGCCTGACCTGCCACTGCCGCAATCACGAAATAGACCACGATCGGGGCCAGCACCGGCAGGAGCGAAGGCACGATCATTTCCTTGATCGCCGCCTTCGTCACCAGATCGACGGTGCGGGCATAGTCCGGCTTGCTGGTGCCAGCCATGATGCCGGGGTTGTCGCGGAACTGGTCGCGCACGTCGATCACCACGTCACCGGCGGCGCGTCCCACCGCGGTCATGCCCATGGCCCCGAACAGGTAGGGCAGGAGCGCTCCCAGCAGCAGCCCGACGATCACGTAGGGATTTTCGAGGCTGAAGCTGACCGCAAGATCCGGGAAGAACTCGCGCAGGTCGGTGGTGTAGGCGGCGAACAGCACCAGCGCGGCAAGCCCGGCCGAGCCGATCGCATAGCCCTTGGTCACGGCCTTGGTGGTGTTGCCCACGGCATCGAGGGCGTCGGTCTTGTCGCGCACCGAATCATCAAGGCCCGCCATTTCGGCAATGCCGCCCGCATTGTCCGTCACCGGTCCGTAAGCGTCGAGCGCGACGACCATGCCCGCCAGCGCGAGCATTGCGGTTGCGCCATAGGCGATGCCGATCAGCCCCGCGAGCTGATAGGCGATGACGATGCCCGCGCAGATCACGATGGTGGGCATCGCGGTCGATTCAAGGCTGATGGCAAGGCCTTGGATCACGTTGGTGCCGTGCCCGGTTTCCGAGGACTTGGCGATCGAGCGGACCGGGCGGTAGTTGGTGCCGGTGTAGTATTCGGTGATCCAGATGATGACGCCCGTGATGACGAGGCCAAGCAGCGCGCAATAGAAGAGCGTGCGCCCGGTAAAGGTCACGGTATCGTTGAGGATGGTGTAGCTCATGGGCGTTTCCATGCCGCCCAGGGCATGGGAAATGGCCCACCAGATCGCCCCGACAGAGAGCACCGCGGTGACAAGGAAGCCCTTGTACATCGCGCCCATGATGTTGTTCGACGAACCCAGCTTCACGAAGTAGGTGCCGATGATCGAGGTGACGATGCACACGCCGCCGATCAGCAGCGGCAGCGCCATCATCGGGGCAAGCGCTGCGCCAAGACCTTTGAGCAGCAGCGCGGTGAGAACCATGGTTGCGCCCACGGTCACGACATAGGTTTCGAACAGGTCTGCGGCCATGCCGGCGCAGTCGCCCACGTTGTCGCCCACATTGTCGGCAATCACGGCGGGGTTGCGCGGATCGTCTTCGGGGATGCCGGCCTCGACCTTGCCGACGAGGTCCGCGCCAACGTCTGCCGCCTTGGTGAAGATGCCGCCGCCAAGGCGGGCAAAGATCGAGATGAGCGAGGCACCGAAGGCCAGCGCAACAAGCCCGTCGACCACGGTGCGGTCATCGCCGCCCACGGTATAGCCCGCGATGTCGGTCAGGTAGTGGTAGAAGACCGCGATGGCGAGGAGAGCGAGGCCCGCCACCAGCATCCCGGTGATCGCGCCGGCGCGGAATGCCAGCGTCAGGCCCGATTGCAGGCCGCTTTGCGCGGCTGCAGCGGTGCGGACGTTCGAACGGACCGAGATGTTCATCCCGATGAAGCCCGCAACGCCCGAAAGCACTGCGCCGATCACGAAGCCGGTGGCCGATATGGCGCCGAGCGTTGCCGCAATGATGACGGCGACGACCACGCCGACGATCGCGATGGTGGTATATTGACGCTTGAGATAGGCCTGCGCGCCTTCCTGGATGGCGGCGGCGATTTCCTGCATTTTCGCGTTGCCCGCCGGTGCGCCCAGCACCTGACGGCTGGTCACGAAGCCGTAGATCACGGCCAGCAACCCAAGCAGTATCGACAATACGACTAGGTTCACTTTGGCATCCCCCTTATCTTCGCAGGCCACGGATGGCCGCGCCCCCGTCGTTGCGGGTGGCCGGGAAGCTATAGCTTTATTTCCGCCCCGCAAGCCCCTCCATGCAGTCGGCCAGCAGGTTTTTAATCGTGCGTATAACCAAGCCTTCCGGAAGGCGGTGCGCCGTCGATCAGCAGCGGGTCGTCGCCGCGCGTGATCGCTGCGCCGATGCGGAAGGCGGGAACGGGCGGAGCCTTGCCGGGTGGCAGCGTGAACAGGAGTTCGTAATCCTCGCCCCAGCGCATGGCATCGCCCTTGCGATGTTCGGGCAGTTCGGGCGGGAAGGGGATGGTGCTGGCCGTGAAGGCAAGGCTGATCCCGCTCGCATCGGCCATGCGCGCCGCATCGATCAGCAGCCCGTCCGAGATGTCCATCATGGCAGACACGCGAGGAGCGAGCGTGCGCCCTTCGGCAAGGCGCGGCACCGGCCTGCGAAAGGCGGTGGTTGCGGCCGGGGTTCCATCGCGCAAGGCTTCGAAGCCGAGCATCGCCGCGCCGACGGGGCCGGTAACCCACAGGCTGTCACCCGGCGAAGCCCCGCGCCGGTCGGGCACGGGGCGCGATGTGGCGCGTCCGATTGCGGTAAGCCCCAGGCTGCGCGCGCCATTGCTGCTGATCGTATCGCCGCCCAGCAGGGGGACAGCAAAGGCCGCCAGTGCCTCGCCAAGCCCCGCGATGAAGCGTTCGTCGCCTTCGCCCAGCATGAAGCCGAGCAGGACGCCCACCGGTTCGGCCCCCTTGGAAGCAAGATCGGACAGGTTGCTGGCAACGAGTTTCCACGCCACATCGGCCAGATCCTGCTCCGGCAGCCAGTGGATGCCTTCGGCCATCATGTCATGGGTGAGGATCAGCGTCTCGCTGCCGAAGTCGATCACGGCGCAATCGTCCATCAGGCCGCGTGCCGCCGGATGGGGTGCCAGCGCGCGCAGGGCTTGGATAAGGGCTGCCTCCTTGCTCATTGCGCCTGTCTATGGGGCGGCACGCGGGCAAGCTCAAGATGGCGCGCCACAAGCCAGCTTGACCAGTGCCGCGCCGCCGCTTAATCGTTTGATTAAGTCATTTCGAGAGGAGTCGGGAAAAGCCATGGCCACTGCCTACATTGTCGATGCTGTGCGGACTGCCGGGGGGCGTCGCGGCGGGCGGCTTTCGGGCGTTCATCCCGTCGATCTGGCCGCGCGCAGCCTTGATGCGATCGTGGCACGCACGGGCATCGATCCCGGCGCGATCGATGATGTGGTCATGGGCTGCGTTACCCAGGCGGGCGAACAGGCCATGCAGGTGGGGCGCAATGCCGTGCTCGCCTCGAAGCTGCTGCCGCAATCGACACCGGCCGTCACGATCGACCGGCAGTGCGGCTCCTCGCAGCAGGCCATCCAGTTTGCCGCGCAGGCGGTGATGTCGGGCGTTCAGGACGTGGTGATTGCTGCCGGCGTCGAAAGCATGAGCCGGGTGCCCATGGGGTCCAACGCCACCTTCCACATGAAGGAAGGCATGGGGCACTACAAGTCGCCGGGGCTGGAAGCAAAGTATCCGGGCATCATGTTCTCGCAGTTCATGGGCGCGGAAATGATCGTGAAGAAGCATGGCTTCACCAAGGACGAGCTTGATCGCTTCGCGCTCTCCAGCCACCAGAAGGCGATTGCGGCCACCAATGCGCAGGCCTTTGCCGCCGAAATCGTGCCGGTCGAAATCGAGACGCCCGATGGCCCGGCCATGCATACCGTGGACGAAGGCATCCGCTTCGATGCCACGCTCGAAGGCATCGCTTCGGTCAAGCTGCTCAACCCCGAAGGCGCGCTTACGGCGGCCAGTTCCAGCCAGATCTGCGACGGGTCAAGCGCGGTCATGGTGGTCTCGGAGGCCGCGCTCAAGGCCCATGGCCTGACGCCGCTGGCGCGTATCCACAACCTCACCGTGACGGCGGGCGATCCGGTGATCATGCTGGAAGAGCCGCTGTTTGCCACCGACCGTGCATTGCAGCGGGCGGGCCTCGGCATCGGGGACATCGACCTTTTTGAAGTGAACGAGGCATTTGCCTCGGTGCCGCTGGCATGGCTGAAGCATACCGGTGCCGATCCCGAACGTCTCAACGTGAACGGCGGAGCCATTGCACTGGGCCATCCGCTGGGTGCATCGGGCACCAAGCTCATGGCCACGCTCGTGCACGCGCTGCGGGCGCGGGGCGGCAAGTATGGCTTGCAGACCATGTGCGAAGGCGGCGGCGTGGCCAACGTCACCATCATCGAAGCGCTCTGACTTTGCATTCTTGAGAGAGGAACTATTCCAATGAAGCTCGACAACAGCGTTGCCGCGGTCGTTACCGGCGGTGCTTCCGGCCTTGGCGCGGCCACGGCCCGCGCGCTTGCCGCCAAGGGGGTGAAGGTTGCCATCTTCGACCTCCAGAAGGAAAAGGGCGAGGCGATTGCGGCCGAGATCGGCGGCGTGTTCTGCGAAGTGAACGTGACCAGCGACGAAAGCGTCGATGCCGGTTTCGCCAAGGCGCGTGCGGCCCACGGGCAGGAGCGCATCCTCGTCAACTGCGCGGGCACGGGCAATGCCATCAAGACCGCCAGCCGTTCGAAGGAAACCGGCGAGATCAAGCATTTCCCGCTGGATGCCTTCAACTGGATCATCCAGATCAACCTTGTCGGCACCTTCCGCTGCATTGCCAAGTCCGCCGCCGGCATGATGACGCTCGACCCGTGCGACGAGTTCGGCGAGCGCGGCGCCATCGTCAACACCGCCTCGGTGGCGGCCGAGGATGGCCAGATCGGGCAGGCGGCCTATTCGGCATCGAAGGGCGGCGTGGTGGGCATGACCCTGCCGATCGCGCGCGACCTGATGAACGAAGGCATTCGCGTCAACACCATCCTGCCCGGCATCTTCAACACCCCGCTGCTTCAGGGCGCGCCGGAAAACGTGAAGGCCGCGCTGGCCGCTTCGGTGCCCTTCCCCAAGCGGCTGGGTATGCCGGAGGAATATGCCAATCTCGCGCTCTGCATGATCGAGACGGGCTATTTCAACGGCGAGGATGTGCGGCTCGACGGCGCCATCCGCATGGCTCCGCGCTGAGCCTTCCTGCGAGGCGAGGGGCGGGGCACTGATCCCGCTCCCGCCCGATACGAGGGAGAGGATTGTTGAGCGATTATCAGCAGATCAGGCTTGCGATCGCCGATGGCATTGCCACGCTGACCCTGCACCGGCCGGAAAAGATGAATGCGTTCACCGGCACGATGATGCAGGAAATGATCGATGCCTTCGACCGCACCGATGCCGATGATGCCGTGCGCGCGGTCATCGTGACCGGGGCTGGCGAGCGGGCCTTCTGCGCGGGCGCCGATCTCACGCCCGATGACGGCGGGCGCGTGTTCTCCAGCGCGGAAGCTGTCGATGATCTTTCCGACCCGCGTGTCCGTGATGGCGGCGGCCTGCTGACCTTGCGCATATTCCAGTCGAAGAAGCCGGTGATCGGCGCGATCAACGGCGCGGCAGTGGGGGTGGGCGTGACCATGCAACTGCCCATGGACATCCGTCTTGCATCGACGAGGGCGCGCTTCGGGCTGGTCTTTGCGCGGCGCGGGATCGTGCCCGAAGCAGCCTCAAGCTGGTTTCTGCCGCGAATCGTGGGCCTGCCGCAGGCGCTTGAATGGTGCATGACCGGCCGGGTCTTCGATGCCGAGGAAGCCTTGCGCGGAGGTCTCGTGCGATCGCTTCACGAACCGGAGGATCTCATGCCCGCCGCCGTGGCGCTTGCCCGCGAGATTGCCGACAATACCAGCGCGGTCTCGGTCTCGATGACGCGCGCGATGCTCTGGCACAATCACGTTCTGACGCACCCGATGGAAGCACACCGGATCGACAGCCGTGCGATCTACACCCTGTCGCGCGGGCCCGATGCGGCCGAAGGCATTGCCAGTTTCCTCGAAAAGCGCGCACCCCGCTACCCTGCGCGCGTTTCTTCGGATATGCCGTCGTTTTATCCGTGGTGGAACGAACCGGGTTGGGAATGAGCATCGAAGTGGAGAAAGGGGAAAACCCCGAAACGCCAGGCGCACGCGAACTGCTGCTCCAGACAGCATCGACCATCATGCGCGAAGGCGATGTGGTGGACATCTCGCTGTCGGAACTCAGCCTGCGTTCGGGTCTGAACTCCGCGCTGGTCAAGTATTACTTCGGAAACAAGGCAGGAATGTTGCGCGCCCTGCTCGACCGCGACATGCAGAACATCGTCACGTCGGTCGATGCCCTGCTTTCCAAGGACGACATGTCGCCCGAAGCCAAGCTGCGCCTGCACATCTCGAAGTGCATCGATACCTATTACGATTATCCCTACCTCAACCGCCTGCTGATGCGGCTGGTGCGCGACAGCGACGAGGCGGAAGCGCGCCGGATTGCCGATCTCTACCTCATCCCCCTGCACAACGCCTATCAGCGTTTCATCGGGGATGGCGTGAAGGCAGGCGTGTTCCGGCCGATCAATCCGCAGCTTTTCTATTTCACCGTCACCGGGGCGGCGGACCGTTTCTTTTCCGCGCGGCTCGTGCTGAAGCACTGCTTCGATCAGGATACGCTGACCGAGGAACTGCGCGACAGCTACCGCGAGCATACCGTCGATTTCATCATGGCCGGGATCCTGGCTGCCTGAACCGGCGCCACCGGCTGATAGGCTTGGACGCAGCGGGTAAAGAAAATGTCGTGTGGCATTGCCGCAAGGCATCATTTATCGCGTTTCGCCACGGCTTGGTGTCTGGATATTTCCCTGTTGCGCATCAGGCTGGTTTCATGTGATACGAAATCATGCCGCAGACACAGACCCGTCTTTCCGATTTCATGCCCTACCGCATGGCCATCACCTCGAACGCGGTGAGCGGCCTGATTGCCGGGGAATACCGCAGCGAGTTCGGCCTGAAGATCCCCGAATGGCGCATCATGGCGGTGCTGGGCGATGCCGGGGCGCTGACCCAGCGCGATCTCGTGCGAGCAACGCTGATGGACAAGGTGGCCGTCAACCGTGCCTGCAAGGTGCTGGAAGATCGCGGCTTCGTGCAGCGCCGTCCCAATGCGCTGGATGGCCGTTCCCATCATCTTGAACTGACGGTATCCGGGCGCGAGCTGCATGGGCGCATCTGGCCGCAGGCGGTGCAGACCTACGAGAGGATCTTTGCCGCCATCACCCCGCGCGAGCAGGAAAGGCTGCGTGCCATTCTGGACAAGCTGCTGAAGGCAGCCCGCGCGATCGAGGGAGCCGACAAGTGAAGCTTGCCTCGCTGCCGCAGGGGCGCGACGGACGGCTCATCGTCGTCTCCGACGATCTTGCCTGGTATGCCGATGCCGATCACATCGTGCCGACCATGCAGGGCCTGCTCGATCAGTGGGACCGGCATTATCCGCTGCTTGAAGCGCTTTCGGTGGAACTGGCGCATGGGGCAATTCCGCGCAAGCGCTTCCACGAGCGCGAAGCCTGCGCGCCCCTGCCGCGGGCATTCCAGTGGGCCGATGGCAGCGCCTACGTCAATCATGTGGAACTCGTGCGCAAGGCGCGGGGGGCGCAGCTTCCTGACAGCTTCTGGACCGATCCGCTGATGTATCAGGGCGGCAGCGACGATCTGCGCGGCGGCCGTGATCCGATCGTGCTGGCCGATGAAGCATGGGGCTGCGATTTCGAGGCGGAGATCGTGGTCGTGACCGGCGATGTGCCTCAGGGCATCACCGCACAGGATGCGCTTGGCCATATCCGGCTGGTTGGGCTGGTGAACGATGTATCGCTGCGCAACCTCATTCCCGGCGAACTGGCCAAGGGCTTCGGTTTTGTGCAGTCAAAGCCCGCCAGTCATTTCTCGCCGGTCTTCGTCACGCCGGATTCGCTGGGCGAGGCATGGCAGGGCGGCAAGCTGTCGCAGACCCTGATGGTCGATCTCAACGGCGAGCCGTTCGGCCGCGTCGAGGCGGGCGAGGAGTGCACCTTCGATTTCGGCGTGCTGATCGCGCATCTGGCGAAGACACGCCGGATCGGGGCCGGATCGATCATCGGTTCGGGCACCGTTTCCAATCGCGATCCGGACGGTTCTCCCGGAAGGCCGGTGGCACTGGGCGGGCGCGGCTATGCCTGCATCGCCGAACAGCGCATGGTCGAGACCATTGCCGAGGGGCAGCCGCAAACACCCTTCCTGAAGTGGGGTGATCGTCTGCGCATCGAGATGCGCGATGCCAGAGGGCGCAGCATCTTCGGTGCGATCGAGCAGGAGGTCGTGCGCGCCTGATTGCCGCGCGGCACCATGCCGGTTGAAGCGAAAGTCCCCCGCCAGCGCAGGCTGACGGGGGACTTTCGCATTCCCGGTGCGGGCCGGATCAGCCGCCGCCGCCGTTCATGGCCTTGTTGTTGATGAGCGTGTCGCTGATCGAGCAGGCGGCCGGCCCAAGGATCACGATGAACAGCACCGGCAGGATGAACAGGATCAGCGGGATGGTCATGATCGCAGGCAGGCGCGCGGCCTTTTCCTCGGCACGCATCATGCGCTCGTTGCGGAACTCGGCCGAAAGCACGCGCAGGGCAGAAGCGAGCGGCGTGCCATAGCGTTCGGTCTGGATCATCGTGGTGACGACGCCCTTCACCGATTCGAGATCGACGCGGTAGGCAAGGTTCTCGAACGCCTGACGCCGTTCCGTGAGGAACGAAAGCTCGATTGCGGTCAGCGCGAATTCGTCGCCCAGTTCGGGATAGGCACGCCCCAGTTCGCGCGCCACGCGGTTGAACGCGGCATCGACCGTGAGACCGGCTTCGGCGCAGATGACCAGCAGGTCCAGTGCATCGGGCAGCCCCTTGCGGATGGCATTGGTGCGCTTCGATACGAGGTTCTGGATGTAAACGTCGGCGCCTTTATAGCCGGCGATGAGGCACACGGCGAAACCCATGAACCGCTTGAGCGGACCCCATTCGGGGAAGGTATCGGACCAGTAGAAGATGACGGCGCCCAGCAGCCCCAGCACGATCGGGCCGACGAGGCGGCTCAGAATGACCGCAACCGCCCATTCCTTCTTGCGGATTCCGGCCTGGGCCAGCTTCTGCTGGATCACCGAAAGCTGGCTGTCCTGAAGAACCTTGAGCTTCTCAAGGAATCCGCGGATCTGGTCGGTGGTCTGGTTGCGGCGAACGATGCTGGTGCGCTTGCGTGCACTGGCGGTGACGATCCCGGCCTTGAGCTCTTCGCGCCGTTCGTTCAGCGCCTTGACGCGCTTGGTCATCGGATCGCGCACGGTGATGGCGGCATAGATCGCCAGCATCACCGCGGCGGCGGCTATGCCGATGAGGATCGAGCCGACAAGATAGACATCGAAGCCGAGGAGGGTCGGTCCGGGCGGGTTCTGGATCATGGTTCGTGCTCCCCGCTCAGATCTCGAAGTTGACCATCTTGGCCATGATGAAGGCGCCGATCCCCAGCCAGGTCAGCCCGCCAAGGCCCGCGATGATAAGGCGGTCATCGACGAAGAAGTTGCCGAGGTAGGCCGGATTGATCCAGTAGATCAGGGCAAAGACGATGAACGGCAGGGCGCCGACGATATAGGCCGATGCCTTCGATTCCGAACTCATCGCGCTGATCTTCAGCTTCATCTGTGCGCGCTTGCGCAGCACGTCCGAAAGGTTCGACAGCGTTTCGGCAAGGTTGCCGCCGGTTTCGCGCTGGATCGCCAGCGTGATGCAGAAGAAGTTGAACTCCGGCATGTTGAGCCGGTCCGCCGTGTCCTGCAACGCGTCTTCCATGGTGCGGCCCACCTTGATGCGGTCGGTGACGAGCTTGAACTCCTCTCCGACGGGACCGGGCAGTTCGCTGGCGACGACGCCGAGCGTTTCGGTGACGGGAAGGCCGGAGCGCAGACCGCGCACCAGCAGATCAAGCGCATCGGGCAGGCGCGCGGTAAAGTTCTCGCTGCGCTTGGATATGGCGCGCCCCACGATGAAGTGCGGGATGCCGCCGCCAATCAGGACAGCCGCACCCAGCGCCAGCACAGGCGCGCCGGTCTTGAGCACCACGCCAAGGAATACAGCAATCGCCAGCCCCGCGCTGACATAGAGATACTGGGTCAGCGTCCAGCCCTTGCCGGTGCGGTGGAGACGCAGTTCGAGCGCTTCCAGCCGCGATCCCGATCCGGCGATCCTGGCAGCCTTGGGTTTGCGCGAGGCGATGGTCTTGCGATACTGGGCCTCGACCTTGTCAACCGTGTTTTCCGAGTGGCGGAAGCGCACCGATTGCAGCCGACGCCCCCCCTCCTTGGACGCGGAAGGGCCGGACAGCGCGGCATAGCCGAGCATCATCGCCACAAGCAGGCCCCCTGCCATCACCAGGAGCTGGATCGTGCTCGTCATTGCCGGTGCCCTTCCGTCACGTCATATCGTCCGATCGCCATGGCGCCGCGTCAGGCTGCGGCATTGGCCTTGGGCTTGGACAGCATCTTCTTGAGGTCGAACTTGCCAAGCAGCGAGGTCTTCTTGCCATCCGCGCCGTTGTCTGCCGTGGTGGCGCCTTCCTCGTCGACCGATCCGATCACGACATGGGCCAGATCGCGCATCACGCCGCCTGCCTTGCTCGCGCGGTTGGCCGAAACGAAGGTCTGGCCCAGCTTTGCTGCATTCGATGCTCCCTTGATGTCGTAAGGGATCATGAAATTGATCTTGCGTTCGATCGAGGCTTCGAAGTCGGCCTTGCTGATCTCGTTCGCGCCCGGCTGGATCTTGTTGGCAACGATGATCGGACGCGCATGGGCCGCATTGCTCTTGAGCCAGGACAGGAGCCGGATCGCATCGCGCGCACCGGCCAGCGTCAGCTCGGTGACAAGCACCACCACGTTCACGTCGGCCAGCAGATGCGGGAAATTGATGAGCATGTTGCGCGGCATGTCGACCACGGTCATCTCGAAGGCGTGGCGGAACTCCTCCTCCAGCGCCACGAAGGCACTGCCATCGGTCATCAGCGGCGAGTTGATGGGGGCTTCGGCCGACAGGATCGCCAGATTGTCGTTCGCCCGGATCATTGCGCGCTCGATGAACAGTCCGTCGATGCGGCTCGGATTGTCGATCGCATCGGTCAGGCCGCGGCCCGGCTCAAGATCGAGCGTCAGCGCGCCCGTGCCGAAGTGCACGTCCAGGTCGAGCAGCGCGGTCGGCAGCTTGTGATCGGTGCTGAACAGCCATGCCAGCGAGGTGGCGAGCGTCGATGCGCCGACCCCGCCGCGCGTTCCCACCACCGCCATCGAGATGTGACGGCGTGCGGCGGCCGGATCATGCGTCTTGGGGGCCGTGAAGATCATCTGGGCCTGAACAAGCGCATCGCGGATCTGCGCGGGATTCAGCGGCTTGAGGATGTAGTCCTGAATGCCCGACGCGATCAGATCGCGGTAGAGGCGCACGTCGTTGACCTGTCCGACCGCGATCACCACCGTGCCCGGTTCGCACACTTCGGCCAGAGCGTTGATGTCGTTCAGCGGATCGCCGCTTTCCGACAGGTCGACCATCAGGATGTTGGGGCTGGCCGTGATCGACAGCGACTGGATGGCGTTGCGCAGGCCGCCACGGTGGCACTTCTCAGGCGCCCAGCCCATGTCGACCGCGACTGCCCGCAGGACGTCGAGTGCGGCCTCGTCGCACATGAATGCGGCAAAGGCATCCCGGTTTGCGTTCTTCATGCTCATGGCTCAGTTCCCTCCGCCGCCGTTGCCGCCGCCGCTGGCATTCGAAGTCATGTTGTTCTTGAGGCCGTTCTCACCGCTGGGGCGGGCGGCGCGATAGCTGTCGATGGCTTTCGTCCCGCTCATCACCACCGTTTCGCCGGTGCCTGTGGCGCCCTGCACCAGATGCTCCTTGTCGGCCACCATGGCCGCAAGATTGCCGTTGATGGCGCAGCCGAAATTGGTGCTGGTGCGATTGTTCATCGAAAAGTCGGATTTGGCCGTCCAGTTCGGGCAGCCGGGAACCGACGCCGTGGCGCGCGTCACCACGATCCGCGCCGAGCCTGCCGCGACATAGCCGGGCGTGACCGGTGCGGGGCCATCAACGAACATGCCCCAGCGCCCGGCAACGCCGTCCACCGCCGCGATGGTGGCCTTCGACTGAAGCGGATCGTCAAGCGCGATCTTGTCGCCATACTTGAGGCCGAGGGTTTCGAACCAACCCGCCAGGCGCTTCTGTTCGGGCACCGAAAGGCCGCCGCCGGGCAGGGTCTCGATGTCGAAGACATAGCGGTCGCGTTCGACGACCGGCTGGTTGACCGAGTTGAGCATGCGGTTTTCGGGCACGTTGACGCTGCACGCGGAGAGCGTGACGGCCAGCGAAAGGGCCAGCGCAGCGGTCGTGCTTCGGGTAAGGCTGAGGCGCATTGCTTGTCCCTTTCTCACTGGATGCTGAAGCCGGGTTCGGCGCTGGCAACCTTCTTGTCGCTGCTGCGACGGTCGCGGGTCTGCGGAGCCGGGGCAGGCGCATCAAGCGCCCCGACCTTCGGCCCCTTCTGGACCGACCCTTCCTTCTCGGTCGGCTTGGGCCGGTCGCCGCCGGTCACGCCATCGTTTTCCATGTTGCCCAGCAGGCGCTGCAACTCGTTGGGGTTCTGGAAGCCATCCGTCGGCAGCTTGATGTCGCTGGCGTTTACCGGGTTGACGAGATAGGGCGTCACCACGATCACCAGCTCGGTTTCCCCCTTGCGGTAGCGGGTGGAACGGAACAGCGAGCCGAGGATCGGCACATCGCCCGCACCCGGCATCTTGGTCAGGGTGTTCTGCGATCCGTTGCTGAGCAGGCCCGCGATCATGAACGACTGGCCCGATCCCAGTTCCACCGTGGTTTCGGCGCGGCGCACGGTGAGGGCGGGGATTTCCGCGTTCTCCAGCTTGAGTGCGCCGGTTCCGGTCAGCTCCGACACTTCGGGGCGCACACGCAGCGAGATGCGCCCGTTGGACAGGACGGTGGGCGTGTAGGCGAGGCTCACCCCGTAGCGGCGGAACTCGATTGCCGTGGTCCCCAGGCCCTGCGGCACGGGAATGGGATATTCGCCGCCTGCCAGAAAGTCGGCTGTTTCGCCGGAAATGGCCGTCAGGTTCGGTTCGGAGAGTGTGGTGACGAGGCCAAGCGTTTCGCCCGCATCGAGCGCGCCCAGCAGATCGAGGCCGAGCAGCTTGCCCATTCCCGATATGGTCGTGCCATCGACCACCGAACTGACCGCGGTTCCGGGGCGGCTGACGAAGTTCTGGGTGGCGCCGGTAGGATCCGGAACGAAGCCGTTCACCGAAATGTTGCCCGCGCCAACGGCAAAGGGCAGACGGCGATCGGTGTTGAAGGTGCCGCCGATCGCGCGGCCCTGCCCGACGCCGAACTTGAAGCCGCCGGTGCCGTCGATGGTCGTCAGATTGAAGCCCAGTTCGCGCACCAGGGTGCGGCTGACTTCGGCAAACTTCACGTGAAGGCTTACCTGAAGCGGCGTTGCCATCTTGAGGCGGCTGATGACGTTGGTGTTCTCCCCGACGAAGGCCTTGACGAGGCGCTCAGCCTCGGCGGCGTCTTCCGGTGCGGCAACCGTCCCGGTCAGGAGGACCGTGTTGTTCATCGTCGCCACGTTGATGCGCGCTTCGGGCATGGCAAGGCCCAGCAACTGGTCGATCGAGTCGAGATTGTTGCCGACGCGGACGTTGGCGGACCAGACGACATTGCCCCTGGCATCGCTGGCATAGACGGTTGTCTCGCCGCCAGCCTTGCCGAAGACGTAGAGCTGGTTCGTGGACTTGACCTGCACGTCGGCGATCTGGTCGTTCGCCACGAAGACATCGGTCATGCGGCCCGGCACTGTCACCAGCTCGCCGCGGCCGATCGAGATCGTGACGGTCCGCGACGGGCTGGTGACGCTCTGGGCGTGCAGCACCGAGGACGCGGGGGCGAGCACCATCGGCAGCGCGATGAGCGCGGCGCTGGCCAGCTTGGTAGAGAGACGGCGGTTCATCGGCTTGCCCTTCACGATGGGGGTCTGTCGCGCCAGTTTCATGGTTACTTTCCTCCCAGCGCGACGTTTTCGGTTTCCTTGCCGCGGGTTACGCGGACGACCGGCCCCCGGATGATCGGCGCGCCATTGACGCCGGCCTGGGGCGCTGCGCCACCTGCGACGGGCATGGGGCCTGCGGCGGGGGCGGTGACGGGGGGCACCGTGGTGCGCTGGAAGCGCGATACGTCGCCTCCGGTGACGAAGCTTGCCTTGGTGCTTTCGACCGGGCGGCTCATCGCCTGCTTGAGCAGGGCTTCTTCCTGCTGCTTGGTGGCGCCGGCAGGGATCTTGATGTCGCCCGAAGCGATGGCCTGTTCAAGTTCCGCCGAATTGTCGGCCAGCGAGCGCAGCGAGAGGCTGATCGTGCCGATGGTCTGGGCAACGGCGATCTTCTCGGCGATCTTGGGCGTCACTTCGAGGGTAACGGTGCTGAAGGCGCGCACCTGGGTCTTGCCGTCGACCATGACCTGCTCGGTCGACTGGTCGGTTGCAAGGACACGCAGGTTCTTGAGGATCGTCTCTGAAGCCTTGAGCGACATGCTCTCGTTGCCGCTCTTGACCGTCTGGGTCAGGACGAGGTCGATGCGGTCGCCGGGGAAGACGAAGCCCGCCACGCCGGTGCGTGCCGAAACCGGGATGGTCACGGCGCGCATGCCGGGGCCGAGAGCGGCGGCCAGGAACCCGCGGTCGCCTGGAGCCACGAGGTTGCCCTTGGTCACAGGTTCGCCGGCCGTGATGGGATTGCGCACCACGGTGCCAAGCAGCTTCTGCATGTCCGCCTCGCCTTCGACGAAGTAGGCGTCCTGCACCATGTCCTTGGGCCACGGCTGGAAGTTGATCGAATCGGCCGTGATGATCGTGCCGATGGGCAAGGCGCGCTGTGCGACAAGCACCTTCGGTCCCATGGGCACCTTGGCGGCCGCTTCGGCCTGAGGTGTGGCCGCGCCGGTGAACAGGCTCCTCGCAGCAAAGGCCGTGCCGACCGCAACGATCAGCGCCCCCAGCAGCAGCATCAGCTTCCTCTTGTCCATGACTACTTGTCCCGCCCTCTGAAGTCCGGCCCGCATCTGTCGGGCAAATTGGTTAAAATATGGGATATGTGTCCGCCGAGCCGGTTGCGGCTCCTTCGATCATGCTCCCGTGACCGTGCGCCATCCCGCTTCGAGCTGCGGAAACAGCGTAATCAGACCGGCGCTGGCGATCGCCACGCCGTAGGGAATCTTGGCATCGCGGCGGCGGGTCACGGTGAAATGCCACATGGCGAGCACCAGGGTGAGCACACCGCCAATCAGCGACATGACCAGCAGCAGCTTGAGGAACGCCATCGGCGGGATCCACAACGCCAGTGCCGAGAGCAGCTTCACATCGCCGCCGCCCATGAGCTTCAGCGCGAAAAGTCCCGCCAGAACCACGAAGACCAACGCCGCCGCGCCGACCTGGATTGCCACGTCCGGCCACAGCGACAGGCCCGATGCCCACCACCATGCGGGTGCGCCCAGCGCGATGGCGGCATTCAGCCAGTTGTCGATCTGGCGGCGACGGATATCGGTGAAGGCAGCAACCAGCAGCGCGATTGCCAATGCCCCGGCCAGTCCGTAAACGAAGACGTTTCCTTGCATGCCTTCGGGCATACGGGACAACCACTTACCAAAAAGTAACCAAACCTTGGCGCATCGGCGCGCAGGAGCAAGACCTCTGGGCATGGATGACAGCGCAGTGCCACCGATCGACCGCAGGGCGATTCCGGCAGAGGCGAGAGAAGGACAATGGCTTGCGCCCGATGGCCATGCGATCCGCCGGATCGACTGGCAGGGCAATGACCAAGGCGATGGCGAGGACGACCGGCAGGCGCCGCGCGGCTCGTTGCTGTTCCTTCCGGGCAGAGGGGATTTCTACGAGAAGTATCTGGAATCATTGCAACATTGGCATGATGAGGGATGGCGCGTCACGGCGCTGGACTGGCGCGGGCAGGCTGGCTCCGGCAGGCTTTCCGCGCATCCCGACACGGGCCACGTAAGCGACTTTTCCGTCTGGCTGGACGACCTTGCCGCCTTCTGGAACGCATGGACGCAGCAGACCCCGGCACCCCATGTCGTGATCGGGCATTCCATGGGCGGGCACATCGTGCTGCGCGCCGTGGCGGAGCAGCGCATTAACCCTGTGGCCGTGGTGCTGAGCGCGCCGATGCTCGGATTTCTCACTCCGGGACCGAATCGGCTGCTGCACAAGGTGGCGCAGGTCATGTGCCGAATCGGTGATCCCCAACGCATGGCCTGGAAGATCAGCGAGAAGCCCGGCACCACGGCCGCCGCGCGCAACACCCTGCTGACCCACGATGATGCCCGCTACGACGACGAGACGCACTGGAAGCAGGCGCGTCCGTTTCTGGCGATGGGGCCGGGATCATGGCGCTGGGTCGAACGGGCCTATGCCTCGATGCTGGCCATGGATGCGCCGGGCGTGCTGGAAGGGGTGAAGCAGCCGGTCCTGCTGCTGGCAGCGAGATACGACGGACTGGTTTCCGCAAGGGCGATAGAACGTGCCGCGCGGCGCCTGCCGCGTGCGCAGCTTGTCGTCTGGGGGCGCGAGGCCCGGCACGAGCTTCTGCGCGAGGCCGATCCGGTGCGCGACAAGGTCATGCGCACGATCGACGATTTCCTTGACCGGCTGGCCCCCGTGATGGAAGAGCCTGCGCCGCAATGACCAGTTTCGCCGGAGAGTTCGATGTCGCCATCATCGGTGCGGGGATGGCGGGAGCCAGCCTTGCCGCCGAATGCGCGCCCCATGCCCGCGTCCTGCTGGTCGAGGCGGAGGACACGCCGGGCTACCACACCACCGGCCGGTCTGCGGCGTTCTGGGAAGAAACCTATGGCGGGCCGGGCGTCGTCCCGCTGACGATGGCGTCGGGGCGGTTCCTGCGCGAGGGAGGCTTCCTCTCGCCGCGCGGCGCGCTGAACATCGGGCAGGCCGCCGACCGCGAGCGGATCGGGAACTTCATCGCCACCTATGAAGCGCTGGGAGCCACCCTTCACCTGATGGACCGGGCGGCGCTGGACGAGCGTATTTGCGGCCTCAGGCCGGAATGGGTCATTGGCATCTGGGAACCGGAATGCGCCGATATCGATGTGGCGGGGCTGCATCAGCATTACCTTGCAGCATCGAAGCGCACGGGATCGGTCCTGCGCGTGCGGGCGCGGGTTGAGCGGATCGAGCGTGAGGGAGCAGGCTGGCGGATCGCATGGGGGGTGGGCGAAACCGGCGGCGCGGCGCGTGCGGCGATCCTTGCGAATGCCGCGGGGGCCTGGGCCGATATGCTGGCCGCCAGGGCGGGAGCCAAGCCGCTGGGCATCCAGCCCCTGCGCAGGACGATCGTGCAAGTGCGCACCGATCCCGCGCCTGCCGATGATCTTCCGCTGGTGCTGGGCATCAACGAGGACTTCTATTTCAAGCCGCAGGGCGGGCGGCTGTGGCTTTCTCCGCACGACGAGATACCTGATGTGGCGGGCGATGCCGCGCCTGAGGAACTGGACGTGGCCATCGCCATCGACCGGTTCGAGCATGTCGTCGACTGGAAGATCGAGGCGGTGGAAAGGCGCTGGGCGGGGCTGCGCTCGTTCGCGCCGGATCGCCTGCCGGTCTATGGTTTCGATCCGGCGGTGCCGGGCCTGTTCTGGTTTGCTGGGCAGGGCGGCTTCGGCATCCAGACCGCGCCCGCCGCCGCGCGTCTGGGGGCGCAGCTTCTGCTGGGCTTGCCGCGCGACGACTTGACCGAAACGATCGATGCCTCGCGCTATTGTCCGTCGCGCTTTTCAGCCTGAACGGTGCAAGTTTGCACGAGACGCGGCCGTTTGCGGTGATAGATTGCCGTCAGGGAATCGTTAACCCTGAAGGAGGATGCCGTGGCGCACCGTTTTGAAATCCGCAAGAACAAGGCGGGCGAGTTTGTCGCCTATTTCGTTTACAACAGCGAAACGATGTTCTGGACCGAAGGCTATTCGAGCAAGGCCAGCGCCAAGAACGCCATCGAATCCATCAAGAAGAACGGCCCGGCGGCCGAAGTGGTCGACACCACGGTCGAATAGGCATTCCCGGCAGCGCCCGCCTGTGGCTGATGCACAGCGGGCGTGGCTTGTGCTGGGTGGGTTGAGCGGGGCTTGCGCGCTTGCTGTCCGCAGCCCCGCATTCAGGCATTGAACCGCATTCAGGTCTTGAAAATGAGCGGCAGGTGCCGGGTCAGGCCGCGACTGCGGCGTCACTGGCGAGCTTGTCGACGCGCTCGTTTTCGGGGTGGCCGTCATGGCCCTTCACCCAGACCCACTCGATCCGGTGCGGGCGTGCCGCCTCGACCAGGGCGCGCCAGAGGTCTTCGTTCTTCACCGGCTTGTTGTCGGCCGTTTTCCAGCCCTTCTTCTGCCAGCCGAAAATCCACTTGGTGATCCCGTCGAGCACGTATTTGCTGTCGGTGTGAAGCGTGACGCGGCAGGGTTGCTTCAGCGCTTCGAGCGCGCGGATTGCCGCCATCAGCTCCATGCGATTGTTGGTCGTCTCCCGTTCGGACCCGGCCATTTCCTTCTCGTGCTCGCCCATCCGCAGCAGCGCGCCCCAGCCGCCCTTGCCGGGATTGCCCTTGCACGCGCCATCGGTGAAGATCTCGACATGCTTCACGCCGCAGTGTCCGCATCGAACACGCCGGGATTGGCCGCGTAGAACTCTATCCGCCGGGCAAAGGCCATGGGATCCTTGCGCGTGACCAGCGCATCGGCGGGCGTGTTCAGCCAGTCGAACGCGCGGCTGGAAGTGAAGCGCAGGGCCGCACCTTGCGCCAGCACCGGCAGGGCTGCGCGCTCCGCCCGCGAAAGCGGACGCACCGCGTCATATCCTTCAAGCAGCGCCCGCGAGAGCGCGGCGTTGAAATGCTGTCCCGTGGCATCGAAGCACCAGGCCGCGTGCGTCACGGCCACGTCATAGGCCATGAGGTCGTTGCAGGCGAAGTAGAAGTCGATCAGCCCCGTGACCGTGTCGCCCAGCATGAGCACGTTGTCAGGGAAAAGATCGGCATGGATCACCGACTGCGGCAGACCGGCGGGCCAGTCCGCCATGACTTTGGGCAAATGGCTGGCGACAAGCTGCGGCAGTCGCGGATCGATCGAGGCAAGACCGTGCGGCCCGCAGGCGTCGAACAGGCGTTGCCATTCGGCACGGCCCATGCCGTTGGCGCGCCTGCCGGAAAAATCGGCGGCCGCCCGGTGCATCTGTGCCAGCGCTGCCCCCACCGCACGGGCCTGTGATACGCTCGGCTCGCTGACGGAAATGCCGGGCAGGTATTCGATCAGGGCCAGCGCCTTGTCGCCGCGCATCCGGTAAAGCGCCCCTTCGCGGTCGTGGATCGTGCGCGGCACGGGACAGCCCTTTGCCGCCAGATGATCGAGCAGCGAGAGGAAATAGGGCAGGTCCGCGATCTCGATGCGGAACTCGTACATCGTCAGGATGAAGCGCGCGCCCGCGCCGTCCCTGCCGGTTGTTTCCAGCAGCCAGTTCGAGTTCGAGACGCCCTCGGCAATGCCCTTGGCCGAAACCAGCGTGCCGACATCGAATTGCGCGATGAGCGCGGCCATCTCTTCCGCGCCGATCTGGGTATAGACCGCCATGTTCCTGCCGCCTTCAGTCCATCAACTGGCGCGGCAGCTTGAACACCATCTTCTCCTCGGCGGTGGTCACGGTTTCCTCGGTGATGGTGCGCATTTCCCCGATCTTCTGGACCACTTCGCGCACCAGCAGTTCCGGCGCCGAGGCGCCCGCCGTAAGCCCCAGAGTGCCGACACCATCGAGCCATGCCGGATCGATCTCGCTCGCACGCTGGATCAGGCGGGCGCGCGTGCCCATGCGTTCGGCCACTTCGACCAGGCGCAGCGAATTGGAGCTGTTCGGCGCACCGATCACCAGCAGCAGATCGCATTCCCCGGCAATCGCCTTGACTGCTGCCTGCCGGTTCGAGGTGGCATAGCAGATGTCTTCCGCCCTTGGGCCGACGATGTGCGGGAACTTCGCCCGCAACGCGGCCACGATGTCGGCGGTATCGTCGACCGAAAGCGTCGTCTGGGTGAGGAAGGAAAGCGGCTGTTCCGGTCCGAACGACAGCTTCGCAACGTCCTCGATCGTTTCGACGAGCGTGATGCTGCCATCGGGCACCTGGCCCATCGTGCCGATCACTTCGGGGTGTCCCTTGTGGCCGACGAACAGGATGTGCCGCCCGGCCTCGACCTGCCGTTCGGCCTGACGATGGACCTTGCTGACCAGCGGGCAGGTGGCATCGAGCCAGTCAAGCCCGCGCTCGCTCGCTTCCTGGGGAACAACCTTGGGCACGCCGTGCGCGGAGAACACCACCGGCGCGCCGTCAGGCACCTGATCGAGTTCCTCGACGAAGATGGCGCCCTTGGCCTTCAGCCCGTCGACCACGAAGCGGTTGTGCACGATTTCGTGCCGGACATAGACCGGCGCGCCATAGCGCGACAGCGCGCGCTCGACGATCTCGATCGCGCGGTCCACCCCGGCGCAGAAGCCGCGCGGCGCGGCAATGAGCAGGCGCAGGGCCGGGGCATCGGCTCCGGCCCCGCTGGCGAGGGTGTCTGGCAAGCTGGCGTTCATGGCGCTGCACTTAGCAGCAAGCGCGCGCCACCGCCATTGCCGAAAGCGGTTGCGCCGATTAGAGGTTGCCCGCAATGCGGCCTTTCCCGCGCCGCGTCGAAGATCGAGGATTGAGTGCCCATGAACGCATCCGCCCGCCATCCCGCCCAGCAACGGGCCTTGCGTGGCGCGACTCTGCTGGCGGCGCCATTGCTGGCGGCGTTCGCGCTGGGCGGCTGCGGAAGCAAGCGCGGCGAACTCGTGGTCGACAATGCAGTGGGCGTCACGGCCCTGCGCGATCCCTGCCCGCGCGTGGGCATTCCCGATTACACCGGCGATCTGACCCTGTTCACCGATCCGGCCCGCACCGATTCGGCTGCGATCGATGTCGAAGCCACCATCACCAACCTGCGCGCGCAGTGCACCGATGGCGAGCGGCTCTATTCCGTCGCCAGCTTCGATGTTCTGGCGCGGCGCTCCGACACGCGCGGTGCCCGGCGCGTGACGCTGCCCTACTTTTCCACCGTCGTGCGCGGCGGCACTGCGGTGGTGGCCAAGCGCATCGGCACGGTGGTGATCGATTTTGCCGACGGGCAGGCGCGCGCCACGGGCCGGGCGCAGGCAGCAGCCTATGTCGACAAGGCCGAGGCATCGCTGCCCGAAGACATCGTCAAGCGCCTGTCGCGCCGCAGGCGGGCCGGCGACGAGGACGCCGCCATCGATCCCTTCTCGCAGCCCGATGTGAAGGCCGCGCTCACCAGGGCCAGTTTCGAGCTGCTGGTCGGTTTCCAGCTGACCGACGCGCAATTGCAGCACAACGTCCGCAAGTAGGGCCGCGCTTCGGGTTTTCCGCCCGCGCCCTTTCCCTTGCCGTGCACTTGGGCTAACCGCGCGGTCATGACTGACGCCCGGATCAACCTTCACGCCGACTTTGCTCGGGTCATCGATGCCGCGCTTGATGCGCTTGAAGCCGCAGGAACGCTGCCTGCCGGGCTTTCCCGCGGCGCTGTCACGTGCGAGCCGCCGCGCGATCCCGCGCATGGCGATCTTGCCACCAATGCGGCCATGGTGCTGGCCAAGCCTGCGGGCACCAACCCGCGCGCACTGGCGGGCGCGCTCGTGGCAGAACTCGAAAAGGAGCCGCGCGTGACTGCGGCCGGGATTGCCGGGCCGGGGTTCATCAACCTGCGTCTTGCCGATGATGCGTGGCGCGGCGAACTCGCGCTCATCGCGCAGAGCGGTGCCGACTATGGCCGTTCGCGGATGGGCGGGGGCAAGGTGGTCAATGTCGAGTATGTCTCGGCCAACCCGACCGGGCCGATGCACATGGGCCATTGCCGCGGTGCGGTGGTGGGTGACGCTCTGGCCGACCTGCTGGCCTACACCGGGCACAAGGTCATCAAGGAATACTACGTCAACGATGCCGGGGCGCAGGTCGACGTGCTCGCCCGTTCGGTCCATGTCCGCTACCGCGAGGCGCTGGGCGAGGATGTGGGCGAGATCCCCGAAGGGCTTTATCCCGGTGACTATCTTGTGCCCGTCGGCAAGGCGCTGGCCGCCGAGTTCGGCGATGCCTATGCCAAGGCTCCCGAAGCCGACTGGCTGATCCTGTTCCGCACTCGCGCCGTTGCGGCCATGATGGACATGATCCGCGCAGACCTTGCGACGCTTGGCATCCACCATGATCTTTTCTCGTCCGAAGCGGAGCTTCAGGCATCGGGCAAGGTCGATGCCGCCGAAGCCTGGCTGCGGGCACACGACCTTGTCTATGACGGGCTGCTTGAGGCCCCCAAGGGCAAGACCCCGGAGGACTGGGAACCGGTGGAACTGCCGCTGTTCCGCTCGACGCGGTTCGGCGACGATCAGGACCGCCCGATAAAGAAGTCGAACGGGGCATGGACCTATTTCGGCGCGGACCTTGCCTATCACTTCCAGAAGGCGCAGTCGGCCGATGCGCTGGTCGACATCTGGGGCGCGGACCATGCCGGCACGGTGAAGCGGATCAAGGCGGCCGTCGCTGCGCTGACCAGCGCCGATGGCGGCACGCCCAAGCCCTTCGAGGTGAAGCTGGTGCAGATGGTGCAGCTTCTGCGCGATGGCCAGCCCGTGAAAATGTCAAAGCGCGCCGGGACTTTCGTGACGCTGGCCGATGTGGTGAACGAAGTGGGCAAGGATGTGGTGCGCTTCACCATGCTCACCCGCAAGCCCGATGCGCAGATGGACTTCGACTTCGCCAAGGTGGTCGAGGCATCGAAGGACAACCCGGTATTCTATGTGCAGTATGCCCACGCGCGCATCTGCCGCAACATCCGCAAGGGCGCGGAGGAAGGCTTTGCTCCTTCCGCTGTGCACCTTGCCCTTCTGGGGGACGAGGAACTGGCGCTGGTGAAGCTGGCCGCGCAGTTTCCGCGCACGGTCGAGGCTGCGGCCGTCGCGCGCGAGCCGCACCGCATTGCCTTCTTCCTCCACGATCTCGCCTCGGCCTTCCACTCCTACTACAACCTGGGCAATGACCGGCCGGAGAAGCGCTTCATTGTGGCACATGACTCCGCTTTGACCGCAGCGCGCCTTTTCCTTGCCGCGCAAATCGGGCAGGTAATCCGCAATGGTCTTGCGCTGCTTGGCGTCGAGGCTGCCGAAGAACTTTGACGCCACGGATTGAAGGGTAGGGGCAGGGCAGATGCACGGCGAGGGTGAAGACAACGACTGGAACAGCAAGACGGTGCTCCAGCCCGGTGCCATGCCGCCGCTCGATGTGGCGGACGATCTTGCCGAAGTGCGCGACACGGCGGAGACCGCGCTGGCCGACGCCGCGTCCGGGCGCCTCGCGCTGGGCGACGAAGACCGGCTGCCCTGGCTGGAAAGCGCCGATGATGACGAAGACGCCGAGGCGGATTCGGGCAATCTGCGCCTTGTCGGTTTTGCCGTCATGGGGCTGGTGGTGCTCGCCGCGCTGATCGGAGGCATCTGGTATGCCAGCAACCGCACGGCGGGACCGGCCAATGCCGATGGCAGCCTGATCGAAGCAAGCAAGACCCCCTACAAGGTCGCGCCGACCGATCCGGGCGGCAAGACTTTCGCCGGAACGGGCGATTCCAGCTTCAAGGTCAGCCAGGGCGAAAAGCCGGTGGCGAACCTTGCCGGATCAGCCTCGCCCGCGCCGGCTGTCGCGGCCAGCCCTGCACCAAAGCCCGGCGCGGCGCCGTCTGCCTCCTCGTCAGCCGTCTCGGCCCCGGCGGCAATCGGCGGCGTCGGGGTGCAGGTCGGGGCGTTCTCGTCCAGCGCGGCGGCAGAGGCGGGCTGGCAGAAGCTCGTGGTCAACCACGAGGCGCTGAAAGGGCTGTCGCACCGCGTCATCGAAGGCAAGGCGGATATCGGCACCGTCTATCGCCTTCAGGCCGTGGCGGCTGATGCGGCCGCAGCCGAGGCATTGTGCCGCAGGCTTCAGGCGGGCGGCCTCAAGTGTCAGGTCAAGCGCTGAGCGGCGGCATCGGCGCCTGATTGCCCTTGGCGGCGGCGCGCGCCGCCTTTTCCCCGGCGATCAGACCCGGCGCCCTTGCAAATCGGCAGATGCTGCGCGATTCGGGCACGATGCTGCCTGCGATTTTCGGACTGTCCGGCCCCGTGCTGACCGCGGATGAACGCGCATTCTTCCGCGATGCCGATCCTGCGGGCTACATCCTGTTTGGCCGCAATATCGAAAGCCGTGAACAGTTGCGGCGGCTGACCGATGATCTGCGCGCCCTTCATGGCCGCACCCGCACCTTCATCTGCATCGATCAGGAAGGCGGGCGCGTGGCCCGGATGAAACCGCCGGTTTGGGCGGCCTATCCGCCGGGCGAACGGTTCGACCGGCTCTATGATCTGGCCCCCGCCAGCGCGATCGAGGCGGCGCGGGCCAATGCCCATGCGCTGGGGCTGGATCTGGCCGAAGCGGGGATCAGCGTGGATTGCCTGCCGCTGCTCGATGTGCGCCAGCCCGGTGCGCATGATGTGATTGGCGATCGCGCGCTGGGATCGGAACCGCTGCGGGTGGCAGCGCTGGGCCGGGCGACGTTGGACGGGCTGGCCCGCGCCGGAATTGCGGGCGTGGTCAAGCACATGCCGGGGCACGGGCGGTCGCTGGTCGACAGTCACAAGGAGACGCCGCTGGTCACGGCTTCGGCCGAGGAACTGGAACTGGACCTTGCCCCGTTCCGGGCCTTGAAGGATGCCCCCATCGCCATGACCGGGCACTTGCGCTTCACCGCCTGGGATGCGGAAAATCCTGCAACGCTCTCGCCTTTCGTCATTCACGAGATCATCCGCAAGGCCATCGGGTTCGACGGACTGCTGCTGACCGATGACCTCGACATGCAGGCGCTTGGCGGTTCGGTGCCCGAACGCGCCGTGCGCGCGCAGGCGGCAGGGTGCGATATCGCGCTCAACTGCTGGGCCAGAATGGATGACATGGTGGGCATCGCCACGGGGCTGAGCGTGATGAGCGAACAGACGGCAGCGCGGCTTGAGCGGGCCTTGGCGGGCACGCGGGCGTTCGAGGGACCGGCCGATCTTTCGGAGCAGGCGGCGCTGTTTGCGCGGCGCGACCAGTTGCTGGAGCTTGCCTGATGGCCGACCTTGCCCCGCCCGGCCTGTTTGACGGCGATGAGGCGTGGGAAGGCATTGGCGCTGCGCCGACGGGCGATGCTGCGCTCTATCTTGAACTGGATGGCTGGGAAGGCCCGCTCGACCTGCTGCTGGAACTGGCGCGGCGGCAGAAGGTCGATCTCAGGAAAATCTCGATCCTTGAACTGGTTGGCCAGTATCTCGACTATATCGAGCGCGCCAAGGCGCTGAAGCTGGAAGTGGCGGCGGACTATCTGGTGATGGCGGCCTGGCTGGCCTACCTCAAGTCCCTGCTGCTCCTGCCGCGTGATCCGGAAGTGCAGCCAAGCCCTGAGGAACTGGCGCTCAAGCTGCAATTGCGGCTGCAACGGCTGGGCGCCATGCGCGAGGCAGGGGCGCGGCTCATGGCGCGCGACCGGGTGGGCCGCGACGTTTTCCTGCGCGGCGCGCCCGAAGGGCTGCGGGTTGATCGCAAGGCTTCGTGGACGTGCGATCTCTTCGCCCTGATTCAGGCCTATGGCGCGATCAAGCAGCGCAACCGCCCGGTGGTGCACATGGTGCGCGAACGCGCGGTGATGACGCTGGATGCGGCGCTGGCACGGGTATCAAGGATGCTTGGCGTGGCAATGGAGTGGACCGATCTGCGCACCTTCCTGCCGCTGGATGCCGACCCGCAACTGCGCAAGTCCGCACTAGCTTCCAGCTTTCTGGCGGCGCTGGAACTGGCCAAGCAAGGCAAGGCGCAGATAGCGCAGGATCATGCCTTCGGCCCCCTGATGCTGCGGGCGGCGCGATGAACCGCGCCCCGGACGAACTGGAGCGCGCGGTCGAGGCGACGCTCTTTGCCGCCGAGCAACCCATGACCGCACAGGAGATTTCCGCGCATCTGGGCGGTGCAGCGATAGACGCCGCCCTGAACCAGCTTCGCGAAGCCTATGCAGGCAGGGGGGTGGAACTGGTGGAGCGGGGTGGCCGCTGGCATTTCCAGACCGCGCCCGACCTTGCACACCTGCTGCGCCGCGAGAAGGAAGAGCCGCGCCGTCTTTCGCGCGCGGCGACCGAAGCGCTGGCGATCATTGCCTATCACGAACCCGTGAGCCGCGCCGAGATCGAGGCCATCCGCGGTGTCCAGACCGCCAAGGGGACGCTGGACGTGCTGCTGGAAGCGGGATGGATCCGGATTGCGGGCAGGCGCGAAGTGCCGGGACGGCCCACGATCTATGCGACGACGCCTGCGTTCCTCACCCACTTCGGCCTGCAATCGCGGCGCGATCTGCCGGGGATCGAGGAATTGCGCGCGGCCGGGCTGCTCGATCCGGTCGAGGAAGCCTTTGCCGTCTTGACGAGGGGCGAGGAAGCGGACACGGAGACAGCCGATCCCGGCGATGCGGACGAAGCGGAGTGACGCTACGGTCCGGCCGGTTCAGGAATAGCTGGCAAGTGGGGCGCGCCGTCCCTATCTATGGGGCGCAAAGGAGTTTGTGACATGGGTGGTCTTTCGCTTCCGCACCTGATCGTGCTGGCGCTGGTGGTGCTGATCCTGTTCGGCCGTGGCCGCATTTCCGAGATGATGGGCGATTTCGGCAAGGGTATCAAAAGCTTCAAGCAGGGCATGAGCGACGAGGACAACAAGCCGGTTCCGCCGCCGCCCGCGCAGATCCAGCAGCAGACGCCTCCGGCTGCTCCCCCTGCGTCTGCAACCCAGGCCCCCGCTGCGGCACCCTCGCCAACCGATCAGACCCAGTAAGCCCCGCAGGAACAGGACGGCAGGACCGTGTTCGACATCGGCGCGTCCGAACTGCTGCTGCTGGTCATCGTGGCGATCGTGGTCATCGGCCCGAAAGACCTGCCCATGGCTCTGCGCACAGCAGGCCGCTGGGTGGCCAAGATGCGGCGCATGTCCAACCACTTCCGCTCAGGCATCGAGACCATGATCCGCGAAGCGGAAATGGAGGAGATGGAGCGCAAGTGGAAGGAACAGAACGAGCGCATCATGCGCGAAACCGCCGCGCAGCAGGAAGCGGCGGCTGCCGCGGGGCAGACAAGCGAAGCCGCTGCCGACCAGAACGACCCGTTTCCCGTTCCGCTGCCGATCGAACGGACGGCTGGCGATCCTCCGGTCGCTGGCGAAGTGATGGTGGGGCCGATGCCTCCTGAAGGAAAACCGGCCGGGGGCGCGCAGCCGTGATTTCGGATATCGACGAGACGCAGGCCCCGCTGCTTGACCACCTGCTCGAACTGCGCACCCGGCTGCTGCGCTGCGTCTATGCGCTTCTGGCAGCTTTCGTCGTCTGCTTCTATTTCGCTGACGACATCTTTGCCATTCTTGCGCGCCCGCTGGTCCATGCCTTTCCGCCGGGGCAGGGCCGCCTGATCTACACCAAGCTTTACGAGGCGTTCTTCGTCGAGCTTAAAGTCTCGATGTTCGCGGCCTTTTTCGTGAGTTTTCCGGTCATTGCCAACCAGCTCTGGGCGTTCGTGGCGCCGGGGCTCTATGCACGCGAAAAGAAGGCTTTTCTGCCTTTCCTGCTTGCCACGCCCATCCTGTTCACGGCGGGGGCAAGCCTTGCCTATTTCATCGTGATGCCCACCGCCTTCAAATGGTTCCTTGGCTTTGAAGGCAACAAGGGCGGGCTGCAACTGGAAGCCCTGCCGGGGACGGGGGATTACCTCAGCCTCGTGATGCAGTTCATCCTGGCATTCGGCATCAGCTTTCTTCTGCCGGTTCTGCTGATGCTGCTGAACCGCGCGGGCATCGTCAGCCGGGCGCAACTGGTTGTGGCGCGCCGCTATGTGATCGTGGCGATCTTTGCGGTGGCAACCGTGGCAACGCCTCCCGATGTGATTTCGCAGTTGATGCTCGCCATCCCGCTGCTGTTCCTGTTCGAGGGCACGCTGCTGCTGATGCGCTTTACCGAAAGGGCCGATGCGAAGCGCCGCGCCGAGGAGGGCGATGCCCAGCCGGCCGATGCGGGAACACCCCTGCTGCCCTAGCGGTAAACCACCGAAGAACGATAAGCGCGAATGAAGAAACGGGGGCCGAAGCCCCCGTTTCCGTGGAAGCAAAATCGAGCCGCAAGGCCCGGCGAAACCGGTTTGAGAGGGCTGGTTCCGCGACACCGAGAGTGTCGACATGCGTTCAAACCGGTTGTCACGCCAGTGTCAACGCTTTGAATCCGTTATGGTTTCAACTGGCTTGTCGGCAGACCATACCAGCCCGCCGCCAATCCACGTTTCGCTGACTTTCGCTGCGCGCAGCTGTGCCGGACTTGCGCTGAGCGGATCGACATCGACCAGCACGAAATCGGCCCGCATGCCGGGAGCAAGGCGGCCGAAGCGCTCTTCCGCAAATCCGGCAAAGGCGGCATCGGCGGTATAGGCGGCCAGCGCTTCGGCAGGGGCAAGGCGTTCCTGCGGCTGCCATCCGCCCGGCGGCTGGTTGTCTGCGCCCTGCCGGCTGATCGCGGAAGCGAGACCCTCCCACGGATCAGGGCGTTCGACCGGAGCATCAGAACCGAAGGCAAGGCGCACGCCCGCAGACTTCAGCGATTTCCACGGATAGGCCCCGGCCAGACGATCCGGCCCCAGGCGCGCTTCGGCCATGATCCGGTCCGAGGTCTGGTGAACCGGCTGCATCGAGGCAATGGCTCCGCTGCGCGCGACCTTCCGGAAATCTGCCGGATCGATGATCTGGGCATGTTCGATCCGCCAGCGCCGATCGCCCTTGTAGGTCTTCGAAAGGTCGATGATCGTATCCACCAGCGCGGCATTGGCCTGATCGCCGATGGCGTGGACGGCAATCTGGAATCCGTCCATGGCGGCGCGGCTCATCAGGTTGCCGAGCCGGGTCTCGCTCAGTTGCGGCAGGCCGCGCGTGGCGGGGGCATCGGCATAGGGCGCCTTGAGCCAGGCCCCGCGCGATCCGAGCGCGCCATCGAGATAGAGCTTGACGCCATTGAGGCGCAGACGGTCCTGATAGAGCCATGGCGAAGGGCCGGGGCCGCCGATCAGGGTCATCTGATCGGTGCCTGCGGCATAGGCCATGATGCGCACGTAAAGCCGGTTGGCATCGCCTGCGCGGCGATAGGTCTGCCAGTCCTCGATCGAGGTGCCCATGTCGGCCACCGCCGTGATGCCGCGTTCGAACAGCAGCCTCTGCGCGGTGGCGAAGGCCAGATCGCGGTCTTCGGCGCGCGGTGCGGGCAGGCGTCCCGCGACCAGTTCCATGGCGGCATCGACCAGCACGCCCAGCGGTGCGCCATCCGTGCCGCGCTCTATGCTGCCGCCCGCAGGGTCTCTGGTGGCGGCGGTGACACCGGCAGCCTTGAGCGCGGCGCTGTTGGCCCAGCCAGCATGTCCATCGACCCGTTCAAGCCAGACGGGGCGATCCCCGGTCACGGCATCGAGTTCGGCGGCGGTGGGGAAGCGCCCCAGCTTCCACACCTCCTGATTCCAGCCCCGGCCGATGATCCAGGGCCGTTCGGGATGTTCGGCGGCAAACTTGCCGATCAGCGAAAGCGCCTCTGCCAGAGAACGGGTTTCCGACAGATCGAGGCTGAGCGCGCCAAACCCGATGCCCATGACATGGGCATGGGCATCGATCATGCCCGGCAGCATGACCCGGCCCTTGCCATCGACGCGGTATTGATAGTCCTTGCGCGGGCGCGGCTTCTTCTCGCCTTCGCGGATCACGCGCTGGATCACGCCGACCCGGTCGAACAGCAGCGCATTGAAGCGTTCGACTTCGCCTGCCTTGCCGATGGTCACACCGCGCACGTTATCGACCAGCGTATCGGCAAAGGCGGCAGGCGCGGCTGCAAGCAGCACGGCGGCAAGGGCGGCCACGGCCAGCGATCCTCTGCGCATGGTCATGCCTTGCGGGTGCGGCGGGGCAGGCGGCGGATCAGCGCGCTCGTATCCTCGCGGCCGTAACCCATGGCCTGCACATCGACATAGAACTGATCGACCAGCGCCGTCACCGGCACGCTTGCGCCAAGGTTGCGCGCCTCATCGATGGCAAGACCCAGATCCTTGCGCATCCAGTCAACCGCGAAGCCGAAATCGAACTCGTCCTTCGCCATGGTGTGAAAGCGGTTGTCCATCTGCCACGATTGCGCCGCGCCGCCGGAGATTGCCTCGAACACGCGGTCGAGATCGAGATGGGCGATCTGGGCAAAGCGGATGGCTTCGGAAAGGCCCGCCAGCGTCCCGGCAATGCACATCTGGTTGGCCATCTTGGCGGTTTGCCCTGCGCCCGATTTGCCGACGTGGACCACGCGCTTGGCATAGGCTGCAAGGATCGGCCGGGCGGCATCGACAGCCTTCACGCTGCCCCCGCACATGATGGCGAGCGTGCCGCTTTCCGCGCCCGATTGCCCGCCCGTGACCGGCGCATCGACGCAGAGCAGCTCCTTGTCGCGCCCCTCGACCGCGATCTGGCGGGCGATGCGGGCGGAAACGGTGGTGTGATCGATATAGAGCGCGCCGCGCCGCAGCGTGGAAAAGACCCCGTTGGGGCTTAGCACGACATCGGCGAGGTCATCGTCGTTGCCGACGCAGGTAATCACCACATCGGCCCCGTCCGCCGCTTCGGCCGGGCTTGCCGCCACACGCCGGGCAAGGCCGGGATTGGCTGCCTGCCATGCTTCGGCCCGCGCGGGGCTGCGGTTGTAGATCGTCAGGTGATGTCCGGCCTGGCCGAGATGCCGGGCCATGGCCCCGCCCATGGTGCCAAGGCCAAGGAAGGAGACGTTGCGCGGCGTGAAGGGTTCTGCGGCGGCGGTGGGGGTCTGTTCGGTCATGCTTTGCTTCATATCCGGTTTGCGGGCCAGTGCCACCCCCGGCTGCGGGTTTCCGGCAGGCGGGTTGCCAGCCTTGGCGCAGTGGGGGATAGAGCCGGACCATGTTGCAAATGCTTCCCGCCGCCTCGCGCATGGCGCGCTATGTGTTCTGGCCTGCGCTGGCCTTCGCGCTGGTCATGGCCGTGCTGCCGCATCCGCCGAAGCTGGCCGGTCTGGACGTGGGCGACAAGGTGCAGCACATGCTGGCCTTCTTCACGCTGACCGCGCTGGCGGGGGTCGGCTGGCCGCGCCTGCCGCTGCTGCGGCTGGCCCTGTGGCTTGCGCTGGTGGGCGCCGGGATCGAGCTGGTGCAGGCGATCCCTGCGCTCAACCGCACTTCGGACTGGCGCGACTGGGTGGCGGATTCGGTGGCGATCCTTGCCGCATTCGTGCCCGTGGCCCTGTTCAGGCAGGTGATCGAGCGCAGCGAGGCGCGTTAGGCGCAGGCATTGCGTGCGGACCACGGACACAGAGGTTTTCTTGAGGGGCGCTTTCCGTTAGGGCGCGAGGGATGGAAAACGCAGCGCTCAGGACCGCAGGTCAGACACAATCCGGGCAGGGCCATGCCCTTCTCACCTTTGCCGATGTGCAGGCGGCGGCAGAGCGTATCGCCGGGCAGGTGGTGCGCACGCCCACGATGTACAGCAAGACGCTGAGCGCGATTACGGGTGCGGACATCTGGATCAAGTTCGAGAACCACCAGTTCACTGCCGCCTACAAGGAACGCGGTGCGCTCAACGCGCTGTTGCAGCTTGACGAGGAGCAGCGCGCGCGCGGCGTGATCGCAGCCTCGGCCGGAAACCATGCGCAGGGGCTGAGCTATCACGGCACGCGGCTGGGAATGCCGGTGACGATCGTCATGCCGCGCACCACGCCGACCGTGAAGGTGATGCAGACCGAAGCGGTGGGCGGAAAGGTGGTGCTGGAAGGGGAGACCTTCGACGAAGCCTATGCCCATGCACGGCGGCTGGAAAGCGAACTTGGGCTGACCTTCGTCCATCCCTTCGACGATCCGCGCGTGGCGGCGGGGCAGGGCACCGTGGCGCTCGAAATGCTGGAAGACGCCCCCGATATCGAGACGCTGGTGGTGCCCATCGGCGGCGGGGGGCTGCTTTCGGGCATGGGGGTGGCCGCGCGCGGGATCAAGCCGGGCATCGGGCTGATCGGTGTTCAGGCGCAGCTGTTCCCGTCGATGTATGCAAAGCTCAAGCATCTCGATCTGCCCTGCGGCGGGGATACGCTGGCCGAAGGCATTGCCGTGAAGGAGCCGGGGCAGTTCACCTCGCAGGTTCTGGCGCAGATCGTCGATGATGTGGTGCTGGTGGGCGAGGCCGCACTCGAAAGCGCCGTGGCGCTGCTGCTCCAGATCGAGAAGACCGTTGTCGAAGGCGCAGGCGCCGCCGGGCTGGCAGCAGTGATGACGCATCGCAAGCGCTTTGCCGGGCGCAAGGTGGGCGTGGTGCTGTGTGGCGGCAATATCGATACGCGCCTTCTGGCCAATGTGCTGCTGCGCGATCTGGCGCGGTCCGGGCGGCTGGGCCGGCTGCGCATCACCTTGCAGGACCGGCCGGGCGCGCTGTTCAAGGTGGTGGAGGAGTTCAACCGCTACCAGGTGAACATCCTGGAGGTATGGCACCAGCGCATCTTCACGTCGCTGCCCGCCAAGGGGCTGACCGCCGAGATCGAATGCGAGGCGCGCGACCGCGAGCAGATCGACCTGCTGGTGGCGGGCCTGCGCGCCAAGGGCTATGATCTGGAGCAGGTCGAACTGGGATGATGGCATGGCTGCCGCTGGCGGCCTGTTAACTTTTGCCCCGCGCGCTGTCCTGTATTTGCACCAATCCGGACCTTCGCCGGGTTTGCGCCATTCCAGCGGGGTCTGGCGGGAAAATTGTGCACATCGGCATGGTTAAGGGGCTTTTACGATTGGCCGCGCTGGGGCATGTTTGTTGCTGACATGACAGACAGTCTGTCGTGAGGAGCCATCGCAAAGTCGTGACCGCCCCCGTTCGCTTCCCGCGCTTCTTCGTCACCAGTCCCGCGCCTTGCCCCTATCTTCCGGGGCGGAGCGAGCGGAAGGTCTTTACCGAACTGAAGGGGCCGCACACCGCCGAACTGAACGACGCGCTAAGCCGCATCGGCTTCCGCCGCAGCCAGACCGTTGCCTACCGGCCAAGCTGCGTCGATTGCACGGCCTGCGTTTCGGTGCGGGTCGTGGCCGGGGAGTTCCGCCCCTCTGCCACCCAGAAGCGGATCTGGAAGCGCAACCGCGATCTTGTGGTGAATGTGTGCAAGCCCTGGTCCACCCCGGAACAGTTTGCGCTGTTGCAGCGTTATCTGGCCGTGCGGCATCCCGGCGGGGGGATGGCGTCCATGGATGAAATGGACTTTGCCGACATGGTGGAGCACACGCCCGTCAAGAGTTACGTAATCGAATACAGGGAGCCGACGGTTGATGGCTCGCCGGGAAGGCTGGTCGGTGCCTGCCTGACCGACGAGCAGGGCGACGGGCTTTCGATGATCTACAGCTTCTACGATCCACAACACGAAACGCGCTCCGGACTTGGCACCTTCATCATCCTCGACCATATCCAGCGGGCGGCCAGCGTGGGGCTGGCCTATGTCTATCTCGGCTACTGGGTCGAAGGGTCGGAGCGCATGCAATACAAGGTGCGCTTCCGGCCGATGGAGAAACTGGGCCGCGATGGCTGGGAACGGTT
>JBKBKD010000027.1:0-34891 GCA_046294595.1 Novosphingobium sp.
CCATGAACGCGCAGACTCCGAACAGCTTCCGCAACCAGCCAGACGAGCGCGGCCACTTCGGCCAGTTCGGCGGGCGCTACGTTGCCGAAACGCTGATGCCGCTGATCCTCGATCTGGAAACCGAATACCGCAAGGCCAAGGCCGACCCGGCATTTCAGGCCGAGTTCGACGATCTGCTCGAACACTATGTGGGCCGACCCAGCCCGCTCTATTTCGCACCCCGGCTGACCGAGGAGCTTCGCAAGAGCGCTCCCGCGGGGCGCGGCGCACAGGTCTGGTTCAAGCGTGACGAGCTGAACCACACCGGCGCGCACAAGATCAACAACTGCATCGGGCAGATCCTGCTCGCCATGCGCATGGGCAAGACGCGGATCATCGCCGAGACCGGCGCGGGCCAGCATGGCGTGGCCACGGCCACGGTCTGCGCGCGATTCGGCCTGCCTTGCGTGATCTTCATGGGCGCAACCGATGTGGCGCGGCAGGCGCCCAACGTATTCCGCATGAAGCTGCTGGGCGCAGAGGTCATACCGGTAACGGCGGGCGCTGGCACGCTGAAGGACGCGATGAACGAGGCCCTGCGTGACTGGGTGGCGAACGTGCACAACACGTTCTACATCATCGGCACGGCTGCTGGCCCTCACCCCTATCCCGAACTCGTCCGCGATTTCCAGAGCGTCATCGGCAAGGAAGCCCGTGCGCAGATGCTGGCCCGCACCGGCCGCCTGCCCGATCTGCTGGTGGCAGCCATCGGCGGCGGATCGAACGCCATCGGCCTGTTCCACCCGTTCCTTGACGATGCCAGCGTCAGGATGCTTGGCGTGGAAGCAGCGGGCCACGGGCTGGACAAGGAACATGCCGCATCCCTCGCGGGCGGACGCCCCGGCATTCTGCATGGCAACAAGACCTACCTGCTTCAGGACGAGGACGGCCAGATCATCGAAGGCCACTCGATCAGCGCCGGCCTTGACTATCCCGGCATCGGGCCTGAGCACTCATGGCTCAAGGAAATCGGCCGCGTCGATTACACCTCGGTCACTGACACCGAAGCGCTCGATGCCTTCCAGCTTCTGTGCCGCACCGAAGGCATCATCCCTGCGCTTGAACCCGCCCACGCCATCGCGGCGGTGAAGAAGGTCGCACCCACGATGGGCGAGGACCAGATCATCCTTGCGAACCTGTGCGGACGCGGTGACAAGGACATCTTCTCGGTCGCGGAGCATCTGGGGGTGAAGCTCTGATGTCGCGCCTTTCCAGCGCCTTTGCCAAGGGCCGCCCTGCCCTTGTCACGTTCGTCACCGGCGGCGATCCCACGCCCGATGCCACAGCTGCCATTCTCGACGCGCTGGTCGAGGGCGGGGCCGACGTCATCGAACTGGGAATGCCCTTCACCGATCCCATGGCCGACGGCCCGGCGATCCAGCTGGCCAACCTGCGCTCGCTGGGCGCGGGCACCAGGACCGCCGATATCCTCGCGATTGCCACCGCGTTCCGCGCGCGCCATCCGGAAGTGCCGCTGGTCCTCATGGGCTATGCCAACCCGATGACCATTCGCGGGGCCGACTGGTTTGCCGCCGAATGTGTGAAGGCCGGGGTCGATGGCGTGATCTGCGTTGACATTCCGCCGGAAGAAGACGCCGAGCTTGGCCCTGCCCTGCGCGCGGCGGGCGTATCGCTGATCCGCCTCGCCACGCCGACGACCGATCATGCCCGGCTTCCCGCCGTTCTCGAAGGGTCTTCGGGCTTTCTCTATTACGTCTCGGTCGCCGGGATCACCGGCATGCAGCAGGCAGCACAGGCGTCGATCGACGAGGCGGTGGCGCGGATCAAGCAATCCGCGACGATTCCCGTGGCCGTCGGTTTCGGCGTGCGCACGCCCGAACAGGCCGCTGCGATTGCCAAGGTGGCCGATGGCGTCGTCGTCGGCTCGGCGCTGGTCGATCTCGTCGCCAAACATGGCGCACATGCGGCCGGGCCAGTGCAGGAACTTACCGCCGCGCTCGCCGCTGCCGTCCATTCTGCCCGCAAGGAAACCGCATGAGCTGGCTCAACAAGGTCCGTAACGCGCTCCCCTTCACGCCGAAGCGGGACACGCCGGACAACCTGTGGATCAAGTGCCCTTCGTGCAGCGAAATGCTGTTCACCAGGGAATACGAGGAAAACCTCTCGGTCTGCCCGCATTGCGAGCACCATGGCCGCATCGGCGCCGATGCGCGGTTCAGCCAGTTGCTCGACCCAGGTTATGAGCTGCTGCCTGCGCCCAAGGTCAAGGAAGACCCCCTCAGGTTCCGCGACAGCAAGAAGTATGTCGATCGCCTGAAGACCGCGCGCGCCGCCAATCCCCATCCCGATGCGCTGACCAACGCCTTCGGCCGGATCGAGGGGCAGAAGGCCGTCGTCGGCGTGCAGGACTTTGCGTTCATGGGCGGTTCGATGGGCATGGCCGTGGGCAATGCCTTCGTCGCCGGATGCGCACGCGCGGTGCAGGAGAAGTGCCCCTACATCGCCGTCACCGCAGCAGGTGGTGCGCGGATGCAGGAAGGCATCCTCAGCCTGATGCAGATGCCGCGTTCGACCGTGGCGATTGCCCGCCTGCGCGCTGCCGGCCTGCCCTACATCGTGGTGCTGACCGATCCGACCACGGGCGGCGTCACCGCCAGCTACGCCATGCTGGGCGATGTGCAGATTGCCGAACCCGGCGCCCTGATCGGCTTTGCCGGACAGCGCGTCATTCAGGACACGATCCGCGAGAAGCTGCCCGAAGGCTTCCAGCGTGCCGAATACCTCCACGCCCACGGGATGGTCGACATGGTCACGCACCGGCGCGATCTGAAAGCCACGCTGGCGCAGGTGATCGACTATCTGATGGCAGGCAAGGCAGCCGCCTGAACGGGCACGCGCCGTGAAGGACTTCGCCATATCCGACAATCCGGCGGTTCAGGCCCAGCTTGACCGCCTCGGCGCATTGTCGCTGCCATCCGGCCGTCTTGGCCTTGACACGGTGCGGGCGCTCTGCGCGCGGGTGGGTGATCCGCAGAACCATCTCCCGCCCGTGTTCCATGTGGCGGGCACGAACGGCAAAGGTTCGACGTGCAGCTATCTGCGCGCCATCCTTGAGGCCGAGGGGCTGACGGTTCACACCGCCACCAAGCCGCACCTCGTGCGCTACAACGAACGCATCCGCCTTGCGGGCAAGCTGATCGAGGACGAGCTTCTGGCTGCCCTGCTCAAGGAAGTGCTTGATGCCGGGGAAGGACTGGAGCCGAGCTTCTTCGAAGTCACGACCGTTGCCACCTTCCTTGCCTATGCGCGGGCGCCAGCGGACGCCTGCGTGATCGAAACCGGCCTTGGCGGAAGGCTCGATGCGACCAACGTGATGCCCACGGCAGCCGTCTGCGGCATTGCCACGCTGGGCTTCGATCACGAAGCCTTCCTGCTTTCGCCGGAAGACGGCACGCCGACCGAACCGCTTGCGCGCATTGCCTTCGAGAAGGCCAGCATTGCCAAGCCCGGCGTGCCGCTGGTGACAATGGCCTATCCGCAGGTAGCCGCCGATTCGGTAGCGGCAACGGCCGCGCGGATTGGCGCGCCGCTGGTCATGCGAGGGCGCGATTGGCATGCCGTGGCCAACGACACGATCCTCTATCATGATGATGCGGGCGAAATCGAACTGCCGCGGCCTGCAATGCCCGGCACGCATCAGGCAGACAATGCCGCGCTTGCCGTGGCCATGATCCGTCATCAGACCGCCCTGAGCGTTTCACCTGCGGCCATGGCCAAGGGCATTGTTGGAGCACGCTGGCCCGCACGGCTTCAGCGTCTCGGACAAGGCCCGCTGACCGCGCTGGCAGGTGATCGCACCGTCTGGCTTGATGGCGGGCACAACCCCGATGCAGGTCTTGCCATCGCGCGCCATCTTGCTTCGCAGCCGCCTGTGCACATCGTCATGGGGATGCTGGCGAACAAGGATCCATCGGCAATCCTGAAGCCGCTGGGAACCCATGCGCTGTCGATCTCGGTCGTGCCCGCCCCCGGCCATGATGCGCACCGGCCGGAGGACTTTGCGCCCTTCACCGACCTGCCCGTGCGCAGCTTCTCCGCCGTTCCCGAAGCGCTGGCGGCCCTGCCGCCCGAAGGCGATGTGCTGATTGTCGGCTCGCTCTATCTTGCCGGCGAAGTGCTGCGGCTCAATCAGGAAGTGCCGGACTGACCCGTCGGCTCTCCCGCCGTTCCCATGGCGGCATCAACCAGCCCGCTGCGCCCCATCCACCAGAACAGCGCGACCCCCGGCAGCGCCAGAACGGTCGTCAGCACATAGAAGTTGACATAGCCCATGCTCTCGATCAGCGCGCCCGCCGTGGCGCCCGTGGCGAACCTTCCGACCACGCTGGCGCTGGCGGAAATCAGCGCATATTGCGCCGCCGTATAGCGCAGATCGCACAGCGCCGAGAAATAGGCGACGACCACGACCCCGCCATAGCCGGATGCCGCGTTCTCGAAGCCGATTGCAGCAGCCATGCCGAGATTGGAATGGCCCGCCGCAGCCAGCGCCGCGAAAGACAGGTTCGAAACCGCCATGAGCACGAGCGCCAGCAGGACCGAGTGCTTCAGCCCGATCCGGGCATAGACGATCCCGCCCACGAAAATGCCGATGAGATAGGCCCAGAAGCCCACGCCCACGTCCCAGATCGCGATTTCATCGTTGGTGAAGCCGAGATCGTTGAAGAGCAGGCGGAAGGTGAGATTGGCAAGCGTATCGCCAACCTTGTGGACAAGGATGAACAGCAGCACCAGCCATGCGCCATTGCGGCGGAAGAACTCGCAGAAGGGGCCGATGATCGCGCCGATCACTTCCGGCAACCCCTTGCGTGCCGCCGGTTCGCGGTGCCGGGCAGGTTCGCCCAGGACCAGCGCCGTCACCATCGCGGGCAGGGCAAAGAGCGCACAGGCCATGTAGGCCGCGCTCCACCCCGACCGCGCCGCCACGATCAGCGCCAGCGCGCCCGCGCCGGCCGATCCGATGCGCCAGCCATACTGGCTCATCCCCGATCCCGTGCCGAGCTGGTAAGGCTTGAGCGTTTCGATGCGGAAGGCATCGATCACGATGTCGAAGGTCGCCCCGGCAATGCCGACGAGAATGGCGGCAATCACCGTGGCGCCGATATCGGCAGAAGGTTCGACCAGCGCCAGATTGACGACTGCGGCCATGACCAGCGCGCCCGAAAGCACCATCCACGAAACCCGCTGGCCCATGCGGCCCAGCACCGGAAGCCGCACGCCATCCACCACCCAGGCCCAGAACACCTTGAGGTTATAGACAAGGAAGGCCAGCGTGAAGGCGGTCACAGTCTTCTTGTCGATTCCGTCCTGCGCCAGCCGGGTGGTCAGCGTCGCGCCGATCGTCGCATAGGGAAAGCCCGACGATATGCCGAGAAAGAAGGCGGCAAGCGATTCCCGTTCAAGGTAGGGCCTGACCGACCCAAGAAGGCTGCGCTGGCCGGAAGTGTCTGCGCTCATCGAGGCTGTTGCTCCATCTTTGCTGGCGGCAGACTAGCGGCCAATTCATCGCGCGCCAGAGCCCAATGCCGCCGGGGGTGACGGATTGCGCGTTTGCGCGTAAGGGCTGGCCCATGACTTTTCCCCCGAAGAACAGGACCGGCCGATCGGGACGACCCGCCGCTCCCGCCAGCAAGCCCGCTTCGACACGCAGCAATGCGCCGCGAAGCGCGCAACCGGCAGTGCCGGCAAGGCGCGCGCTGGCTCAGGATGGCTCGGAACGTGAAGGCGAACGCATTGCCAAGCTGCTCGCCCGCGCGGGCGTCGCCAGCCGCCGCGAGGTCGAGCGGATGATCGAGGAAGGGCGCGTCAGGATCGGTGACGAGGTCGTCACCACGCCCGCCACCCTGCTCAAGACGCTCAAGGGCGTGAGCGTTGACGGCAAGCTGGTCGGCCCGATCGCTGCTCCCCGCCTCTATCGCTTCCACAAGCCCGCGGGCCTCATCACGGCCGAGCGTGATCCGGCGGGCCGCCCGACCATCTACGCCGCACTGCGCAACGCCATGCCCAAGGATGCACCGCGCGTCATGCCGGTGGGCCGCCTCGACGTGAACACGGAAGGGCTGCTGCTGATGACCAACGACGGCGAGCTGAAGCGCGCGCTGGAACTGCCCGCCACGGGCATTCCGCGCACCTACCGCGCCCGCACTTTCGGCGACATCAGCCAGAGCCGTCTGGAGGAGCTGATTGAAGGGATCGAGATCGAGGGCATCCGCTACGGCCCCATCGATGCCAACATGGAACGCCGGACCGGTCGCAACCAATGGATCGAACTGACACTTACCGAAGGCAAGAACCGCGAAGTGCGCCGGGTGCTGGAGCATCTGGGCCTTCAGGTCTCGCGCCTGCTGCGCACGCGCTATGGTCCCTTCGAACTCGCCGATCTGTCGCGCGGCGCGGTCGAGGAAGTGCCGCAGGTTCAGGTCGAGCGCTTCCGCAAGACCTTGAAGACCGCCTGATGCAGATGACATGTGATCGGGAGCTGACAGGCGAGAGATGAGGATCATCGCAGGAGAATGGCGCGGCCGACCGCTGCGCGCGCCTGAAGGCGACACAACCCGCCCCACCGCCGATCGCACGCGCGAAACGCTGTTCTCGATGCTGAACAGCCGTCTCGGCAGCTTCGAGGGGCTTGGCGTGGCCGACCTTTTCGCAGGGTCCGGCGCTCTGGGTCTTGAAGCGCTGTCACGCGGTGCGGCAACGGCCCTTTTCGTCGAGCAGGATCCCGTTGCCGTGCGCACGATCCGCGCCAACATCGCGGCGCTGCGCTGCGCCGCGCAGTGCGATGTCAGGGCCGCGTCGGTGCTCTCGCTCGGTCCGGCAAAGCAGCCGCTCGATCTTGTCATGCTCGATCCGCCCTACGGAACCGGCGCGGGCGCGGTTGCCATCGACCGGCTTGTCAGGCTGGGCTGGATCGGCGAGGCAACGTGGATCAGCCTTGAAACCGCCGCTGCCGAAGTGCCCGATGTGCGCGTGTGCGAGGTCGATGCAACGCGCAAGGTCGGCAAGGCGCTGCTCACGCTGATGCGGCTGAAGGCCTAACCCTTCAGCCGTGGCGCGAAGAGGACGCCGCCAAGCGTCATTGTGCCCGCAAGCGTGAGGAAGAAGCCCACATAGGCCGTGCCGCCGATGCTGGCGAGCCATGCGGCAGCAAAGGGGGCAAGCGCGCCACCAATGATCCCGCCCATGTTGAACGCCACCGAAATGCCGGTGTAGCGCACGGCGACGGGATAGAGCGTCGGCAGCCATGCCCCCAGCGGTCCATAGGCAAGGCCCATGACGAACAGCGACGCGGCCAGCGTGGCGAACACGACCGGCACCGATGCCGCGCCAAGGCCGGGTCCGAAGACCAGTCCGACCAGCACCGTCAGCCCCGCACCCGTGCCCAGCACGAGCTTTGCCGAAGCCTTGTCGGCCCAGTATCCCGCCACGAGAATCCCCAGCGCCAGAAAACTGTTTGCGCCAAGCTGAAGGGCCAGGAAATCCTGCTTGGCATAGCCAAGGCGTGTCGTTGCGAACGAAAGCGCAAAGGTGGTGGCAAGGTAGAATATCGCGAAACAGGCAACCACTCCGGCGATCCCGGCCAGCACCGCCGCGGTGTGCCGGCGCATCAGCAAACCCACCGGCACGCGCGGCGGAGGCGCCTTTTCCAGGGCTTCGCGAAAGGCGGGCGTCTCTGCAATCCGCAGCCGCACCCACAGCCCCAGTGCCACCAGCAGCGCGCTGGCAAGGAACGGTATCCGCCAGCCCCACGCGGCAAAATCCGCGTCCGAAAGAGTCCGGCCGAGCAGCAGGAACAAGCCGTTGGCAAAGAGAAACCCCAGCGGCGCTCCCAGTTGCGGGGCGCTGCCGAAACGCGCCTCCCACCCGCGCGGCGCATTTTCCACCGCCAGCAATGCCGCCCCGCCCCATTCGCCGCCAAGCCCGAACCCCTGCCCGAAGCGAAGCACACACAGCAGCGCAGGCGCGATCCATCCCGCCATCGCATAAGTCGGCAGAAAGGCGATGAGCAGGGTCGATCCGCCCATCAGCATGAGCGAGGCGACCAGCGTCGACTTGCGCCCCACCCTGTCGCCGAAATGGCCGAACGCGATTGCGCCCACCGGCCGGGCGAAGAACGCAAGGCCGAAGGTCATGAACGACAGCAGCGTCTGTGCGGTCTGCGATTCGCTGGGAAAGAACAGGGGGCCGATCACCAGCGCGGCAGCGGTCGCATAGATGTAGAAATCGTAGAACTCGACCGCCGTGCCAACCAGACTTGCCGTCAGCACCCGCGCATTGCTCTTCAACGGATTCAAACGCGCCCCCTCCTCGCATGATGACCGCGATCCTTGCGCAGCCATAGCTGCATTCCCCTAGGCCCGCGCCACGGAAATCCTAAGACCCTTCGCCTTAGGCCGTATCATATGCGGAATGCACAGCAAGGGTTGCATCGATGATTGCATGGTTTGCCAATGATGCGCCGATACGGCGGAAGTTCGACATACTGCGCTGGCTTCACCTCGCAATCGTTGCGCTTTCGGGCGGAGCGCTGTTCTGGATCGACCTGGGGGGCGGCAACTGGCCCGCGATCATGTTTCCCGCCGCCTCGGCCGTGCTCACGTTCATGCTTGTGACCCATGCCAAGAGGCTGATCTGCGACCCCTATGTGACGACGGTGGAACGCGTGGAAGCACTGGTCGCCGGTGATCTGGAAAGTCCGGTGCGGTTCACCTCCCATGGTGACTGCGTCGGCCGTCTTGCACGGGCGATGGCGGTATTCATTGCAAACGCCCGCACGGTGCGTGAAAGCAGTCAGGAACGAAAACTCATCGTCGAGGAACTGGGCACAGCCATCGATGCGCTGGCAAAAGGCAACCTTGCCCGGCGGATCGAGCGGACATTTCCCGGCGAACTCGATACCCTGCGCACGAGCTTCAATGCTGCCATGGCGGCGCTGTCCGACGTGATGAATGCGGTAGCCGGGTCGGCAAACTCGATCGACACCGGCGCGGGCGAGATTCGCGCTGCATCCGATGATCTGGCCTTGCGGACCGAACAGCAGGCAGCCCGGCTAGAGGCGGCAAGTGCCGCGATGCAGCAAGTGACGGAACTTGTCCGTGACAATCTGGGAAGCGTTGCCGAAGTCGAAAGGTCGGTTGCTCATGCCCAGAATGAGGCGGAACGCGGCGGCGCCGTGGTGGAAGACGCCGTCGAGGCGATGCATCGCATCCAGAAATCGTCGCAGGAGGTCGGTCAGATCAGCAGCGTGATCGATGGCATCGCCTTCCAGACCAATCTGCTGGCCCTTAACGCAGGCGTCGAGGCTGCCAGAGCCGGCGACGCGGGGAAGGGTTTTGCTGTGGTCGCCAACGAGGTCCGCGCGCTCGCACAGCGATCGGCCGACGCGGCAAGGGAAATCAACCAGCTCATTACCACCGCCTCGCAGGAGGTGGACCACGGGGTCAAGCTGGTCGGCGATACGGGCCGGGTGCTGGGCGATATCGTCAGCCGGGTCAGCAGCGTCAACACGCTTACCGCCACGATTGCAGCAGCGGCAAACCGGCAGGCTGCAATGCTTGAGGAAGTCAACGATACGGTTCGCGAACTTGACCGCATGACCCAGCAGAATGCCGCCATGGTCGAGGAAAGCACCGCTGCCGCGCGCAATCTCGCGGGCGAAGCGATGGAGCTTTCAGGTCAGGTTGCACGTTTCGGAACAGGCACTGCGAAACGGGCACAAGGCATCCCGCCGATCATTGCCCAGCGCGCAAAGCAGCCAGTTGTCCGCAGCCAGGGCAATCTTGCTCTCGCCATCAGCGAGGATGAGGACTAGAGCGACTTCTGAATAATCCTTGCCAGTGAATAATACCTGCCAGCCGCTCATCAGCCGCCTTTCCGATTGCCGCAGGGGGTTTTGATCCCTATCTGTTCGCGGATGTCGCTTTCCGTTTCCGACCATTCCGAAGCCGGGCCTGACTGGCTGCAAGCGCTCAATCCGCCGCAGCGTGAGGCGGTTGTCACCACCGAAGGACCGGTGCTCATGCTGGCGGGCGCGGGAACCGGAAAGACCGCGGCGCTCACCGCGCGCCTTGCGAACCTCCTGCGCCAGCGGCTTGCCTGGCCCAGCGAGATCCTGTGCGTGACTTTCACCAACAAGGCCGCGCGCGAAATGCGCGAGCGGGTGGGGCACCTCATCGGCCCGGCAGTGGAAGGGATGCCGTGGCTGGGCACCTTCCATTCCATCGCCGCGAAGATGCTGCGCCGCCACGCGGAACTGGTGGGCCTGCAAAGCAATTTCACGATCATCGACACGGATGACCAGCTGCGCCTCCTGAAGCAGCTTATCGTGGCCGAAGGCGTGGACGAGAAGCGCTGGCCGGCCCGGCAACTGGCAAGCCTCATCGACCGCTGGAAAAACCGCGGCCTCAACCCGGCCGATCTCGATTCGCTGGAGAACGAAGCCTATGCGAACGGCAAGGGGCAGCGGTTCTATGCACTCTACCAGAACCGCCTGCGCGAGCTGAACGCCTGCGATTTCGGCGACCTGCTGCTGCACATGCTGGGCATCTTCCGGCGCGAGCGCGAAGTGCTGGAAGTGTGGCAGCAGCGCTTCAAGTACGTGATGGTCGACGAATATCAGGATACCAACGCAGTGCAGTATCTGTGGCTGCGCCTGCTGGCCCAGAACCGCAAGAACATCTGCGTGGTGGGTGACGACGACCAGTCGATCTATTCATGGCGGGGGGCGGAGGTTGCCAATATCCTGCGGTTCGAGAAGGATTTTCCCGGCGCCAAGGTGATCCGGCTCGAACAGAACTACCGCTCCACCCCGCACATCCTCGGCGCGGCATCGGGCCTGATTGCCGAGAACTCTGAACGTCTCGGCAAGACGCTGTGGACCGAGGTCGACAAGGGCGACAAGGTGCGCGTGATCGGCGTGTGGGATGCACCGGAAGAAGCGCGGCGGATCGGTGACGAGATCGAACGGCTCGAACGCGAAGGCGCCCCGCTCGATCGCATTGCCATCCTTGTCCGCGCCCAGTTCCAGACCCGCACGATCGAAGACCGCTTCATCCAGATCGGCATGGGCTACCGCATCGTCGGCGGCTTCCGCTTCTACGAACGCGCCGAAATCCGCGATGCGCTGGCCTATCTGCGCCAGATCGCCAGTCCGCAGGACGACCTTGCCTTCGAGCGGATCTACAACACCCCCAAGCGCGGCCTTGGCGACAAGACGCTGGAAAAACTGCACCGCCATGCCCGTTCGCGGGGAATACCGCTGTCACTGGCGGCGGTCGAAATCCTCGACACCGACGAGTTGCCGACCCGCGCCCGCAACACCCTCGCCGCGCTGATGCGCGATTTCGGCCGCTGGCGCGATGCGGCCAAGCAACTGGTGCCCGCCGAACTTGCCCGCACGGTGCTCGACGAAAGCGGCTACACCGCCGCGCTTCAGGCGGAAAAGACCGCGGAAGCCGCTGGCCGCCTCGAAAACCTCACCGAACTTGCCCGCGCGATGGAGGAATACGAGACGCTGGGAGACTTCCTCGAACACGTCAGCCTCGTCATGGACAACGAGGCGGCGGCCGAGGAAGACAAGGTCACGATCATGACCATCCATGCCGCCAAGGGGCTGGAGTTTGACAATGTCTTCCTGCCGGGTTGGGAGGAAGGCGTGTTTCCCTCGCAGCGCTCGCTGGATGAGGGCGGCCTGGCCTCGCTGGAGGAAGAACGCCGCCTCGCCTACGTGGCCATTACCCGCGCCCGCAGGCGCTGCACCATCCTCCACGCCGCCAACCGCCAGATATACGGCCAGTGGACCAGTTCCATCCCCTCGCGCTTCATCGGCGAACTGCCTGCCGAGCATATCGAGGAGGAAACCACGCTTTCGGGCGGTGCCTCAATGTGGCGCGCCAACTGGAGCGAGCGTGACGATCCTTTCGCCCATGTCGCACAGGCCAGCGCCAGCCGCGCCGCCTCGCGCGGCCCCGGTTGGCAACGCGCGGCCACGCAAGCCTTCAACCCCGCCCCGCGCCGCATTGCCGAACCCACCCGCAGCGCCGCCAGCTTCGCCGCCAAACCGCGGAACGACATCGGCGTCGGCGCGCGCGTGTTTCACGAAAAGTTCGGCTACGGCACGGTCGCCGGGCAGGAAGGCAACAAGCTTGAGATCGATTTCGAAGGCTCAGGCCGCAAGCGCGTGATTGACAGCTTCGTCAAAGCGGCAGTCTGATGAACCCGTGAGCACGCATGCCCGATGACCCCGCAGACTTTGCCGGGATCAAAGTGCGGAAACGGCCAGAAACTCAGGGATTGGGCCGTTCCACTCGCCGGGTTTTGACGGCGGTTCGCTCTGTTCATGGCGACGCGTTTCGCGCCGGGCATCCTGACGGTCCTGACGCTCAGGACGCGGTTTGTCGCGTTCCTCGCGCGTTGACTGCGTATCGCCTCTGGACCGGCTGCGGCTGCTCGCACGCTTTGGCTCTTCGGAGGTTCGCTCAGGTCTGGTCTCACGCGCGGGCCGTTCGTCCTTGCCGGGCAATTCCAGCTTGAACTCCGGGATTTTCGTTCCCTGAAGCTTCTCCACGTTCTCGATCGATTCGAGATCCTCATCCGAAACCAGCGTGAACGCGCGTCCCGTAGCGCCGCCGCGCCCCGTGCGCCCGATCCGGTGGACATAATCATCGGGGTGCCACGGCGTGTCGAAATTGAACACGTGGCTGACGCCCTTGATGTCGAGGCCGCGGGCCGCGACATCGGATGCGCACAGGATGTTGACCTCGCCATCCTTGAAGCGCTGCAATTCCGCAAGCCGCTGCGACTGGTCCATGTCGCCATGGATTTCGCTGCTGGCAAAGCCATGGCGCTGGAGCGACTTGTTCAGTTCGCGCACGGTCGTCTTGCGGTTGGCGAAGATGATCGCGGTCGAAACGTTGTCGGTGCGCAGGAGGTGGCGCAGCACCTCGCGCTTCTGCCGGGCCGAACATCTCACCTTGTGCTGCGCGATGTTCATGTTCGTTGCCGCAGGACGCGCCACTTCGATGGACTTGGGGTTCGAAAGGAACTTGTCGGCCAGCTTCTTGATCGGCGGGGGCATCGTGGCCGAAAACAGCAAGGTCTGGCGTGTGGTCGGCAGCTTGGCGCAGATGTTCTCGATATCGGGGATGAAGCCCATGTCGAGCATGCGGTCGGCCTCGTCGATCACCAGCATCTCGCAGCCGGTGAGCAGGATCTTGCCGCGTTCGAACAGGTCCATCAGGCGGCCGGGTGTGGCGATCAGCACGTCGACACCGTCCTGAAGCGCCTTCACCTGATCGCCCATCTGCACGCCACCGATCAGCAGTGCCATCTTCAGATCGTGATTCTTGCCGTATTTCTCGAAGTTTTCGGCAACCTGCGCGGCAAGTTCGCGCGTCGGTTCGAGAATGAGGGAACGCGGCATCAGCGCACGCCTGCGGCCATGGGCGAGAATGTCGATCATCGGCAGCACGAAGCCGGCGGTCTTGCCCGTCCCCGTCTGGGCGATGCCGATAATGTCCTTCATCATCAGCACTGCCGGGATGGCCTGCGCCTGGATCGGCGTCGGCTCGTCGTAGCCGGCATCATGCACCGACTGGAGCAATTCATCCGAAAGGCCGAGATCGGCAAACTTCATGCAATGGCCTTCATGCGGGGGCACTTCATGCAAGGGGGCACTTCATGCTGGGAATAATCCGAATGCAGGCCACCGACTGTCGCCTGCGCAAACCGGGGCGCCAGTCATCGGAAGCGCCGCCTGTTTCTCTTGCGCGCTATGCCGACATGGCCGAAAAAGTCAAGAAATCCGCGCATGGTGCAGCGCCCGGATGGACAGCCCCGTCAATCCTCGTCTGGCACGAGTTCGCGCATGCCGGTTATGGCGCAGTTCGCACCTGCGCGGGAATGGATAATGTCGCGCCCGGCGCAAAGCTGCCCGTCATCGCTGCGTTCGATATAGAAACCGGAATAGAAGTCGCGCGCATGGCAGCTCTTGTCGAGCCTTGCTCCGATCAGCTTGCGGTTGCGCATCACCAGCAGCAGACGGTCGCTGGATTCAAGCTGCACACCGGCAATGTCGGCAATGGGCTGGCATTTGGGCGCCTTGCGCTCGTAGAAACGCGGCGGCTGAAATGGTGCCTGCGGCTGCATCTGCGGCGGCCCTAGGGGCGCACTCAGCATCTGTCCGGGAAGCCGTGGCGCGATTCTGATGATCATGCGCTGTTCGATCCGCACCTGATTCCATGTCCAGTCGGCCAGGCTTTGCGCGGAAAACGGCGCATAGGCACGTGGCGAGCCTGCCCTCACGGCCTCCACAAGCGGTTCGGACGGATTTGCCGCCGCGCGAAAACCGTCCCGCTCCATCCGCGCGGCGCCTTCGTCCTGCAACGGGGACAGCCGATCGACCGGCATGGCCGATACGGACAGCAGCATCCCGATGGGGAAGAAGAGATGGGAAAGCGTGGACATCTGTTCGAGCTGTTACCCTGATCGACCCTGATGCGGAGATTCGCCTGACCGAAACTGCGCAGCCCGCCTTGCTTGCTTTAGTTTGCGTGCTTGAACCAGTGCTTAACTCCGCGGCAATCAAAAATGAATTGCTCTTGGCGCTGGCTCGCAATAGCCGAAGGGCATGAGCGATGCGTTTCTTGATGAAGCGGCCCGCCTGCTGGGGCCGAAAGGCTGGACGACCGACGCGGAGCTGATCGAACCGTGGCTGACAGACTGGCGCGGACGTTACACCGGCAAGGCGCTCGGCATGGCATCTCCCGCATCGACGGAGGAAGTGGCCGCTCTTGTCCGCCTTTGCGCAAGGCACACGGTGCCGCTGGTGCCGCAAGGCGGGAACAGCGGCATGTCGGGCGGGGCCACGCCTTCGCCCGCCGGAACGGAGATCATCCTGTCCATGCGGCGCATGAACCGCATCATCGCCGTCAACGAAGCCGACAGGACCGCGATCTGCGAAGCCGGCGTCATTCTGCAAACGCTGCATGACAAAGCTTCGGAGCGCGGCCTGCGCTTTCCCCTCACCCTTGGCGGAAAGGGGTCTGCCACGATCGGCGGGTTGATTTCGACCAATGCCGGTGGAACCCAGGTCCTGCGCCACGGTTCAATGCGGGCGCTCGTGCTTGGCATCGAAGCGGTCCTGGCCAATGGCTCCGTCCTCGATCTGCTGACACCGCTCAAGAAGGACAATCGCGGGTTCGACCTCAAGCAGTTGCTGATCGGATCGGAAGGCACGCTGGGGCTGGTCACGGCGGCAACACTGAAGCTTGAGCCGGCAATGGCCGGACGCTGCGTCATCTGGGCGGGCACTGGCTCGCTGCACGATGCCCGTGCGGTTCTGCTGCTGTTCGAGGATGCAGCCGGCGCGATGCTCGAAGGCTTCGAAGTGCTTCCCCGGCACAGCCTTGAGGCAGTGCTGGCCTACAGCCCGACTGCGCGGTCGCCGCTTGCGGGCCAGCATGCATGGCACATTCTCGCCGAACTCGTGGCGAGTGATGCCGATACTGCAAACCGCCTGCCCGAAGTTGCCGAAAGCCTGCTGTCCAAGGCCCTGGAGCGCGATCTCATCACCGATGCGACCATTGCCGCCAACGAAGATCAGGCCGAACGGTTCTGGCTGCTGCGCGAGACGATTTCGCCTGCCGAACGCGCCCTCGGCCCGGCCATGCAGCACGACATATCGGTTCCGGTGGAAAAGATGCCCGCCTTCGTCGAAGCCATCGTGCCGCAGATCGAAGCGCGCTGGCCCGGAACGCAAGCGGTCTGCTTCGGTCATCTCGGCGATGGCAACGTGCATTTTCACGTCATCGCACCGCCGGGGGCCGACCGCGCGCAGTGGGAAGCCGATGACGGCAAGGCGATAAGCGCGCAGGTTCACGACATGGTAAGTGCCTGGGGCGGATCGATCTCGGCAGAGCACGGCATCGGCCAGCTCAAGCGCGATGAACTGGCCAGACTGGCCGATCCCGCGATGCTGGCAACGATGCGGGCGATCAAGCAGGCCATGGATCCGGCGGGGCTGCTGAACCCCGGAAAGCTGCTCTAACCCGGCTTGCGCCCCATTGCGGCAATCCCTAAGAACCGCAGTTCCTGAATACCACGGACACGGCCGTCAGAACGGCGCGTCATGTGCTGCTTACTGGAGAGTTCGAAATGGCCAGCGCGCCGCAAGCCAACCTGCCGATGTTCTACAACGATCTCATGCCGCTCAACAGCCGCGACCATGCCACCTGGAAGGCAAGGAATGCCGATGCGGCTCCCTGGCTCGTCGGACAGCACGCCATCCCTCTGACCGCCGAGGAATTTCCTCAGGCAGCCCGCCACTATCCGATCATCTTTGCATCGGGCGACAATCCGGTGCCTCTCGCGCTGATGGGCCTGAACGAAGGCGTTAACGTCTTTGTCGATGAAGCCGGGAAAGTCACCCAGCCGATCTATATCCCGGCATACGTGCGCCGTTATCCCTTCCTGCTCGCCAAGCTGAACCCCAGCAGCGAGGAACTTTCGCTCTGCTTCGATCCGACGTCGGGCCTTCTGGGCGAATCGGTTGAAGGGGTCGATCTGTTTGCCGATGGCCAGCCTTCCGAAGCCACCAAGTCCGCACTGGGCTTTTGCGAACAGTTCGAACAGGCCGGGCAGCGCACCCAGGCCTTCATCGACGAACTGAAGAAGCATGACCTCCTCATGGAGGGCGAAGTGGCCATCCAGCAGGAAGGGCACGATCAGCCGTTCGTCTATCGCGGTTTCCAGATGGTCAATCAGGACAAGCTGCGCGAAGTGCGCGGCGATGTTCTGCGTGGCTGGGCGCAAAGCGGCCTGCTCCCGCTGCTTTATGCACACCTGTTCTCGCTTGAACTTATCAGCCAGATCTTTGGCGCGCAGGTCCAGCTTGGCAAGGGGCCGGTTCCGGCCATCGCCGTCCCGGCCTGACCGTTCGCCCGCCCGTCGCCCGCCGGAAAGCGATGGGCAACCGATCGGCCACAAGGCAGACAAAAAACGCGGCGAGCCCCTCGGTTCGTCGCGTTTTTCCTTGGACTGTTGCAAAAATCCCTCAAAGGCACTTGCGGCCGACCGGCAGCAAGCCTATCTTGAGAACGTTACGCCGCGGCTCCCCTCATGGCCCGACGTGACTGGTGCACCTGGTGCACCTCCTCCCTGAACCTTGGCCACCTGGGGCATTGCTCCAGGTGGTTTTTTCTTGTCCGGCAACCAGAACCGGACACGGCCCGAAAGGCGCGCCGACGACGTAAAGGGCTGCCAGGCCGTCCTATTCCGCGGCGATGCGCCAGCGCCCCTGATGCGGCGTCCGCCCCAGTTCGGCCACATCGGAGGCAAGCCGGCGCACCAGCGCGATCAGCATGTCGACCGTTGCATCGAAACCGGCTCCCGGTTCAGCCATCCGCGAATCAAGATAGGCCGTCCGGTCGATCTCGATCTGGAGGCAATGGACGCCTTCGCTCCGGCGGGCATGGCGCTCAAGAACGTATCCTCCGGCATAAGGGCGATTATGCGATGCGCGGCGGCCCGCTTCGGCAAGGATGCTGAAAGCCGATCCGACGATACCCCCGTCGCAGGAAGCACCGAAGCGGTCTCCCAGAACAACTTCCGGCGCAGCCTCGCCCGGAGACCGGACCGCCAGCGGCGGCATGGAGTGAAGATCGATCAGCAAGGCTGCTCCCCAGCGGTCGCGAATGGTCGCCAGCGCGCTTGCCAGGGCCTCGTGGTAGGGCTGATGAATGGCAGCGATTCGCTCCTGCAACTCGGCATGGTCGAGCCGCCGCTTCCACAGTTCGCCAAGACCGGGCAAGCGGCGCGGAACGAGGCCGAGGCCGCTGCGGGCGCGCCGGGCAAATCCGCTTGGTGCGGACGAGGCATCGGCAGGCATGCCGCCCAGCATTTCCCAGTCCACGTCATCGCTGGCCCGGTTGAGATCAAGCATGGCACGCGGCGCATGGGCCACCAGCAAGGCCGCGCCGGTCGCTGCGGAAACTGCCTGTCCGAGCAGATCGGCGTAGCGATCCTCCAGCCGCGGTGCGGCAAAAGCGGGGTGGCGCATGCGTTCCAGCAGCGACTTGGCATAGGCGCGCCCGGCATGGGGGACAGCGATGACCACCGGGATCGGCGACGGGTCTTTCAGCTTCAGCGAGAATGCCGGCACACCGGGGTTGCCCGGCACCGAGCCACCCGGAATCAGCGCCGAATCACCTTCATGCTCACCCGAATGCCGCATGGCCTGACCGTGCAACTGATTCGCAACGAAGTCAAAAGACTGTCGCCACCTTTCTGGACCGGCCTGCAAAGCCATCAGGTCGCATGGACAAGAATGTTAACTTCATCAGGCGTAAGCTGAGCGCCTTTCCCGATGACTCATCCCACGTGCCTCGCGGCACCAGAGACAAGACAGGTTGGCCATGATCCGGATCCTGCTCGCCGAAGATGAAGAGGCGATGCGCACCTATCTCACCCGCGCCCTTGAAAACGCAGGGTTTTCCGTTGCAGCGGTTGACCGTGGCACAGCAGCCCTTCCTCTTCTGGAAAGGGAACAGTTCGACCTTCTACTGTCCGACATCGTCATGCCGGAGATGGACGGCATCGAACTGGCACAACGCTGCGCCGAGATCAGTCCCGCAACGAAGGTCATGTTCATCACCGGATTTGCCGCGGTCACTCTCAAGGCGAATCGCGAAGCGCCTCAGGCCAGAGTGCTGTCTAAGCCCTTCCACCTGAAAGACCTTGTCCTTGAGGTTCAGCGAGTGTTCGAGGACGCACCTTTCGCGGGATCGCATCAGCCCTGACGACTGGCTTGTTCCGGCGGCCGACACAGGATTGCCACCTCATGCGGATTCCCCCTTGCCTTGGCTTTTGACCAAGGCTAATGGGCCGCTTCCCGGCGGCGAACACTCCATGAGTGGAGCTGCTGGAAGCTCGATGGTGCGGGCGTATAGCTCAGTGGTAGAGCACTATGTTGACATCGTAGGGGTCGCAAGTTCAATCCTTGCTACGCCCACCATCTGCAAAGTCTGAAAGGGCGGCGTGCAATCGCCGCCCTTTTCTGTTTTCAGGCGCGGGCCAAGGTCGCGCGTGCCTCTGGCAGCCGCCTCACCAGCAGCAGAAACACCGCAAGGACAATCAGCGGTGCGATAGGCACGCCAATCATGGTGCCCAGCGGACGCGCAAATGCGGGCATGGCAAAGGCTGTTGCCGCCACGGTTCGCCTCCACGGCCGGGGTGTCGAGTTGCTCAGGACGAGCAACGGGAAGGCGAGCAGCAGGAAATCGTAATCAAGCACGAAGGGCGTTGCCAGCAAGGCACCCGTCAGCATCGCCGCGCCCACCTGTCGGGTCAGTCCTTCGCGCCAGGCCGCATGGGCCAGCATCGCCGCAACCAGCAGGGCAAGCGCTGCCTGCGCGCCATAGGCCAGGGTAGTGTCGAACCCCAGAAGGCGCATCGCGGCAAACAGGCTCTGCATCTTTCCGAAGCCGATGGCACCTTGCGCCATGGCCTGCTGCGCCGGGCCGGACACGGCGAGCCATTCGGCCCATATCCCGTAACCGAACACGAAACTTGCCAGCAAGGCCGATGCCGCAACGGTTGCAGCCGCCCACCCGATGATCCGCCACTGCCTCGCGGCAAGAAGAACGATCGGCACAAGAATGCCAAACTGCGGCTTGAAGGCAGCAAGGCCGAAAAGAACCCCCGCAAGCGCCGCCTGCCCGCGCACTGCCATCAGCACGCCTCCGCCCAGCAAGGCGGCCAGCAGGAACGATGTCTGCCCGTGCGTCATCGTGATGAGAACGGGCGGAAAAGCCAGAACGGGAAGAATGTCTGCCTGCCGGCTCCAGCCGCGAACCGCAGCCACCCATGCCCCCCCGGTCAGCACCAGCCACGATGCAAGCGCAGGGAAATACCCCGCAAGGCCCAGCAGCCAGCACCAGAGGAGGAAAACAGGCGGATAGAAGAATGCGGTGTACCCGGACTGGCCGGGCCAGACCATGCGCTCGGCCGCCGCATGGACCGCCGGGTCGTAAGGGCTGCCACCGGCATGAACCACCGTGCCGGCCGCCCAGAAACTTACGAAGTCGGTGCCCAGCAGCCTGCCCTGAGGATCAATGCCGCCCATCGCCGAAAGCAGCAGCCACGCAAGCGACACGACATTGACCAGCGCCAGGATGGCGAGATAGGCCCGGACGCGCCTGGCATGGAGCCAGGCACCCGATCGCAGTTCGGAAATCAGACGGCCCGGCCCCATGGCAAGAGCATGTGCCGCACGGGTGCCGGACTGTCCACCATCAAGCGCTGGTCACTTGCCCTGCCAGTTGGGCTTGCGCTTTTCGGCGAACGCTGTCGCCCCTTCGCGCGCATCGGCCGAAACCATGACCGGACCAACGATTGCCTGCTGGCGCTCCCACATCTCGGCTTCTGTCCACTCATGGGACTGCGAGATAACCGCCTTGGATGCGATAAGTGCCAGCGGCCCGTTCTCGGCGATCTTCGCGGCCAAGGCGCGGGCTTCGTCAAGGGCAGGTCCATCTGTGACCCGGTTAATGAAGCCGATCTCATAGGCGCGCTTTGCGTCAATGAAGTCACCTGTCAGTGCAAGTTCCATGGCAATGCGCGGCGGAATCTGTCGGGGCAGCTTCATCAGACCGCCCGCAGCCGCTGCCAGGCCCCGCTTGGTTTCAGGAATACCGAACTGGGCTGCGGCGCTGGCGACAATCAGATCGCAAGCGAGCGCCACTTCCATGCCGCCGGCAAGCGCATAACCATCGACCGCAGCGATCAGAGGCTTTCGGGAACCGCGCATGGCAATGCCCGCGAAGCCGCGCCCTTCGACATGAGGAATTTCCCCCTGCACGAAAGCCTTGAGGTCCATCCCCGAACAGAATGTACCACCTGCGCCGGTCAGGATCCCGCAGCGCAACTCGTTCTCTGCGTCAAGCCGGTCAAGCGCAGCGCCGATTCCAACGGCAACCGCACGGTTGACGGCGTTCTTGGCCGCCGGGCGATTGATCGTGATGACAAGCACATTGCCATCGACTTCGGTAAGGACTGCTTCCTCGCTCATTCTAGCCTCTCCAAATTGCCCCGGACTTAACCGGTCACTTAAACTTGTGCCCTGACGCCCAAGACATGTCCAGCCCCGGAATGCACGGCAGCCAGTTGCGGCTTTACTCCAAAAAACGCACGAATCGGCGCCCCGCCTTGCACCGGCGAAAGCCTCTGCTAAGGGGGTGCGCGATTGCTCCCCAGCTTGAAAGACAGGACGGTTATGGCGAAGATCAAGGTGAAGAACCCGGTCGTCGAACTCGACGGCGACGAAATGACCCGGATCATCTGGGAATGGATCCGCGAGCGTCTGATCCTCCCCTACCTCGATATCGATCTCAAGTATTACGACCTCTCGGTCCAGAAGCGCGACGAGACGAACGACCAGATCACCATCGATTCCGCCAATGCGATCAAGCAGTATGGCGTCGGCGTGAAGTGCGCCACGATCACGCCTGACGAAGCGCGTGTCGAAGAGTTCGGCCTCAAGCAGATGTGGAAGTCGCCCAACGGCACGATCCGCAACATTCTGGGCGGCGTCGTCTTCCGCGAACCCATCGTGATCCAGAACGTGCCGCGTCTGGTGCCGGGCTGGACCGACCCGATCGTGGTCGGCCGCCACGCGTTCGGCGACCAGTATCGTGCCACCGATTTCGTCGTCCCCGGCCCCGGCAAGCTGCGCCTCGTCTGGGAAGGCGACAACGGCGAGACGATCGACCGTGAGGTGTTCCACTATCCTTCGGGCGGCGTCGCCATGGCGATGTACAACCTGGATGATTCGATCCGCGATTTCGCTCGCGCATCGTTCAACTATGGCCTGTCGCTGGGCTGGCCGGTCTATCTGTCGACCAAGAACACCATCATGAAAGCCTATGATGGCCGCTTCAAGGATCTGTTCCAGGAAGTGTTCGATACCGAAGGCTTCAAGGAAAAGTTCGCCGCCGCCGGTATCAGCTACGAACATCGCCTGATCGACGACATGGTTGCCTCGGCGCTCAAGTGGTCGGGCAAGTTCGTCTGGGCCTGCAAGAACTACGACGGTGACGTCCAGTCCGACACCGTGGCGCAGGGCTTCGGCTCGCTCGGCCTGATGACCTCGGTTCTCATGACGCCCGATGGCAAGACCATCGAAGCCGAGGCCGCCCACGGCACCGTGACCCGTCACTACCGCCAGCACCAGCAGGGCAAGCAGACCTCGACCAACCCGATCGCCTCGATCTTCGCCTGGACCCGCGGGCTGATGTATCGCGGCAAGTTCGACGAGACGCCGGATGTCGTGCGCTTTGCCGAAACGCTTGAGCGCGTCTGCATCGAAACCGTCGAAAGCGGCAAGATGACCAAGGATCTTGCGCTGCTCATCGGCCCGGACCAGGCATGGATGACGACCGAAAAGTTCTTCGAAGCCATCGTCGAGAACCTCGAAGCGGAAATGAAGAACTGGGCATAAGACCCGGCGTTTTCACAAGCCAGCAGAAGCAAGGCCCCGGTGCACGCCGGGGCCTTTTTTCATGCGGAAGGCCCGCACCCTGCAGCAACAGGCGCAATCGCGATCGTGACACGAAGCCCCCCCTCCCCTACTCTGGCAGCATGGCAGGCAATCTCGAACCGACTACCGCCCTTTCAGACGCCCTCGTCATTCTCGGTGCGGCCGGCATCGTCATCCCGGCTTTCGCACGGTTCCGCATCACCCCGATCATCGGTTTCATCCTTGTGGGCCTTGCGGTCGGTCCGTTTGGCTTGGGGGCGCTGGTCCCGCAGTTTCCGTGGCTCTATTACTTCACCATATCAGACCCGGCGGCGATCGTTCCTTTCGCCGAGTTCGGCATCATCCTGCTGCTGTTCGAAATCGGCCTTGAACTCTCGTTCAATCGCCTCTGGGACATGCGCCGTCTGGTCTTCGGACTGGGTGCGATAGAACTGGGCGTATCCGCATTCCTGCTTGCGCTTGTCCTCATGGCAACCGGCCTGCAAACGGCAGGAGCCTTCGGTCTGGGTCTGGCATTGGCCCTGTCCTCAACGGCTCTGGTCCTGCCGATCTCCGGCACGCAGGGGCCGGTGGGCCGGGCCGCCTTGTCGATGCTTCTGTTTGAAGACATCGCAATCGTGCCGATCATCTTCATCCTGGGCGCAATGGCCCCCATGGCCACCAGAACGGATGCGCCGGATCTTGGCTCCACGCTGCTTTATGGCGGCATGGTGGTTGCCGCGCTGCTCGTGTTCGGGCGCATGCTGCTGCCGCGTCTGTTCGCGCAAGCCGCCCAGACCAAAAGCCCGGAACTGTTCCTTGCCGCAACCATGCTGGTGGTGATCGCAGCCAGCCTTGCGACATCCGTTGTCGGGCTGTCGCCGATCATGGGTGCGCTTCTGGCCGGCCTGCTGATCGCCGAAACCGAATATCACACCGAAGTCGAAGCCATCACCAAACCGTTCAAGGGATTGGCCCTAGGGGTTTTCCTCATCACCATCGGCATGGGCATCGACCTGCGCGTGGTCTGGTCCATGATCCTGCCGCTGACCGTCGCGGTCGTCGGTGTGGTTCTGCTCAAGGCCATGGTGACGACACTGGCCCTGCGCGCGATGGGCAAGGAACGCGCGACGGCTCTTGAAACTGGCATTCTCATGGCCAGTCCATCGGAGACCACGCTGATCGTTCTGGCCACCGCTGCCGAAGCCTCGCTGATTGATCGGGAGACGGCGCAGTTCTGGCAGATCGTTACGGCAGTGGGTCTGACCATCACGCCCTTGCTGGCCATGCTCGGCAAACGCAGCGGACGCCTTGTCGCGAAGGAAACGCCCGATTCCGGTCAGTCTGAATCTGTCGCGGAACCGGAAGGCGAACGGGTTGTCGTCATGGGTTTCGGGCGGGTTGGCCGCCTGATCGGCGAACTGCTGACGGTGCATGGCGCGCCATGGATTGGAATTGATACCGATCCGGCCATTGTCAAGGCCGCCCGCCAGCAGGGATTGCCCGTCCTTTTCGGCAATGTTGACAGCGAAGTGGCGATTGCCCGCCTTGGCCTGGACAATGCACGGGCCATGGTTCTGACAATGGACGAGCCCGTGCTGATCCTGCGCATCGTCAAACGCCTGCGCACCACCCACCCCGATCTGCCCATCATCGTGCGTGCGCGCGATGCCACACATGCGGCCGAACTCTATCGCTACGGCGTCACCCATGCCGTACCGGAAACGCTGGAAAGCTCGCTCCAGCTATCCGAGGCCGTGCTGGTCGATCTCGGCTTTCCCATGGGGCTGGTGATCGCCTCGATCCACGAGAAGCGCGACGAGCTGCGCGAGCAGATCATGCTTGAAGGCGGGTTGACCGAAAAGCCCCGGCTCAAATCGGCCAGCCTGCGCGAACGAACAGGTTGAACCGGCGAACGGGTTGAACCGGTGGCTGCCTCAGCCCGCGATCACAGCCTTGGCCGCCGCGATGGCTTCCGCTGCCCTTGCCCCTTCAGGTCCGCCGCCTTGCGCCATGTCGGGACGGCCACCGCCACCCTTGCCGCCTAGTGCCTCTACCCCGACGCGGACCAGATCGACTGCGCTGATCCTGCCCGTCAGATCCTCGGTTACGGCGGCGGCGATGCTGGCCTTGCCCTCGTTCACTGCCACGATCACCGCCACGCCCGATCCCAGCCGCTGCTTGGCCTGATCGAGCAGCCCGCGCAGTTCCTTGGGATCAAGCCCGTCCAGAACCTGACCGGAAAACCTGATACCCCCCACATCCTCGTCGGCATGGTCGGCCTTGGAGGAACCGCCGCCAAGTGCCAGCGCCTTCCTGGCCTCGGCCAGCTCGCGCTCCAGCTTCCTGCGCTCCTCGATCAGCGCGGAAACCCGCGCCTCGACATCGTCAGGCGTGGTGCGCAGCAGCGATGCGGTGTGCTTCAGCGCTTCTTCCCGCGCTACCAGCCATTGCCGCGCGCCTTCGCCCGTGAGCGCTTCGATGCGGCGAACGCCCGACGAGACTGCGCTCTCGCTGACGATGCGGAACACCCCGATATCGCCAAGAGCGCGCACATGAGTGCCGCCGCACAGTTCCACCGAATATGGCCTGCCTTCCGCGCGGCCCATGCTGAGGACACGCACTTCCTCACCGTATTTCTCGCCGAAAAGGGCCATGGCGCCTGCTTCGATGGCGTCCTCCGGGCTCATCAGCCGCGTTGTCACCGGCTCATTCGCCCGGATTTCGGCATTCACCTCCGCCTCGATCGCGGCAATGTCATCTGCTGTAAGGGCCGTGGGCTGCGAGAAGTCGAAGCGCAGACGATCTGCTGCAACCAGCGATCCCTTCTGCGTGACGTGCGCTCCCAGACGGTTGCGCAGCGCCGCATGCAGGAGATGCGTTGCCGAATGGTTCGCACGGATGGCATCGCGCCGCGCAACATCGATGGCAAGCTTGACGACATCGCCGACCTTGACCGCGCCGGAGGTGATCGTGGCGATGTGGGCGTGCAGGCGGCCCAGGGGCTTTGCCGTATCGGTCACGGCCATTATCAGCCCGTCTGCGCCGGTGATGGTGCCGGCATCGCCGGTCTGGCCACCGCTCTCGCCGTAGAAGGGCGTCTGGTTGACGATCACCGTCACCGCATCGCCTGCCCCGGCGCTGTCCACTTCCGCGCCATCCCTGACAAGGGCAACAACCTGCGCCTCCCCGGTCGTGGCGGTGTAGCCGGTAAACTCGGTCGCCCCCACGCGCTCGGCAATGTCGAACCAGACTTCGCTGTCAGCCGCCTGCCCGGACCCCTTCCATGCAGCGCGCGCCGCAGCCTTCTGCTGCGCCATGGCGGCGTCGAAACCATCGCGGTCCACCGTAATGCCCCGCGCGCGCAGGGCGTCTTCGGTCAGGTCGTAGGGGAAGCCATAGGTATCATAGAGCTTGAAGGCCGTCTCACCCGGCAGCTTGTCCCCCTCGCCAAGGGCAGCAGTCGCTTCGTCAAGCAGCCTTATGCCGTTCGACAGCGTGCGCCTGAACTGCACTTCCTCGCGCAGCAGCGTTTCCTCTATCAATGGCTGCGCGCGGCCAAGTTCGGGATAGGCAGCGCCCATTTCGGCGACGAGGGCCGGCACGAGCCGGTGCATCAGCGGATCCTTGGCCCCCAGAAGATGTGCATGGCGCATGGCGCGGCGCATGATCCGGCGCAAGACATAGCCGCGTCCCTCGTTCGATGGCAGGACGCCATCTGCCAGAAGAAAGCTGGTCGACCGGAGATGATCGGCAATGACGCGGTGGCTCGCCCTGTGCTCGCCTTGCGCCTTCACCGCCGTCAGGCTTTCCGATGCGGCGATGAGCGCCTTGAAGGTATCCGTATCGTAATTGTCATGCTCGCCTTGGAGGACGGCGGCAATGCGTTCGAGACCCATCCCGGTGTCGATGCTGGGCTTGGGCAGGCTGCCGGTGATCTCGCCAGCCGTCTGTTCGAACTGCATGAAGACGAGGTTCCAGATCTCGATGAAGCGATCTCCGTCCTCGTCCGGCGATCCCGGCGGGCCACCGGGAATGTGCGCCCCGTGGTCATAGAAGATTTCCGAACACGGCCCGCAGGGGCCATCATCGCCCATGGCCCAGAAATTGTCCTTGGTGGCGATGCGGATGATGCGCTCGTCTGGCAGCCCTGCAATCTTCTTCCAGAGCGCGAATGCCTCGTCATCGGTGTGATAGACCGTGGCAAGGAGCTTGTCCTTGGGCAGGCCCCATTCGCGGGTCAGCAGCGTCCACGCGTGGGTGATCGCCTGTTCCTTGAAATAGTCACCGAACGAGAAGTTGCCGAGCATCTCGAAGAAGGTGTGGTGCCTTGCCGTGTAGCCCACATTGTCGAGATCGTTGTGCTTGCCGCCCGCGCGCACGCATTTCTGGGAGGATGTCGCACGCGGGATGGCGCGGGTTTCAAGGCCCGTGAACACGTTCTTGAAGGGCACCATCCCCGCATTCGTGAACATCAGGGTGGGGTCATTATATGGCACCAGCGGCGCGGACTGCACCACCTCATGCCCCTGCGAGCCGAAGTATTCCAGAAAGGAGCGGCGGATCTCGTTGGTCGATGTCATGCCCTGCCGATTAGGCCAGCGTTCGGCGCGCTACAAGCACGTTTCATCCATCAGTGGTATCGGATGTTGCGCTGACCAGCCAGGCCGCCGCGCGGAATGCAACGCGCCCGTCGCGGTGATGCGCCTCCACAAGTTCGCGCAGCCTCGCCTGCACCACTGTGCGTTCCGGTTCGGGCAAGTCACGCAAGGCAGCGGCCGCCGGACCAATGCGCTGAAACAGAGCGAGCGCCTCGTCCACGGCATTCTCTCCTGTTCCGGCAATGTAGTCGAAATCGATCGGCGTGAACGCATGATCACGCCAACCGGCCATGCAGCGCCTGACATGGTCGGGAAGTGCAAAGGCAAAGGGGCCGGGCGGAAACGCTGAAGGCGCAGCCTTTTGCGGTGCTGGCAGCAATGCTGCGATCTGCGCTGCCCAGTCATTCTCCTCAGGCTTGCGAAAACAGGTGAATACCATCCTCGCACCGGGCTTCGAAATTGCCGCCAGATGCGCAAACGCCATGGGAGGATCGGGAAAGAACATCACGCCATGCCGGGAAACCAAGAGGTCCGGCGGCACTGGTGGCAGCCAGAGCGCGGCATCGACGCAGTGAAATGAAACATTGGCGCGGTCGACATCAGCCTGACTTGCGCGAAGCGCTGCGGCCTGGACAAGGTCGTGCGAAATATCGACACCCCTGATCCGTGCACTTGGGCGTATGGCCGCCAAGGAAAGCGCGATCTGCCCCGCGCCGCATCCGATGTCCGCGATCGATTCGCCCGGCTCTTGCGCAATGGCTGCGAGCAGGTGCGGGGTGAGTTCGGAAAAGCTCGTATCGGTCCGGCGCCACTCGGCCGCCCAGTTGCGCCCTACCGCGCCTTGCCATTCGCTTGCGCCGGTCATCTCCTACATCCCGAAGTAATCGCCGCCCTTGGCGCGGGCTGCCTGCCAGGCTGGCCGCGCATGGACACTGGCGACAAATGCGCTCAGCCGGGGATAGTGCTCACCCCGCCCCTGCATGACGGCGATCTCGGCCGGAAAACTCAGCATGACATCGGCTCCGGTCCAGTCATCTCCGACAAAATGGCCGGATGGTCGCAAGATCTGCTCCATGTAGCCGAAATGGGCGGCCAATTGCTCCTCGATGCGCGGCGCAAGCGGAGCGGCAGCCTCGCCCAGCCGCGAGGTGTAAAGCTGGAGCAGTATCGGTGTCATCGCCGACCCTTCCGCGAAATGCATCAGTTCCAGATGACGCAGCGCTTCGTCGCTGCCAGCTTCCGGCAGCCACCTTGCGCCTCCAAAACGTTCACACAGGGTTTGGACGATGGCCCCGGACTCTTCGATCACACGACCGTCGATCTCGACCAATGGAGATTTGCCAAGTGGATGCACGGCCTTCAACGCGTCGGGGGCAAGGTTGGTCACAGGGTCACGCGCGTAGTGGCGGATCCGGTAGTCGACGCCAAGCTCCTCCAGCAGCCAGAGAATGCGCTGGGACCGGCTGTTGTTCAGGTGATGGACAACGATCGCCACTTTTGCCTTCCTTGCAGTTCAACCGAACGGTTGACCGTCTTTCGGTCCGATGCAAGCTGATAAAGCACGGCCCGCCGGTTCCGGCAGTGGAGCAGGCGGGCCGTGGTTAATCGGAACAGACGCCTGCCTGACGGCGCAGCGCCTCCTTTCGGTTCAGATGTCGTCGTCGGCGTCGGGCCCCGCCATCAAGCCTTCGGCAACCTGTTCTGTCCGCCCGCGGATGGCGGCTTCAAGACGGTCGCATACCTCAGGATTCTCGCGCAGGAAGGTCTTCGCGTTCTCGCGGCCCTGCCCGATCCGGATCGAGTCATAGCTGAACCATGCCCCCGACTTCTCGACCAGCCCTGCCTTCACGCCCAGATCCAGAATCTCGCCGATCTTGGAAATGCCTTCGCCATACATGATGTCGAACTCGACCTGCTTGAAGGGCGGCGCAACCTTGTTCTTCACCACCTTCACGCGCGTGGCATTCCCGACAATCTCGTCGCGATCCTTGATCTGCCCCGTGCGGCGAATGTCGAGACGGACCGAGGCATAGAACTTGAGCGCGTTGCCGCCCGTCGTCGTCTCAGGATTGCCATACATGACGCCGATCTTCATGCGGACCTGATTGATGAAGATGACCATGCAGCGCGAACGGCTGATCGAGCCAGTCAGCTTGCGCAGGGCCTGGCTCATCAGACGGGCCTGCAAACCGACATGGCTGTCGCCCATCTCGCCTTCGATTTCGGCGCGCGGCACCAGTGCAGCAACCGAATCCACCACCAGCACATCGATCGCGTTTGAGCGCACCAGCGTGTCGGTGATTTCGAGAGCCTGCTCCCCGGTATCGGGCTGCGAGACAATCAGGTTATCGATATCGACACCGAGCTTCTTCGCATAGACCGGGTCAAGCGCGTGCTCTGCATCTACGAATGCGGCAGTTCCGCCATTCTTCTGCGCTTCGGCAATGACGTGAAGCGCGAGCGTTGTCTTGCCCGAACTCTCCGGACCATAGATCTCGATGATGCGCCCGCGCGGAAGGCCGCCAATGCCAAGCGCGATATCAAGGCCCAGCGAGCCGGTGGAGATTGCTTCAACCTGCATGGCCTCTTTCGAGCCAAGCCGCATGGCCGAGCCTTTGCCGAATGCGCGGTCGATCTGCGCAAGGGCCGCTTCAAGCGCCTTCTGACGATCCATGTCCTTGATCTTACCTTCCTCGATGAGCTTGAGCTGCGCCGCCATGGCTTTGATCCCTTGCTAGAGTTGGCTCGCATGAACCGTCAACAAGGGCTTTGTATCCTTTATGTTCCATAAGAACAAGGCAAGAACACAGATTTCTCTCCGCAACGGAAGCAACGAGGCTCAAATGCTTATCGGGGAAAGCAAATTGCGTCATCCGCCGACATATCAGGATGGTGGAAAACGGCCTATACAACGCGAAACTGCCGGGACGGGAACTGTCGCGAGAATGAATGCAACCAAGCTGGGAGGATGATTCGCCCTTACTAGCGGGCACATTTGAAGCCAACGCCCTGCGCCAGACCCGCGATCGCCCTTCGCATCCGGACCCCTTGCAGGCATCCCTCACGCCCCAAAGGAAGGTGTCAGCGCCCGTCGTTCGCGCGCGCGCCCTTCTTCGGAAAGATCCGGTCAAGCGCCGATCTTACCGATTCTGCGGCAGCTTCATCATCCCGCACCGGGTCCGGCACGAACCTTTCTGCCGGCTCTGTCGCATCCGTTACCGGTTCGGCATTCAGCGCCTGCCCCGATACCACAGGGGCGGCGGAAAACGGCCCGGCAAGCTTGGTCAGGCTGGCCAGTTGCGCGGACAGCATCCGGTCAACCGCGCCGGAAATGGTCTCGCTCTTGTAGCGCATGTAGCCGCCCACAACGTATTCCCAGAGAATGCGCGTGGCCTTGCCATTGCTGTCGTCAACGGCCTTGAAAGTGACGGTCATCGTGCCGTTCACGGCCTCGGACTGCAACGGCCCAAGTCCCCCCGTCAGGCGCAATGCCCGATAGGGCTCGGCATAGATGACCCGCAGGTGCAGGACCGAACCGGCCTTCTGCGTTGCAGGCGCATCCTTCGGGGCAGGCAGGGTCTCGCACAGACAGCCGCCTGCGACCGGATCGAGGGTCAGATTGGCTGCTTCGCCTGAGAAGGTGTGCTGCCCGCTCCACCACCGCGAGGGTGTGGCAAAGAGCTTCCACGCTTCCGCCGGGCTGACCGATACGTCACTGGTGATCCGGACAATGAAACCGGCATCGCTGCGCTGTGTCACCTCGGCGGATGCCGGCGCAGCAAGGCAGGTGAGACAGGTGGCAAGCAGGAAGATCACCTGACGCATCGACACCTCCTGTCCCGCGCTCCCGAACTGCACCGCAAATCAATCTGCGGCGATAATCGCCTCGATCGCCGCAGTCACGTCATCCATGTCGGCCATCCCGTCGACCCGCGATACGATCCCCTGCGCTTCATAGATCGGCAGGATCGGCGCGGTCTTGGCCCGATATTCGGCCATGCGGGTGCGCACGGTTTCTTCGTTATCATCCGGACGCCGCTTGAACTCGTGGCCACCGCACTTGTCGCAAGTGCCTTCGATCGCGGGCTTTTCGAACTTGTCGTGATAGCCCTTGCCGCAAGAGGCGCAGGTGTAGCGGCCGGTGATCCGTTCAACCAGCGCATCTTCATCGACATCGAGTTCGATGACATGGTCAAGCTTGCGGCCCCGGCTTTCGAGAATGGCAACCAGCGATGCCGCCTGCGGCGCGGTGCGGGGGTAGCCATCAAAGATCGCACCCTGCGTGGGGGGCATTGCATCCAGTTCATCGCCAATCAACGCCGAGACGATCTCGTCGGAAACAAGCTGCCCTGCTTCCATGACGGCCTTCGCCTTCAACCCCACCGGCGTTTGCGCCTTCACCGCAGCGCGCAGCATGTCACCCGTCGAAAGCTGCTTCATGCCGTGACGCTCGACCAGACGCTGTGCCTGGGTGCCCTTGCCTGCGCCCGGAGGGCCCAACAGGATGATGTTCACCAAATCACTCCCCTCTCGCAGCCTGCGCCGGTCCTAACGCAGACGCCCCTTCAACTTCGCCTTCTTGATAAGGTCGCCATACTGGTGCGCCAGCAGGTGCGACTGGATCTGCGTTATCGTATCAACCGTCACGTTGACCACGATCAGCAGGCTCGTGCCTCCGAAGAACACTGCCCCCATCCCGGTCTCGGCCATGATGAACTCAGGCACCACGCAGACAACGGTGATGTAGGCTGCGCCCAGAACGGTGATGCGCGTCAGCACATAATCCAGATAGGTCGCGGTGTTCCTGCCGGGACGGATGCCGGGAATGAACCCGCCGTTCTTCTTCAGGTTCTCGGCGGTCTCTTCAGGATTGAAAACCACGGCCGTATAGAAGAACGCGAAGAAGATGATGCCAAGCGCATAGAGCAGCATGTACACCGGCTTGCCATGCCCCAGATACTGGTTGAGCGTCACGATCGCCTGACCCATCGCCGTGTCAGGCGAAATGGAATTGCCGGCGAACTGCGTGATCGTCAGCGGAAGAAGCAGCAGCGAACTGGCAAAGATCGGCGGGATGACGCCCGCGGTATTCAGCTTCAGCGGCAGATGGCTGCTGTCAGCCTGCATCATGCCGCGCTGCGTTGCCCGCTTCGGATACTGGATCAGCAGCCGCCGCGTCGCCCGCTCGAAAAAGCAGATGCCGATGACCAGCGCGACCAGCATCACGACGATGCCCACGATCAGGAAGGGCGAAATCGATCCGGTCCGTCCGCCTTCGAAAAGGTTGCCGAAAAACCTGGGAAGCTGCGCCACGATCCCGGCCATGATGATGAGCGAAACACCATTGCCGATGCCGCGCGAGGTAATCTGTTCGCCAAGCCACAGCAGGAACATCGTTCCGCCGATCAGCGAGATCACGGCGCCAATCCTGAAGAGATACCCCGGATTGACGACGGCCTGAAGCCCGCTGGATGCGCCATAGGCCTCAAGGCCCGAAGCCAGAACCCAGCCCTGGATGGCAGTGAGGAACACTGCACCGTAACGGGTGTACTGGTTGAGCTTCTTGCGCCCGCTTTCGCCTTCCTTCTTCATCGCGGCCAGCGCCGGATGGAGCGAAGCGGCAAGCTGAACCACGATGGATGCCGTGATATAGGGCATCACGCCAAGCGCAATCAGGCTCATTCGTTCAAGCGATCCGCCGGAGAACGCATTGAAAATATCCAGCACGCCGCCGCGCGTCTGATCGTAGAGCGTTTCCATGATCAGAGGGTTGACCCCAGGCAGCGGCACGAAGCTGAGGAACCGGAAAACGATCAGCGCGCCGATCGTGAACCAGATCCGCTTCTTGAGCTCGGTCGCCTTGGAAAAATTGGCCAGATTGAGATTGCTGGCGATGTTGTCGGCGCGTGATGCCATTTCGGGGTTCTAAGCCTTGTTGCGAAACCGGGCCCGCGGCCCTCTCGTTCCGGACGTCTTGAGCTAGCCCATATAGTGCGGGGCCGCGAAAGTCGAACCCCTGCAATACCAAAATCCCCGCCCGATTACCGGGCGGGGAACCGAGTGAGGATTACTTGGCCTTGTTGGCTGCGGCACGGGCCGCCTTCTTCTCGGCCTCGGTAGGTCCGGCTTCAGGGATCGAAACCGAACCGCCAGCCGTCTCGACAGCTGCCACTGCGCCCTTCGAGGCGCCGGCAACCAGGAAAGCCACCCTGGCGGTCAATTCACCCTTGCCAAGCAGACGCACGCCATCCTTGCCGCCACGGGCAAGTCCAGCAGCCTTGAGCGCAGCGTGATCGACAGTGCCGGAGATATCCAGCTTGCCCGCATCGATCGCCTTCTGGACCATGCCAAGGTTCACTTCGGCATAATCCTTGGCGAACACATTGTTGAAGCCGCGCTTGGGCAGACGCATGTGCAGCGGCATCTGGCCGCCTTCAAAGCCGTTGATGCTGACGCCCGAACGCGCCTTGGCACCCTTCTGGCCGCGGCCGGCGGTCTTGCCCTTGCCCGACCCGATGCCGCGTCCCACACGCATGCGTCCCTTGCGGGCACCATTGTTATCCGAAATCTGGTTCAGTTTCATGTCTTGCACTCGCTTTCGCTTTGAGTCGCGCTTTGGAAGGTTGCGCGCCTAGCCTATCGGGCGCGCCTTGTCACCCCTTGGCTCCCCGGCGCTCAAACGGAAAGCCCCGGCACGGCGGCCGGGGCGTCCCTTGTCGTCACCATGGACCCCGCGATCAGTCGATCACGGCCACCATGTGCGGCAGCTTGGCAATCGCGCCACGCACTTCGGGCGTGTCCTGCACCTCGACCACGCGGTGCATCTTGCCCAGACCAAGACCGATGAGAATCTTCTTCTGGCTTTCCGGACGACGGATCGGCGAACCGATCTGCTTGATCTTGATGGTAGCCATGACCGATTACTCCGCAATGGCTTCGGCAGCAGCTTCGGCTTCGCCCTGCGAAGCACCACCACGACCGAGCAGATCGGCAACCTTCTTTCCACGACGCTGTGCGACCGACTTCGGCGAAGTCTGGTCAGTCAGCGCATCGAAGGTTGCGCGGATCATGTTGTAGGGGTTGGACGTGCCGACCGACTTGGTCACCACGTCGGAAACACCGAGGCTTTCGAACACGGCGCGCATCGGACCACCGGCGATGATACCCGTCCCGGCAGGCGCCGAACGCACATTCACCTTGCCCGCACCGAAACGGCCCTTGCCGTCGTGGTGAAGGGTGCGGCCTTCCTTGAGCGGGACGCGAACCATGGCGCGCTTCGCCGAAGCCGTCGCCTTGGTGATCGCTTCTGGCACCTCGCGGGCCTTGCCCTTGCCGAAGCCGACCCGGCCCTTGCCATCACCCACCACGACCAGAGCCGCAAAGCCGAAGCGCTTGCCGCCCTTCACGGTCTTGGAAACACGGTTGATGTGCACGAGCTTCTCGATCAGCTCCTCACCGCCTTCTTCCTCGTTGTTGCCACGTCCGCGACGGTCATCGCGACGGCCACGACCGCCGCGCTCGCCGCCACGATCATTCCCGCCGCGGCCGCGGCCACGACCGCGACCCTCGCGCTGTTCGCCGCCGGTCGACTCAACTGCGGCGACGCCTTCCAGGTTGGTTTCGTCAGCCATTGTCAGAACTCCAGCCCGCCTTCGCGGGCAGCGTCAGCCAGCGCCTTGACGCGGCCATGGAACAGGAACCCGCCGCGATCGAACACGACGGT
>JBKBKD010000058.1:0-5464 GCA_046294595.1 Novosphingobium sp.
ATCGGCGAGGTCATTGTTGTTCATTGCTATGCAGTCCTCTGCTGGAAAGGGAAGGCACGGCTAACGCAACGCTGGCCGCCAAAGCCATGCCTTTCGGCCTTCTTTCCACTGTTATTCGGCGGTGATGAGCGATTTTGCCTCGATTTCGGGGGTGCTTTGCCGCGAATCAGCCCGAATCGCCGCGAATCGGCGGTTTGGGCCCCTTGTGTGATGCAATTGTAACTTTCTGTCGCAGGCGCCGCACATGGCCATCAAGGAACGTGCGCACGTGCAGCAATCTGCTAGACACGCGGCGCAACCGGTTCCGCAAGGGACGGGATGCCTCGTGCCTGAATGCCCTGCCGCCGGGGGCGAATCGCACGGGGCCTGCCGTCGCTGCGCCGGTCAAACGCGGTTTCTGGAGTGAGATTTTCCTTGGCATTCACGATCCCGTCCACCGGACCTGATCTGCGTATTGCGCGTCTGGCGAAAGCCGTCGCGGCCGTCTCCCTTCCCGCCGTTCTGGCGCTGTCTCTTGGCGGCTGCGGTTCGGGCAAGGCCGAAAAGTCCAAACCGGTTCCGGTCGTCGGCGTGATGGTGGCCCGTGCCGAGCCGGTCCCCCTCACCACCGAACTGGCCGGGCGCACCGAGGCATCGGAAATCGCCGAAGTGCGTCCGCAGGTGGCGGGCATCGTCATGGCGCGCCTGTTCGAGGAAGGCTCGTTCGTGCGGGCGGGCCAGCCGCTCTACCAGATCGATTCCCGCCTTCTGGCGGCCACGCGCGATCAGGCCGCCGCCGCGCTCGAATCCGCGCGCGCCACGGTCGAGGCGAACCGCCTGCGCGCCGAACGCTTTGCCGCGCTGGCCGAACAGGGCGGTGTCAGCAGGCAGGAAGCCGCCGATGCCATGGCCACCTATCAGCAGTCGCGCGCGCAGGTCGGGCAGGCCCGCGCCGCGCTGGCATCGGCCAGCGTCAATCTCGGCTTCACCCGCGTCACCTCGCCCATCAGCGGGCGCATCGGCATTTCGCTTGTCACCAAGGGCGCGCTCGTCACCAATGCGCAGGCCATGCCCATGGCCAAGGTGCAGCGGCTCGATCCGATGTATGTCAACATCCGCCAGTCCGGGGCAGAGTTCATCGCCCTGCGCCGCGCCATCGAGAAGGGCGAACTGGTCGCCGGGGCCGCGCCGGTCACGGTGATCCTGCCCGATGGCAGCGAATATCCGCTGAAGGGCAGGCTCAACCCCGCCGACATCGACGTCAATCCCGAAACCGGCACCATCACCATGCGCGCGGTCGTGCCCAATCCCAGGGGCGAACTCCTGCCCGGCCTCTTCGTGCGCGCGCGTGTCGGGCAGGGCATCGTGCCCGATGGCATCCTCGTGCCGCAGGTTGCCGTCACCCGCGATCCGCGCGGCCGCGCCAGCGTGCTCGTCGCAACGGCAAAGGACGAACTGGAGAAGCGCCAGATCACCGCCGATACGCCGGTCGGCCAGAACTGGCTGGTCACGGACGGCCTGAAACCGGGTGATCGGGTGGTCGTCGAAGGTCTCATCAACGCGCGCGAAGGCATCAAGGCCAAGGTCGTGCCCGCCGGAACCGCGCCTTCCGGCAAGAAGCCCGCAGCGGGCGCGGCCGGGGCCTGACGCGCCATGATCTCGCGGTTCTTTGCCCATCGTCCGATCTTTGCCTGGGTGCTGGCCATCGTGGTCATGGCGGCGGGGCTGCTGGCCGTCAGCACGATGGGGGTGGAGCAGTATCCCGATATCGCCCCGCCCACGATCTCGGTCAGCGCCACGTATGGCGGGGCCGATGCCGCCACGGTGGAGAACTCGGTAACGCAGGTGCTTGAGCAGCAGCTCAAGGGCCTTGACGGGATGCTCTATTTCAGCGCCACCTCCTCGAACGGCTCGGCCAACATCACCGTCACCTTCGAGAAGGGCACCGATCCCGATACCGCGCAGGTCCAGGTCCAGAACGCGATCTCGCGCGCGATCAACCGCCTGCCCGCCGTGGTCCAGCAGCAGGGCGTCAACGTCAACAAGGCGCAGTCCGACCAGCTCATGGTCGTCTCGATCTATGACGAGACGGGCCGCGCCGCCAATTCGGACATCTCCGATTACCTGACCACCCATTTCCAGGATCCGATCTCGCGCATCGAGGGGGTCGGCGCCACGCAGGTCTTCGGCGGCTCGTTCGCCATGCGCGTGTGGCTCGATCCGTTGCGGCTGGCGGCGGTGCAGCTCATGCCGACCGATATCGTCGCCGCGCTTCAGGCCCAGAACACGCAGGTTGCCGCTGGCGAGATCGGCGGCAACCCCGCGCCTGCCGGCCAGCGCCTGACCGCCACCGTCACCGCGCGCTCGCGTCTCGAAACCCCGGAAGAGTTCGCCAACATCGTCGTCAAGACCAACGTCGATGGCTCGGTGGTCAAACTGAGGGACGTGGCCCGCGTCGAGATGGGCGAGGAAAACTACGGCGCGATCAGCCGCCTCAGCGGAATGCCCGCCACCGGCATGTCGATCAGCCTCGCGTCCGGGGCCAATGCCATGCTCACGGCCGAACTGGTCAAGGAAAAGGTCGCCGAACTCGCGCAGGATCTGCCCTACGGCTATCACGTCGCCTTCCCGCGCGACAGCAGCACCTTCGTCAAGATCTCGATCGAGGAAGTGGTCAAGTCCCTGTTCGAGGCGATCGTGCTGGTCGTGATCGTGATGTTCCTGTTCCTGCAAAGCTGGCGCGCCACGCTGATCCCGGCCATTGCCGTGCCGGTCGTGCTGCTGGGCACGTTCGGCGTCCTGTCGCTGTTCGGCTACACGGTGAACACGCTCACCATGTTCGGCCTGGTGCTCGCCATCGGCCTGCTGGTCGATGACGCCATCGTCGTGGTCGAGAATGTCGAGCGCGTGATGCACGAGGAAGGGCTTGGCCCGCTCGAAGCCACCGTGAAATCAATGGGCGAGATCACCTCCGCGCTGATCGGCATCACCCTCGTGCTCACCGCCGTGTTCGTGCCGATGGCCTTCTTCGGCGGATCGACCGGGGCGATCTACCGCCAGTTTTCCGTCACCATCGTTTCGGCCATGGTGCTTTCGGCGCTGGTGGCGCTCATCTTCACGCCCGCGCTCTGCGCCACGCTGCTGAGGCCCGTGGCGCACCATGAAAAGCCGCAGGGCCGCTTCTTCCGCGCCTTCAACTGCGGCTATGAACGGCTGGAGCAGGGCTACCGCTCGCGCCTTGCGCGGGTGGTGGGCCGCCCGTGGCCGTGGATGGCGGCGTTCGGGGCGATCACGCTGGCCATGGTGGTGCTCTACCTGCGGCTGCCCACCAGCTTCCTGCCGGACGAGGATCAGGGCAACATCTCGATCAGCTACCAGCTTCCGGTCGGCTCCACGTCAGAACAGACATGGGCGGTGGCCCTGCGCATATCGGACTACATCCAGAAGACCGAGAAGGACAACATCGCCGCCGTCTTCGTGAACATGGGCCGCGGGCCGTCGGGCAATGCGCAGAACACCGGGCAGGGGTTCATCCCGCTCAAGCACTGGTCCGAACGCAAGGGCAAGGACCGCAGCGCCCAGGCCATCGTCGAGCGGCTCAATGCCCACTTCCGCACATGGAACGATGCGCAGGTCTTCATCCTCAACCCCGCGCCGATCCGGGGTCTGGGCAATTCCAGCGGGTTCGAGATGTGGCTTCAGGACGCTGCGGGCGCCGGGCGCGAGGCGCTCACCGCCGCCCGCCGCCAGCTCGTCAAGGCCGCAACCGAGGACGAGCGCCTCGGTCAGGTCCGGCTGGCCGGGCTTGAGGATACGCCCCAGCTCAAGGTCAGGATCGACGACGAGGCGCTCACTGCCTTCCAGATTGCCCCGGCGGCAGCCAATTCCACGCTCTCGATCGCGTGGGGCGGCCTTTACGTGAACGATTTCGTCGATCGCGGCCGGGTCAAGCGCGTCTTCGTGCAGGGCGATGCGCCCTATCGCGCCAAGCCTGCCGATCTCGATCAGTGGTTCGTGCGCAGCGCCAGCGGCCAGATGGCGCCGTTCTCGGCCTTTGCCACGTCCGAATGGACGCAAGGCCCGGTCCGGCTCGATCGCTTCAACGGCATTCCCGCGCAGCAGCTCAACGGCAGCGGCGCGCCCGGCGTCAGTTCGGGCGAGGCGATGAACATCATGGAAGCCAATGCCAAGGCCCTGCCCGGCGGCTTCAATGTGGCTTGGAGCGGCCTGTCCTATCAGGAACGCGCTGCCTCAAGCCAGTCGGGCCTGCTCTATGCCGCCTCGATCTTCTTCATCTTCCTGTGCCTTGCCGCGCTTTATGAAAGCTGGTCGGTGCCCTTTGCGGTGCTGCTGGTGATCCCGCTCGGCATCATCGGTGCGGTTTTGGCTGTCACCTTGCGCGGGTTCGATAACGACATCTACTTCCAGGTGGCGCTGCTCACCACCATCGGCCTGTCCGCCAAGAACGCGATCCTGATCGTCGAGTTTGCCGAATCCGCCATGGAAAAGGGTGCCGCGCCCGTGGCCGCGGCGCTTGAAGGCGCGCGCCTGCGCCTGCGCCCGATCATCATGACCAGCGTGGCCTTCATCGCGGGCGTGGTGCCGCTGGCGCTGGCCAGCGGGGCAGGGGCCAACGGGCGGCGCGCCATCGGCACGGGCGTGATGGGCGGCATGATCTCGGCCACGGTGCTGGCCATCTTCCTCGTGCCCGTGTTCTTCGTGCTGGTGAAGGGCTGGCTGGCCCGGCACGGTGCGCCTGCCGGCAAGGGACCATCGCCCGAAAGCGGCGAAGCGGCGGAACCGCAGACGGCGCTTGCCGCGGGAGAGGTGGCATGAAGCCCGCCCGCCCGCTGCGCATGCTTGCCGCCTTGCTTCCTGCGCTGGCCCTGCCTGCGTGCAATCTTGCGCCCAGGTATGTGCGGCCCGATGCGCCGGTGGCCCCGGCCCTGCCGCAGGGCGCGGCCTATCCGGCGCTTGCCGCGCAGCCGGGCGAAGCGGCCGATGGCATCGGCTGGCGCAATTTCTTCACCGATCCGCGCCTTCAGAAGGTGATCGAACAGGCGCTGGCCGACAACCGCAACCTGCGCGCCACGCTTGCCAATGTCGAACGCGCCCGCGCGCTTTACCGCGTCAACCGGGCGGCCCTGTTCCCCATCGTCAATGGCGCGGCGGTGCTCTCTGCGGTGCAGGGCACGCAGGGCCGCGTGACCGACAATTTCCTCGTGCAGGCCGGGTCCAGCGCCTACGAGATCGACCTCTGGGGCCGCCTGCGCAACCAGAGTGAGGCCGCCTTCCAGACATGGCTCGCAACGGACGAGGGGCGCAAGTCCACCCAGATCGCGCTTGTTGCCGAAACCGCCAGCGCATGGCTCAGCCATGCCGCGATTGCCGATGGCCTGCGCATCGCGCGCGAAACGCTCGAAACCCGGCGGGCAACGCTTGCGCTGGTGCAGCGGCGCGAGGCCATGGGCATCGGCACGCGGCT
>JBKBKD010000028.1:0-32413 GCA_046294595.1 Novosphingobium sp.
GAACACCCCACCGGCGAGATGAGCTGCGTTCTCGAAGTGGACGAGAGCGGCGAGGTCCGCACCGCCGCCCTGCTGCGCACGGCGCGCAAGCTGATGGATGGAGTAGTATTCGCATGAGCACAGAGGGACGCATCATCAGCTGGCACGCCAATCCCAGCAAGCCCCGCTACACGCCGCCGCCGGGCGCGGTGGACGCGCATTGCCACGTCTTCGGCCCCATGGCGCAATTCCCGTTCAGCCCCAAGGCCAAGTATCTGCCGCAGGATGCCGGACCGGACATGCTGTTTGCCCTGCGCGATCATCTGGGCTTTGCGCGCAACGTGATCGTTCAGGCAAGCTGCCACGGCACCGACAATGCGGCCACGCTCGATGCCATCGCGAGGTCTGGCGGACGCGCGCGCGGTGTCGCCGTGGTCGATCCCGCCATTTCCGAAGCCGGGCTGGAAGCGCTGCACCAAGGCGGCATCCGCGGCATCCGCTTCAATTTCCTCAAGCGCCTTGTCGATGATGCGCCCAAGGACAGGTTCCTCGAAGTCGCGCGGCGGCTGCCTGCGGGCTGGCACGTCGTGATCTATTTCGAGGCCGACATCCTTGAGGAACTGCGCCCGTTCATGGATGCCATTCCGGTGCCGCTGGTGATCGATCACATGGGCCGGCCCGATGTCCGCCAGGGGCCGGACGGCGCCGACATGAAGGCGTTCCGCCGCCTGCTGGGCAGCCGCGAGGACATCTGGTTCAAGGCCACCTGCCCGGACCGCCTCGATGCAATCAAGGACGGCGGCGCGGGCGATCCGTGGGATGCCTTTGCCCATGCCGTCGCGCCGCTCGTGGCCGATTATCAGGACCGTGTGCTGTGGGGCACCGACTGGCCGCACCCCAACATGGAAACCGAAATCCCCGACGACGGCCACCTTGTCGACATGATCCCGCGCATCGCCCCCACGGCCGAATTGCAGCGCAAGCTTCTGGTCGACAACCCGATGCGTCTCTACTGGCCCGAAGAAGCGAGCAGCTGAGGCCGCACAGGAAAGCGTTAACCCTCGCAAGTGCCGGGATTGCAGGCTGCTGTCCCGGTTGCTGACAAGGCACGGCAACATTCCTTGCAGGATTTGCCGCGCTGGCCTGCGCATCTTTACGTGCGTGGTGCCTTACCGATGATTGTCGTTCCCTCGTTATGCCCGGCCCTGTGCCAACCGGCTTTCGAGGGATGCGAATGCTCAAGTTCAATATCACGGCCCGGTTTGTAGCCGCCTTTGCGGTGCTGCTGGCTGTCATGGCCGCGACGGGCCTGTTCGCCGTCGCCAAGATCGGTGAAGTCAACGCGATTGCTGCCGAACAGCGCGATGTCTGGATGCCCGGATCAGCCGCGCTTGGCGACATCCACGCCTTCACCTCGCAATATCGCCTGAAGCAGGATGAACTGCTGCGCGCGCCCGATCCTGCCGCGCAGGAGCGCGGCCGCAAACTTCTGCGCAATGCCCGCAGCGCAATCGAGGGCGGCTTTGCAGACTACGGCAAACTGGCCACGACCCCGGCGCAGAAACAAGCGCTGGCCACCATGCACCAGGCATGGACGGCACTGGTCGAACAGGATGACCGGCTGCAATCGCTGGTGATGAACGGTGAAGCAGACGCCGCCCATGCCCTTCATTCGGGCGAAGGTCTGGAAGGGTTCTACGCACTGGAAGATGCCATCCTTGCGGCAATCGAAACCAACCGCAAGGACGCCGCCAACGCCGCTGCCAATGCGCAGGCAATCTATGCCTCGGCCCGCACTTTCACCTTCGTGTCCATGGGTGCGGCCCTGCTTGCCACACTGGTCATGCTGGCATGGCTGATGCGCAGCGTGGCGCGGCCGCTGTCCGGAATGGCACAGGCCGTCACACGGCTGGTCGATGGCGATCATGCCGTGGTCGTGCCAGCGCTCGGACGGACGGACGAACTGGGCCAGCTTGCCCGCGCGCTTGACCAGTTCCGCGATGTCTTCGCCTCTGATCACGCGCGCGCCGACGCCGAGATCGCGAGGGCGCGCGAAACCCAGGTCACGATTGACGAGATCGGCGCCGGACTGACCGCGCTGGCCGAAGGCGATCTGACCTTCCGCGTGAAGGAAAACGGCAGCGGCGCCCTGGCCAAGCTGCATCTCGATTACAACGCTGCCGTCGCCTCGCTCGAACGCGTCCTCGCCAAGATCGTGGATGGCTGCAATACGATCAAGCTGGGCACCGACGAGATCGCCAGCGCGTCGAACGATCTTGCCATGCGCACCGAACAGCAGGCAACCTCGCTTGCCGAGACCTCGCGCACCCTGAACGAGTTCACCAACTCGGTCCGGATCACCGCCGAGAACGCTCGGCAGACCAGCGAACGGCTGTCGATCGCGCGCGCCACCGCCGACAGCGTTGGCGACACCGCCAACCGCGCGATTGCAGCGATGCGCAACATCGAAGGCAGTTCGAAGGAAATGGCCGAGATCGTCGGCGTGATCGACGGCATTGCCTTCCAGACCAACCTGCTCGCGCTCAATGCCGGGGTCGAGGCGGCCCGCGCCGGCGATGCCGGCAAGGGCTTTGCCGTGGTGGCAACCGAAGTGCGCGCGCTGGCGCAGCGCTCTGCCGACGCTGCCAAATCGATCCGCGATCTCATCGCCAAGAGCACCGATGAAGTCAGCGGCGGGGTGGCGCTCGTCGAATCGAGCGGCGAAGCGCTGCGCCAGATCGTTGCCGAAGTCAGCGCGGTTTCGGAACTCGTGAACTCGATCGCCGAAGCCGCCGGCCAGCAGGCCGCCGGGATTGCCGACATCTCCGGCATGGTCGGCTCGATGGACGCCTTCACCCAGCAGAATGCGGCCATGGTCGAGGAAAGCTCGGCGGGAACGCGCAATCTTGCCGCCGAAACCCTCTCGCTTGTCGATCAGCTGCGCCGGTTCCGGATCGCCGACCAGCAGACCGCAATGCCCGCCCCGCCCCTTGCCCTGGCAGTTCCGGCAAGGCGCGCGCCCGCCGTGCCCGCTCCGGTCGTGGGCAATACCGCCCTCAAACCGGACGAGGATGACTGGTCCGAGTTCTGAAACCTCCCCCCGTTCACCAACCCCCAAAGTGCAGGACAAGCCCATGAAACTGATTGCAAAGTTTGCCTTCGGCCTTACCGCTCTCGCTCTTTCCGGCACGGCGGCTCTCGCCCAGTCCGGCGACTGGCAGAGGCAGGTTGCCGGGATCATCGCATCGAAGCAGACCTACCCCCGCACCGCGCAGATGCGCGGCGAGGAAGGCACTGCCAGAGTGAAGGTCTATGTGACGGCCAGCGGCCAGATCGAGCGCACCGAACTTGTCGCGCCGTCCGGTTCGGCAACGCTCGACAAGGAAGCGCTGGCCATGCCGACGCGCGCCGGATCGGTTCCGCCGCCGCCGAGCGGTGCCACGGCCATCGTCGTGCCGGTCACGTGGAAGCTGCTGTAACCAGAAAGGTTCCTGCATCGGCCCGCAGGCTACCCTCCCTGCCCGCGCCGGATGCAGCCTTGTCGGCCTGACCCCCCGCCGACACAGGAATGGGGCGGCCCCGCACGGGACCGCCCCCTTTTTGCAGGCTCGCCATGCGGCGCGCCGTCAACCCTTGCGGATCAGGCCACGGTGAACGTCAGGGCGCCCTCGCCTTCGTCGATCCGCACCGTGCTGCCATCGGGTATTTCGCCGCCCAGCAGCTTTTCCGCCAGCGGATCCTGCAAGTAGCGCTGGACAGCCCGCTTGAGCGGACGCGCGCCATAGACCGGATCGTAGCCCACCCGGCCGAGCCAGCGCTTGGCCGCATCGGTAAGGTCGAGCACGATCTTGCGATCCTTGAGCAGCCTGGCCACGCGGCCCACCTGGATATCGACGATCGGGGCCATGTGCTCCTGCCCCAGCCGGTGGAACAGGATGATCTCGTCCAGCCGGTTGAGGAACTCCGGCCGGAAATGGCTGCGCACCACCTCCATGACCTGTGGTTCCACCGCGCTCACGTCCTGCCCTTCTTCCAGATTGGCGAGATACTGGCTGCCAAGGTTGCTGGTCAGGATGATGAGCGTGTTGGTGAAGTCCACCACGCGGCCCTGCCCGTCGGTCAGGCGGCCATCGTCAAGCACCTGCAACAGCACGTTGAACACGTCGCCGTGGGCCTTCTCGACCTCGTCGAACAGCACGACCTGGTAGGGCCGCCTGCGCACCGCTTCGGTCAGCACGCCGCCTTCGTCATAGCCGACATAGCCCGGAGGCGCGCCGATCAGGCGGCTGACGGAATGCTTCTCCATGAACTCCGACATGTCGATGCGCACCATCGCGTTGTCGTCGTCGAACAGGAAACCGGCAAGCGCCTTGGTCAGTTCGGTCTTGCCCACGCCCGTGGGGCCAAGGAACAGGAAGCTGCCCAGCGGACGGTTCGGATCCTGCAAACCGGCCCGCGCACGGCGAACGGCCTTCGATACCGCCAGCACCGCGTCCTTCTGCCCGATAACGCGCTGGCCGAGCGCTTCTTCCATGTGCAGCAGCTTTTCGCGCTCGCCTTCCATCATCCGGTCAACGGGCACGCCGGTCCACTTGCTGACCACGGCAGCAATGTCCTCGGCGGTCACTTCCTCGCGCAGCATGGCGTTCTGGCTTGCGCCCTGGGCTTCGGCCAGTTGCCGCTCCAGTTCGGGGATGCGGCCATAGGCAAGCTCGCCGGCCTTGGCCAGATCGCCGTTGCGCTGCGCCATTTCCAGCTCGCTGCGTGCCGCATCAAGCGCTTCCTTGACCTTGCCCTCGGCGGCAATCTTGTCGCGCTCGTTCTGCCAGCGCGTGGTCAGTTCGGCCGACTGCTGCTCAAGGTTCGCCAGTTCCTCGCGCAGGGCAAGCAGCCGGTCCTTCGATGCAGCATCGGTTTCCTTGGCCAGCGCCATCTCCTCGATCTTCATCTGGATGATGCGCCGGTCGAGCTTTTCGATCTCTTCGGGCTTGCTCTCCACTTCCATGCGGATGCGGCTCGCGGCCTCGTCCATCAGGTCGATGGCCTTGTCGGGCAGAAAGCGGTCAGAGATATAGCGGTTCGACAGCGTTGCCGCCGCCACGATCGCACTGTCGGCAATGCGCACGCCGTGGTGCACTTCGTATTTGTCCTTGATGCCGCGCAGAATGCTGATCGTGTCCTCGACCGTCGGCTCGCCCACGAACACCGGCTGGAACCGCCGCTGGAGCGCGGGGTCCTTTTCGACATACTTCTGGTATTCATCCAGCGTGGTCGCGCCGATGCAGTGCAGTTCGCCCCGTGCCAGCGCAGGCTTTAGCAGGTTCGAGGCATCCATCGCGCCCTCGCCCTTGCCCGCCCCGATCAGGGTGTGCATCTCGTCGATGAACAGGATGATCTCGCCTTCCGCGCCCTTCACTTCGTCGAGCACGGCCTTGAGCCGCTCCTCGAACTCGCCGCGATACTTGGCGCCCGCGATCAGCGCGCCCATGTCGAGCGCCATCAGGCGGCGGTCCTTGAGGCTGTCGGGCACGTCGCCATTGGCGATGCGCAGCGCCAGCCCTTCCGCGATCGCGGTCTTGCCAACGCCCGGCTCGCCGATCAGCGCCGGGTTGTTCTTGGTCCGGCGGGCAAGGATCTGCACCGTGCGGCGGATTTCCTCGTCGCGCCCGATGACCGGATCAAGCTTGCCCTCGCGCGCGGCCTCGGTCAGGTCGCGGGCATACTTCTTCATCGCGTCATAGGCGTTTTCGGCACTGGCGCTGTCGGCCGTGCGGCCGCCACGAAGCTGCGTGATCGCTGCTTCGAGGGCCTGCGCGGTCACGTTCGCCGCCTTGAGCGCCTGTCCGGCAGAGGTGGTGGTGGCAAGCGTCAGCGCAACCAGCATCCGCTCGACGGTAACGAAGCTGTCGTTCGACCTGGTAGCAATCTGTTCGGCCGAATCGAGCACGCGCACGGCGTCATTGTCGAGCCCCGGCGTCGCTTGCGCGCCGGAACCCGACACCGCCGGGATCTTCGCCAGCGCCTTGTCCACTTCGGCCTGCGCCACGGCGGCATTGCCGCCCGCGCGCTGGATCAGGCCGCTGGCCATGCCCTCGCTGTCTTCCAGCAGGGCCTTCAGAATGTGATCCGGCGTGATCCGCTGGTGGTTCATGCGGATCGCAACGGTTTGCGCGGCTTGCAGAAAGCCCTTAGCGCGGTCGGTGAATTTCTCGAGGTTCATGGGTCGAGTGTCCTCCTGTTGCGCAAGACATGGTGTGACTTTTGCGCAACACAAGGGCTGCGCTTGCGAAAAAGACTACGCCACCGGAATGGAGGCATTCCTTGACCGAACGCAAGAAGGGAGCGCGAGGAACCCGCCTGCGCACTCCCTGCCACAGCGTGCCCGCCGAATGCGCCGAAGGCTACTTTCCGGGCATCGCTGCCTTGGGCGCATCGGGCGCGAACTCCTTGCCGAAGAAGCTGCGCGCATACCACAGAGGTCGCTTATCGGCGTTCGCCAGAGCCTGCACCGTATAGTAGTTCACCTTGGCGAACAGCGCGCCCGCCTGCCAGTCGAAAGGCAGCTTGAGATCGTCGCCGGGCTGGTGATAGTGCGTTTTCAGGAAGTCGCGGAATGCCTTTTCGCCGGGGCCGGCAAAACCGGTCATCATGAACACGGCCGGCACGCCCTGCTGCACGAAGCGGTAATGGTCCGAACGGGTGAACAGCCCCTCTTCCGGCATGGGATCGGGCGACAGCGTGATGCCTGCCTTTTTCGCGGCCTCGGCCACTACCGGACCCATGGTCGAGTTTTCGGCACCGAAGGCGACGACATCGGAGAACCGGTAGGTCAGGATCGGCATGTCGAAGTTTACCAGGCCGACGAGTTCGCCCTTCACCACCGGGTTGCGTGCCAGATAGTCAGAGCCGATCAGCCCGCCCTCCTCTCCCGTCAGCGCGGCAAACAGCACCGAACGGCGCGGCTTGTCCTGCGCCACGGCGCGCGCCACCTCCAGCATCGTGGCCACGCCCGAAGCATTGTCCATCGCGCCGTTGTAGATCCTGTCCTCGCCCTTGCCGTGATCGCCGATATGGTCGAGGTGCGCCGTCATGCCGATGAACTCCCCGGCAAGGCGCGCATCGCTGCCCGGCAGCATGGCCACCACGTTGCTGCTCGTCACGTCCTTCCAGCTATTGGCAAAGGCAAGGCGCGCCCTGGCCTTCAGGTCAAAGCCCTTCGGCCGCCCGCCGGTGCGTTCGGCCTCGGCCAGCACTTTGGCAAGCGGCTTGCCTGCTGCGGCAAACAGCGGCGTAGCGGCATCGGGATTGATCGTGGCCGTCCCCCTGATTGCGCCCGACCGGCTGAACGCCTTGCCATCAGGGCCGACCCAGCCCTTCGCCGGGCCATCCGACATGGCCACGCGGCGCTCCCACGGGCGGCGCGCCGTGTCCTCGATGGTGGGCACGGTAATCATGGCCACCGCCCCGCGCTTCATGGCCATGACCGCCTTTTCGGAATTGAGATGCGCACCCAGTTCGCTGGGCGTGCCCTTGGGAAAGCCCGATAGGACGACGACAATCTTGCCCTTCACGTCCAGCCCGCGATAGTCATCAAACCCAAGGTCAGGGCGATCGAAGCCGAACCCGGCAAAGACCAGCGGGGCCGAAACATCGACCTTGGCATCGCCGAGGCTGGGGCGGACCAGAACCTGAACCGTGTCCGAAAGCACGGTGTCCTTTCCGCCGAAGCTCAGCGTCAGCTGCGGCGCGCCATCAAGCCGCGCCTCGCGCACGGTCAGCTTCTGGAAGAAGGTGCCATCGGGCGCGGCTGGCTTCAGCCCCATGGCGATGAACTGGCTCGCCACGTAACTGGCGGCAATGTCATAGCCCCGCGTGCCGGTATCGCGCCCCTCCAGCAGATCGTCGGCCAGAAAGGTGACATGGGCGCGCACGGCTTCGGGATCGAAGACAGGATCGGCGGCGAATGCCGGAACGGCGGTGGCGGCGAGCAGGGCGGCAAAGCTGAGAAACTTGACGTTCATCGGACTCTCATGATCGTTGGTCGAAACGGCCGGACTGGCACCTGCCCCTTGGGCACGCACCTCTTGCGCGCGCGATGATGGGCACTAGAAAGTTGCAGCACAAACCAAATCTGCCCAGACACGGGGGGATGCGCGGAAAAGACCGGCAGAAAGCGGCGCTCCGGCCCCTCTTTTGAAACAGCGTGGCAGCCGCAATGCCGCAAAAATCAATTTCGGGAATATCCATGCACCGCAAGATCACCGCAAGCCTCATTGCCCTTTCTGCCGCCACCGCGCTTGCTGCCCCGGCCTTCGCGCAGCAGGCCAGGCCTGCGCCGCTGGGCGATCTGGTTGCCAAGGTGCAGATCCCCTATGAAAGCTTCAGGCTCGACAACGGGCTGACCGTGCTTGTCCATACCGATCGCAAGGCGCCGGTCGTGGCCGTATCGGTGTGGTATGGCGTCGGCTCGAAGCACGAACCCAAGGGCAAGACCGGGTTTGCCCACCTGTTCGAGCACCTGATGTTCAACGGCACCGAAAACGTGCCGGGCGATTTCTTCGCCCCGCTCCAGCAGGTTGGCGCCACCGATCTGAACGGCACCACGTGGTTCGATCGCACCAACTATTTCCAGACCGTGCCCACGGCCGCGCTTGACATGATCCTGATGATGGAATCGGACCGCATGGGCCACCTGCTCGGCGCGGTCACGCAGGAAGTGCTCGATAACCAGCGCGCCGTCGTCCAGAACGAGAAGCGGCAGGGCGACAACAACCCCTTCGGCATTGTCGAATACGAGCAGCTCGAAAACCTCTACCCCTCCGGCCACCCCTATCACCACTCGACCATCGGCTCGATGGCAGACCTCGATTCGGCCAGCCTCGATGACGTGAAGCAGTGGTTCCGCGACAATTACGGCCCCAACAACGCCATTCTCGTGCTGGCGGGCGATGTCGATGTGGCAACGGCAAAGGCCAAGGTTGCCAAGTGGTTCGGCGACATCAAGCCCGGCCCGGCGGTCAAGCCGGTCGATGCGCCCGTCCCCACGCTTCCCGCCCCGCTCGCCAAGACGATCAAGGATCAGGTGGCCACCACGCGCATCTATCGCATGTGGGCCATTCCCGGTCTCGACAATCCCGATTACCTGCCGCTTGAACTGGGCGCTTCGGTGCTGGGCGGGCTTGCCTCGTCGCGGCTTGATGATGCGCTGGTGCGCCAGCAGAAGCTGGCCGTATCGGTATCGGCCGAAGCGGAAATCTTCGCGCAGGCCGGTCAGTTCGTCATCAAGGCCGATGTCACGCCGGGGCAGGATGCCGCGAAGGTCGCCGCCGCCCTCGATGCCGAGATCGCCCGCTTCATCAAGGAAGGCCCCACTGCCGATGAACTGCTGCGCGCGGCCACCAGCGCCACGGCTGGCGAGATCCGCGGGCTTGAACGCACCGGCGGCTTCACCGGCAAGGCACCGACGCTGGCCGAAGGCCTCCTCTACAACGGCGATCCCGCGCATTACCGCAAGGCACTGGAACGGACCGCCGGAATGAAGCCTGCCGATGTCCGCGCGGCGCTGGCAAAGTGGCTGACGCGCCCGGTCTTTGCGCTCACGGTCGAGCCGGGCCAGCGCACCGAAGGAGGCGAGGCGCGCGGCGGGTTCTACACGACCGACGCCATGGGCCGCCAACCCGCCTTCTATGCCGATCCGAACCTGCCGATGAAGGGCGCGCCGGTTGCCTCGACCGGCCCGGCCGACCGGTCGAAGCTGCCCGAAGTGGGCGAACTGGCACCGCTCGATTTCCCCACGATCCAGCGTGCCACGCTGAAGAACGGCATTCCCGTCTATTTCGCGCAGCGCCGCGAAGTGCCCACGGTTTCGGTGCGGATCAGCTTCGATGCGGGCTATGCCGCCGATCCCAAGTCGGCGCTGGGCACGCAGTCGCTGCTGCTCAGCCTGATGGACGAAGGCACGGAAAAGCTCAGCAGCTCGGCGCTTGCGCGTGAACGCGAACGGCTGGGGGCGCAGATCTCGCTTTCGGCCAATGCCGATCTCACCTCGTTCCAGCTCAATGCGCTTTCCCCCAATCTCGCCCCGTCGCTGGGCCTTCTGGCCGATGTAGTGCGCCGCCCCGCGCTCGATCCGGCAGAGCTTGAGCGCGTGCGCGTGCAGAAGCTGACCGCGATCTCGGCGGAAATGAAGAACCCGCAGGCGCTGGCCGCGCGCGTGCTCGTGCCGACGCTCTATGGCGACTACCCCTATGCCCTGCCGCCCAGCGGCCTTGGCAATCCCGATGCCGTGGCCAAGCTGACCCGCGATGATCTGAAGGCCTTTCACGCGCGCTGGTTCCGGCCCGACACCGCGAAGATCTTCGTGGTGGGCGATACCACGCTCGATGCCGTGGTGAAGATGCTCGACCAGAGCTTCGGCAACTGGCCGGCCAACCGCACGGCGCGCCCGGTCAAGGATTTCAGCGTGCCGATCCCTGCGCAGAAAAGCCGCGTGATTCTGGTGGACCGTCCCGGCTCGCCGCAGTCCTTCATCATGGCGGGCAAGGTGATTGCCGCCAAGGGCACGGACGACAACACCGCGCTCGGCACCGCAAACGACATTCTGGGCGGCAACTTCCTTGGCCGCATCAACATGAACCTGCGCGAGGCCAAGGGGTGGACATACGGCGCCTACAACGGCGTCACCGAGCCGCAGGAGCGCGCCCGGTTCCAGGTCATCGCCCCGGTCCAGACCGACCGCACCGGCGATGCTCTGGTCGAGATCAAGCGCGAGATCGACGCGTTCAGCACCACGAAGGGCGTGACCGAAGAGGAACTGGACTGGTCCACCAAGGGCAGTGCCCGCGAACTGCCGGGCATGTTCGAAACCAGCGCCGCCGTGCTCGAAGGGATGGCCAAGATCGTGAACTATCGGCGGCCAGACGATTACTACGAGACGCTTGCCGACCGCTATGAAGCCATGACCCCGGCCGATGCCGACAAGGCATTCCGCGCGCAGGTGTCCACCGATGGCATGGTCTGGGTCGTCGTCGGCGATGCCGAAAAGGTGCGGCCGCAACTTGAGCAGTTCGGCCTGCCGGTCGAGGAAATGAAGGCCCCGCAATAACCCGGTTTCGTGCCGGTCATCATGGCGCGCGAGGCCGCCGCCCCCTGAAGGCGGAAGCCTGCACCCGCGCCATCCCCCCGGCAGCCCCGCCAACGGTTCGTTACCGCCACCGTCTTGCTATTGACACTTTTGTAGATAGACTGGCGGCGGCAAATTGATTGGGAGAGCAGACATGTCCGTTGCCGGCACCTACAATTGTGTAACCCGCACCCCCATGGGCGATCAGACCAGCACCTTCACCGTCAATGTCGATGGCGACAGCTTCACCGGCACCAACAGCGGCCAGATGGGCACGATGGAAGTCGAAAACGGCAAGGTCGATGGCAACACCCTCACCTGGCAGATGAAGATGACCGTGCCCATGCCGATGACGCTGGACTGCACCGCCACCGTCGATGGCGACAAGCTGGAAGGCAAGGTGACGGCAGGCATGTTCGGCACCTTCCCGATGGAAGGCACGCGGGGCTGAAAGGCATCATCCGCGCTGCAACGAAAAAGGGGGAAGGCCGCCAAGTCTTCCCCCCTTCCTGCTGTCCGGAAACGGATGGAAATCAGCCCAGCTTCTTCTTGAGCAGTTCGTTGACCAGCTGCGGGTTGGCCTTGCCCTGCATGGCCTTCATCGTCTGGCCGACGAAGAAGCCGAACAGGGCTTCCTTGCCCGCCTTGAACTGGGCAACCTTGTCGGCATTGGCGGCAAGGATGCCGTCGATCGCAGCTTCGATCGCGCCGGTGTCCGAGGTCTGCTTCAGGCCCTCTCGCTCGACGATTGTCGCCGCGCCCTCACCGCTTTCCAGCATCTTTTCCAGCACCTGCTTCGCGATGGAGCCGGAAATCGTGCCATCGGCCACCAGCGCCAGCAGTTCCGCTCCCGCCGCCGGGCTGACCGGCGAGGTGTCAAGGCTCCTGCCCAGCTTGTTGAGCGCGCCGAACAGTTCGGAGATCAGCCAGTTGGATGCCTGCTTGGCCACTTCGGCCTCGCTCTTCTTTGCCCTGGCTGCGGTTTCGGCCAGCAGCGCCTCGAACCAGCGCGCGGTTTCCACGTCCGCCGTCAGCACGCCCGCGTTGTAGGCCGAAAGGCCCAGCGCCGTTTCATAGCGGTGCCGCTTGGCATCGGGCAGTTCGGGCAGGGATGCGCGGCATTCCTCAACGAAGGCATCGTCGAGTTCCAGCGGCAGCAGATCGGGATCGGGGAAGTAGCGGTAATCGTGCGCGTCTTCCTTGCTGCGCATCGAGCGCGTCTCGTTCCGGTCGGGGTCGTAGAGGCGCGTTTCCTGCACCACGGTGCCGCCATCCTCGATCACGGCCACCTGGCGCCTGGCTTCCTGCTCGACCACGGCCATGACGAAGCGCACAGAGTTGACGTTCTTCGTCTCCGTGCGCGTGCCGAAGGGTTCGCCCGGACGGCGCACCGAAACGTTCACGTCGGCGCGCATCGAGCCCTGATCCATGTTGCCGTCGCAACTGCCGACATAGCGCAGGATCGTGCGCAGCTTGGCCAGATAGGCCCCGGCTTCTGCCGGAGAGCGCATGTCCGGACGGCTGACGATTTCCATCAGCGCCACGCCCGACCGGTTGAGATCGACATAGGACATGGTCGGGTGCTGATCGTGCATCAGCTTGCCCGCGTCCTGTTCCACATGGATGCGCTCGATCCCGATGGTCTTGGTGCTTTCGGGGTTCTTGTCATCAAGCTGGATCTCGATGGACCCTTCGCCCACCAGCGGATGATAGAGCTGGCTGATCTGGTAGCCCTGCGGCAGATCGGCGTAGAAGTAGTTCTTGCGGTCGAACCGGCTCCACTTGTTGATTTGCGCATTGATCGCCAGACCTGTGCGCACCGCCTGGCGGATGCATTCGCGGTTGGGCACCGGAAGCATTCCCGGCATCGCCGCATCGACCAGGCTGACCTGCGTGTTCGGCTCTGCGCCAAAGGCTGTCGCCGCGCCGGAAAACAGCTTGGCCTGGGTGGTGATCTGCGCATGAACTTCAAGGCCGATCACGACCTCCCATTCACCGGTTGCGCCCTGGATACGATATTCGCTCATCTTACCACCACTTTTCCGGACGGGCCGAGAACTGCGCGCGCTGTTCGATCGCAAGGCTGGCGTTGAGGACGCCCTGTTCGTCAAAAGCCTTGCCGATGACCTGAAGGCCAAGCGGCAACCCGTTGCGGTCCAGCCCGGCAGGAACGGACATGGCCGGCAGGCCCGCAAGGCTGGCCGGAACCGAGAACACGTCGTTCAGATACATTTCCAGCGGATCGGCGCTCTTCTCGCCCAGTGCAAAGGCCGAGGACGGCGCAGTCGGCACAAGGATCACGTCCACCTCGCGAAAGGCACTGGTGAAATCGTGGCTGATGAGCGTGCGCACCTTCTGCGCCTGCGTGTAGTAGGCATCATAGAAGCCCGCCGAAAGCACATAAGTGCCGATCATGATGCGGCGCTTCACTTCCGGTCCGAAGCCTGCGGCGCGCGTTGCGGCATACATGTCCTGCAAGCCCGCGCCTTCGGGCAGCTCGCGCAGGCCGTAGCGCACACCGTCATAGCGGGCGAGGTTCGACGATGCCTCGGCCGGGGCGATGATGTAGTAGGTGGGCAGCGCATACCGGGTGTGCGGCAGGCTGATCTCGACGATCTCGGCGCCCGCGTCCTTCATCCACGCAATGCCGTCGTCCCAGCTTTTCGCAACGTCCGCGTCCATCCCGTCGAGCCGGTATTCGCGCGGAATGCCCACCTTCCTGCCGCGCATGTCGGCGTTGAGGTTCGCGGTCCATTCGGGCACGGGCAGATCAAGGCTGGTCGAGTCCTTGGGATCGAACCCGGCCATGGCTTCCAGCATGATCGCGCAGTCGGTCACGTCATGCGCCATGGCGCCCGCCTGATCGAGCGAGGAGGCAAACGCCACCACGCCCCAGCGCGAACAGCGGCCGTAAGTGGGCTTGATGCCCGAAATGCCGGTGAAGGCGGCGGGCTGGCGGATCGAGCCGCCGGTATCGGTGCCCGTGGCGGCAGGTGCAATGCGCGCCGCCACGGCAGCCGACGAACCGCCCGACGAGCCGCCGGGTGCCAGCGGCGTCGCATCGCCCGGACGCCGCCACGGCGAAATGACATTGCCGAAGGCGCTCGTCTCGTTCGACGAGCCCATCGCGAACTGATCGAGGTTGAGCTTGCCCAGCATCCCTGCGCCCGCTTCCCAGAGCTTGCGCGAAACGGTCGATTCATAGGGCGGCACGAAGCCTTCCAGAATGCGCGACGCGGCCGTGGTCTGCACGCCTTCGGTGGCGAACAGATCCTTCATGCCGATGGGCACGCCCGCCATCTTGCCCAGCGGCTTGCCCGCAGCGCGATCGGCATCGACCCTCGCGGCCGCTTCCAGCGCATTGTCTGGCGTGGTCACGATGAAGGCGTTGAGCGCGGGCTGCGCCGCCTCGACCGCCGCATTGAACGCGGTGGCCACTTCGGTGGCCGTGAAATCGCCCCTGGCAATGCCATCGCGAAGGGCGGCAATGCCCAGATCAGTCAGTTCGGTCATTATTCGATCACCTTGGGCACGCCGAAGAAGCCATGTTCGGCAGCAGGCGCATTGGCCAGCACCTTGTCGCGCATGTCGCCGCCGGTCTGCGGGTCGGCATTCACCACATCCTCGCGCAGGCGCTGCCGGTTGGGGATGACGGCGGTCATCGGCTCGATCCCGGTCACGTCGACCTCGCCAAGCTGTTCGACCCAGGCAAGGATGCCGTTGAGTTCGGGGACCATCGCGTCGATCTCGGCCCCGGTCATCTTGATGCGGGCCAGCGACGCGATCTTCGCCACGGTGGCAGTATCTACGGACATTGTCGGATACTCTAGCGAGAGAAAAAGGAACGCCGCGCGCTACCAGAGCGCACGGCGTGCTTCAAGCCGCGGCCGCCCCGCAAAGGGCGCCCGGCTGCGATCAGGGTTGCGGAGCGCCCGGAGCGGCAGTGCCCGGAACATTGGCACCGGGAGCGCCGCCCTGCATCCGCTGCATCTGCTCCATCATCATGCGCTGCTGCTCAAGCTCGGCGGCGTTCTTGTAGTCGATCAGTTCCACTTCGAACACGAGATCGGAATTGGCCGGGATCACCACTTCGCCGGTCTGCGGATTGCGCTTGTCCTCGGCGCCATAGGCCTTGTCCGCAGGGATTTCGAGGACATACTTGCCGCCCTTCTGCATCTTGGAAAGACCTTCGGCAAAACCGGGGATCACCGTCTGGAGCGGCAGGACCGCGCGTTCGCCCCGGTCGAACTCCTTGCCGTTGGCGAGGCGGCCCACGTAGTTGATGAGCGCCACGTCCGCGCGGGTGGGCGATCCGCCTTCACCGGCCTTGACGGTCTGGATCGTGATACCCTTGTAACGGGTGCCATAGGCGACGCCCGAACCGATCAGCACGGCGAGGATCACCCCCAGCCAGATCTTGGTCAACGAGCCCTTGGCGACGGGCTGGAGCGGAACGCGGGTGATTTCCGACATGCTTTCCCCCTGCGGCCACGGCTCGCGATAGACCTGAGCCGCGCCGGATGATTCGAATGGCCTGTCCCGGTGCCACGAAAAAGGGCGCCGGATTGCGGCGCCCTCTTGGCCCAAGCGGGCTGAAACGGCAAGTAGGAGAAAAGGGGCATCGCGCGAAGCGCAGGCCCCGTCCTCTCGCTTACTTGACGCCGTCGCGCTCCTGGCGCTTGCGCTCCATCTTGCGGGCGCGGCGCACGGCAGCGGCCTTTTCGCGGGCGCGCTTTTCCGACGGCTTTTCGAAGTGGCGGCGCAGCTTCATTTCACGATACACGCCTTCACGCTGGAGCTTCTTCTTGAGAGCCCGCAAAGCCTGATCGACGTTGTTATCGCGCACGAGAATCTGCATAAACCGCTACACCTCAATTTTGGCGGCGAGAGCCCGCGCCAGCCGCGGGAGTCACCCTGAATATTGAAAACGAAAATGGCGCCGAATCCGTGCAGGACCGGCCCGAACGGGTGCGCCACTAACCAAATCCGGCATCAAAGGCAAGCAAACTCGTGCATTTTGCCGCCTTCCGGTCTAAGGGCCTGCGCATGAGTTCTCCCAATACCTTTGCCGCCACCGCCATTGTCGCCCTGGGCGGCGGTGTCGGCGCGATGCTGCGCTTTCACGCAGGGCGCGCCGTCAACGCCTTGACCGGTCCCAACACCGTGTTTCCCTGGGGGACTTTCGCGATCAACGTCGCGGGCAGCCTCGCCATGGGCCTGCTGGCCGGATGGCTCGCCCGCGAAGGCGGCAGCGAATCCCTGCGGCTCCTGCTGAGCGTGGGGGTGCTGGGCGGTTTCACGACCTTTTCCGCCTTCAGTCTCGAAACCGCGCTCCTGCTTGAGCGGGGGCTGCACGGCCTTGCCGCGGTCTATGCGCTCGGATCGGTCATCGCGGGTGTGGCCGGGCTGTTCATCGGCCTTTCGCTGATGCGGGGTGCGGCATGAGCCGGAGCAAGCTGCCTGACGATGCCGTGCGCCAGTTCACCATCGGGCGCGACGATGCGGGCGCGCGGCTCGACCGCTGGTTCAAGCGGCACCTGCCGCAAGTGGGCTTTGCCACGGTATCCCGCTGGGCGCGCACCGGGCAGATCCGCCTTGATGGCAAACGCGCCGATGTCGATACGCGGCTCGAAGCCGGGCAGGTGCTGCGCGTTCCGCCCGGCAATGCCACGCCGGTGGGCGCGCCTGCAAAGGGGCAGCGCGCGCGCAAGCCCCTGACCGAAGAACAGGTCCGTCTGGCCGAATCGATGGTGCTGGAAAAGGACCGTGCCGCCATCGTGCTCAACAAGCCGCCGGGCCTTGCCACGCAGGGCGGCAGCGGCACGCACGAACATGTCGATGGGCTGCTTGATGCCTTTGCCGCCGATGGCGAACCGCGCCCGCGCCTCGTCCACCGGCTCGACAAGGATACGTCCGGCGTCCTGCTAGTGGCCCGCACACCTGGCAGCGCGGCCTTCTTTTCGCGGCACTTTTCGGGCCGTTCGGCACGCAAGATCTACTGGGCGCTGATCGTCGGCGTGCCAGAGATCAGGGACGGGCTGATCGAACTGCCCATTGCCAAGCAGCCCGGCACCGGCGGCGAAAAGATGATGGTCGACGAAAGCGGGCCTGATGGCAAAGGCGGGGGCCAGTCCGCCCGGACTCGCTACCGGATCATCAGCCGCGCGGGCAATGCGGCATCATGGGTCGAACTCCAGCCGCTGACCGGGCGGACACATCAGCTCCGCGTCCACATGGCGGCCATCGGCCACCCCATCGTGGGCGATGGCAAGTATGGCGGGCAGGCCGCTTTCCTGACCGGCTCGATCAGCCGCAAGATGCACCTCCACGCCCGCCGCCTGCGCATCGAGCACCCCGAAGGCGACCTGATCGACGTGACTGCCCCCTTGCCCGCGCACTTTGCCGCCAGCATGGCCAGCCTCGGCTTCCACGAGGAGGAAGGCGACCTTCCGCTCGAAGCGCCCAGGCTGCTTGACGAGAAGACCGTGCAGAAGCGCGCGGCCAAGGCGCACGCCAAGGACTATCGCAAGGAGCGCCGGGGCGAACGGCGCAAGCGCGCCGAGGGGAGCACGTCGCGCAAGCCCACCGGCAAGCGCGCGGCTTCGGCCAAGCCCGGCGCGAAACCGGTCGCAAAGACGCAGGGGCGCAAGCCCGCAGTCAAGGCCCCCGGCAAGTCTCCGGCCAAGGCTCCGACGCGCCCGGCAGGCCCGCCCAGGGGCAAGGCGCGCTGATGCACCCCAATCCCGCCTTCCGGCTCGACGAGCGCGACCTGTTCGAGGCGCTGATCGCCGAGATCGGTTTCGGGATGATCTTTGCCGCCACGCCCGATGGGCCGCGCGTGGCGCATGTGCCGCTTCATTCCACCGGCGACGGGGCGGTGCAATTCCATCTGTCGCGCGGCAATGCTCTGGCAAGGCATCTCGACGGGACGACTGCGCTCGCCGTCGTCAACGGTCCCGATGGCTATGTCTCGCCGCGCTGGTATGCCGATCCCGCGCAGGTGCCGACATGGAACTATGTCGCCCTCGAATTGGAAGGCCGGGTGCGGCGGATGGATCAGGACGGGCTGCACGGCCTGCTGGAAACCGTTTCCGCAACCCGCGAAGCGCGCCTTGCCGATGGCGAGGCATGGACGATGGACAAGATGCCGGCCGAAACCCTGCGCCGGATGATGGCCGGGATCATCGGCTTCGAACTTGAAGTTCTGGCATGGCGGCCCACCTTCAAGCTGTCGCAGAACAAGTCTGCGCAGGATCGCGCGCGCATTGCCGCGGGGCTGGAAGCCGAAGGCTCGCCGGCCATTGCCGAACTGATGCGCCGGCTGGTGCCATGAGGATCACACCATGAAGCTGGCCATATTCGATTGCGACGGGACACTGGTCGACAGCCAGGCAGACATCTGCGCCGCCATGGACGCCGCCTTCCGCGCGGCGGGGCTGATCCCGCCCGATCGCCACGCCACGCGCCGCGTCGTCGGCCTTTCGCTGCACGAGGCCATGCGCCAGTTGCACCCGGAAGGCGCGCACGAGGATCATACCAGCCTGACCGAGCTCTACAAGGACGCCTTCCGCGCGCGCCGCGCATCGGGGGCGGTGGCCGAGCCGCTCTATGACGGGATTGCCGCGCTGGTGGCCGATCTGGCCGCTTCCGGCTGGCAGCTGGCCGTGGCCACCGGCAAGTCCGACCGGGGTCTGGCGCACTGTCTTGAAATGCATGGCCTGACCGGGCATTTCGTGTCGCTCCAGACAGCCGACCGCCACCCTTCCAAGCCCCACCCCTCGATGATCGAACAATGCATCGCCGATGCCGGGGCCGACCGCGCCCGCACCGCGATGATCGGCGATACCGTCTATGACATTGCCATGGCGGTCAATGCGGGGGTCCGCCCCATCGGGGTTGACTGGGGCTATCACGAAACCGACGAACTGATCGAAGCCGGAGCCGAAGCCGTTGCCACGGACATTGCCCACCTGCGCGCATTGCTGGGGCAGATCGCGTGACCGATCCGGCAGCGGGACGCTTCATGGCCTTGCAGATGCTGCGCCTTTGCGGCGCGGTGCTGGTGCTTGCGGGCGTGATGATCGGCACGGGCCGCGGCCCTGCCATGCTGTCGGCCATTCCGGAGGTGGCCGGGTATCTGCTGTGCGTGATCGGCATGATCGCGTTTTTCTGGGTGCCGCGCCTGCTGGCGCGAAAGTGGCGGACGCCGGATTGAGATGAAGCGTTTCTACAAGGTCGTGACAGTCGAGGCTGCTGAGGGCGGCTTCGGGGTGAGGCTTGACGGCAGGGCCATCAGGACAGTGGGCGGCAGGCCGCAGACCGTGCCGACGCGCGCACTGGCCCAAGCCATGGCCGAGGAGTGGGCCGCACAGCCCGACGAGATAGATCCGGCCCGCTTCGTGCTGCGCGACATGGCCGATTATGCGCTTGATGTGGTTGCCCCTGCCCCGGCTGCGGTGGTCGGCGAAATCCTGCCCTATGCGGAAACCGACACCCTGTGTTACCGGGCCGAACCGGACGAGGCTTTTGCCGCGCGCCAGCGGCTGATGTGGGATCCGCTGCTGGCCGATGCGGAAAGCCGGCTGGGGGTTCGCTTCGTCAGGGTGGCGGGCATCATCCACAAGCCCCAGCCCGCCGAAACCCTTGCCCGCCTCAGGGCCGAACTGGAAAGCCTCGATGCTTTCAGCCTGGCGGCGCTGCGCAACACGGCCAGCCTTGCCGCCTCGCTCATCATCGGCCTTGCCGCGCTGCGCCCCGATGCCGATCTCGATGCGCTGTGGGATGCGGCCAATCTTGAAGAGGACTGGCAGGCCGAACTTTGGGGGAAGGACGCCGAAGCCATGGACCGGCGGGAAAAGCGCGCCGCCGCCTTTGCCGCAGCAGCGCGGTTTGCTAGGCTGGCGAAGGGCTAGGCCCGGCGCGCGTCCGCCCCGGCAGGGCAGAAAACCTGGCGCTTACTCCATCCAGTCTGCCACCTGCCGCGCAACGTCGTTTGCCGCCTGGTTCAGCGCGGGGCCGACAAGCCGCGGATCAGCCTCGGCAACCGGCACCATGCTTTCAAAGCGCCGGGTATCGACCTTTCCGCCGTGCTGCCGAACCGCATCGTAGCGCACCATCACCATGCGGCTGCGCGCATCCCACCCCATGTCGAGCAGCCGCCCGGCAAGCTGATGACTGCCCGCGCCCGGATCGCCCTCGATCACCAGACGCTTGCCGCGCGCGCGGATCGTCTCGGCCAGGAGCCGCTGGAACAGGCGCGAAGGCCGCTCCACCCACATCGTGCCCTTGAGATAGGCAAGGTTCGCATCATCGATCTGCACCGGCACCCGCGTGACGGCAAGGCGCGCTTCGGCCGCAGGCTCCAGCACGACCAGCGCACTGGCCAGCGTTCCGCTCGTCCCGGTGCCTGCGGCGGGCGCTGCTTCGGCAGTCAGCGCCAGCAAGGTATCGGGAATCTTGGGACCAAGGCTGACACAGCCGGCAAGCGCGGCCGAGAGGCTGGCGACGGCCAATGCTTTGCGGATCATCTCGTATCGCCTCCTCATTCCTTGTAATCGGGCAGCTTTGCCCCGCCGACGAACCCGCCCACACCCTGATCGTTCAGCCGCTCGGTCACATCGCGCAGGGACCGGGTCGTGGCCTGAAGATCGCGGATCGCCGCTTCGGCTGCGGGCAGTGTGCGCTCGTTCAGCTGGCGCGCCGCCGGACGCGCGTCGCTGAGCGCGCCTTGCAGTTCGTCCGCCGCACCCTGCGCCGATTTCAGCGTCTGGCGAAGCTGCCGCGCCAGACCGTTGCCTTCATCATTCAGCATCGAATCGGCCGAATTGGTCAGCTTTTCAAAGCTGGCCAGCGAATAGTTGGCCTGCCGCAGGGTTGCCTGAAGTTCCGCAAGGGTTCGCTTCACATCGGGCGAGGCATCGGCAAGATTGCCGGTCAGCTTGTCGGTATTGGCAAGGATGTTCTCGATCGACTTCTGGTTCTTGTCCGAAAGCACCATGGTCAGGCGCTCGGTCAGGGTGGCCAGCCGCTCCAGCAGCAGCGGCGCGTTCGAAAGGATTTCACCAAGTCCCGAACGCTTCGTCGGGATCACGGGCACGCCTTCAGGGCAGGTCGCCCGCGTGTTTTCCCGCGGGCATTCGATGGGAGGCGCTCCCTTGTGCGCACCGGTCAGCTGGATCGTCGAAACGCCGGTGAAGCTGCCCTGCACGCTGGCGGTGGTGCCCACGAGGATGGGCACACGCTTGTCCACGGCGATGCGCACGCGCACGAACTCCGGGTCGCGGTCCCACAATTCGATGGACTTCACCTGCCCCGAAGGCACGCCTGAGAACGACACTTCCGATCCCTTGGCAAGGCCGTCGACCGACTGCTTGAAGAAGATGTCGTATTCCTTGAGCGAACCCTGATTGAGCCGGGCGATCCACACGGTGAGAAAGGCGGTCGCCGCCAGCAGCAGCAGCGTGACGAGGCCGACCCAGATATGGTTTGCGCGGGTTTCCATGTCCTGTCCTTATGCCTTCTGCGCGCTTGGCGCATCGCCGCTTTGCGGAAAAAGTGTCATCGCCATTGCCTTGGCCGCCTCGTGCCGCTCGGCCGCATCCTGCGCTGCCCGTCCGCGCGGCCCGTTGAAGTATTCCTGGATCCACGGGTGATCGAGCGCGAGCAGTTCCGGGATCGTGCCCACTGCAATGATCCGGCGATCGGCGATCACCGCCACCCGGTCGCAGATCTCGTAAAGCGTATCGAGATCGTGGGTGATGAGGAACACGGTCAGGTCCAGCGTCTGTTGCAGGCGCAGGATCAGCTGGTCGAATGCCGCCGCCCCGATCGGGTCCAGCCCGGCGGTCGGTTCGTCCAGAAACAGCAGTTCCGGATCAAGCGCCAGCGCGCGGGCCAGACCGGCGCGCTTCTTCATGCCGCCGGAAAGCTCTGCCGGATACTTTGCCGCCGCCTCTGCCGGAAGTCCCGACAGCAGAACCTTGTAGCGCGCAATCTCCTGGCGCAGTTCGTCGGTGATTTCGGGGTAGAACTCGCGCAGCGGCACTTCCACGTTCTCGGCCACGGTCAGCGTGGAAAACAGCGCGCCCCCCTGAAACAGCACGCCCCAGCGGCTGCGGATGTCGATATCGCGGTCGTCGCGGGCATCGGTGATCGAATGGCCCAGCACCTCGACCTCGCCTTCCTGCGGGATTTGCAGGCCGATGATGGTGCGCATCAGCACCGATTTGCCGCTGCCCGATCCGCCCACCACGCCAAGGATTTCCCCCCGGCGCACGTCAAGATCCAGCCCTTCGTGGATCACATGGCTGCCAAACTGATTGCGCACCCCGCGCACCCGGATGGAAATGTCGGCCTCTGCCATCATCCCCACCCGATCTCGGTGAAGAACACCGCGAAGAAGGCATCAAGCACGATCACCATGAAGATCGCCATGACCACCGCCGCCGTGGTGCGCGTGCCCACCTCCTCGGCGTTGTTCTTCACCTGCATCCCCTGATAGCAGCCCGCAATCGCCACGATCAGGCCGAATACCGGCGCCTTCGTCAGCCCCACCCACACATCGTGCAGGGGCACCACTTCCTGAATGCGCGCAAGGAAGGTGAAGAAGGGAATGCCCAGCGTCATCGAGGAAAGGAACGCGCCGCCGATGATCCCGATGAAGGCCGAATAGAAGCCCAGCAGCGGCATCATGATCATGGTTGCCAGCAGGCGCGGGATCACCAGCGCCTCCACCGGCGACACGCCGATGGTGCGCATGGCATCGACCTCTTCGGTCAGCTTCATCGTGCCAAGCTGCGCGGAAAAGGCAGAACCCGAACGGCCCGCCACCATGATCGCCGTCATCAGCACGCCCAGTTCGCGCAGGGTCAGGCGGCCAACAAGGTTCACGGTATAGATTTCGGCCCCGAACTGGCGAAGCTGCACCGCGCCCTGCTGGGCAATCACGATGCCCACAAGAAAGCTCATCAAGCCGATGATCGCCAGCGCATTGACCCCTACCAGTTCCATCTGGTGCACCAGCGCCTTCATGCGAAAGCGCGAGGGATGGCGCAGCAGGATGCCGCAGGTCTGGATGATCTGCCCCGTGAAGCCCAGCACCTGAAGCGCTCCCTGCCCCAGGCCGATCATCACCATGCCGACATGCGCGGGCACGCGGCTGAACAGCGGCAGCCGGCGTTCGGGCACTTCGGGCGCGCCCGCATCGGCGCGCCGGATCGCATCGACCAGCTTCTGCGCCTCGTCGCTGCATCCGGTTATGCGCGCGCCGGTATCGCGGGCCAGCCGCCACACGGTCCACGCGCCGACCGTGTCTATCCGCGTCACGGCCGAAAGATCGATCTCGACGAAGGCATCGCCCGCCGCGCGCAGGCGCGCATCGGCCTGCCCCAGCGAGGCCACCGTCATCGGGCCGCTGAAGGCAAGCGCCGTTTCGCCATTGGCGCCGGCGACAAACTGGAAATCGGTCAACTCCCGCATCTTGCCAGCTTCATGGGGGAATATGGACGGGCCGACAAGTGCATCACGCGGGTTGTAACGGCATGACAGCGCCCATGGTTCCCGCAAGGCCGCCCTGATCGTCGACCTGACCGCCCGCTTGCCGATGGCGGCGCGGGATGGCGTCTTTGTCCGCTTGCCGATGGCGGCGCGGGATGGCAAGGCGCTGCGCCATGACCGAGCATAATTCAGCCGAACTTGCAAAGACCTTCGAGCCTGCGGAAATCGAGGCGAAGTGGTATGATCATTGGGAAGCGAACGGCCTGTTCCGGCCCGAACGCCCCGATGCCCAGCCCTTCACCATCGTCAACCCGCCGCCGAACGTCACCGGTTCGCTCCACATCGGCCACGCGCTCGACAATACGCTCCAGGACGTGGTCATCCGCTATGAACGCCTGCGCGGCAAGGATGCGCTGTGGGTGGTGGGCACCGATCATGCGGGCATTGCCACGCAGATGGTGGTCGAGCGCCAGATGGAAGCCAGGGGCGACAAGCGCACCAACTACACGCGCGATGCCTTCGTGGACAAGGTGTGGGAATGGAAGCGCGAAAGCGGCGGCACGATCACGCGCCAGCTTCGCCGCCTCGGCTGCTCGATGGACTGGTCCAGAGAGCAGTTCACCATGGACCCGCACTTCACCCGCGCCGTGGTGAAGGTCTTCGTCGATCTCTACAATCAGGGCCTCATCTACCGCGACAAGCGGCTGGTGAACTGGGATCCCAAGCTGAAGACCGCGATTTCCGACCTTGAGGTGGAAACGCGCGAGGTGCAGGGCCATTTCTGGCATTTCAGGTATCCGCTGGCCGATGGCGTGACGCTCGATAACGGGCAGGACTACATCGAAGTCGCCACCACCCGGCCCGAAACCATGCTGGCCGACATGGCCGTGGCAGTGCATCCCGATGACGATCGCTACAAGTCGGTCATCGGCAAGCATGTGATCCTTCCCATCACCGGGCGGCGCATTCCCGTGGTGGCCGACGAGCACGCCGACCCGGAACTGGGTTCGGGCGCGGTGAAGATCACGCCGGGGCACGATTTCAACGACTTCGAAGTGGGCAAGCGCGCAGGCATAGCGCCGTCGCAGATGCTCAACATGTTCGATGCCGAAGCCCGCGTCGTGCAGATTTATGCCGAAGCATTTGAATGGGGCTTAACGAACTACGGCGATGATGCTCTTCCTGACATCGTAGAGGAACCATCTCCCGTATTGCGGGCGACCATACCGGACGAATTCATCGGACTGGACCGTTTCGAGGCGAGGCAACTTGTCGTCAAACGACTGAAGGAGCAGGGATTCCTTATCCCGCACATCACGAAGGACAAGGAAGGCAACGCGGTTCTGCACGATGCCGAGCCGCGCACGATCCAGACGCCGTTCGGTGATCGCGGCGGCGTGGTGATCGAACCGTGGCTGACCGACCAGTGGTATGTCGATGCCGCCGCGCTGGCCAAGGCCCCCATCGAAGCCGTGCGTTCGGGCGCCATCGAGATCGTGCCGAAGAGCTGGGAAAAGACTTTCTTCAACTGGATGGAGAACATCCAGCCGTGGTGCGTTTCGCGTCAGCTATGGTGGGGGCACCGGATACCTGTGTGGTATGGTCCTTGGAGGCAAGACGATCCGGATAAGCCAGCAATCTACTCGACTTTCGAGGATGTTCCGCAATCAAAAGCCTTCGTAGCAGAAGATTTTGCCGGAGCCGTGGTGCAGGCTCAAGAATACTATGGGCCGGAGTTTATCATTAGCGAAGCCGAGGAAGGGAAAGACGTTAGTTTGCAAAACCAGTTTGCGCACTACCAGGCGATCAAGGTCATCAAACTGACTCGCGACCCCGACGTCCTCGACACCTGGTTCTCTAGCGCGCTCTGGCCCTTCGCCACGCTCGGCTGGCCGGATGAAGACGCGCCGCTCTTGAAGAAGCACTATCCCAACGACCTGCTGGTTTCCGGCTTCGACATCCTGTTCTTCTGGGATGCGCGCATGGCCATGCAGGGGATGCACTTCATGCAGGAAGTGCCGTGGAAGAAGCTTTACCTGCACGGCCTTGTCCGCGCGGCCGATGGCCAGAAGATGTCGAAGTCCAAGGGCAACGTGGTCGATCCGCTGGGCCTGATCGACAAGTATGGCGCCGATGCGCTGCGCTTTTTCATGTGCGCCATGGAAAGCCAGGGCCGCGACGTGAAGATGGACGAAAAGCGCGTCGAGGGATACCGCAACTTCGCCACCAAACTGTGGAACGCCGCGCGCTTCTGCCAGAGCAATGGGATCACCGGCAGTTCATCGGTCGCCGCGCCTGCGGCCACTTCGGCGGTGAACAAGTGGATCATCGGCGAAGTGGTCGAAACCGTCGCCGCACTCGATCAGGCCATGGCCGACCTGCGCTTCGATGCCGCCGCCAATGCGATCTACCACTTCGTGTGGGACCAGTTCTGCGACTGGTATATCGAGCTTATCAAGGGTTCGTTCGACGCCGAGACAAAGGCCGTGGCAGGCTGGGTGCTCGATCAGATCCTCGTCATGCTCCACCCCTTCATGCCCTTCGTCACCGAAGAGCTGTGGCATGCGCTTGGGGATCGGGAACGCGATCTGATCGTGGCCGATTGGCCCAGACCCGAAGCCGCGGTGGATGCCGCCGCCAAGCGCGAGGTCGAATGGCTGATCGCGCTGGTATCGAACATGCGCACCGCAAGGAACGAACTGGGCATAGCGCCGGGCGCAAAGCTCGATGCCTACCTGCCCGAACCTTCGGCGCAGACCCGCAGAATCATCGCGGCGAACCCCGCCGCCATCGAACGCCTTGCCCGCCTCAACGGCATCCGTTTCGAAAACGCGCCCGCAGGCGCTGCCATGCAGGTGGGCGCAGGCGATGCCAATATCATCGTGCCCCTTGAAGGCGTGATCGACATTGCGGCCGAAAAGGCGCGTCTGGAAAAGGCGCTGACCACCGCGCAGAAGGAAGCGAAAGCGCTGGAAGGGCGCCTGTCCAATCCCGCCTTCGTCGAAAAGGCCAAGCCCGAAGCGGTCGAAAAGGCCCGCGCCGATCATGCCATGCACGCCGCCGAAGCCGAGCGGCTCACCGCCGCGCTCAGGCGGCTGGGATAGGGACCGCGCGATGGGAAGCGCCTGATGCTGGTTCTGGCCACGGTCAACCCCGGCGAGCCGGAGGTCTTCTCCTCGCTTCAGGGTGAAGGCCCCGGCATGGGGCGGCCATCGGTGTTCGTGCGGCTTTCGCGCTGCAATCTGGCCTGCCGCTGGTGCGATACCGCCTATACTTGGCGCTTTTCGGGCGATAACCGCCCCCACCGTGATGAAGTGGCCTTCGAGCGGGCCGAGAACCAGGTGTCCCTTTCAGAGGAAGACGCCGCCGCGCTGATCCTTGCCCACCGGGAAGACCGGCTGGTCATCACCGGGGGTGAGCCGCTGCTGCAAGGCGCAGCGCTGGCGCGCATGGTGGCGCTGCTGAAGGAGGCCAGGCCCGCGCTGCATGTCGAGATCGAGACCAACGGCACGGTCGCAGTGCATCCCGCGCTCGATCCTCTGGTCGATCAGTTCAACGTCAGCCCCAAGCTGGCGCATTCGGGCAACGATGCCGCGCTGGCGCTCGTGCCCGAACGGCTGGAGGAATGGGCGCGTGATCCGCGCGCATGGTTCAAGTTCGTGGTGTCGGCGCCTGCCGATCTGGCCGAAATCGCCGCGCTTCAGGCCCGCCACGCCATCCGGCCCGATCACCTCTTCGTCATGCCCGAAGGCACCGCCAGTTCCACCTTGCGCGAACGCGCGCGCTGGCTGGCGGAAGAGGCACTTGATCGCGGCTGGCGCTTTACCGACCGGCTGCACATCCACCTCTACGGGGATACGCGCGGCACCTGATTGCCCGATCAGCCAGTGATCGGCTCAGAACGGAATGTCGTCGTCCAGATCGTCGCCGAAGCTGCTCCCGCCGCCCTGATTCCAGCCGCCGGAAGAACCGCCGCCCGATGCGCCCCCGCGCGCGCCGCCGCCATAGCTGCCGCCGCCCGAACCGCCCTCGTTCCAGCCACCGCCGGATGAACGGCCACCGCCGCCGCCCATGCCGCCACCGCCACCGCCACCGCCACCGCCGCCGGCTCCGCCCGAACCGTCGAGCATGGTGAGATTGCCGTTCATGCCCACCGAAACCTCGGTGGTATAGCGGTCATTGCCCGACTGGTCCTGCCACTTGCGGGTGCGAAGCTGGCCTTCGATGTAAACCTTGGAACCCTTGCGCAGATAGCGTTCGGCAACACCCACGAGGCCATCGGAATTGATGACCACGTTGTGCCACTCGGTGCGCTCCTTCTTCTCGCCGGTGGCGCGGTCCTTCCACGTTTCCGAGGTGGCAATGCGCAGGTTGGCGATGCGGCCGCCGTTCTGGAAGCTCTTGATTTCGGGGTCAGCCCCCAGGTTTCCGACAAGGATAACCTTGTTGACGCTGCCTGCCATAGAATCGGGTCCCTTCTGATCTGGCCAGTTGCCTAGCGCATGGCTTTGGCGGGGGGCGAGTCCGGAGCGCGAGTTTTCCAGAAGGAATTGGCCCCGTCAGCCCAGCCCTGCCGCGATCGCGGTCCAGTAGGTGATCCCCGCCGCGGCATAGGCGAGGGCAAAGAGATAGGCGAGCATGAAGGCCGGCCATTTCCAGCCGTTCGTCTCGCGACGGGCCACGGCAATGGTGGAAAGGCACTGCGGCGCAAACACGAACCACGCAAGGAACGCCAGCGCCATCGGCAGGGTCCAGCGCGTCTTGAGCTGCGCGCCCAGCGCCATCGCGGCCTCTTCCTCGTCCTCGGCGCCCACGGCATAGGTGGTGGCAAGCGAACTGACCGCCACTTCGCGCGCGGCCATGGCCGGGATGATCGCAAGGCTCATGTCGCGGTTGAAGCCGATCGGCTCCAGCACCACGGCCAGCCCGTTGGCCATGGTGCCCGCGATCGAGGCATCGATCTGGTCCTGTCCCGGCTCGGCGCGCGGGAAATTGAGCAGGATCCACAGCGCGATGGTCACGGTGAAGATCATCGTGCCCGCGCGGCGCAGGAAAATCCACGCCCGCTGCCACAGCCCCAGTGCCAGATCCTTGATCGTGGGAAGCTGATACTTCGGCAGTTCCATGATGAACCCCGAAGCCGCGCCTTTGGTCACCGAGCGGCGCAACACCAGCGCCACCAGCATGGCCCCGACGATCCCCGCCACGTAGAGGCAGAACAGGACAAGGCCCTGCAAGCCCACGCCCGGTCCCACAGTGGTGTTGGGAATGAATGCGGCGATGATGACGGCATAGACCGGCAGACGCGCCGAACAGGTCATCATCGGGGCAATCAGGATCGTCGTCAGCCGGTCCCTGGGATCGGTAATGCTGCGCGTGGCCATGATGCCGGGAATGGCGCAGGCAAAGCTGGAGAGCAGCGGAATGAAACTGCGCCCCGAAAGGCCGACGCCCGCCATCATGCGGTCCATCAGGAAGGCGGCGCGTGCCATGTAGCCCGTCGCCTCCATCGTCAGGATGAAGAAGAACAGGATCACGATCTGCGGCAGGAACACCACCACCGATCCCACGCCCGCGATAACCCCGTCGGTCAGGAGATCGCGCAGCAGGCTTTCCGGCAAGGTCTGCTTGGCCAGATCGCCCAGCCCGCCGACCAGCGCCTCAAGCCCGTCGGCAAAGGGCGTCGCCCAGGTGAAGACTGCCTGAAACACCACGAACAGCAGCGCAAACAGGATCGGCGGCCCCGCCCAGGGATGCAGCAGAACCTTGTCCATCCGGGCGTGGATGCGGTGCCTTGCGGTTTCCGAAAGGATCGCCGCGGTTGCCATCTGATGCGCCAGCATCCGCCGTTCGGGCAGGGTCACATGCGGGCGCGGCACGGGATGGGCCGCTTCGGGCCGTTCGCGCGCCTCGGCAATCGCGGCGGCAAGTTCCGTCAGGCCCCGGCGTCGCACGGCCACGGTGGGGATAACCGGCACCCCCAGCGCCGCCTGAAGCGCTGCCGGATCAAGCGTCAGGCCGTCGCGTTCGGCCAGATCGATCATGTTGAGCGCCACCACCGTCGGGCGGCCCAGTTCGATCACTTCCTGCGCAAAGACAAGGTGTTGTTCGAGGTTGGAACTGTCGAGCACCAGCACGATCACGTCCGGCCGCGCCTGCCCTTCCTGTTCGCCCATGATGACCTTGCGGGTCACTTCCTCGTCCGGGCTGGCGGCATCCAGCGCATAGGAGCCGGGCAGATCGACCAGTTCCACCGGCTCGCCCGAAGGCAGCAGCAGGCGGCCTGCCTTGCGTTCCACCGTAACGCCCGGATAGTTGGCGATCTTCTGGCGGGCGCCGGTCAGCGCGTTGAACAGCGCGCTCTTGCCCGCATTGGGATTGCCCACCAATGCGGCAACCGTCATCTTGCGCGTCATGCCGCAGTCATTTCCGCCAGCGGTTCAACCTGCATGGCGCGGGCATGGACCCGGCGGATCGCAACGGTCATCCGCCCGACCTCAACCGCCAGCGGATCACGGCCGATGAACACGCCGCGATAGGCAAGCGTGACCCGCGCCCCCTCGTCAAGGCCGAGCGCGCGCAGCCGCCGCGCTTCTTCCGGCACCAGTGCGGGCCAGTCGACCTGGGCGATTCGCGCAGGCGTTCCGATAGGAAGTTGATCGAGCGTCACGCTTCCCCGCTGCCATAGCGGCGGAGTGTTTGCAAGTCATTCGCAATAGAATTGCGCCAGATCAAAAATCCGCTGCCGCGGCCCGCGCGCTCACGCCGCCGGATAGCGCATCCGGCCCAGCAGGCGCACCAGCGAAAAGCTTTCGTCGCGCGGCTTGAGCAAGCGTGCCTTGACCTTCTCGAACTGCATCACGTTCTCGATCCGGCGATCAAGGAAGGCGCGGGTGTCCGCGTGGTCCTCGCTCGTGTCCTGCGCCATGCAGGCCAGTGTCGCGGCATAGATCGAGGCCAGCGTGATGCGCTTGGTGTAGTGGTTGTAGTCGGTCGCGGTATCTCCGGCGAGCCGCCACATCGCATCCGCGCTCGACCAGCCAAGGCGGGTGGCGGCGGCCACGTTCTGCGGCATGGCCATGATGGCAAGGGCGCGGCGCAGCGCCTCCTCCTTGCCCGCGATGGCATCCAGCCGGAACTGCACCAGCCGCCGGATACGCTCGCGGATGGGCAGGTTGCCAAGCTGGCTGGCGGGCAGGGCCTCGGCCATGTCGGCATCGATCCGCGCGATCCATGCGGCAATCATCTGCATCGCCCCGCCATCAAAGGCAAAGGCGGCAAGCGCGGGGTCAACGCCTTCGATCTCGGCGGCGGCCGCAACCGCCGCGGGCTTCCAGCCATCGAAGGCTGCCGCCTCGGCAATGGCAGGGGCAAGGCGCAGGCGCAGCGCATCAAGCGAGGTATCTTCGGTCATGCCTTCATCCTGCCCGTTTCAGAACGAGGGACCATAGGTCTTCTTGGGCGCATTGCCCTGCGCTTCCTTGGTCGAACGCTCGATCTCGGCCAGAACCGCGCTGCCTTTTCCGTCAAGCGATGCATAATCGCGGGCGGAGCGTCCGGAATTGTCCGGCCGATCGGGGTTGGCCCCGGCCTTGATGAGCAGGCGCACCAGCGCCAGGTCACGGCGGTGCACCGCGCTGATCAGCGGGGTTTCGCCGGTATTGTTGGCCTCGTCCACCCGCGCGCCGGACTGGATCAGTTCGTCCACCCCTTCGATGAAGCCCAGTTCCGATGCCAGCACCAGCGGCGTCACCCCGCGGTTGTCGCGCGCGTTCACGTTGGCGCCCTTGGCCAGCAGGAACTGCACCCAGGTCAGGTCGCGGCGGGCCACCACGATGTGCAGCGCGGTCTGCCCGGTGGTGAAATCCTTGGTATTGATGATCTGGGTGCCCGGCTCGTTCAGGGCCTCCGTCACCTTGTCGCCTTCCTTCTTGCGGACGGCTTCGAGGAACTTGTAGCTGTCGGAAAACTGGGCCTGTGCGGGCACCGCAAGCGCGGCCGCAGCCAGAACCGCCGCAATCGCGGCAAATGGCCTGCGGATGTTCGACAGCATCTGTTCCTCCTGTTTTCCGGCCCGGCAGGGCCTGCCCCAAGTTGCGCGGCATGACGGGCACCGTCCGTGCAGCGCGGACTCGGCTCTTGCAAGCACACGGTTAGCAGAGCATGAACCGCGGCGCCATGACCAAGCTTTTCAGATCGATGCTCCTGCCCCTTGCGGCAACCTGCACCTTCGCGCTGGGCGCGTGCGGCAGCGAACCTTCCGATCCGCCCCCGCTCGCGGGCGCTGCCATCGGCGGCGATTTCACGCTCACCGGCAAGGACGGCAAGCCCGTGCGCTGGAGCGATTTCGACGGCAAGTATCGCGTGGTCTATTTCGGCTACACCTTCTGCCCCGATGTGTGCCCGGTCGATCTGCTGAACATCGCGCAAGGGGTGCGCCTGTTCGGCAAGGAGAACGCCGGGTTTGCAGGCAGGATCGTGCCGGTGTTCATCACCATCGATCCGGCGCGCGACACGCCCGAAGTCGTGGGCAGGTTTGCCGCCAACTTCGGCCCCGAAGTGGTCGGCCTTACCGGCACGCAGGCCGAAATCGACGCCGTGGCAAAAAAGTGGGCTGTCTTTCACGCACGCCGCGAGGGCGGCACTCCCGATGCCTACCTCATGGACCACAGCCGGGGCGCTTTCCTGATGGGCCCCAAGGGCGAACCCATCGCCCTGCTGCCTGCCGAAAAGGACGGCAAGGCGGTTGCCGCCGAACTTGCCCGCTGGGTGCACTGATCTCCTGAATGACGCAGGCACGCTTCTGGGAAAAGCCGA
>JBKBKD010000029.1:0-32130 GCA_046294595.1 Novosphingobium sp.
CATGAGCGATGCACCCGACAGCCTGATCCCCTACGACGAAATCGTGCAGGAGGCGCTGCGCGCGGTCGTCGGCCGGGTTCTGGGCCAGGTCGAGGCCGCGGGCGGAATGCTGCCCGGCACGCACCACTTCTACATCACCTTCAAGACCGGCGCACCCGGCGTGGACATTCCCCAGCGCCTGCGCGAACGCTTCCCCGACGAGATGACGATCGTCCTCCAGAACAAGTTCTGGGATCTGAAGGTGGAAGCCGACCGGTTCAGCGTGGGCCTCTCGTTCAACCAGATTCCGTCAACGCTGGTCATCCCGTTCTCGGCCATCACCGCCTTCGTGGATCCGGCGGTGGATTTCGGCCTCCAGTTCCAGGCCGTGATCGATCATGAGGCCGAACCGCCGGAACCGGCAGAGAACGATTCACCCGATCAGGCCGGAAAGCCGGTCGTCGAACGGGCCGATGATGGCTCGAACGTCGTCACCGTGGATTTCGGCAAGAAGAAGTAGGGCTGGCCATGGCCCCGCTGCGCAGCAAGGCGAAAGGTGATAAGCGCACTGCTTCCACCGCGCCCACGACAGCAGGAAGCGAAACGGCCAGGACGGATGGAGCCACACCGGAAACCGCCAAAGCCACCCTTGCCGGACTTGTGGCGGCCGATCTTGCCCTGAGGCTGGGCACCAGTCTCCTCAAGCGCAGCGTCAACCAGAGGCTGGGAAGCGCCAAACCGCTGGCGAAGGGCGCGTCGGGCGCATTCAAGGGGCGCGGCATCGTGCAATCTCTCGTCGGCAAGGCGCTTGTCGGTGTGGCAACCCGGTCGGTCCCCGGCGCGATCGTGGTCGGTGGCGGCCTCCTCGCCAAGACGCTTTATGACCGGCGGCGCAAAAGGCAGAAGGCGCAATCGCCCGCTGCCGGTCCAGACGCGGGTCAGACCGGATAAGACCGATCCGCACTTGACCGCACCTTTCGCGTTGCGCCACTAGCGCGCATGGCAACCGACTCTTCTTCCGCCCAGACGCCCGGAACCGATACCCTGCAACGCCGGGGATTGATGCTGATCCTGTCTTCGCCATCGGGCGCCGGGAAGACCACGATCGCCCGCAAGCTGCTGGCCGAAGATGCCGAGATCGCGCCTTCGGTTTCGGTGACAACGCGCCCGATCCGCCGCGGCGAAGTCCACGGGAAGGATTACTTCTTCGTCGATCAGGCCGAGTTCGACCGGCTGGTCGAGGAAAATGCCTTCTATGAATGGGCAGTGGTCTTCGGCAACTCCTATGGCACGCCCAAGGCCCATATTCGCGAGCGGCTGAAGGCGGGCGGCGATGTCCTGTTCGACATCGACTGGCAGGGCACCCAGCAGCTTTACCAGAAGGCGCAGGCCGACGTGGTGCGCGTGTTCATCCTGCCGCCCAGCCTTGAGGAACTGCAACGGCGCCTGACCGGTCGGGGCACCGACAGCGCCGAGGTGATCGCCGCGCGCATGGCCCGCGCGCAGGCGGAAATCAGCCACTGGGACGGCTACGACTACGTGGTCATCAACGACGAGGTCGAAACCTGCTTTGCCAAGGTCCGCGAAATCCTTGCGGCCGAACGGATGAAGCGCACGCGCCAGACCGGGCTTATCGATTTCGTGCGCGAACTGATGCGCGGATAATCGTCCGAAGGGGCCTTGCCCCGCGCCTTCATTGCCCGGTCGGATCGATCGCGTTTTCGGGGATCCAGGCGTTGACGATGCCGCCATCGATGGGCAGCGGGGTGCCGACCACGTAATCGCCCGCCCGGCTGGCAAGATAGATCGCGCCGCCTGCCATGTCCTCGATCGTGCCGATCCGCTTCGACGGGATGCCCTTGGCCGATTCTTCGGGCTTCTTCGCCGCAGCCTTGTTCATTTCCGAAGGAAACGCGCCGGGGCAGATGCAGCTTGCGACGATCCGGTCCTTGATGAGCCGCGCAGCCATGCGCCGCGTGAGATGGACGAGCGCCGATTTCGACGCCTGATAGCTGTAGGTTTCCCATGGGTTCACGCGAAGACCATCGACCGAGGCGATGTTGATGACCTTGGCGGGCTGGTCTGCGCTCGCCGCCGCCTTGAGCAGGCCGTGCAGCTTCTGCGTGAGGAAGAACGGCGTCTTGACATTGAGGTCCATGACCTTGTCCCAGCCGATTTCCGGAAAGTCCTCGTAATCAGCCCCCCAGGCGGCCCCGGCATTGTTCACGAGAATGTCGAGCTTTTCCTCGCGCGCGGCCAGATCGGCGGCAAGCTGCTCGATCCCGGCAAGGTTCGAAATGTCGCCAGGCAGGGCAATGCAGCGCTCGCCCAGCCGGGCGGCGGTTTCCTCGACCACCGCAGCCTTGCGCGCCGTGATGTAAACCCGCGCGCAGCCTGCCGCGATGAAGCCCTCGGCAATCATCTCGCCAATCCCGCGCGAACCGCCCGTCACAACCGCGACGCGCCCTTCAAGGCTGAAAAGCTTGGTAAAATCCATGTCCAGTTCCCTTGCTGGCCGGTTTTCCCGGTCCGGGGTGTGCTATTGCCTGCACTGGCCTGAAGCGCGCCCTCCCCCGCCGCCTCGGCAGCGGGGAAGAACCGCTTTCTTCCATCAATAGCCGCTGAGCTGCGCCACGCGTTCGGCGTGATAGTATTGATCGCCCATGAACTCGGCCAGCGCACGGTCACGCTTCATGTAAAGGCCGATGTCGTATTCATCGGTCATGCCCACGCCGCCATGCATCTGCACGCCCTCGCGCACGGCCAGATTGCACGCCTTCGACGCCTTGGCCTTGGCGACCGAGGTCATCAGGTCGGCTTTTTCGGAATTGCCATCAAGCAGTTGCTGCGCCTTGATGACGGCGGCTTCGGCGATCTCCAGTTCGGAATAGAGATGTGCCGCGCGGTGCTGGAGCGCCTGAAACTCGCCGATCAGCTGGCCGAACTGCTTGCGCGTCTTGAGATAGGCGGTGGTGATGCCGAAGGCCCCCTGACCGACCCCGGTCAGTTCGGCCGCAGCGCCGATGCGGCCTGCACGCAGCACCCTGTTCAGCAGTTCGCGCCCGCCATCAACGTCACCGATCACGCAATCGCCATCGAGTTCGACATTGTCGAAAGTAACGTTGCTGGCCATTGCGCTGTCCACCAGCCGCAGGTTCTCGTGCGATACACCCGCCGCATCCTTCGGCACGGCAAAAAGGGTGATGCCGTCAACGTCGCTGTCGCTGCCCGAAGTGCGCGCGGCCACGATGATGGCATCGGCCGATGCGCCATGCACGACAAACGCCTTGCGCCCCTGAAGGCGGAAGCGGTTACCGGCCTTCTCGGCCTTGCAGGCAATGCGTTCGGGACGGTGCTTGGGGCCTTCGTCCACGGCCACGGCCAGCACGCTTTCGCCCGCAATGACTCCGGGCAGCCAGCGGCCGCGCAGATCATCCGACCCGCCCGAAAGCGCGGTAACGCCCATGACCGAGGTCGTCAGGAACGGCGAAGGCGTGAGATTGCGCCCGATTTCCTTGAGCACGATCCCGGCTTCGACATGGCCCATCGCCATTCCGCCATCGGCTTCGCTGGCGAGCATTCCGGTAAGGCCCATTTCGGCAAACTGCTTCCACAGCGCATGGCCGAAGCCATCCTGGCAGTTCATGTCGCGGAAATGGCGAAGCTGCTTCTTGATCGCGCCTTCCTCGGCCATGAAGCCGGTGACGGTCTCGGCCAGCATGGCCTGATCTTCGGTATGGTAAAGCGGCATCGATCAGGCCCCCGGCAGTTCGAGAATGCGTTTGGAAATGACGTTGAGCATGACCTCGCTGGTGCCCCCCTCGATCGAGTTGGCCTTGGTGCGCAGCCACGAACGCGCGGGCGTGCCGCCATTGGTGCGCTCGCTCTCCCATTCCAGCGCTGTTGCGCCGCCCGCTGCCATCAGCAGTTCGTGGCGCCGCTTGTTCAGTTCCGTCCCGGCGTATTTCATCATGTTGGGCTGCGCGGGGTGGGCCTTGCCGACCTTGGCCTCGTCAAGGAACTTCTCGCCCATGCAGGCATAGGCGAGCGCGTCGACATCGAACATCGCCAGTTCCGCCCGCAGGATCGGGTCCTCCAGCCCGTGCGCCCCGGCATTCCGGGCCGCCACGGCGCCGATGGCATTGAGCCGGTCGCCCCCGCCCGCGCCCGAAATCATCTCGCGCTCGTGGCCGAGGAGATACTTGGCCACGTCCCAGCCGCGGTTCACTTCGCCCACGATCTGGTTCTTGGGCACGACCACATTGTCGAAGAAGGTTTCGCAGAACGGGGAATTGCCGCTGATGAGCTTGATCGGGCGAGTGGTGACGCCGGGCGTCGTCATGTCGAACAGCAGGAAGCTGATGCCCTGATACTTGTTCGTCTTGTCGGTGCGCACGAGGCAGAAGATCCAGTCCGCCTTGTCGGCATAGGATGTCCAGATCTTCTGGCCGTTGACCACCCAGTGATCGCCCTTGTCCTCGCCAAAGGTCTGCAAGCTGACAAGGTCTGAACCCGAACCCGGCTCGGAATAGCCCTGACACCAGCGGATTTCCCCGCGGGCGATCTGGTTCAGGTAGTGGACCTTCTGCTCCTCGGTGCCGAACTTGAGCAGCGCAGGCCCCAGCATCCAGATGCCGAAGCTGGAGAGCGGCGGACGCGCCCCGATGCGGGCGCATTCCTCGCGCCAGACCTTGGCCTCGGCCGGAGACATGCCCGCGCCGCCATAGGGCCGGGGCCAATCGGGCACGGTGTAGCCCTTGGCCACGCAGCGTTCGAGCCAGATCTTCTGGGCTTCGTTCTTGAACCGGAAATTGCGCCCGCCCCAGCAGACATCGGCCTCGTCACGGACCGGTTCGCGCATTTCGGCAGGGCAGTTTTCTTCAAGCCACGCGCGGATTTCGGCGCGGAAGGCATCAAGGTCGGACATGTCTGTGCTCCTCTCTTAATCGCAAGGTTAAAGCGAGTCGCACGCCGCTGGCAAGCGTCGATTTTTGCCGCTTTGCCTGCGCTTCAGGGCAAGCCAAGCATGCCGTAGCGTCAAGCGCATCGGCATTGACGCATGACCTTTCGCGCCTAAGCTGAGGCAAAGGCAGAACGATACGACAAGCGCTGGAGAGAGGCATGCGATTCAACGGCAAGACGGTCGTCGTGACCGGTGCGGCATCGGGAATCGGGCGCGCCGCCGCGCTGGCTTTCGCCGCGGAAGGAGCCATCGTCTATGCCGCCGACATCGACGAGACGGGGCTTGCCGAAACCGCGGCCGCATCGAACGGCACCATCCGGACGGCCCGCTGCGATGTGACCCGGACCGAGGACATCAAGGCGCTGATGGACCGAGCTGCGGCCGAAACGGGCGGCATCGACAGCGTGTTCAACAATGCGGGCGCAGGCGGTGACCGCGCGCCCATCGACGAGATCGAGCCTGACGGCTGGGACCGCACGATGGACCTGCTGCTGCGTTCGGTGGCCTTCGGCATCCGCTATGCCGTGCCGCACATGATCGGGCGCAAAGGGGCCTCCATCGTCAACACGTCGAGCGTCGCCGCCGTGGGGCCGGGCTATTCGCCCACGGCCTATGCCGTGGCCAAGGCGGGCGTGCTGCATCTGACCAAGGTTGCCGCCGCCGATCTTGCGAGGCACCAGATCAGGGTGAACGCGGTGCAGCCGGGCTTCATCAACACCAATATCTTCACGCGCGCGCTCGACATGCCCGAAGCGCTGGAAGCGCAGGCCAAGGCCGCGATCGCCATGATGTCGGCGCAGGCCCAGCCCGTGGCGCGCGGCGGACAGGCCGATGACATTGCACAGGCCGTCCTGTTCCTCGCCAGCGAGGCGGCGGGCTTTGTCACGGGCACGTCGCTGCTGGTCGATGGCGGCATCACGCTTGGCCCCCGGCATAGCTGGGATCCCGAAACGCCCGGCCTGTTCGAAGCGCTGGAACAGATGGCCGAGGCTTCAAGAGCCGAATGACAATGGCAGGGCCGACCATCGCCGCCCCTGCCACTGCGGCGCCCGCCATCCCGGTTCCCGGACGCGTGCCCACCCGCCTCGCCCTGGCCAACGGGCTGGGCAGCGTGGCCTACGGCGTGAAGGACAGCGGCTTTGCCACGTTCCTGCTGCTGTTCTACAATCAGGTGCTGGGCATGGACGCACGGCTCGTCAGCCTTGCCCTGCTGATTGCGCTGGTTTTCGACGGGCTGATCGATCCGGTCGTGGGCCATTTCAGCGACCGCACCCGCACCGCGTGGGGACGGCGCCTGCCGTATCTCTATCTCGCCCCCATCCCGCTCGCCCTGGCATGGGCGTTCCTGTGGTCTCCGGTGGGAGAGCCGAGCTTTGCCGTGCTGCTGTTTTCGGCCATTCTCGTGCGCGCGCTCGTGGCCATGTGCGAGGTGCCATCGGCGGCGCTGATCCCCGAAATCACCCGCGACTACGACCAGCGCACCCGGCTGACCCGGTTCCGCTTCCTGTTTTCGTGGGGCGGCGGATTGCTGATGCTGCTGCTGGCCTATGGCGTGTTCCTGCCCAATGCCATGCTAGCACGCGAAGGCTATCGCAATTTCGGACTGTTCGGTGCCGGGCTGATGGCGCTTTGCGTGCTGGCTTCGGCCATCGGCCAGCACCGGTGGGTGGCCGGATCGCCGCCCGAACAGGCCGGCCCGCGCAAGAGCGCGCTCGCCTCGCTTGGCGAGATCCGCGAGAGTTTTGCCCATCCCGCCTGCCTCATCGTGATGGGCGCAATTGCCGCGGCCCTAACGGCGCAGGGCATCACCTTTGCACTGTCCAACTACCTCTATCTCTATGTCTGGAAGTTCACGCCCACCGCGCTCAAGGCGTTTCCGTTCCTGCTGTTCGCCAGCGTGGTGGGAGCCTCGCTGCTGGTCGGGCGCGCGCAGAAGCGCTGGGGCAAGGCCGGAACGGTGATGCGCATGGCGCCGCTGGGCATGGTGTTCTGGGCAGGTCCGCTGCTGCTGCGCTGGCTGGGCCTGTGGGCGCCGGATGGCACCGCGCCCGCGCTTGCAGCCATGTTCGCCTGCACGCTGGCTTCCAACACCTTCACCGTGACCGGAACCATGACGCTATGGTCGATGGTGGCCGATGTCGTCGAAGCCTCGGAAGAGGAAACCGGGCGGCGATCCGAAGGCACGCTTTCGGCAGGCGCGTTTCTTGCCAGCAAGTGCGCCGGCGGGCTGGGCGTGTTCATTTCGGGCCTGCTGCTGAGTTTTGCCGGCCTTGGCGCCAACACGCCGCCAGCCGATGTCCTGCCCGATGTGACCTACCGGCTGAGCCTTGCCTATGTGGCCTGCATCGCCACCCTTGCCACGCTGACCGCGCTGATCGTGCGGCGCTTCCCGATCGATCGCGCAGCACACGAGGCGCGGCTGGCACGGCTCGATTCGGTGGCGCGGGCTGATCCGGATGCATCGGGCCTCCATCCCTGATCGCCGCCGGTGCAAGACCAGGAATCCGGCGCAGGATTGCGGCTTGCCGCCCCGCGCCATGCGCCAGATCAACGACACCGCTTAACCGGTCGCTTAATTTTTGCTTGAATTCACCGCCTGCCCGTTGAACACTGCCGGGCATCAGAGGAGAGGCTCATGGATTTCGAACCGACCGACCGCCAGAAATACTGGCGCGACCGCGTCCGCCAGTTCATCGAAGAGAACGTCCGCCCCCGCCACGGCGAATACAAGGCCGAGAAAGCCGCAGGCGATCCGTGGAAAGTGCTCCAGACGGTCGAGCAGGAGAAGGCCAAGGCCAAGGCTGCGGGCATCTGGAACCTGTTCATGCCCCCGCGCAATGCCGGGCACCACCACGTGGAAGAGAGCTTCGTGTTCGAGGGGCCGGGCCTTACCAACCTGGAATATGCGCTCTGCGCCGAGGAAATGGGCCGCATCGGCTGGGCGAGCGAGGTGTTCAACTGTTCCGCCCCCGATACCGGCAACATGGAAGTGTTCCACCGCTATGGCACGCTGGAACAGAAGGAGCAGTGGCTGCGCCCGCTGATGAACGGCGAGATCCGCTCGGCCTTCCTGATGACCGAGCCGGCGGTCGCCTCGTCGGATGCAACCAACATCGAAACCTCGATCCGCCGCGAAGGAGACGAATACGTCATCAACGGGCGCAAGTGGTGGTCATCGGGCGTAGGCGATCCGCGCTGCAAGATCGCCATCGTCATGGGCAAGACCGATTTCGAGGCCAAGCGCCACCAGCAGCAGTCGATGATCCTCATGCCGCTGGATGCTCCGGGCGTGGAAGTGGTGCGCCATCTGCCGGTATTCGGCTATGACGATGCGCCCCACGGCCACATGGAAGTGGTGATGAAGGACGTGCGCGTGCCTGCATCCAATATCCTGCTGGGCGAAGGGCGCGGCTTCGAGATCGCGCAAGGGCGCCTTGGGCCGGGCCGCATCCACCATTGCATGCGCACCATCGGCGTTGCCGAGGAAGCCATCGCCAGGATGGCAAGGCGCCTGCAATCGCGCGTCGCCTTCGGCAAGCGCGTGGCCGATCATTCGATCTGGGAATGGCGCATCGCCCAGGCCCGCATCGATATCGAGATGACCCGCCTGCTCTGCCTCAAGGCAGCCGACATGATGGACAAGGTGGGCAACAAGTCCGCCGCGCTCGAAATCGCCATGATCAAGGTTCAGGCCCCGCGCATGGCACTGAAGATCATCGACGATGCCATTCAGGCCCATGGCGGCGGCGGTGTTTCGGAAGACTTCGGCCTCGCCGAAGCCTATGCCCACCAGCGCACGCTGCGGCTGGCCGATGGTCCGGACGAGGTCCACGCCCGCGCCATCGCCCGCATCGAGTTTGCCCGCCATGCCGATATGCCCAGCGATGACCGCAGCTTCAGTTCCGGCGATCTGGGCGTGGCGCGATAATCGGCGCGAAAGGGAGAGTATCGCATGAAAGCTGCCGTCCTTGTCGAACCGGGCAAGCCGCTTGAGATTCACGATCTCACCGTCTCGGCCCCCGGCCCCCATGAAGTGCTGATCCGCACGGCCGCCTGCGGGCTGTGCCATTCGGACCTGCATTTCATCGAGGGCGCCTATCCCCACCCGCTACCTGCCGTGCCGGGGCATGAAGCGGCCGGGATCGTCGAGGCCGTCGGCGCGGAAGTGCGCACGGTCAAGCCGGGAGACGCAGTCGTCACCTGCCTTTCCGCCTTCTGCGGGCACTGCGAGTTCTGCGTCACCGGGCGCATGTCGCTCTGCCTTGGCGGCGATACGCGGCGCGGCGCCGGGCAGCCGCCGCGCCTCACCCGCACGGACGATGGCAGCACCGTCAACCAGATGCTCAACCTTTCGGCCTTTGCGCAGCAGATGCTGGTCCATGAACATGCCTGCGTGGCGATCAACCCGGACATGCCGCTCGACCGGGCGGCCGTGATCGGCTGCGCGGTGACGACGGGCGCGGGCGCAGTGTTCAATGCCGCCAAGCTTACCCCCGGCGAGACGGTCTGCGTGGTGGGCTGCGGCGGGGTGGGCCTTGCCACGGTCAATGCCGCAAGGATCGCAGGCGCCGGGCGGATCATCGCGGTCGATCCCATGCCGGAAAAGCGCGAACTTGCCAGAAAGCTCGGCGCGACCGACGTCATGGATGCCGGCCCAGATGCCGCCGCGCAGATCGTGGAAATGACGAAGGGCGGCGTGCATCACGCGATCGAGGCGGTCGGGCGTCCGGCTTCGGGCGATCTTGCCGTGGCCACCCTGCGGCGCGGCGGCACCGCCACGATCCTCGGCATGATGCCGCTGAACCACAAGGTCGGCCTTTCGGCCATGGACCTGCTTTCGGACAAGAAGGTGCAAGGCGCGATCATGGGCCGCAACCACTTCCCGGTGGACCTGCCCCGGCTCGTGGACTTCTACATGCGCGGGCTGCTCGATCTCGATACGATCATTGCCGAACGCATCCCGCTGTCTGCCATCAATGACGGGTTCGAGAAGATGAAGCAGGGCCATTCCGCCCGTTCGGTTATCGTGTTCGATCAATGACCGGGGCGGCACCGATCGACGCACAGGCCGCCTTTACCGGCACGGTCACGCCCGAAGGCGCCGACCGGCTCGACGAGGCCAGCCTGACCCGCTGGTTCGAGGCCAATGTCGAGGGCTTTCAGGGGCCGCTTGCCGTGGCCAAGTTCAAGGGCGGGCAATCGAACCCCACCTACCGGATCGACAGCCCTTCCGGCCCCTATGTCCTGCGCCGCAAGCCCTTTGGCAAGCTGCTGCCTTCGGCCCATGCGGTTGACCGGGAATACCGGGTGCAGGCAGGGCTTTACACCGCAGGGTTTCCGGTGGCGCGCCAGTATGGCCTGTGCACCGATGATGGCGTGATCGGATCGTGGTTCTATGTGATGGACTGTGTCAGTGGCCGCACCATCTGGGACGGGGCCATGCCCGGCGCGACGCCCGATTTCCGCCGCGCAACCTATGACACAATGGTCGATACGCTGGCAGCGCTCCATTCGGTCGATGTGGAGGCCGCAGGCCTTGCCGACTTCGGCAAGCCCGGCAACTATTTCGGCCGTCAGGTTGACCGCTGGACCAGGCAGTATCGCCTTTCCGAAACCGAGACGATGCCGGAAATGGAGCGGCTTATCGAATGGCTGCCCGCAACGCTTCCCGAACAGACGCGCACCAGCATCGTCCACGGCGATTACCGCATCGACAACATGATCTTCGCCCCCGATGCGCCGCGCGTTGCCGCGGTGCTTGACTGGGAATTGTCCACGCTGGGCGATCCGCTGGCGGATTTCACCTACTTCTGCACGGCATGGGTGCAGGACAATGGCGGCAGATCGGGCGTGCAGGATCTTGACCGCAAGGCGCTGGGCATTCCCGAACTCGATGAAGTGGTGGCACGCTACTGCGAAAAGACCGGGCGCGACGGCCTGCCCGATCTCGACTGGTATATCGGCTACAACTTCTTCCGCCTTGCCGCGATCATCCAGGGCATCAAGAAGCGGGTGATCGATGGCACGGCATCGAGCGCGCACGCCAAGGCCATGTCGGAGCGGGTGCAGCCGCTGGCCGAACTGGCCATGCGCTTTGCCGCAAAGGCCGGGGCCTGACTGGCGCGGGGCATGAACGCGGGGCGCAGGCTGAAGGTCTATTTCGATGGCGGCTGCCGCCCCAATCCCGGCCCGATGGAGATCTGTGCCGTGGTGCGCGGCGTGGCCCGCATCCGCACTGGTCTGGGCTGCGGGACGAATGGCGACGCCGAATGGCTTGCCCTGATCCACGCGCTGGAATGCGCGCAGGAAAGCACGGCGCAGCCCTTCGAACTGATCGGAGACAGCCGCTCGATCATCGCGCAGGCAACGGGCAACGCCAAACCGCGCACGGCGACAGACCGGGCGCATCTGGCCCGGTTCACGCACCTTGCCGAACGCCAGCCGCCAGCGCGCATCCGCTGGATCAGGCGCGCGCAGAACCTTGCCGGAATTGCCCTCAACGCGCGGCACCCGCGATAGAGGCAGGAAGCCCCCGAAAGCGCCGGGCTTCGGGGGCTTCCTTCCGATGGATCGGCGCCGCTATCAGGCCGCTTCGGCCTTGCGCCCTTCCCGTTCCTGATTGAGCGCTTCGGCCAGCAGGAACGCCAGTTCGATCGACTGCGCCGCGTTGAGCCGCGGATCGCAATGGGTGTGATACCGGTCAGCCAGCCCTTCCTGCGTGATCGCCACGGCACCGCCGGTGCACTCGGTCACGTCGCGGCCGGTCATCTCGATGTGGATGCCGCCGGCATGAGTGCCCTCGGCGCGGTGAACGGCGAAGAAGCCCTTCACTTCCGAAAGGATGCGGTCGAACGGGCGGGTCTTGTAGCCGTTGTCGGCCTTGATGACATTGCCGTGCATGGGATCGCACGACCATACCACCGGATGGCCTTCACGCTGCACCGCGCGCACCAGCGGGGCCAGCCCGGCCTCGACCTTGTCGTGCCCGAAGCGGCTGATGAGCGTGATGCGGCCCGCCTCGCGCGCCGGGTTCAGCGTATCGAGCATCCTGAGCAGCGCATCGGCCGAAAGCGAAGGCCCGCACTTCATGCCGATGGGGTTCTGCACCCCGCGCAGGTATTCCACGTGCGCGGACCCCTCGAACCGGGTGCGATCGCCGATCCAGAGCATGTGGGCGCTGGTGTCATACCAGTCACCCGTCAGCGAATCCTGACGCGTCATCGCCTCTTCGTAAGGCAGCAGAAGCGCTTCGTGGCTGGTGTAGAAGCTGGTGCCCTGAAGCTGCGGAACGGTGCGCGGATCGACGCCGCAGGCTTCCATGAAGTCCAGCGCCTCGCCGATCTTGTCGGCCATCTCGGCAAACTTCGCGGCCCACGGGCTCTTGCCGATGTGGTCCAGCGTCCACTGGTGCACCTGCCGCAGATTGGCATAGCCGCCGGTCGAGAACGCGCGCAGCAGGTTCAGCGTGGCCGCCGCCTGGCTATAGGCGCGCAGCATCCGTTCGGGGTCGGGAATGCGCGCTTCGGGGGTGAACTCGATGCCGTTGATGTTGTCGCCCAGATAGCTGGGAAGCTCGACATCACCGACCTTTTCCACGGGCGATGAGCGCGGCTTGGCAAACTGGCCCGCCATGCGCCCTACCTTCACCACCGGCTGCTTGCTGGCAAAGGTCAGCACCACCGCCATTTGCAGCAGCACGCGGAACGTGTCGCGGATATTGTTGGGATGAAACTCGGCAAAGCTTTCGGCGCAGTCCCCGCCCTGAAGCAGGAAACCCTTGCCCGCTGCCACTTGGGCAAGATCGGCCTTGAGCGCGCGCGCCTCGCCCGCAAAGACCAGTGGCGGAAAGCTCGACAGGGTCTTCTCGACCTCGCTCAGCTTTTCGGCATCGGGATAGGTCGGCAGATGCCGCCCTTCAAACCCGCGCCACGAATCCGTAGTCCAGTTCTGTGCCACTTTGCCTCTTCCTTTCAAGAGGCGGCCCCATACCGCCCGCGCGCCGGAAATGCAAAGCAAGCCTTGCGATCACGGGAATCGGTTTTTCCCATCATTGCGCCGAGGCAGGCGCGAAGTGCTCCCGTTTACCTTCGAATAGGCCCGGTCCGGACAGTTCACCGGCCATCTGATAGGCATTGCTTTACCTTTGGCCAGTATTCGCCACTGTTGGAATGGCTTGTCTGGCGCGCCTTTTCGCAGGTCTTCTGCGCAACCGATCGGGCAACATCCTGCCTCTGGCAGCGATGGCGATCTTTGCCGTCGCCGCGCTGATTGGCGGGGCGGTCGATATCAGCCGCGCTTGGCGCACGCACACGCGCCTCCAGGCCGCCTGCGATGCCGGGGTGCTGGCGGGGCGCCGCGCCGTGACCAACAAGGGCTATGACAAGAAGGCCGACGACGAGGCGAAAAGCTATTTCGCGGCCAACTTCGTCGAAGAGATCTACGGATCGCGCGACACCACTTTCAGCGCCAGTTCGGCCGACAAGGGCGAGACGATCGACGGCATCGCCACCACCCGCCTGCCCCCGCTGCTGATGCAGCTGTTCGGCTATGGCGCAATGGACATCGTCACGCGGTGCACCGCCTCGATGCAGATCGGCAACAGCGACGTGATGATGGTGCTCGACACCACCGGGTCGATGGACTGGATCCTGCAAGGCAACCAGACCCGAATACAGGCGCTGCGCGCCTCGATGAAAAGCTTCTACGATACGGTGGAAACGGCCGTTTCGGGCACGAATGCGCGCGTGCGCTACGGTTTCGTGCCCTACAGTTCGTCGGTGAACGTCGGGCATCTGCTCATCAACCTCAATCCGGATTACGTGGTCGATAGCTGGACGATCCAGTCACGCATTCCGATCTATCGCAACCAGACCGTCACCACCGGATACCAGGCGCCCACCGCCGGAGCACCGACGACAACCACCAGTCCCGTCACGTGGTCGGGCTGGACCAATCATTCGGGGACCTCGTTCGGCACGCTCGCCATGTGCAACTCGACGCTGCCGGCCGATACGGCGTGGACCAACAGCGGCCCCGCCACCACGACGACGACCACCACGATCAACGGTGCAGGCCAGCAGGTCACGACCACCACGACGACCCAGCCGCAGACGATGATCGACTACCAGTGCAACGGCTTGCTTCTGCTCTTCAACCAGCAGCGCCGCACCGGATCGCGCAACCTCATCACCACGGTGGTTTCGACCGCCAATCCGATCCAGACGACGATCCAGGTTTTCGATCGCTGGGAATACCGGCCAGTCACCTACAACACCAGCCGCTACAAGCTGTTCGAGGACGTGACCACCAACACCGGCGACAATGGCGCTGCCGTCACCTCGCGCTGGCAGGGCTGCATCGAGGAACGCCAGACCGAAAAGGCCGATGCCTATTCGTGGTCCTCGATCAGCGGCTTCACTCCGTCCGGCGCACTCGATCTCGACATCGACAGGGCACCCGACGGATCGCAGGCAACCAAGTGGGCGCCCATGTGGCCCGAAGTGGCCTATATCCGCACTTACGTGTGGAACGGCACGACCTACATGGATCCCAACACGCCCACGGCCAGCGGCCAGCGGGCAGCATCGTTCTGCCCATCGCGCGCGCGGCTTCTGGCGCCGATGAGCAAGGCCGATTTCTATGCCTATGCCGATGCCCTGAAGCCCGAAGGGGCCACCTATCACGATATCGGGCTGGTCTGGGGCGGGCGGATGATTTCGCCGGACGGAATGTGGCGCGACAACGTGCGGGAAGTGCCCTCGAACCGGGGCGAAGTTTCGCGCCACCTCATATTCATGACCGATGGCGAGATGGCGCCCAATTTCTCGATCCAGTCATCCTGGGGCATCGAATACCATGATCGCCGCGTGACCAACGATGGCGTGACCAACCAGACCGCACGCCACAACTCGCGCTTCCTGGCCATCTGCGAGGCCGTGAAGGCCAAGGGCATCCGCCTGTGGGTGATCGCCTTTGCGCAGGCCATGACCCAGCCTCTGGCCACCTGCGCATCCTCCAACAGTGCCTTCACGGCCAGCAACGCCAGCCAGCTTGAAGCCGCATTCCAGTCGATCGCCAAGCAGGTGGGCCAACTGCGGGTGGTGCAATGATGCGCCTGCTTCGCCCGCTTGCCGCCGACCGGGAAGGCGCAACCATCGTCGAGTTCGCCATCGTGCTGCCGATGTTCCTGCTGCTGCTGCTGGGCATCATGGATGTCGGGCAGATGGTCTATGGCAAATCGGTGCTTTCGGGCGCGGTGCGCCGTGCTGCGCGCGAATCCGCGCTGGAAACGCGCACCATCTCAGGTGCTGATGCGCGCGTTCTGGACGCGATCAGACCCGTTCTGCCGGGAGTCACCATCGAGACTTCACGCACCAGCTATGTCGACTTCTCGGACGTGGGCCGCCCGGAAAAGTGGAATGACACCAACGGCAACGGCCGCTGCGACAACAACGAGGTGTTCACCGACGAAAACCGCAACGGCCAGTGGGACGAGGAAATGGGCAGGAAGGGCAGCGAAGGCGGGGGCAGCGACGTGGTCGTCTATACCGTGACCGCCCGCTTCAAGCCGGTGTTCAAGGTGCCGTTCCTGCCCCAGCGCTGGAACGAGCGCAGCCTTACCTCCACAGCCGTGACCAAGAACGAAGCCTTTGCCGATCAGCTAGGCTACGGATCGAGCGCGGGGAGCTGTCCATGAAAGAACGACCGGCAATGACGCGCCACAAGCCTGCCCGCCGGGTGCTGCGCCGTCTGCGCCGCGACCGCCGCGGCGTTTCGGTAATCGAGTTCGCGCTGGTCCTGCCGCTGTTCGTCACGCTCGGCATGTATGGGGCGGAAATCGCGTGGATGAACGTGGCCGCGATGCAGGCAAGCCAGGTGGCCGTGGCCCTTGCCGATAACGCATCGCGCATTGCCCAGACCGACAATACCAGCGTGACCCCCACGATCAGCGCGGCCGAGGTCGACTCGGTGCTGACCGGCGCCCTGCTTGAAGGCAGCGACATCGGCATCGACCAGCAGGGCCGGGTGATCCTTTCCAGCGTGGAAGTCCATCCCGTGACCGGGAAGCAATACATTCACTGGCAGCAGTGCAAGGGACCGGTGAAGAACAAGTCCAAGCTTGGAAATCCCGACCCGACCGGCCTGCTGAACACGAATATCGGCAACGGGGTGAAGATCGGCAAGGCAACGGTCAAGGCGCCAAAGGACACGGCCATGATCGTCGCCGAAGTCTGGTTCAACTACAAAGGGCTGTTCGGCGATCTCTTCGTGCAGCCCTTCCTGATGCACGAACAGGCCGCCGTCATCGTGCGCGACAACCGCAATACGACGGTGGGCCTCGTCGGCAACTCGGCCGGGAACAGCTGTTCATAGCCGCGGCAAAGGTCAGCGCGCCGCGCTTTCCGGCACGACCTGCAAGCGCCAGCTCTTTTCCCGCACCAGATACTTCTGCGCAAGCGCCTGCATCCGTTCGGGCGTGGTCTGGCTGTAATCGTTCAGGATCGTGCGTATCGCGGCAATCTTGCGCGGATCGTTGGCCGCCCCTTCAAGCTGATACATGTAGAAGCCGTTGCCGGTGCTGGCGCGGGTGATGAGCTGTTTCAGCGGCTCGGTCACGCGGCCGATCTCGTCGGCCGTCGGCGGCTTGGCGGCAAGGTCTGCGGCAATGGCATCGACCGCGTTGAAGAACGTGCCGAAATCGCCGGGCCGCAATTGCACCATGGCCGAAAGATAGCCGCCCGTGGGCAGATCGAGCGGCCAGCTTGATCCCACTTGCGGGGCATAGCTTGCGCCCACTTTCTCGCGCATCGCATCGAACAGGCGGTTGTTGAAGATCTGGGCCAGGATTTCGAGCTGACGGCTCTCGCGCACGCCGGCCTGTCCGCCCCCTGTGGGCCATGCCACCACGGCTGCCGCCTGCGAAGGATCGCCCCGATGGGTTAGCACCATCGGCCTTTCGTTGTGCGCGGGGAGCGCAGGTGAAAGCGTGGACGGCGGTGCATCCGTGCGCCGGGGCAGTGCGCCAAAGGTGCGCTCAAGCGCGGCAATGGCGTCCTCGCGCGCAAAATCACCGAACATGTCGATCTCGATCGGCCCTTGCGCCAGCAGCGGCTCCCAGACCGCGCGGAAGGCTTCGGGGGTCACGGTATCGAGCTGGGCCGGCGTGGGGGTGGCATAGCGGGGATCGCCGCCGCGCAGAAGCGCCGTGAGATCACGGTTCAGCACCGCCATCGGGGCCGAGTTGTAGCTCTCGTATTGCAGCTTCGCCGCCGCCCTTGCCCGCAGCACCGGATTCGCGTCCCAGCGCGGCATGGCCAGCTTTGCTGCCATGAGATAGAGCTGGTCGGCCAGATCGGCAGGGCGCGTATCGGCAGAGAGCACGAAGGCGGTATCGTCGATATCGAAGTCGAGGCTCAGCTTGCGCCCGGTTGCCAGCCGGTCAAGATCGTCTCGGCCCAGATTGCCGATGCCGCTGTCCATCAGCGCCACCCGCCCCATCGAGGCATAGACCGCGTCTTCGGGCCGAATGGCGGAAAAACCTCCGCCGAAGCGCGCCTTCACGATGATCCGGCCCGGTTCCGCATCGTTGGGCCACAGCAGCACCTTGACGCCATTTGCCAGTTCGATCTGCTCGATCCCCAGCAGGCCCAGCGGCCGCGCGCTTTCAACCGTGCCCGGCTTGCCGACGGGTGGCAGGTCGGAAAACCTGATGATGTTCGCCGCCACGCGGCTGCCCGATGCCGCATCGACCGGCATGGTCAGCGCCGCCTTCAGCGCTGCCTCGTCGGCCTCTCCGGCAACGGGGGTTATCAGCATCGGGCGGATCACGGTGCCCTGAAACAGGGCGCGCGTATGCTCAAGCACGGCCTCAGGCCGGAACAACGGGATCGAGCGCTGAAAAATGTCATAGACCGTATCCGGGCTGGCCACGGTTTCGCGGATGTCCACCGCGTTCACGATGTCGTCGGCGGATTTCGACCCGGAAATGGTCGATTGCGTTTCCACGCCAACCTTGAAGGCCACTTCGAACTCGGCCACCTCGCGGTCGATCTCTTCCTGCGAGGGCGGCGTTGCCAGCGCATCGGCAATGACGGCACGCACATCGGCAACCGCGCTCTTCCAGTCCTCGCCCAGCGGCGTGACCGAAACCATGGTCGCATCGGCAGAACGCGAAAGCTGCTGCTTCAGTTCATCTACCGAGGCGGCAAGATAGCTCCCGCCCGCCCGCGCGCGGCCTTCCAGCCGCCGGTTGATGAGCGCCAGCGCCAGCCGGTCGATCATCAGGCCCTGATTATAGACGATGGTATCGTCCACCTTCTTCCACGGCCGCAGGATCGCCCAGTTGACCAGGCGCGGCAGGTCAGGCTCGACCAGCACCTTCGCTTCGCCCACGGGGTTTGCCGGATCGGTTCCCGGAGGGGCGACGGGCTTGCCGAAATCGGGCTGGGCAGGTTTGCGCCCCGCCGCCTTCCACGCGCCGAACCATTGTCCGATGCGCTTCACCAGCGCTTCGGGCTCGGCATCACCCGCCACCACGATCACGGTATTGTCGGGGCGATACCATTTCCGGTGGAAGGCGCGGACCTTGGCGGCATTGGCGGCTTCCAGCGTCTCGACCGTGCCGATCGGATTGCGCGAGGCGAGCAACTGCCCCTTGAAGAAAAGATTGCGCGTTTCATCCAGCACGCGCGATTGCGCGCTCTTGCGTTCGCGCATTTCGGCCAGAACGATCGGCACTTCGGTTTTCACCCCGTGATCGGTGATGACCGGCGCCATGATCATGCCGGAAAGCAGGCGGAACGTCTCGTCCAGCTTTGCCGCGGTCGCCTGCGGAATGTCCAGCTTGTAAACCGTCTGGGTCGGGCTGGTCTCGGCATTGGTATCGCTGCCGAAGGTCGCGCCCAGGCGCTGCCAGGTGGGGATCGTTTCGCCCTCGCGCAGATACTTCGATTCGCGGAAGGTCAGATGCTCAAGCAGGTGGGCATAGCCGCGCTGCTCTTCGGTCTCGTACATCGATCCGGCATCGACCAGCACCCGCACCGAGACCTGTTCAGGCGGAACACCGTTGCGCCGCACGGCATAGCGCAGGCCATTGGGCAGCACCCCGAAGGTCCACGCCTTGTCCTGCGGCACGTCCGAGCCTTGATAGAGCCACGGCACATCGGCGTTCTTCTGCGCGGCCGCTGGCGCACTGTCCTGCCCGCGCTGCGCAATGGCGGGAACGGTCGTGACCAGCAGGAGGGACAGGAACAGGCCAAGGCGCGGCGCGCGCTTCATACGGGATCGCATGGGCGGACTATAGGATCGCCTGCGATGAAGGACCAGTGAATAGACCTGTCATCGTTGCCGCACTGCCGCCCTTGCCCCGTCACTTCTGTGCGGCAGGGGCCGGATCCGCTGCCTGCTGCGCGGCGCGCATTGCCTCAAGCTCGGCAGGGCTCTTGAAATCAAGCAGTTCCACCTGAAACACCAGATCGGAACCCGCCGGGATCGGCCCTGAAGCCTGATCGCCGTAGCCCAGCGCCGCGGGCACGCAGAAGCGCCAGATGCTGCCCTTCGTCATCATCTGGAGCCCTTCGGAAAAACCGGGGATCACGCCGTCCACGGGAAAGGCTGCCTGCATGTTCTGGTCGAACACCTCGCCATTGCCCGCGAGAAAACCGAGATAGTTGACCAGCACGTAATCGGCCCTGGCGGGCCTTGCCCCGTCTGCCGGCCTCAGCTGCATCATCCCCAGCCCGCTTGCCGTGGTGGCGCTGCACAGCCTCTGGCCTGCCGGGACCACCGGATTGAGCGGCAGAGGGATCACGTCGGCCGATGGTTTGGGAGGCTGCACCGCCGTCTTTGCCGGCGCGGCGCTTGCGGTTTGCAGCCCAAGGGCCAGCATGGCAGCGGCCGCAAGGGGGGTGACGAGGGGGCGGCGGAGGCGCAAGGGCGCGTTGGGCATGAGCTTCATTGCCATGCCATAGCCGCACGCTGCAATTCGCACCATGGCGCCATGATTGCCCGATGCGGATAAATCATGGCCAGCCTGCCGGTTTGCGGGGTTTCGCAGCCCCCGCGCCACTTGACCGCCCGCCGGACCAGCCTAAATGCAGATCATGTTCATCGAAACCGAAACGACCCCGAATCCGGCCACGCTCAAGTTCCTGCCCGGCGAGCAGGTCATGGCCAGCGGCACGCGCGAGTTCACCTCGCCCGAAGCGGCCGAAGCCTCGCCGCTGGCGCAGGCGCTGTTCGATCTGGGTGACGTGACGGGCGTGCTGTTCGGGCGGGATTTCGTTTCGGTCACTGCCGCGCCTGGCGTCGAATGGGCCGGGCTGAAACCGCAGGTGCTTTCGATCCTGCTCGATCACTTCGTCAGCAAGGCGCCGCTTTTCGCTGGTGGCACCGCTGCCGGAATTGCGGTTCCTGCCGACCCAGACGATGATTTTGCCGATGATCCCGCCGATGCCGACATCATCGAACAGATCAAGGATCTGATCGAAACCCGAGTCCGCCCGGCCGTTGCCAACGATGGCGGCGACATCATCTACCGCGGCTTCCGCGAAGGTGTGGTCTATCTCCAGATGCAGGGCGCCTGTTCAGGCTGCCCGTCATCCACCGCCACGCTGAAGAACGGCATCGAAAGCCTGCTCAAGCACTACGTGCCCGAAGTCAGCGAAGTGCGCGCGGCCTGATCGGGACGGCAGGAATGCGCACCCTGGTGATCGACAGCGCAACCGAGAACTGCTCGGTCGCCCTGTTCGAGGACAGCCAGCTTGTTGCGGGTGAGTGCCTGCAACTGGGCCGCGGCCATGCCGAACGGCTCGTGCCGATGATCGCCGCGCTTCCCGGAAAGGGACGCGCAGAGCGCATCGCCGTCAACGTCGGCCCCGGCAGTTTTACCGGCATCCGAGTCGGCCTGGCGGCGGCGCGTGCACTCGCTCTCGTGTGGAATGCCAGTGTCGAAGGGTTCGAATGCCCGGCGCTGGTCGCCGCCATGGCGCTTGCGCAGCAGCCCGGCCAGCCGGTCGATGTATGCATGACCGGGGGCCACGGCGAATGGTTCTTCCAGCCTTTCGCGGCAGACGGGGCGCCGCTGGCCGATGTCGCATCGCTCACCCCCGCCGATGCGCTTGCACGCAGCAGCGCCGTTCTGGTCGCGGGCAGTCAGGCGCAGGCCATCGCCGCCCGGCGTCCCGGCATCGTCGCGCTTGATATCTGGCCGGATGCGCGCCGCTTTCACCTGCTGGCCCCGGCGTCCCTGCATGCCGATCCCCGGCCAAGCTATGGCCGCGCACCCGATGCGCGCCTGCCCGCGGCGGCCTGATTGGCGCCAGCGGCAGCCCGCCCTGCCCTTCGAGGCCTTGTCCCGGCATGATTGCCCCTGCAACCGAGATCGATTGGCTCATGGCGGTAATGGAAGCCGCATTTCCGCCCGAATATGGCGAAGCGTGGAGCCGCAGGCAGGTTTGCGATGCCCTGATCGTGGGCAATTGCCATTATGGCTTCATCGCCGCCGATGGCACGGAGAATCCATCTGAAACAAATCCTGCCGCCGGTTTCTTCATGGGCCGCCGAATAGTGGATGAAGAAGAGCTGCTGCTCTTTGCCATCGCGCCCGCCTATCGGCGCCAGGGATTGGGGCATGCTCTGCTTGCGCGCTTCATCGCGGATGCGCAAGGTCATGGCATGAAAAGGATTTTTCTGGAGATGCGGCGGGGCAATCCGGCGGGCTTTCTTTATGCGGCGCATGGTTTCAGGGAAATCGGCATAAGACCGGCTTATTACCGCACCCCCGGCGGGCAGCGGATTGATGCCGTAAGCCACGAACTGACTTTCGAGGATTGAACCGATACTTGCAGCTTATTCGGATTTTTTCCGCTGCGTTTCAAAATTGGCTGTCCATCCGGTTGTTTCCGGTCACGACTTGACTATATGCTGTGATCTGGATCACCAAGCCAATAGAGCGTCACAGGATCCTGCTGCACAACAAACAATGAAAGTCGGTTCGCAATGAGTGAAATACAAAATGACATGCGCGAGACGCTGATTACCCTGACCTCGGATATCGTGGCCGCGCATGTGAGCAACAACAGCGTCGCCGTGAGCGATCTTCCCGTGCTCATCAACAATGTCTATTCGGCATTGGCCGGTCTCGATCAGCCTGCCGCGGCCGAAGAGCCTGCTCCGGAACCTGCGGTTTCGATACGCGCTTCGGTGAAGAACGATCACATCGTCTGCCTTGAAGACGGCAAGAAGCTCAAGATGCTCAAGCGCCATCTTGCGACTCGCTACAACATGACCCCGGAACAGTATCGGGCGCGCTGGAACCTTCCGGCCGACTATCCGATGGTGGCCCCGGCCTATGCGGAAAAGCGGCGCGAACTGGCCAAGAAGATCGGCCTTGGCCGCAAGCCCGCACCCAAGCGCGGCCGCAAGCCCGCCGCCGCCTGATCGAAACCAGTTCCGCAGGCTGGCCTGCAAGCCGGGGACAATCCCGCAATACGATTGCGCGCGGTTGAAGATTTGGCCCGCCCGGTTATATCCGGACGGGCCATTTTCTTGCGAGCGGGTCCATCGTGCATCAGGCCATCGACATCGAAGCTCTCTGCGCCGAACGCGGGCTGCGCATTACCGATCAGCGCCGCACAATTGCGCGCGTGCTTTCGGAAAGCGACGATCACCCCGACGTGGAAAAGCTGCACGAACGCGCCTCGGCAATCGATTCGCGGATCTCCATCGCCACGGTCTATCGCACCGTCCGCCTGTTCGAAGAGGCGGGCATCCTTGACCGTCACGATTTCGGCGATGGCCGCGCCCGGTATGAGGCCACGCCGGAAGCCCATCACGATCACCTGATCGATGTGGAAACCGGCAAGGTGATCGAGTTTGTCGATCCCGAACTCGAACAGCTCCAGCGTCAGATCGCGGAGAAGCTGGGCTACCGGCTCGTCGATCACCGCATGGAACTTTATGGCGTGAAGATTGAGCGCGACGGCTGAGGCCATCCCGCGTCCGCCAGTTTCGCTGGGCGGACGCTGCCGCATCGGCCTGCGGCTGATTGCGATGGTGCTGCTGCTCCTCGCATGCGTTCCGCTCTATTACGCTTTTTCCCTGCTGCGGCTGCCCAATCCGTGGCCGCGCCTTTTTCTTGGCGCAATTGCCCGCATCGTCGGCGCACGCGTGCGGAAGGCCGGGGGCCGCGTGAACGGCGGCGCATTCTTTCTTGCCAATCACGTAAGCTGGCTCGACATTCCGGTCATCGCCGGCGCCAGCGGCACGGCCTTCATCGCGCATTCGGGCCTTGCCGAAATCGGGCTGCTCAAGTGGCTGTGCCAGATGAACGATACGGTCTTCGTCGCGCGGCACAACCGCCGCAGCGTGCACGAACAGGTCGCCAGCGTTCGCGAGGCCTTGTCCGATACCGGAGCGCTTGCGGTCTTTCCCGAAGGCACCACCAGCGATGGCACGGGCCTCCTGCCGTTCAAGTCGTCGCTGCTGTCCGCGCTTGATCCGCCCCCGCCCGGCATATCGGTTCAGCCGCTGTGGATCGACTACGGGTCGCAGGCGCCGGTCATTGCATGGGTGGGCGCGGAACACGGACTGGACAATTTCCTGAAAATCCTTTCCCGCCGCCGCGCCATCGACGTGACCGTGCATTTCCTCGAGCCGCTCGATGATGCCGAGATGGCGAACCGCAAGGTCATGGCCGCCGCAGCGCAGCAGCGCATTGCCGCAGCCATGGCCGCCGCTGCATACCGCCCCGGCGCAGACCTTCCGCTGAGACAGGCGGGACCGGCCGGATCAGCCCCGGATTAGACAAGGCTCCGCAAATCCGGTAACGGCGCGGCCCATGTCGTCCTGCGCCAACCCTGTCACCACCCAACCTGCCGGATCCGGCCCCCGCACCTTCCGGGTGAAGAGCTTCGGCTGCCAGATGAACGTCTATGACGGCGAGCGCATGGCCGAGCTGCTGGGCGCGGAAGGCATGACGCCTGCCGCCGAAGGCGAGGATGCCGATCTCGTCGTGCTCAACACCTGCCACATCCGCGAAAAGGCCACGGAAAAGGTCTATTCCGACATCGGCCGGTTGCGCCGGGATGATGGCTCTACCCCGCTGATCGCCGTGGCCGGCTGCGTTGCGCAGGCCGAAGGCGAGGAAATCATGGCCCGCGCGCCCGGCGTGAAGGTGGTGGTCGGTCCGCAGTCCTACCACCGTCTGCCGGAAATGGTCGCAAAGGCCGCAAGCGGCGGCCGCGCGACCGAAACCGACATGCCCGCCGAAGCCAAGTTCGCCGCGCTGCCCAAGCGCCGCAAGTCGGCGCCCACGGCCTTTCTCACCGTGCAGGAGGGGTGCGACAAGTTCTGCACCTATTGCGTGGTGCCCTATACGCGCGGCGCGGAAATCAGCCGCCCCTTTGCCGATCTGGTGGAAGAGGCAAGGCTGCTCGTTGCAGGTGGCGCGCGCGAAATCACCCTGCTGGGCCAGAACGTGAATGCCTGGACCGGCGAGGATGACAAGGGCCGCGCCATCGGCCTTGACGGGCTTGCCCGCGCCCTTGCCGCAGACCCTGATCTCAAGCGGATCCGCTATACCACCAGCCATCCCAACGACATGACCGACGGACTGATCGCGGCGCATGGCGAACTGGACAAGCTGATGCCGTTCCTGCACCTGCCCGTGCAGGCCGGAAATGATCGCGTGCTCAAGGCGATGAACCGCAGCCACACCGCCGAAAGCTATCTGCGGCTGCTGGAGCGCATCCGCGCCGCGCGGCCCGACATTGCGCTTTCGGGCGATTTCATCGTCGGCTTTCCGGGCGAGACCGAAGCCGAGTTCGAGGACACGCTGCGCCTTGTCGATGCGGTGGGATACGCGCAGGCTTTCAGCTTCAAGTATTCCGCCCGCCCCGGCACCCCGGCCGCCACCATGCCCGATCACGTCCCCGCCGACGTGATGGACGATCGCCTGCAACGTCTCCAGGCCGCGCTCAACCGCGACCAGCTTGCCTTCAATCGGGCCAGCGTGGGCAAGACCTGCGAAGTGCTGGTCGAACGCAAGGGCCGCCATCCCGGCCAGTGGCTCGGCAAATCGCCCTGGCTGCAATCGGTGCATTTCATGGGCGAGGCCGGGATTGGCGAAATGGTGCGGGTTGAACTGGTGGAAGCCGGCCCTAACTCGCTGGCGGGGCGGCTGCTGGCCTGAATCGCCCGCCATTCGGCAAAAAACCTCTGTGCAAAGCAGCGCCCTGCGTCTTGTGCGCGCAACATCCGCTCCTATGCTCTGAATCAGGCTTCAAGCTGAAAGGAGCACATGGCCCGAAAGCCCCCCCGCGCTCACGAAGCGCCCTATCGACCCGATCTTCACCGGGCTGACCATCACCGCATGGACCAGCACCACCGCGCAAGGATCGAGGTCGAGTTCGACGAACAGACGGTGCTGGGCGCATTGTTCGGCCAGTTCGACACGAATCTGGTGCTCATCGAGAACCGGCTCGGTGTTTACATCTCGGCACGCGGGAACCGGGCGCTGATCGAGGGGCCGGAAGATGCCGTGGCAAGGGCGCGCGATGTCCTGCGAGGCATGCACCAGCGCCTGCTTTCCGGGCAGGACGTGGATTCAGGGGTGATCGAATCGCTCATCGCCATGAGCGTGGAGCCCACGCTGGAAGGGATCATCACCGGCGCGCCGGGCGGCACGCCGCCCATCATGATCCGCACGCGGAAAAAAACCATCGTCCCGCGCAGCGCCACCCAGATTGCCTACATGAAGGCGCTGATCGCGAACGACGTGATCTTCGCGCTCGGCCCGGCAGGGACCGGCAAGACCTACCTTGCCGTGGCACAGGCGGTGGCGCAGCTCATCTCCGGCTCGGTCCAGCGGCTGATCCTCTCGCGCCCCGCGGTGGAGGCAGGCGAACGGCTGGGCTTCCTGCCCGGCGACATGAAGGAGAAGGTCGATCCCTACCTTCGCCCGCTCTACGATGCGCTCTACGATTGCATGCCGCCCGAACAGGTGGAGCGCCGCATCGCCAGCGGCGAAATCGAGATTGCGCCCATTGCCTTCATGCGCGGCCGCACGCTGGCCGATGCCTTCGTCATCCTCGACGAGGCGCAGAACACCACGCCCGCGCAGATGAAGATGTTCCTCACCCGCTTCGGCCAGAACAGCCGCATGGTGATCTGCGGCGACCCGAAGCAGGTCGATCTTCCCGGCGGGACAGGAGCAAGCGGCCTCAATGATGCCGTTTCGCGGCTTGAGGGGATCGAAGGCATCGCGACGGTGCGCTTCGGCACGGCCGATGTGGTGCGCCACCCCATCGTCGGGCGGATCGTCGAAGCCTATGAGGGCACAAGCAGCGGCAAGGAATGATGAGCGCGCCGGTTCTCGAAATCGATATCGACCCGATCTGGGGCGAAGATGCCGACTGGGAGGCGCTGGCCCATGAGGCAGCCGAGGCGGTCGCGCGCGTCGTCCCCGAACTCGCGCACGAATGCTTCCTTGTCAGCCTTGTTCTGGCCGACGACGAGGAAGTGCACGCCCTCAACCGGCAATGGCGCGCCAAGGACAAGCCTACCAACGTCCTGTCCTTTCCCATGCTGAGCCGCGAGGAGGTGCTGCGCGCCGCGCGCAATCCTGATGCGCCGTGCATGCTGGGCGATCTCATCCTTGCTCGCGGTGTCTGCGTGCGCGAGGCGGGGGACAAGGGCGTTCCCGTGGCAACCCATGCGGCGCACCTCATCGTCCACGGCCTGCTGCATCTTGCCGGATACGATCACGAGCAGGGCGATGCCGAGGCCGAAGAAATGGAAGGGCTTGAACGCAAGGTTCTTGCACTTATGGGCATTGCCGACCCATATGCGGTCGAAGACTGACCTGAAGGGGGAACAAAGCAGTGCCTGAGGGCAATGGCTCTTCCGGCGAAAGCCGTGCGGGAGACGCAGACAGTAGCAGTTCCGGCAATCGACGCGCGCTGTGGCGCGCGATCAGGGGCTTCTTCAAGGGATCGGACCATGATCTGTCGCTGCGCGCGCAGATCGAGGAAGCCATCGACGAGCACGAGGGCGAGCCGAACCATGACGCCAGGGGCAATGGCGATCTGGTGCCGCTGGAGCGGCAGATGCTGCGCAATCTGCTCCACTTCAGCGAACATGACGCCGACGATGTGGCCATCCCGCGCGGCGAGATAATCGCCATTGCGGCATCGGCCAGCTTCGATGAACTCGTCGCCGCCTTTGCCGAGCACGGCCACAGCCGGATGCCGGTCTATGGCGAATCGCTCGACGAGATCATCGGCATGATCCACGTGAAGGACGTGTTCGCCATCGTTGCGGGCATGCACCTTTCCGGCAAGCAGCCGCCGAAGGACTGGACCAGCCTGATGCGCCAGCCGCTGTTCGTTCCGCAGGCGCGCGGCGCGCTTGACGTATTGGCAGACATGCGCAGCAAGCGCACTCATCTGGCCGTGGTGATCGACGAGTATTCCGGCACCGATGGCATCATCACCATCGAGGATCTGGTCGAAGAGATCATCGGCGAGATCGAGGACGAGCACGACGATGCACCGCAGGAACTGCTGCGCCGCATCGATTCCGATACCTGGGATGCCGATGCCCGCGCGGAACTGGAGGACGTGGCCGAAACGGTCGATCCCCGGCTTGCCGAAGTGGAGGAAGACGTGGATACGCTGGGCGGCCTTGCCGTGATACTGGCAGGCGAAGTGCCGCCGGTCGGGCGTGTTCTCGAACATGCCAGCGGGTGGCGGATTGAAGTGATCGCGGGCGATGAACGTCGCCTCACCCGCCTCAGGCTCCATGCCCCCGGTGCCGCCACGGCGCCGGAAGAATAAGGACGAGAGAATGATCCGCCGCCTGCCCCCCCTGCGTTCGCTCGAGGCGTTCATCCGCGTCGTGCGCGCCGGATCGGCCAAGACGGCGGCCGCCGAGCTTGCGCTCAGCCCTTCGGCCCTGTCGCGCCGGCTTGGCGCGCTTGAGGACTTCATCGGCAAGCCGATGTTCGAACGCAAGCATCAGGCCCTGAAGCTGACCGAGGAAGGCCAGCAGCTTTACGATGCCGTCGCGCCCCTGATTGACGAAATGGCCGATCGGGTGGACCGGCTTATCGATACCGGCAAGGTCATGCGCCTGCGTCTGGGGGTCTTGCCGCTGTTCGGCAGCCAGCGCCTGTTCCCGCGCCTCGGCGAACTGCGCAAGCTGCACCCGCAGCTTCATATCGATATCGATTCCAGCCATGCCGCCGAAACCAAGCTGGGCGATACGATCGATGCCGCAATCATCCTGTCCGAAGGCCCGGATGCCTCGCTGCATTCAGTGCGGCTCGATCACAACCGCGTCCATGCCATCACCTCGCGCGCGCTTGCCGAGGAACTGGGCGACAAGCCCGACCTGGCCAAGCTTTCGAAGCAGACGTTCCTCGTTCACAACGATCTGCCAATGAGCTTCGAAGCGTGGAAGAAGGCGCTGCATCTGGAAAAACTGGAACCTGCCGCGATCGACCACTTCGATTCAGGGCAGTTGATCCTCGAAGCGGCGGCGCAGGGCCTTGGCATCGCGATCATGCACGATGACCACTATCACCGCAGCCACGATTCCCGCCTCGCCCGGCTTTACGACATCGACGTGGACAGCCCCTATTCCTACTGGTTCGTCTGCCGTCCCCGCGCGCTGCAATCGCGCCCGGTGCGCCTGTTCCACGACTGGATGCTGAAGGCGGGCCTATGAGGCGCCATAGGCGCGCGCCCTGCGCCGCTTCAGGAACCGGCCGAAATCGCCGTCGGCAATCACCGGCATGCCGCAGTGCGCGGGCCGTGCACGGACATAGGCCAGCGCCCTGACCGGAGCGGCGCGACCCTGCGCCCTCACGGAAACCCGGCAGCGCCGATACTCCGACCAGCCAGGCCGACGCGCATCGCACATTTCATAGGCATCGAGCAGCCTCAGATGCCGCAGCCCGAAACCGGGACCGGCGCGATAGAGCCGCCCCGTCACTCTTGCGCGCGCCCGCTGCACCCTGCCCCCGACATCGCATAGCGCCGCATACCAGCCCCGCGCGGCAAACACCGCCCGAAGCGAACCGTGCGTCCACGCCCGCTCGCCCCCGGTAAGGACAGGCAGAACCGCGCGGGTGACGGGATTGTCGTGATCTTCGCACAGCGTTCCGTAGAAGAAGAACCACGTGCCGCGCATGGTGTCAGCTCAATGGCCGCAGGCCAGAGCCTCGACCACGTCGTCAAGCCGCGCCGGATCGCCCAGCGCCAGCACGTGGCCATCCGATCCGGCATGGAGCGGCTCGCCGTTCCAGTCCGCCATCGTGCCGCCAGCACCCTCGACAATGGGCACCAGCGCGGCCCAGTCATGCAGCTTGAGGTTCGCCTCGCACACCACGTCAAGCTGGCCCGTCGCCAGCATGGCATAGTTGTAGCAATCCCCGCCCATCACCATGCGCCGATGATCGGTCTTCGCGGCCAGCCCCATGAAATGCGCGCCGTCGTGATCGTCGAAGTAATGCGGGCCGGTTGTCGCAAGGGTGGCCTCGGCCAGTTCGCTGCAAGCCCGCGTGCGCACGGGTTTGCCGTTGAGCGTGGTGGCCATTCCCGTCGCGCCGATCCAGCGTTCGCCGGTAATCGGCTGGTCGATCACGCCCAGCACCGGGAACCCTTCGATCACCAGTGCTATCAGCGTGCCGAAGATCGGCCGCCCGGCGAGAAAACCCGCCGTGCCATCGATCGGGTCAAGCACCCAGCTTCGCCCCGAACCGCCGCCACTCGCGCCGAACTCCTCGCCGATGATCGCATCGCGCGGCACTTCCGCCGTGAGGATGCGGCGCATGGCCTCTTCGGCCGCCCGGTCGGCCAGCGTCACCGGCGTGGCATCCCCCTTGCGCTCGGCCGCGACCGTGCGGAAATGGGGACGGATTGCTGCCGCGGCAGCATCGGCAAGGCGCATCGCCAGCGCAATGTCTTGGTCCAGCTTCATGTCCCGTCCTTGCCCGTGGCCGGTGCATCAGGTCAACCCGCTGTTGGCGCGCGGGCCAAGTCTCGCGTCCGACCGAACAAACTTCACTGCCTGCGTGACAATTCGCACAAACGCTGGTCAAGTCTGCACCTAAGAGATCGTCAGACATGGATCGTCAGGCAATGTCTGGGGGCAGACAGAATGACACGCAACAACCGGGCCGCACCCGAAAGATCGACGCCGCCGGAAAAGGGACCGGCGATCGACCCCGCCATAGCCTCGCCGCAGGCGACACGCGATGGCCAGCCCATATCCTACAGCCGCGCGCCCGCGGCCGATCTCGAACGCTGGATCGGGCGGCTCTACGTCACCATAGTCGACACGCCGCCCGATCATCGGCTGGAATGCGGCCTGCTGAGTGATTTTGCCTGCATCCGCATGCAGTTGCGCGGCCATTGGCAGGCGAGCACGGCGGACGGTGTGAGGCAATCGGAAAGGGCGGTCATGCTGTTCGGTCCGCAATCGCGTCGGATGCCGATCAGCGTTACCGGCAGCTTCATCAGCGTGGGCATCTTCCTGCGGCCCGGCGTCTGTCATGCGCTGGGCGGGCCTGACATAGCCACGCTGGTGGACCGGCTGGAAACCTTCACCGCGCTCGGTCTCAACGAGGAGCGCTGGCTCGACCTGTGCCATCCGGCGGACAAGCCCGAAGACTGGGTCAGGGCGATGGAGCACGAGATGCGCAGCCTCATAGCCGAACGCGCCGTTCGCGAACCCGATCCCGTTTCCGCCCGCTTCGAGGCAGCCGCCTTCATCGATCCCACGGCAAGCGTGAAGCGTCTTTCCGAGGAGTTCGGGGTCGAGCAGCGGCGGCTTGAACGCATCGTGCGGCGCGATTTCGGGATGCCGCCCAAGCAGGTGCTGCGGCGCGCGCGCGCGCTCGACATGGCCAGCCATCTGCGCGGTGTGGCCGATCACGACGAGGCCGAAGCCATTGCGCTGCGCTATTATGACCAGAGCCACCTGATCCGCGAGTTCGGCGAGCTGTTCGGGATGAGCCCGCGCCAGTTCGTCGAACGGCCCCAGCCCCTGATGACGCTTGGGCTTGAAACCCGGCAGGCGCGCCGTCTGGAGATGATCCGTCGGCTGGAACCGGGTGAGGTCAAGCCGTGGGAATAGACCTTCCCGTCGATCGGGTCGCCTGAACCGCGCCGGTCAATCGAACAGGCTGGACACCGAACTTTCGTCGGCGATGCGGCGCACAGCCTCGCCGATCAGGGGGGCGATGGTCAGGACCCTGATCCGGTCCGAAGCGGCGGTGGCCTCGGTCGGCATGATCGTGTCGGTAATGACCAGTTCCTTCAGCGCCGAGTTGCTGACGCGCGCCACCGCGCCGCCCGAAAGCACGCCGTGGGTGATGTAGGCGGAAACGCCCGCGGCACCCGCATCCATCAGTGCCTGCGCCGCATTGCACAGCGTGCCGCCAGAATCGATGATGTCATCGATCAGGATGCACATGCGGCCCTTCACATCGCCGATGATGTTCATCACTTCGGACTGGCCGGGACGGTCACGGCGCTTGTCGACGATGGCCAGCGGCGCGTTGTTGAGCCGCTTGGCCAGCGAGCGGGCGCGCACCACCCCGCCCACGTCGGGCGAGACGACCATCAGCTCCTGCGCGCCGTAGCGGGTCTGGATGTCCGCCGCCATGACCGGCGCGGCAAAGAGGTTGTCGGTCGGGATGTCGAAGAACCCCTGAATCTGGCCAGCGTGCAGATCCACTGCCAGAACGCGGTCGGCGCCTGCCTGGGTGATGAGATTGGCCACCAGCTTGGCCGAGATCGGCGTGCGCGGCCCCGGCTTGCGGTCCTGCCGGGCATAGCCGAAGTAGGGCACGACCGCCGTGATCCGCTTGGCCGATGCGCGGCGCAGCGCATCGATGCAGATCAGCAGTTCCATCAGGTTGTCGTTCGCGGGATAGCTGGTCGACTGCACCACGAACACGTCTTCGCCGCGCACGTTCTCGTGGATTTCCACGAAGACTTCCTCGTCGGCGAAGCGCCGCACGCTGGCATCGGTCAGCGGCATTTCGAGATAGGCCGAAATGGCGCGGGCGAGCGGCAGGTTGGAGTTGCCGGCCATGATCTTCATGCGTGCGATTCCCTCGGATTCGATCCCCGATGCGGCCCTTAGCCCAAGATGACAGGTTTGCAACTCTTGCAGCAGGC
>JBKBKD010000030.1:0-31375 GCA_046294595.1 Novosphingobium sp.
GATCTGGAAGGCACGATCGAAGGCACGGCCCGGCAGGGCTGGCTCGACATCCGGATGCGCCCGGAAAAGCGCAATGCGGTGAAGCTGCTGCTGTTCCTTGATGTGGGCGGATCGATGGACCCCTTCATCAGGTTGGTGGAGGAACTGTTCAGTGCGGCCACCGCCGAGTTCAAGAACATGGAGTTCTTCTATTTCCACAACTGCCTTTACGAAGGCGTGTGGAAGGACAACAAGCGGCGCTGGTCCGAACGCACCAAGACATGGGACATCCTTCACAAGTATGGCCACGACTACAAGGTCGTGTTCGTGGGCGATGCCGCGATGAGCCCCTATGAAATCAGCCATCCGGGCGGCAGCGTCGAGCATTTCAACGAGGAGGCGGGCGCGGTCTGGCTGCACCGCGTGGCGCAGACCTATCCGGCGACGGTGTGGCTCAACCCAGTGCCGGAAAAGCAGTGGGGCTATTCGCAGTCCACCAAGATGATCCGCGATCTTCTGGGAGGCGCGATGTATCCGCTCACGCTTGAAGGGCTGGATGGTGCCATGCGCGAGCTGACGCGCAAGAAGCACTGAGTTCGGGCGCGCGCTGCCAAGGGGGCGGCGTGGCCAGAGGGGAAGGATGGGGGCATCATGACGGACCTTGTCGTCAGGACCAGCGATGGCCGGGGGCGCGCAGACATTGTCCTCAACCGCCCGGACAAGTTCAACGCCCTGTCCGAAGCCATGCTGGCGGCGCTGCTTGCCGAACTTGCAGCCCTGGCAAGCGATCCGTTGCTGCGCGTGGTCGTCCTGTCAGGGGCAGGCAAGGTGTTCTGCGCGGGGCATGATCTGGCCGAAATGCAGGCCAGCCGCAGCCTCGACCATTTCCGCAAGCTCTTTGCCGCCTGCACCGAGGTGATGGAGGCCATCGTCGCCTTGCCGGTTCCGGTCATTGCCAAGGTGCACGGGGTGGCAACCGCTGCCGGGTGCCAGCTTGTGGGCGCCTGCGATCTGGCCGTGGCGGCGGAAAGCGCGCGCTTTGCGGTGTCGGGCATCAATGTCGGCCTGTTCTGCTCCACCCCGGCCGTGGCCCTCAGCCGCAATGTGCCTGCCAAGCGCGCGTTCGAGATGCTGGTGACGGGCCGGTTCGTGGATGCCTGCGTTGCCGCCGAGTGGGGCTTGATCAACACCATAACTCCCAGCGAGACGCTCGATGATGCGGTGGACGATCTGGCCCGGACGATCATTGGCAAGAACCCCGATGCGATCCGCCGGGGCAAGGCCCTGTTCCATGCCCAGCGCGAGGTTCCGCGCGCCGAAGCCTATCGGCTGGCCTGCGAAGTCATGGCGCAGAACATGATGGACGAGAACACCAGCGAAGGCATCGAAGCCTTTCTGGCCAAGCGCGACCCCGTCTGGCGATAGCGACGGCAACAAACCGGAATTGTATCCGCAATGGTTCTCTGACCGTGCCCGCGCTTGCCAGCGCGCTTTGCCGATCTATCCTTGGCAGCCTGATTGATGAGGGGGACCGGGGTGCAAGTGAAGAATGGCATGTTCGCAGTTGCGGCTGCGGCGCTGATGGTAAACACCGTTTGCACGCCGGCCATGGCCGCGGCCGATGCGGCCAGCGCCGGGGCGCCATCCGGCCCTTCGGCCTTCGTGCGGTGCGACGGATTTCCGAACAAGGCTTCGACACTGGGCACCGTTGCCCGACTGGTTGCAATCAGCGCGGTGGTTGGCCTGCTGCTTCCCTCGCGCGAGGCCGCCGATCCCAACAAGCGCGCAAACGGCGCGGACGGTGTCAAAGCCTGTGACGAGGCGCTTTCCGGACCGGAACCGGCAAAGGATGGGGGCGCCGGATCGAACTGATCTTCGGACGCGCCATTCACCGCATGGAAATGCAGGACTGGGACGGCGCGCTTGCAGACATTCGTTCGATAACAGCAGATCAGCCGGAGCTGACCACAACAACGGCATACCGGCAAAGCCTTGGCATCACGCCGATCGAACTTGAAGCCATGGCCATGACCGGCAAGGGGGATTACGCAGCGGCCCACAGGCTGGGCCTTGAACTGGCCAGCCGCACCCGTTTAGACATTCGCGCGCAGCTTGCGGCGTCCCGCTACATTGGCATCGCGCGGGCCTATGGCCCGGCCGAAGCGGCAGCTTACGATCAGGCCGCGAGGGCATGGCCGATCCTCCTTGTCGAACGGGCAGCAGCGCGCGCGGCCGCCGGGCTGTTCGCGCAAGCTGCCGCTGATTATTCCACGTATGCCGCGCTGCTCTCCGCCATACCCGACGCACGCTGCCATGGATCGTAAGCACCGCGCGCGATGGTGGCGGCGCGCCTGCCACCTATGCCATGCTGCTGCATCTGGCCCTTGTCGCCAAAACGCGCGGGCACAGCCATTTCATGATGATGCCGGGGCAGACTTCGCTCAACGTGGCGCGGTTCAGGACGGGCACGCCGGGTGACGGCAAGGTCTTTGGCGATGTGGCCTACAATGCCGATGAAGTCATTGCCGCGATCGCGCCCCTCATTCCCAGGCCGGTCAGGAAATGACCTCAAGCGGGAGAGTGCCGGGGAACGATATCGCGCCAGTCAGTAGAGCAGAAAACCGGCGCGCTCTTCCATCCACGCGGCTTCATCGGGCGCGGCAAAGGCGTCAAGGTCTTCAGCCCTTGCTGCTTCATCGTCAACCCACTCGCGCAGTGCCGGGCCGCCGTTGATGACGTCGATCGCCAGCTTGTCGAAGACATACTCGTAGGCAAAATCGCGCCACAACGGATAGTCGGGACAGAGGCGCCGGATCGCCTTGAAGGCAAGCGCCTGCAAGCGCCACGGCCGGAACGCGTCATGATTGTAGAACGCGCCTTCGGCATGGACCATGAGCGCGCTGCAAAGAGACTTGGCGTGCTTGTGAAAAGTCGGCTCGAACCAGCATTCGCGAATGGCGCAGCCGGCCATCCACTGCGGGGCGAAGCTTCGCATTTCCGCCAGCACGGCCTTCGCATCGATGTCTGGTGCGCCGAACAGCACTTCCAGCGGCCGCGTGGTGCCGCGCCCTTCGGACAGCGTGGCCCCTTCGATCATGACGGTTCCCGCATAGGCCCGCGCCATGTTGAGGCTGGCAGCATTGGGCGAAGGGTTGATCCAGATGCGGTTTTCCGGCCAGCCGAAGCCCGGCCCCCGGTCAGGCGTCCAGCCTTCCATCGCGATCACGCGGTAATCCACATCGAGCCGGAAACGATCGATGAACCACGCGCCCATCTCTCCCAGCGTCATGCCGTGGCGCATCGGCATTGGCCCGGCGCCCACAAAGCTTTCCCAGCCCGGCACCAGCTTCGTGCCTTCAACCGGGCGTCCCGCCGGATTGGGCCTGTCGAGCACCCAGACTGCCTTGCCCGTGCCGCTGGCCGCTTCGAGCAGATAGAGCAGCGTGGTGACGAAGGTGTAGATGCGGCAGCCCAGATCCTGAAGATCGAACAGGAACACATCGGCGCTGTCCATCATCCGCGCAGTGGGCCTGCGCACTTCGCCGTAAAGGCTGAAGACCGGGATGCCATAGGTCGGGTTCAGCTCGTCGGCCGTTTCGACCATGTTGTCCTGCTTGTCGCCCTTCAGCCCGTGCTGGGGGCCGAAGGCCGAGGTCAGGTTCACGCCGCTGGCGATCAGCGCGTCGAGTGAATGGACCAGCCCCTCTGTCACCGATGCGGGATGCGCCACAAGCGAAACGCGCCGTCCTTCGAGCGGCTTCCTGAGCGCGGGGTCGGCTAGCAGCCGGTCTATGCCATTCTTCATGGCGCCTGCGGTGCCTCAAGCCGCGCGGCGAAGCAAGACGGGTGATGAAAGTCGGGCTTCTCGTCACGATGCGCGATGGCCCAATAGGACTTGCGCCCGCCCTCCTCCTCGATCACCGCGCAAAGGCCGTAATCCAACGGCCGCGCGGGCAAGGCCGCCAGCGGCAGGGCCACATCGAAGATCAGCACGGACTGGCCGACGCGCGGGGTGCAGACCGGATCGCGCGGCACGTGGCGCGGGGCCATGCCTTCGCGGTAGGCCGCAAAATCGTAGGCAGCCCAGCGCTGCGATGGCGAGAAGTTGAACTCGGCATAAGCCTGCGTGTTCGCCACGCTCGCGAACAGCTCGAAGCAGGTGGTCTGCCACAGCCCGTCCGCCCGCCCTCTGGCGGCAAAGGGAGGCAGCCGCAATGCCTCTGTCCCCTCCACGCGCCAGCGCAGGGTGATCCATTGCGCGTCGATTCCGGTGATGCGCGCCGCCACCCGGCGCACGCGCTGCGGCAGGCTGGAAGGATGGGGCACAAGCTCATGCGTTTCCAATCGCGCAACTCCGTGCTAGGCGCGCCATCCCGATACCAGGTGGCCGAGATGACCGAATACAAATCTTCCCTGCTGCGCCTCCTTTCCGAACGAGGCTACATCCACCAGATGACCGACGCGGCCGCGCTCGATGCGCTGGCGGAAAGGGAGATCGTGCCCGGCTATATCGGCTTCGATCCCACCGCGCCATCGCTGCACGTGGGTTCGATGGTGCAGATCATGCTGCTGCGCCGCCTGCAACAGGCGGGCCACAAGCCGATCGTGCTGATGGGCGGCGGCACCGGCAAGATCGGCGACCCCAGCTTCAAGGACGAGGCGCGCAAGCTGCTGACCAACGAGACGATCGCGGCCAATGTCGCCTCGATCAAGACCGTGTTCGAACGCTTCCTGACCTTTGGCGACGGGCCAACCGATGCGATCATGCTCGACAACGCGGAGTGGCTCGACCGGCTGGAATACATCCCGTTCCTGCGCGAGGTGGGGCAGCACTTCTCGGTGAACCGGATGCTCAGCTTCGATTCGGTCAAGCAGCGTCTGGATCGCGAGCAGTCGCTCTCGTTCCTTGAGTTCAACTACATGATCCTCCAGGCTTATGATTTCCGCGAACTGTCGCAGCGCTATGGCTGCCGGTTGCAGATGGGCGGATCGGACCAGTGGGGCAATATCGTCAACGGCATCGAACTCACCCGCCGGATGGACGGCAAGGAAGTGTTCGGGGTGACAACGCCGCTGCTCACCACCGCCGACGGGGCGAAGATGGGCAAGACCATGAACGGCGCCGTGTGGCTGAACGAGGATGCGCTGCCGGCGTGGGACTTCTGGCAATACTGGCGCAATACCGATGACCGGGACGTAGGCCGCTTTCTGCGCCTGTTCACCGATCTGCCGCTTGACGAGATCGCCCGCCTTGAAGCGCTTCAGGGCAGCGAGATCAATGCCGCCAAGATCGTGCTGGCCAATGAAGTCACCCGCCTCGTGCGCGGCGAAGCCGCGGCACAGGCTGCCGAGGCGACGGCTGCGGCCACCTTTGCCGGTGGCGGGCTGGGTCAGGATCTTCCCGTTCTGGAGACAGGCGAAGACGGCATCGGCATCATCGATGCGCTGGTGGGACTGGGCTTTGCGGCAAGCCGGGGTGAAGCCAAGCGGCTGGTTGCCGGTGGCGGCGCGCGCGTCGATGGCGTGGCGGTGGTCGATGAAACCCATCGTATCGCCCTGACGGACAAGGAAATCCGGGTTTCTTCCGGCAAGAAGAAGCACGGCATCGTGCGCCGGGTCTGACAGGCCCGGCGGATCAGGGTTTCCCGTAACCTAACGGCAAGAGCCTGCCGCTTCCGGCAGAGAATTGCCGCCGCTTTACCAATTGTTCGCCATTTCGGACCTATAGCCTCCTGACCGACAACCCAGGCGCCAGGAGGAACGATGCGCGGCGGAGCCCAGCTTTCAGTCACCGATTTGCGTCGTTCCACCCGTCACCCGGTGAACCTGCCGGTGATTGGCGAGCATCGCACGCGCGGCGACATCATGCTGCATGTTGCGAACATCTCGACCACCGGCTTCATGGCGACCGAGATCGAGGATCTTGGCCGGGGCGAGCGAGTGACGGTGCGCCTGCCGTCCATCGGGCGAATCGAAGCCTTCGTCGTCTGGGCTGACGGGACACGCGCCGGATTCCAGTTCGAACGAATCATCCGCGTTGATGATTTCAGCAAGCTGATCCGTTCGCTTCAGCCTGCACCGAAGCCGCGTTCATCGCGCTGACCCTGCAAGAGGAGCGCGGAGACGGGTTCGCGCGGTCCGCCCCGGCATAGGGGCCAAGTATTGCTTGCTTGGCAACAACCCCTCCGGCTGGCATTGGCTGCGCCGTGACCATGACCGACCACTCCGCCGAGCTTCCCGCCACTCCGCTTGCCATTCCCGATTACCGGCGTTTCTGGATCGCCCGGTTCTTTTCGGTGGTCGCGACAAGCGGCATGGTCGTGATCCTCGGCTACCAGCTCTACGACGTGGCCCGCAGCGCCTATGCCATGTCGATATCGCAGGCCGCCTTTCTGCTCGGCCTGCTGGGATTGGCGCAGTTCCTGCCGCTGTTCATCCTCACCCCGGTGGCCGGGCTGGTGGCAGACCGGTTCGATCGTCGCAACGTTGCCACCATCTCGCTCTGCCTTGATCTGACCGTGGCGCTGGCGCTGGCGCTGACAACGCAACTGGCAATACTTTCCCTGCCCCTGCTGTTCGGGCTGGCAGCGCTCCACGGAACGGCACGGGTCTTCATCGGCCCGGCGCTGGCATCGGTCGCGCCGAACGTCGTTCCGGCCCCGCTGATGCCCAAGGCCATTGCCATCAACTCCATGGCATGGCAGGTCGGCTCGGTCGGCGGTCCGGCGCTCGCCGGGATGCTCTTCGCCTCGCACCCGGCAGCCCCTTACTGGACTTCGACTGCGCTGCTCGGTCTGGCCGCGCTCAGCATCGGCTCGATCAGGCGCCTTCCTCCGCCCGATAGCAACCGCGACAGCCATCCCCTGCGGCAGATGCGCGAGGGATTTTCGTTCGTATGGAACGACCGTTTCCTCCTTGGGTGCGTCACGCTCGATCTGTTTGCGGTGCTGCTCGGCGGCGCGACTGCACTGCTCCCGGTCTTTGCGCGCGACATCCTGCTGATCGACGGCAAGCCGGTCGGTGCAGACGGTCTTGGCATCATGCGCGCCATGCCGGGGCTGGGGGCAGCGCTGGTTGCACTCATCCTCTCGCGACGGCCCATCAGCAACAATGTCGGAATGAAGATGCTGCTGGGTGTGGCGGTCTATGGCGCGTTCACCATCGGCTTTGGTCTTTCGACGAACTATTACCTCTCGCTCCTCATGCTGATGGGCGTCGGAGCGGGCGACATGGTATCGGTGTTCATCCGCAACACGCTGGTCCAGCTGCACACGCCCGATGCCGTGCGCGGCCGGGTATCGTCGATTTCGGGGCTTGCCATTTCCGCTTCGAACGAACTGGGCGAGATGCAGTCAGGCGTGGCGGCGGCATTGCTTGGCGCGGTGGGCGCGGTGGCTTTTGGCGGCATCGGGGCGATCGCGGTCACGGCCGCCTGGTTCTTCCTGTTCCCCGAACTGAAAAACGCGCGAACCTTTGCAGCGCGCTACAGATAGTCCTAAGCTGGGACAAAGACTTCACCATAAGGAGCACGCGCAATGAAAGCGGATTCGATCCTCGCCACCATCGGCAACACCCCGCACATTCGCCTTTCGCGCCTGTTTCCCGATCACGAGGTCTGGGTGAAGAACGAGCGCGCCAATCCCGGCGGTTCGATCAAGGACAGGATCGGCCTCGCCATGATCGAGGCCGCCGAAGCCGATGGCAGCCTGCGCCCCGGTGGCACGATCATCGAGCCGACATCGGGCAACACCGGCATCGGCCTTGCCATGGTCGCGGCGGTCAAGGGCTACAGGCTCATTCTCGTCATGCCCGAATCGATGTCGCTCGAACGGCGCAGGCTGATGCTGGCCTATGGCGCCACCTTCGACCTCACCCCGCGCGAGAAGGGCATGAAGGGCGCCATCGAACGGGCCAGGGAACTGGTCGAGCAGACGCCCGGCGCGTGGATGCCGCAGCAGTTCGACAATCCGGCCAACGTTGCCGTGCACATCCGCACGACGGCGCAGGAAGTGCTCAGGGACTTCGCCGCCGATCCGATCGACGTGCTGATAACCGGTGTTGGCACCGGCGGCCACCTTACGGGCTGTGCCGAGGAGCTGAAGAAGCACTGGCCTTCGCTCAAGGCCTATGCGGTGGAACCGACGCTTTCGCCCGTCATTTCGGGCGGACAGCCCGCGCCCCATCCTATCCAGGGCATCGGTGCAGGCTTCATCCCCGGCAACCTTCACACCCAGGCGATTGATGGTGCGATCACCGTCGATCCGGCAGATGCCAAGGAAATGGCGCGCCAGTGCGCGGCAAAGGAAGGGATGCTCGTGGGCATTTCATCGGGCGCCACGCTTGCCGCCATTGTCCAGAAACTGCCGAGCCTGCCCGCGGGAACCCGTGTTCTGGGCTTCAACTACGATACGGGCGAGCGCTATCTCTCGGTCCCCGATTTCCTGCCGGAGTAGGCGCAATGGCGATGGAGCAGATCGACTACGCCGACGGCGGGACCGACCTTACCGGGTTTCTCGCCAGACCGCAGGGAACGCCCCGCGCCGCCGTGCTGGTTCTGCCCACCATCGCCAATTGCAACACCCCCATGGTCCGCCGCGCCCAGATGCTGGCCGAGGCGGGCTTTCTGGCAATGATCGCCGATTTCTATGGCGTGCAGGTGCGCGATTTCGATCATGCGCGCGAACTGGCCGGGCCGTTGCGGCAGGACGTGGCAACCTATCGCCAGCGCCTGCGCGCGGGGCTTTCAGCCTTGACCGCCCTGCCCGAAGCGCAAGGACTGCCGGTTGCGGCAATCGGCTATTGCATGGGCGGTCAGGCGGCGCTGGAACTGGCACGCGATGGCGCAGATCTGGTGCTGGCGGCCAGTTTTCACGGCCTGCTGGATACGCAGGCCCCTGCCCGGCCCGGCGCCATCAACGCGCGCATTCTTGTCTGCCACGGCGATGCCGACCCGATGGTCCCGCGCTCGCAGGTCATGGCGTTCTGGGAAGAGATGGACGCGGCAGGCGCGAACTGGCACCTCCACAGCTACAGCGGCGTCCGCCACGGCTTCACCGATCCCGGCAGCGATGCGCGCGGCCTTCCGGCCATCGGCTATGACGCCAGTGCCGACCGCCAGAGCTGGGCCGCGCTCATCAATCTGCTGGACGAAGTGCTTGACTGAACCGGGAAGGCCCGATGCCCTCCCGGCCCGATCGCGGCATCAGGCAATCGCAAGCTGTTCCGGCGTGAGCGCCATGATGGTTTCCGCCCCCGCCTCGACCTGACGGCGCAGCGCACCCGCTTCGGTGGTGTAGCGCGTGGCCCAGTGGCGCGCGCAGGCGAGCTTCGCTTCGTAAAATGCCGTGTCGGCGGAACCATCGGCCAGCGCAGCAGCGGCAACCTTGGCCATGCGCAGCCACATGAGGCCGAGCGAAACGATGCCGGTCAGCGTCATGTAGGCATAGGCACCGGCGCCGAGGTTGTTCGGGTTGGCCATGGCGTTCTGCATGAACCACATGGTCGCGGCTTTCAGTTCGCCGTTTGCCTTGGCCAGACGTTCGGCCACGAGCCTGACCGTCGCGTGATCGCTCTCTTCGGCGCATTCGGCATCGACCAGCGCAAAGAATGCCTGGATCGCGCGGCCGCCGTTGAGCGCCAGCTTGCGCCCGGCAAGGTCCATCGCCTGCACGCCGTTCGTGCCTTCATAGATCATGGCGATGCGCGCATCGCGCACGAACTGGTCCATGCCGTTCTCGGCGATGTAGCCATGGCCGCCCCAGACCTGCTGCATGTCGGTGGCGACCTTGTAGCCCATGTCGGTGCCATAGCCCTTGATGACCGGGGTCAGCAGGCTGATGAGATCATCGGCCATCTGGCGCTCTTCGGCAGTTGCCGCCTTGTGCGAAAGATCGACCTGCAAGGCCCCCCACAGGCACAGCGCGCGCATCCCTTCGATGAAGGTCTTGGCATCCATCAGCATGCGGCGAACATCCGGATGGACGATGATGGGGTCGGCCTTGGCCTCCGGCTCTGCCGGGCCGGTGAGCGCGCGGCCCTGCCGCCGATCGAGCGCATAGGCAAGGCCGTTCTGATAGGCGACTTCGGCCTGCGCCAGCCCCTGCATCCCCACGCCAAGCCGCGCCGCGTTCATCATGATGAACATCGCGGCAAGGCCCTTGTTCTCCTCGCCGACCATCCAGCCTTTCGCCCCGTCATAGTTCATGACGCAGGTGGCATTGCCGTGAATGCCCATCTTCTCCTCGATCGCCCCGGCACTCACCGCGTTGCGCTCACCCAGCGAACCGTCATCGTTCACGATGAACTTGGGCACGATGAACAGGGAAATCCCCTTGGTCGAATCGGGTGCGCCCGGTGTCTTGGCAAGGACGAGATGGATGATGTTCTCGGTAAGGTCATGGTCGCCCGCCGAAATGAAGATCTTGGTGCCGGTGATGGCATAGGATCCATCCGCCTGCGGTTCGGCGCGGGTGCGGATCATGCCAAGATCGGTGCCGCAATGCGGCTCGGTCAGGTTCATGGTTCCCAGCCATTCGCCGCTCACCATCTTGGGCAGATACATGGCCTGCTGTTCGGGCGAACCCTTGGCAATGATTGCCGAGATCGCGCCGTTGGCAAGGCCGGGATACATCGCAAACGCCTGATTGGCGGTGGCGAGATACTTCTCCATGATGAAGCCCATGACATGCGGCAGCCCCTGCCCGCCAAAGGCCGGCGGCGCGGAGAGCGTGCCCCAGCCGCCTTCCACATACTGGCGGTAGGCTTCCTTGAAGCCCTTGGGCGTGGTCACGCTTCCATCGGGATGACGGGTGCAGCCTTCCCGGTCGCCCGGCAGATTGAGCGGCGCGACGACTTCGGACACGAAGCGGCCGGCTTCCTCGATGATGGCATCGGTCATGTCCCGGCTCGCATTCTCGAAGCCCGGCAGATGCCCGTAGCTTTCGAGGCGGATCAGTTCATTGACGACGAAGCGTGTGTCCCGCGTGGGGGCGTTGTAGATCGGCATGGTCCTGTCCCTTGAAGAAAGAGGCTTGTTTCAGGCGTCCGGATTGCGGCCTTCGGCACGCTCACGGGCGATCACGAGGTCGACGAAGCTGGTCAGTTCCTCGATCGTTGCGGCAATGTCGGCCTGCTGCTTGCGCAGGTTCTCGATCCGCTCACGGCATTTGACGATGGTAACGCGGCGCTGCTCGGCACGGCCATCGCCCATGTCGTAAAGGTCGATCATGTCGCGGATTTCGGCCAGACTGAAGCCGACGTTCTTGGCCCGCATGATCCAGGCAAGCCGCGCCCGGTCGCGTTTCGAATAGATCCGCGTGAGACCGACGCGTTCGGGAGCAATGAGGCCCTCGTCCTCGTAGAAGCGCAGTGCGCGGGCCGTTACTCCGAACTCGCTGGAAAGATCGGAAATGGTGAACTGGTCACGCTTCAGCGCATCGGGCTGATCGAGATGGCCGGTATGGCCCGAATCTGCCTGATCCGGGGACGAAGGCGGGCTTTCCCCCTGCATTTGCCGGGCGGAACCGGCAGAGGCACGAGTCGCGGTGACGGCTTGCTGTGACATGGCACCACCCTAACTGACCTTTACGTAAGCGTCAATCAGTCACCCGCTCCAGCGTGCGGTCTGCCGCAATCCGGCGATAGAAGCAGGAGGGCGCCATGGTGTGACATGCCGGTCCGGCCGCCTCCACCCGCAGTTCGATCGCATCCTGGTCGCAATCGACCCTGATCTCGACGATCCGCAGCACGTGGCCGGAACTTTCGCCCTTCATCCACAGCCGCCCGCGCGAACGCGAGAAGAAATGCGCAAGGCCCGTTTCAAGTGTCCGGTCCAATGCCTCGGCATTCATGTGCGCCAGCATCAGCAACCGGCCGGTCCGGTGATCGATAGCCACTGCCGTCAAAAGGCCTGCGGCGTCGAAACGGGGCATGAACCGGGTGCCTTGCTCGCGGCAGGCGGAATTGTCGGAAGAGGTCAAGGAACCGGGAGCCTTTCTGAAAGGATCAGGGGGCGTGGTGTGATCAGTGATGGCGGAATTGTTGCAGGATAACCACACACGGTGGCAAAATCCATGATGAACCTACAATGCGCTTTCCCAAACCCATCCGATGCGAGATGAAACACCGTGGCTTGAGGGAGCCGCGATCTGAACAGCGCCAAAGTTCAGGGGAAACGCGATGAGGAGCCGTCCGGCATCTCTTGCAGCTGGCCAAAGGGTCGCGCAGGGAAGCTGACGGCAGGTGAGGGAAACGGCGGGGCAGTCGGGGGGCTGCCGGTATCGCGATCAGCGCGAACGCCCGCATAGATTCGTCACGAGGACGCCCGGAGCCGCTGGTTCCGGGCGTTTCCTTTTGCGTTAACCCATGTTCCGGTTCTGCTCCGCGCCCGCGCTAGCAACATGATACAAAGGCGCGATGAGCTTGACTCATCGCGCCTTGGTCAAGCCCGTGCGGCGCTTGAGCATTTGCCAAGCATGATGCGCCAGCATCTCAGCGCCTCGGTATAAGTGCGATCATGCCTCGATTGCCGCATCGTCCCGCAAACCGGATAGCCCTTCATCCAGCACGCGGGCAAAGCACGCGATGCGCACCGTGCCTGCCCCGGCCTTGCGCAGGGCCACCATGCAGGCATCGGTTGTGGCACCACTGGTCATCACATCGTCGACAAGGAGAACGTTCACCCCTTTCAGGCGCCCCGCTCGCCGGGAATGCGCGCTGATGGCGCCGGACAGCGCCCGTGCCCGCGCCTTGCGGTTCAATCCTCCCAGCGGCGGTGTCGGGCGGTGTCTGACCAGCCCGTCAACAACGAGTTCCTGACCGGTAAGGCGGGCAATCTCCCTTGCCAGCAAGGCTGACTGGTTGAAGCCGCGTTGCATCAGCCGCCAGCGATGCAGAGGCACCGGGACGATCAGCCACCTGCCCTCCAGCGGCGGGATGCGCGGCAGCATCATCCGCGCCATCATCGGCACAAGGCCAATCCGGCGCCCGTGCTTCAATGCCAGCACCAGCGCGCGCGAGGGTGCATTATAGAGCGTGGCCGCAGCAATCCCCCCATGGCGCGGGGGTTCTGCCATGCACGGTGCGCACACCAGTCCCGTCTGCGCGCCCTGAACCTCGCCCAACGGGCGCTGGCACAGCTTGCAGCAGGTGCCGGTCGGCATTTCCAGCTTGTCCCAGCAAACGCCGCAAAGTCCGCCGTGCGCTCCGACGGGATCACCGCACAGCGGGCAGCGCGGCGGAAACACGAAATCGACCAGAGACGCAAGGATGCGGGCAGCAGACACACCCGCGATAGTTGCACAGCTTTGCATCTTGGCAAGGGGCGCGAAGATGGGCAGTGCCCTCATATGGCCAGCATCCCCCCGAATATTTTCGCACCGGAACGGCGCAAAGCCCGCAGACTGCGCATGGCCGCGCTGCAACAGGCTGCTGACGCGCCGCGCTATATCATCGACGACATGGTCGACGACGTGCTGGAGCGGCTTGCATTTCTGCGCCACGAACCGAAACGGGCGCTTTTGATCGGCGACTGGACCGGCAGAATGGCCGATGCGCTGGCCGCCGGCGGCTGCATGGCTGAATGCCGGGATCCCGCGCTGGGCATGACCCCGATCGACGAGGAAGCGCCCTTCCCGCTTGCCGAGCGGTTCGATTTCGTCGCCAGTCTCGGCACGCTCGACACGGTCAACGACCTGCCCGGCGCGCTCGTGCATCTGCGGCGCGCGCTGGCGGACGGCGGCCTCATGATCGCCGCCTTTTCAGGGGCAGGCTCGCTGCCCGTGCTGCGATCCATCATGCTGGAGGCCGATGCGGACCGGCCATCGCCGCGCATTCACCCGCAGGTAGATGTTCGCGCGGGCGGGCAGCTTCTGCAACGCTGCGGATTTGCCGATCCGGTGATCGACAGCCACGGGATTGACGTGCGCTTCCGCTCGCTCAACCAGCTTGTGGGTGATCTGCGCGCACAGGGACTTGGCAACTGCCTTGCAACGCCCGGCCGCCCGCTGGGCAAGGCGGCGCTGGCGCGGGCCAAGGCTGCCTTTGCCGCCCGCGCCGATGCAGACGGCAAAGTGACGGAACGCTTCGAAATCCTGACGCTCAGCGGGTGGGCAAAGGCCCTTCGCCCACCCAGGTTCTGAGCTTCAGGCCAGGGCCGCCTGCGCAGCGGCCAGCCTTGCGATCGGCACGCGATAGGGGCTGGCCGAGACGTAATCGAGGCCGGTCTTTTCGCAGAAGGCGATGGACGCCGGATCGCCGCCATGTTCGCCGCAAATGCCAAGCTTGATGTCGGGCCGGGTCTTGCGTCCGCGCTCTGCGGCCAGTTCGACAAGCTGCCCCACGCCCTCGATATCAAGGCTGACGAAGGGATCGCGCGGATAGATGCCCTGATCGACGTAAGGATTGAGGAAACGGGCGGCGTCGTCGCGGCTCACGCCCAGCGTGGTCTGCGTCAGGTCGTTGGTGCCGAAGGAGAAGAACCTCGCTTCTTCCGCAATCTCGCCTGCCATCAGCGCCGCGCGCGGCAGTTCGATCATGGTGCCGACCATGTATTCCAGCGTTCGGCCCTTCTCGGCAAAGACCTCAAGCGCCACCCGGTCGACCAGTGCGCGCAGGATTTCCAGTTCCTTGCGCGTGGCGACCAGCGGGATCATGACTTCCGGAATGGGCGCCTCGCCGCTCTTTTCGGCAACATCGCAGGCTGCCTCGAAGATGGCGCGGGCCTGCATCTCGTAGATTTCCGGGAAGGTGATGCCAAGGCGGCAGCCGCGATGGCCCAGCATCGGGTTGAACTCGTGCAATTCGCCCGCCCGGCGCTTGAGATGCTCCACCCCCAGCCCCGTCGCCTCGGCCAGTTCGGCAAACTCGGCATCGCCATGCGGCAGGAACTCGTGCAGCGGCGGATCAAGCAGGCGGATCGTCACGGGCAGGCCCGCCATGACTTCGAAGATCGCCTGGAAATCGCTGCGCTGTTCGGGCAGGAGCTTGGCCAGCGCCTTGCGCCGCCCGGCCTCGTCCTCGGCGAGGATCATCTGGCGCACGGCCGAAATGCGGCCCGCCTCGAAGAACATGTGTTCGGTGCGGCACAGACCGATGCCCTCCGCGCCGAACTGGCGCGCCACCTGGCAATCAAGCGGGGTTTCCGCGTTGGTGCGCACCTTCATGCGGCGGTATCTGTCGGCCCATGTCATCAGCGTGCCGAAATCGCCCACCAGTTCCGGCTCGACCGTGGGCACCATGCCCGCCATGACATCGCCGTTCGAGCCATCGAGAGTGATGACATCGCCCTCCTTCACCTCGCGGTTGCCGATCCTTGCGGTGCGGCTGGCCATGTCGATCGAGACGCCCGCCGCGCCCGAAACGCAGGGTCGGCCCATGCCGCGCGCGACAACCGCCGCATGCGACGTCATGCCGCCGCGCGCGGTGAGGATGCCCTTGGCCGCGTGCATCCCGTGAATGTCCTCAGGCGAGGTTTCCACGCGGACAAGGATCACGGCCTCGCCGCGCTCGGCACGGGCCTGCGCGGTATCGGCATCGAACACAACCGCACCTGAAGCCGCGCCGGGCGATGCCGGAAGCCCCCTGGTCAGCACGTCGCGCACGGCCTTGGGATCGAGCGTGGGGTGAAGCAACTGGTCAAGCGCCATGGGATCGATGCGCCTGATCGCCGTCGCCTCGTCGATCAGCCCTTCGCCCACCATGTCGACGGCCATCTTCAGCGCGGCCTTGGCGGTGCGCTTGCCCGACCGGGTCTGGAGCATCCACAGCTTGCCCTGCTCCACCGTGAACTCGATATCCTGCATGTCACGATAGTGCTTTTCGAGCAGTTCGAACACGGCCGCCAGTTCGGCATAGGCCGCAGGCATCGCCTCTTCCATCGACAGCGGCTTGGCGCCTGCCCGCTCGCGCGCGGCCTTGGTCAGGTATTGCGGGGTGCGGATGCCCGCCACCACGTCCTCGCCCTGCGCATTGACCAGCCATTCACCATAATAGGCCTTCTCGCCGGTTGCCGGATCGCGCGTGAAGGCAACGCCGGTGGCCGAAGTCTCGCCCATGTTGCCGAAGACCATGGCCTGCACGTTGACCGCGGTGCCCCAGTCGTGGGGAATGTCGTTGAGCTTGCGATAGACCTTGGCGCGGTCCGATTCCCATGAATCGAACACCGCACCGATGGCGCCCCAGAGCTGTTCGTGCACGTCCTGCGGGAACGGGCGGCCAAGCTGCTCTTCCACGATGGCCTTGTATTCGCCCACCAGCGCCTGCCAATGTTCGGCGCCAAGTTCAACATCGTTGAAGAAGCCGTTGTCTTCCTTCACGATTTCGAGCGCATCCTCGAACCGGTGATGGTCAAGCCCCAGCACCACGTCGGAATACATCTGGATGAAGCGGCGGTAGCTGTCCCAAGCAAAGCGCGGATCACCCGAACCGCTTGCAAGGCCCTCGACCGTCTGGTCGTTGAGACCAAGGTTCAGCACGGTGTCCATCATGCCAGGCATCGAGACCCGCGCGCCTGAGCGCACCGAAACGAGCAGCGGATTGGCCGCATCGCCGAACACGCGGCCGGTGGCCTTCTCGATATGTGCAACGCCTGCGGCAACGCCTGCGCGCAGGGCATTGTCAAAGGTCTTGCCGCTGGCATTGTAGGCCGTGCAGACCTCGGTGCTGATGGTGAAGCCCGGCGGCACCGGCAGACCGATCCCGGCCATTTCGGCAAGGTTCGCGCCCTTGCCGCCAACGATGGTCTTGTCCCTGGCCCGCGCGTCCGAAGACGATGCACCGCCGCCGAAGTGGAATACGTATGCGCTCATTTCGCCACCAAGGCTCCCTGCGTCTGTCTGTTCTTTGCGGGCCGATATGGAGTCGGCCCTGCCTTTGCCGCGGCTCTTACCCTTCTATGCGCGAAAAGTCCGCAACTTTGTGCACCGCAGCACGGAAGCGGTCCAGCAGCGCAAGACGGCTGGCACGCTTGTTCGCATCCGCGTCATTGACTGTCACCTCATCAAAGAACGCATCGATCGGCCCGCGCAAGGTGGCCAGCGCGGCCATGGCGGCGGTGAAGTCCTCGGCGGCAATGGCGCTTTCGGCCTGCGGTTCGGCGGCATCGAGCGCGTCGATCAGGGCCTGTTCGGCAAGTTCGCGATCATAGGCAGCCTCGGCCGGAACGTATTCCTCCTTCTTGAGGATGTTCGCGGCGCGCTTGTAACCGGCCAGCAGGTTGACGCCATCCTCGGTGCCGACAAACGCCTGCAACGCATGGACGCGGGCGAGCAGACGGACGAGATCGTCTTCGCCGCCGAGCGCAAACACGGCGTCGATCAGATCGTGGCGGACGCCGGCTTCGCGTTGTTGGACCTTGAGGCGGTCTGCGAGGAATTGAGCTACCAAAGCAGCCCGGTCGACTATCAGATGCAGAATTTGCGGATTGATAATCTCTTTGCCAAAGTAGGCATCGACTTCTGCCTGCTTTATGATCGTCCCAAATTTTGCTGCGACCTTCTTGTCAGCTTCGAAAGCCTTTAACTCAGGTAAATTACTAATAGCCCTCGCAAGCAAAGCTGCCTGAAACAGAAGGACATAAGCGACACTTGCGATCTGCAGCCGGAGGCCGTTCAATTGCAGAATTGACAATATCCCCAATGCCGCACGCCGAAGAGCGTATGGATCCTTGGATCCTGTTGGCTTCTCATCAACGACGAAAAAGGACACCAGCGTATCCAGCTTGTCCGCCAACGCCACAGCCACCGTCACCGGCGCGGTGGGCACGTCATCGCCCTGCCCGACCGGCTTGTAGTGATCGCGAATCGCGTCGGCCACGGCGTCGGGCAGGCCCTCGGCGCGGGCGTAGTAGCCGCCCATCAGGCCCTGCAATTCGGGAAACTCGCCCACCATTTCGGTGACGAGATCGGCCTTGCACAGCTGCGCCGCCTGCCGCGCCAGCGCGGGATCGCAGTTCGGCACGATGCCTTCGCTTGCCAGCCATTCGGCCAGCTTGGCGACGCGTTCGACCTTGTCAGCCACGGTGCCCAGCTTTTCGTGGAAGGTGATGCGCGCCAGCTTTTCCGCATGTTCCGACAGCGACTTCTTCTGGTCCTGCTCCCAGAAGAAGCGGGCATCGGAAAGCCGTGCAGCCAGAACCTTGCGGTTGCCGTCGATGATGGCCGCGCCGCCGTCCTTCGCCTCGATATTGGCGGTGCAGACGAAGGCATTGGCGAGCTTTCCGCCAGCATCGCGGCAGATGAAATACTTCTGGTTCACCCGCGCGGTAAGCTGGATCACTTCGGGCGGCACATCGAGAAAGGCTTCGTCGAAACGGCCCAGCAGCGGGACCGGCCACTCGGTAAGGCCCGCGTTCTCGATCACCAGACCTTCATCCTCGACCAGCACCAGGCCGGCGGCCTGCGCTGCGGCCTGTGCCTTTTCGCGCACCATGGCTTCACGCTCCACATGATCGACGATCACGTGGGCCATGCGCAGCTTTTCGGCATAATCCTGCGCGCTGCCGATAGTAATTTCACCGGGGCAGTGGAAGCGGTGGCCGCACGTGACGTAGCCCGATTTCACGCCGCCAATCTCGCATTCCACCAGTTCCTCGCCCAGCAGGGCCACGATGCCCGAAAGGGGGCGCACCCAGCGCAGCGACTCAGTGGAAAGCGAGGCTGCGCCCCAGCGCTGGCTCTTGGGCCAGGGGAAGGCGCGGATAATCGCCGGAATGGCCTCTGCGAGCACATCCTTCGTGGCGCGGCCCGGCTTTTCGGTGACGGCGAACCACACGCCATCACGCTCCGTCAACTGGTCCTTCGTAAGGCCGGTCTTGCGCAGGAAGCCTTCGAGCGCCTGTTCGGGGGCGCTGGTGCGCGGCCCCTTGACCTCTTCTCTGACGGCCTCGGTCGCCAGAGGCAGATCGCGCGCCACAAGCGCAAGGCGGCGCGGGGTGGACCAGACGGTGATTTCGCCCGCCTTCAGCCCGGCGGCATCCAGTTCCTTGCGGAACAGCCTTTCCAGATCGGCACGCGCACCCGCCTGCATCCGGGCCGGGATTTCCTCGCTGCGCAGTTCGAGAAGGAAATCGCTCACTTGCTCCACTCCGGATAGCTGGCCGCCCACTGCGCGGCGTTCTTTTCCATGTAGGCCTCGCAACTCCCGCGCGCGAGATCGCGCACCCGGCCCATGTAGCTGGCGCGTTCCTGCACCGAGATCACGCCGCGCGCCTGAAGGAGGTTGAACAGGTGGCTGGCCTCGATCGCCTGTTCATAAGCAGCGATGGGCACATCGGCTTCAAGGCTACGCAGGCATTCCGCCTCGGCACGGCGGAAGCCTTCGAACAGGCTGTCGGTATCGGCAACCTCGAAGTTCCACTTCGACATCTGCTTCTCGTTTTCGAGAAACACCTCGCCGTAAGTGACCCCGTGGCTGTTGAAGGCGAGATCATAGACGTTGTCGACGCCCTGGATATACATGGCAAGGCGCTCAAGCCCGTAGGTCAGTTCGCCCGCCACCGGCTTGCAATCGAAGCCGCCCATCTGCTGGAAATAGGTGAACTGGGTCACTTCCATCCCGTCGCACCAGACTTCCCAGCCAAGGCCCCATGCGCCGAGCGTGGGGGATTCCCAATCGTCTTCCACGAAGCGGATGTCATGCACCAGCGGGTCGATGCCGATTTCGACCAGCGATTGCAGGTAAAGCTCCTGAAGGTTCTGCGGCGAAGGCTTCAGAATCACCTGATACTGGTAGTAATGCTGCAACCGGTTGGGGTTCTCGCCATAGCGGCCATCGGTGGGACGGCGGCAGGGCTGCACGAAGGCAGCGTTCCATGGCTCCGGCCCCAGTGCGCGCAGCGTGGTGGCCGTGTGAAACGTGCCCGCGCCCATGCGCATGTCATAGGGCTGGAGGATCAGGCAGCCCTGCTCGCTCCAGAAGGAATGCAGGCGCAGGATCATGTCCTGAAGGCTCAGGGGCGCGCGGGGGGGCGTTTGCATCGTATCGGCCATGGTGCGCGCGGCTTTGGCCGATGCTTGGCGCCAAATCAACCGGGCTTTGATCCGGCCGAACCCCGAACCGGCAGGGCTTGCGGCAATTTCCTTCATTTCCTTGCAAGCTCTTTGCGGGCACAAGGCGGGCGATGATCCAGATGCTCCGCCGCCTTTGCGCCGCGATTGCCCTTTCAGCCCTTGCCCTCGCCCTGTTGCCGGCCGTGCCGGTCGGCCTCGCGGCGCAAGCCCGCCCGGCCAAGGCTGCGCCCGCCCAGCTACAAGCCCCTGCCGCGCAGCCGCTGCGCCCGGCGCTGTGGAAGGTGGCCGATGCCGATACGACGATCTACCTGTTCGGCACGGTTCACGCCCTGCCCAGGGGGCTGGTCTGGTTCGACGGGGCCGTGGCGCAAGCCTTTGCTGCATCGGGCGAACTCGTCATGGAAATCCCGGACGTTGCTCCCGACGCACAGGCGCGCGCAGCGCTTTCGCGCGGGACGCTGCGAGGGCAGACGCTGCGCTCCTTGATGGATGAGGATAACCGCGCGGCCTATGAAGCCCTGCTGGCAAGGCTCGGTATCCGGCCCGAAACCTATGACGGGCTGGAACCGTGGCTTGCGGCCATTTCGCTGGCGGTCCTGCCCTATGCACAGGCAGGCTATCTGGCGCAGGACGGGGCCGAAGCCACGCTGGCAAGCGCCGCGAAAGCCCAGGGCAAGGCCCGCCATGCCCTGGAGAGCGTGGAATACCAGATCGCCATGTTCGCCGATCTGCCGCGCGAGGCGCAATTGCGCTTTCTTGACAGCACCGTGCGCGATTTCAGCGCCGCGTCCAGCCTGATCGCCCGAATGACCGAGGTCTGGGGCAAGGGCGATACCGAAGCGCTGGGGCGCCTGCTCAATGCCCAGATGACTGACGCCGACCTTGCCGAGACGCTGCTTTACCAGCGCAACCGCAACTGGGCGGCATGGATCGGCCAGCGGCTGGAGCGTCCCGGCACGGTATTCGTCGCGGTGGGCGCCGGTCATCTGGCAGGGGCCGACAGCGTGCAGGATGCGCTGGAGCGGCGCGGCATCGCGGTGCAACGGGTGCAATAGGCCATGAAGCTGCTTCCTCGGTCATTTCCTGCGCGCCTGCTGCTGGCGATTGTCACTGCACTGGTGCTGGGCGTGCTCGTCCACTGGCTGGGGCGCAAGGCGGAGCCTGCGCCCCATGCGGCGCGGGTCGCCCTGTGGGAGATTGCCGACAGCACCGGCGCGGCGCGCGGCTACCTCTTCGGCACGGTCCACGCCCTGCCCCCTGACACGCCATGGCTGCGCCCGGAAATCGCCACGGCGCTGGCCGCATCGGACCGGCTGGTGCTGGAGATTGCCGAACCGCTCAACCAGGGCAATGCCGGCAAGGCGCTGGCCGAACTGGCCGGGACGCCTGACCTTGCGCCACCATCAAGGCGCGTGCGCGGCGCCTATCGCGACGACCTTGCGAAGGTCTATCGCAAGCTAGGACTGACCGATGCGGATTTTGCCGATACCGAAAGCTGGGCAGTGGCGCTTCAGCTTGCGGCGGTTTCGGGCCGGAAGGCCGGAGCGCGGCCGGAACTGGGTGTAGAGCCTGAATTGCGGCGGCTGGCGGCAGGAAAGCCGGTTGCGGGGCTGGAAACGCTGGCAGGCCAGTTCGGCGTGTTCGATGCCCTGCCCGAACGGCAGCAGCAGGTGCTGCTGGAGCAGGTCATCCACGAAGCCGCCAGCGACGGCAGCGAGGAAGCCGAGATGATCGCGCTATGGCTGAAGGGCGACGATCTGGGCCTTGCGGTTGAGGCCAACAAGGGTTTCCTTGCCGATCCCGGACTGCGGCAGGCCCTGCTGACAGCGCGCAACCGCGATTGGGCAGGGCAGATCGATGCCATGCTGAAAGCCGGGGCAATGCCCTTCGTGGCCGTGGGGGCCGCGCATCTTGCGGGCGCGGACAGCCTGCAACGCCTGCTCGCCGCGCGTGGCTGGACGATCAGGCGACTGCCCTGACCGGAAGCATTTCCGGCTGCGAGCTTGCATTTTCCCGCAGAAGCGCTAAGGGCCGCCGCTCCCCCGTCATGGTCATCCCTGGAGGCGTGGCGGAGGAAACGCGTAAACGCATTCTCGAAAAGGTACTGACAAATGAGCGAGACGCTGCATCTGTCGGCCGAGACGCGCGACCGGGCTGGCAAGGGAGCCTCCCGTGCACTGCGTCGTGAAGGCCGCACCCCCGCCGTGATCTATGGCGGCAACAAGGAACCGCTGGCTATCCACCTCGAAGAAAAGGCGCTGGTCAAGGCGCTGGGCACGGGCCACTTCTTCAACTCGGTGGTGGAACTGACCGTTGGTGGCGAAACCGTCCGCACCCTGCCCAAGGATGTGGCTTTCCACCCGGTGACGGATCGTCCGCAGCACGCCGATTTCCTGCGCGTCTCGAAGGACTCGGTTGTCCATGTCAACGTGCCGGTGGCCTTCATCAACGAAGCCAAGTCGCCCGGTCTCAAGAAGGGCGGCATCCTCAACGTCGTCCGCCACGAGCTGGAAATGATCTGCGCGCCGGATGCCATCCCCGATGACATCGTGGTCGACGTTGCCGGATACGAAGTGGGCGATTCGATCCACATCAGCGCCGTCACCCTGCCCGCTGGCGTGAAGCCCGCGATCACCGACCGCGATTTCACCATCGCGACGATCGTGGCCCCCTCCTCGCTGAAGAGCGAAGAAGGCGATACGACGAAGGAAGGCTGACAGCCTCCCCGGTGCGCCTGCAATCGCCGGCCAACGAAAGCAGCCCCTTCCGTTTCATGCGGGAGGGGTTCTTTCGTTGCGGCTGGCATTCCGGCCCTGATAAACTCCCCAGATAATACGGCCCGGATAAACCGGCTGGACGCAAGCCAACTGCAACGAAGGATCAGGACAGATGCAATTGTGGGTCGGTCTCGGCAATCCCGGACCGCAATACGCCCTGCACCGCCACAACGTGGGCTTCATGGCGCTTGATACCATTGCCGAAGTTCATGGGTTCGGGCCGGTGCAGAAGAAGTTCCAGGGCTGGTTGCAGGAAGGGCGGATCGGTTCGCACAGGATCCTGCTGCTGAAACCCGCCACCTTCATGAACGAAAGCGGCCGCTCCGTCGGCGAGGCCATGCGGTTCTACAAGCTGGGGCTGGACGCGCTGACGGTGTTTCATGACGAACTCGATCTCGCCCCTTTCAAGGTGAAGGTGAAGCAGGGCGGAGGGACGGCCGGACACAACGGGCTGCGCTCGATCGACCAGCACCTCGGCGGGGATTTTCGCCGCGTAAGGCTGGGCATCGGCCACCCCGGTCACAAGGACCGCGTGACCGGGCACGTGCTGGGCAACTTCGCCAAGGCGGAGCAGGACGATCTGGTCGAAATGCTGGGGGCCATCGCGGCCGAGGCACCCTGGCTTGCCGATGGCGACACCGTGCGCTTCATGAACGGCATAGCGCTTCGCCAGAACGGCTAGATCGGCAGAACGGCTAGATTAGCCATTCCTTCGGGCTTTGCGGCTATGCCAGCGCGCATGAGCGCAGAACAATGGCTGACCCGCATCTTCTCCGACAAGGCCCCGCGCCGCTTCGGCACCGGGTGGATCAGCGGCGTTCTGGCCGTGCTGCTGGGACTTCTGGCGGTGGCGGCCGTTCTTTGCCTGCACTTTCCGCAATGGCTGACCCTGCCGGAACTGCGCAGCCACTATCCGCTTGCACTGGTGCGCAGGGCCATCGATGGCGCCATTCTGCTGACGATGGTGCTGGCCGGTCTGTCGCTGCTGCTGCGCCGCCGGAAGACACTCGGTCTGGCAGGGCTTGTGCTGGCGGGAATCGCGCTTGCCCTTGGCGCTGGCGGTGTGACGATAGGGGATGCGCCTGAAAGTGCGATCTATCTGGGGCTGGACTGGTTCGTTCTGGGCGTGCTGACCATGGCGGCGCTTTTCGTGCCGCTGGAACGCGCCTTCGCCCTGCGGCCTGAGCAGGGACCGTTCCGGCCGGGCTGGCTGACCGATACGAGCTATTTCTTCATGAGCCATGCGCTGGCGCAGGTCATGTCGCTTCTGGTGCTGGTTCCGGCAGCACAGGCCGGACAGGCGCTGGCGGTTGCGCCGGTGCAGGCCCTTGTAAGGGGCTTGCCGCTGGCGGCGCAGTTCGTCCTCGTCGTTCTGGTTGCCGATCTTGCGCAGTATGCCGTTCACCGCGCCTTCCATGCCGTGCCGGTCCTGTGGCGCTTCCACCGGGTGCATCACAGCGCCGTGCGGATGGACTGGCTTGCCGGATCTCGGCTTCATCTGCTCGACGTGATCGTCACGCGCGGGCTGGTGCTCGTGCCCATCCTTGCGCTGGGGTTCGATGCGTCTGCCGTCTATGCCTATCTCGGCTTCGTCTCGGTGCACGCGGTGTTCATTCATGCCAACTTTGCCCCGCGCAGCGAATGGCTGGAACGCTGGATCGTCATGCCGCGCTTTCACCACTGGCACCACGCGATCGAACCGGAAGCGCGCGACACCAACTTTGCCGTGCACTTTGCGCTGATCGATCGGTGGTTCGGCACGGCCTATCTGCCGGGGGATCGCTGGCCGCAGGGCTATGGTGTGGCCGGACTGGACGTGCCCGAAGGCTATGCCCGGCAACTGGTCTGGCCCTTGCATCGGTGGTGAGCAGCATCGGCGTGCTCCTCAAGCCCCCGGCACTGCCCACTGGGCGGGGCATTGAACCGGTCCCGGAACGGATCTTCGCGTCATGGCGTGCAGGCCAGCAACAATTCAGAAGCATGAATCTGTCGGCAGAACTGACATGCGATGACGCGATTCATGGCCGTTAACCATGCAAGTGGCTGATATCGATGATTTGGCACGGGCTTTGCTCGGTATCGTGTCAACCAATTCCAGGATGTGGAGGTTGACATGACCAAGAAGCTTCTCGCCGCCGTCGCCACGGTTTCCCTGTGCGCCGCTACTGCAACCCCTGCCCATGCCACGTGGTGGCTGCTGAGCGGATCGAAGTCTTGCAAGAAGTCGTCGAAGACCTGCTCTGGTAGCAGCACCAGCACCAGCTCCAGCACGACCACGGGCGGCACCACGACGACCTCGTCCGGCGGCACGACGACCGGCGGAACGACCACGGGTGGCACGACGACTGGCGGCACCACCACGGGTGGCACGACGACCGGTGGAACGACCACCGGTGGCACGACGACCGGCGGCACCAGCACGGGCGGAACGACTGGCGGCACCACCACGGGTGGCACCACAACGGGCGGAACGACCACCGGCGGCAGCACTGGCGGCACGCAGGTGCCTGAGCCGGGAATGCTTGGCATGATGGCGCTGGGCCTGCTCGGCGTCGGCTATGCCCGCTCGCGCAAGATCAAGCAGCGCGGCTGAGATCGGCTCCTCATTCGGGATCAGGGGGCGCGGCGCCAGATGCACCGCGCCCCTTCCTCTTATCCTGCTGCCGGTTGCCCCCACCGCGCGAGGCTCTGGCGATAGACCGGATTGCGCGGATCGGTTTCGGCGGCCTCCTGCAAAAGCCTGCGCGCCGCATCCGGCTGCTTTCCCGCCACTGCCCGAACGTAGCCGGCAAGGTGGACAAGATCAGGATCACCCGGCACCAGGCCCCGTGCCCGGTCGGCCGCGGCAATCGCCTCGTCGGCCTTGCCCGCCCTGCTCAGCGCCAGGGCAAAGCGGCGATAGACTTCGCCATCCTGCCCCATCGCCACAAGCTGGCGATAGAAGGCCACGGCTGTCGGCCAGTCCTCACGCTCGGCAGCCTCGTCGGCTTTTGCCGCAAGGTCGAGCGCAACGGCGCGCTGCGGGGACAGGCGCTTGGCTTTCCATTCATCGGCTTCGGCATTCCGGTCCAGCGCGCGGGCAGCCGCCTCGGCCAGTTCCAGTTCGGGATCGTCGGCGATGAGGCTTTCAGCCAGCGGCCTGACCGTCTGATAGGCTGCAGCGGGATCACCGGTGGCCATCTGCGCGCCCGCCATCATCAGGCGCACGCGCGGATTGCCCGGTGCACGCAGGAACGCGCGCTGGAACATCGCACGCGCCTGTTCGCGCTGGCCAAGGAACAGCAGCGCCTCGGCATAGGCAAGCCCGTTGGCCGACAGCGGATCGAGCGATCCTTCCTGCCGCGCCAGCAGGCTGCGCACGGTCTGCCAATCCTGCTTGTCGGCCGCCACGCGCACCTTGAACGCCACCACGCGCGCATCATTGGGCACAAGCGCCGCCGCCTTGGCGACCATCTGCGCCGCACGGTCCATCCGGCCCGCATCCTCGAAGGCGCTGGCGCTGGCAAGCCACGGCTCCGGCACGTTCGGAAACAGCCGGGCGGCTTGGGCAAATTGCTTCTGCGCCTCGTCAAGACGGCGACGGCGGACCGCTATCTCGCCGCCAACCATGAGCGTGTCGTAATGATCGGGGGCGATCCTCGCCATGGCCTGCGCGCGCTGCAAGGCACCCGCCACGTCGTCGGCAGCAAGCAGGAACATGGCGTGATCGCGCAGCAGCAGCACATCGTCGCCGGCAGCCTCGCCGCGCGCAAACGCCTCGACTGCCCTGGCGGTGCGCCCTCTGGCAAGGTGCGCTGCGGCGCGCAGCCGCCACGCCTGCGGCGAAGGATCATCGCCAAGCAGCGCAAGGCCCTGTTCGATCGAGCCGCGAAGGAGCGCTGCTTCTGCCTTGAGGCGTGCAAGCTCGGCACCCTTCACGCCCAGCCGTTCAAGCCGCGCGGCGGTTGCCGCAGCGCCGATGCCATCGCCCATGCGCAGTTGCACGCCTGCAAGCAGGAGCAGCAGATCGCGGCTGTCGCCCTTTTCCCCCAGCGCCGCCATGAGATCGACCTTGGCCGCGGCCAGTTCCATGCGCGCAATTTCCTCGCGCGCGCGCGCGGCCTTGTCCACGCTCTCGCCGCCGCAGGCCGAAAGGCCAAGCGCAAGTGCCAGAAAAACCGTCCGTTTCATGGGGCGGGCTATGCCACGCAAACCCTGAAACAATGGTGAAGCCGCAAGCACCCCGGCAGAGGTTTCCAAACGCGGTCTTGCCCGCTAAAGGCCGCGCCAACCAAGGAGCATGAGAATGGGTTTTCGTTGCGGGATCGTCGGCCTTCCCAATGTCGGCAAATCGACGCTGTTCAACGCGCTGACCGAGACGCAGGCGGCGCAGGCCGCCAACTATCCGTTCTGCACCATCGAACCCAACGTGGGCAACGTGGGCGTGCCCGATCCGCGGCTCGACACGCTCGCACGGATTGCCGGCAGCCAGAAGATCATTCCCACCCAGCTTGGCTTCGTCGACATTGCCGGCCTGGTGCGCGGGGCATCGAAGGGCGAAGGTCTGGGCAACCAGTTCCTTGGCAACATCCGCGAGGTTGACGCCATCGTTCACGTCCTGCGCTGCTTCGAGAACGACGACATCCAGCATGTCGACAATCGCGTCGATCCGATCTCGGATGCCGAAACGGTCGAAACCGAACTGATGCTCGCCGATCTCGAAAGCCTCGAAAAGCGTGTTCCGGCTGCCGAGAAAAAGGCCAAGGCGGGCGACAAGGAAGCCAAAGTCATTGCTTCTGTGCTCGGCCAGGCGCTCGATCTCCTGCGCAAGGGCAAGCCCGCAAGGCTGACCGAACCGAAGGATGACGAGGAAGCGCGCGTTTTCCGGCAGGCGCAACTGCTTACCGCCAAGCCCGTGCTTTACGTCTGCAACGTCGAGGAGGAAAGCGCGGCCACCGGCAATGCGTTTTCGGCGCGCGTGTTCGAAAAGGCCAAGGCCGAAGGTGCGAATGCCGTGATCGTCTCTGCCGCGATCGAAGCCGAACTGGTCGGCATGGATGCCGATGAACGCACCGTGTTCCTTGAGGAAATGGGCCTGCACGAAACGGGTCTGGCCCGCGTGATCCGTGCCGGATACGAACTGCTCCACCTCATCACCTTCTTCACCGTCGGCCCCAAGGAAGCCCGTGCATGGACCGTGCATCAGGGCGCGAAGGCCCCCGAAGCGGCGGGAGAAATCCATTCCGACATGCAGCGCGGCTTCATCCGCGCCGAAACCATTGCCTATGATGATTTCGTGGCGCTGGGCGGCGAAGCAGCCGCGCGCGATGCGGGAAAGCTGCGGCAGGAAGGCAAGGAATACGTGGTGAAGGACGGCGATGTCCTGCACTTCAAGTTCAATGTCTGACCCCATTTAATCGCGCGATTGACTTTGCTGCGCGAGCCGCCATGCTTCGCGCATGATGTATTTCGAGGATATCGAGCCGGGCACGGTGCAGCGCTTCGGCAGCTATGCCGTAACCCGCGAGGAAGTGATCGATTTCGCGTCGAAGTATGATCCGCAGCCCTTCCACCTGAGCGACGAGGCCGCGGCGCAGACGCATTTCGGCAGGCTCTCGGCCAGCGGCTGGCACACCTGCGCGATGACCATGGCCATGCTGGTGGAGAACCTCAAGGAGCGCAAGCAGGCCGGGCTAGGCTCACCGGGACTGGACGAAATCCGCTGGCTCCGCCCGGTCTATCCCGGCGATACGCTTTCGGTCGAGACCGAGGTGGTGGACAAGAAGCGCAGTTCATCCCGGCCGGAAATGGGCAGTTTCCGTTCCAACGTGCGCGTTTACAATCAGGACGGGGTCGTGGTGATGACGATGAAATCGATCGGCCTGATCCGCGTGCGCGACAGCGAAGCCGCCACCTGACCCTTAACGCTTCTGCCCCTTCAGATCGTCTTGCACTGGACATCGCCGGTGGCTTCGTAAACCGGGCGCTCGAAGGCGTCGGTAATGACAAGCCTGCCCTTGAACCGGTCCTCGGTGCCGACCGCCTGAACCGGCCCGGTCGGGGTGAGCGACAGGGCGTGCGTCTTGCCGGCATAGCGGCTCCTTCCGCCCTTGGGCAGTTCGGCCGCCCCTGCATCGGGCGCCAGCACTTCGACTTCACCCTTGAGCTTGATGACGCCGCGCGTGTCCTGCGCGAGGAGGACCGCGCCGATCCCCCCGCCATCGGCAACGAAGGCGCAGCCCGTGCCATGCAGTTTGTGCCGGGTAATGTCGGGATAGAGGATGGGCTGCGGCTCGATCCTTTCCAGCGACGGCTTGCCGTCCTGCGCGGCCTTGACCGCGGCGATGGCCTCCCCGTCGCTTGGGCCACTTTGCGAACATGCCGAAAGAGCAAGGGAAACCAGAATGATGCGGGCCATGCCTGCCATATCACTTCCTCCCGAACAGTTTCTCGATATCGCCATGCGCCAGTTTGACCCAGGTGGGCCGTCCGTGGTTGCACTGGCCTGAGCGCGGGGTTGCCTCCATCTCGCGCAGCAGCGCGTTCATCTCCGCCACCGAAAGCGCCCGGCCCGCGCGGACCGACCCGTGGCAGGCCATCGTCGCCAGCACGAGATCGAGCTTCTCGCCCAGCAGCAGCGCATCGCCATGCCGGGCAAGGTCATCGGCCACATCGGTGACAAGCCGTGCCGGATCACCCTTGGCAAGCGCGGCAGGCACCGCGCGCACCAGCATGGCGCCCGGACCGAAACGCTCAAGCGCAAGGCCGTAGCGGGCGAGCTGCGGCGCGGCGTCCTCCAGCCTGTCGCAAGCAGGCTCGTCGAGTTCGACGACTTCGGGAATGAGCAGCGCCTGTGATGGTGCGCTCCCCTGCCCCGCACCCGCAGCGCGCAGCCGTTCCAGCACGAGCCGCTCATGCGCGGCATGCTGGTCGACGATTACGAGGCCATCCTCGGCCTCGGCCACGATGTAGGTATTGGCAATCTGCCCGCGCGCAACGCCAAGCGGATGCAGGGCGGCATCGACGACAGGCTCCGACGCCGCTTCCGCCCGTGCCTGCGGCGGGGCCATGACGGCCTGTTCATAGCCTCGCCAGGCAAGCCCTGCTTCCGAAACACGCGGTCCGGGCTGCCACGGCCGGGAGAAGATGCTGCCCTGCACCTCAGGCGAAGCGAAAGGCGCAACGGATGTTCCCTCGGCAGGCGCAACCGGTTCGGTCTGCCACGCTGCCATGGCGCTGGCGGAAGGCGTCTGGGCGCTGCGCCGATCGCCCGTGGCCAGCGCATGGCGCAGCCCCGATACCACCATGCCCCGGACCAGCGCCGGATCGCGAAAGCGCACTTCCGCCTTGGCCGGGTGCACGTTGACATCGACTTCGCCCGGCGGAACCTGAAGGAACAGCGCCAGCACGGCATGGCGATCCCGCGCGAGCATGTCGGCATAGGCGCCGCGCACCGCGCCAATCAGGAGCCGGTCCTTGACCGGGCGCCCGTTGACGAAAAGATACTGGTGGTCGGCAACGCCCCGGTTGTAGGTGGGCAGGCCCGCAATGCCGGTGAGGTGATAATCGCCGCGCACCAGATCGACCATGACGGAATTGCCCGCCAGTTCGCGCGCGACAAGCTGGGCAACCCGCGCCTCCAGTGTTTCGCCGCCAAGCACGTTGAGCGCGCGGCGGCCATCGTGTTCGAGCGTGAAGCCAAGGTCGGGGCGCGCCATGGCAAGGCGGCGCACGACGTCGGAAGCGGCGGCCCATTCCGAGCGGGGGCTGCGGAGGAACTTGCGGCGGGCCGGAACCTTCTCGAAAAGCTGCTCGACCCTCACCCGCGTGCCGGGCGGGACCGCCGCCGGCCCTTCGGCAATCGTCACCCCGTTGTCGACCACACGCCTCCAGCCATCGGCCGCGCCCCGCGCGCGGCTTTCGATCGTGACGCGGGCAACCGAGGCAATCGAAGGCAGGGCCTCGCCGCGAAAGCCAAGGGTTTCAACCAGTTCGATGGCGCCTTCGGCACCGATCAGGCTTTCCGGCAGCTTCGAGGTGGCGTGTCGTTCCAGCGCCAGCGCCATTTCCCCAGGCCCCATGCCGCAGCCATCATCGGCCACCTCGATCAGCGTCAGCCCGCCATCGCTCAGCCGGATATGGACATGGCTGGCGCCGGCATCGATGGCGTTTTCCACCAGTTCCTTGAGCGCGCTGGCGGGCCGTTCCACCACCTCGCCCGCGGCGATGCGGTTGATCAGCGTTTCGGGCAGGCGGCGAATGACGGGCATGGCCTGTTCATGACTAGCGATGAAGCCGACTTATTTCGAGACAAGTGGTGAAGTTATCCCACCAAACCCGCATCAAGGCCGCATAAACCGATGTTCTTTGGCCGGATCGCCTGCTAGGAAGCCGCCAACTGCGGGCGCTCACATTCGAGGGGTCTGGCGCGTGCCCGTGCGCCAAACCATAGATAATCACGGATTTCCTGATGGCTTCGATCTTTTCCCGATTCTTCAAGTTTGGTTCCCAGAATATCGCCATCGACCTCGGCACCGCGAACACGCTTGTCTATGTGCAGGATCGGGGCATCGTGCTCAACGAACCGTCGGTGGTCGCGATCGAGACGATCAACGGGATCAAGCGGGTCAAGGC
>JBKBKD010000031.1:0-31345 GCA_046294595.1 Novosphingobium sp.
TGTCGTAAAGCCTGAGCGAGGTTTCCTTCATCGTTTCGGGCTTGTTGGAATGCACCGCCAGAATGAAGGCGCGCCCGGCATCGTGCAGGGTATCCAGCCACTCTTCGGGCATCCGCATCCATTCGCCGAAGACATGGACCGGCAGATAGCTTGAAAACTCCACGCAGATGTCGCCCCCGCCGCGCGCCACCATCGGCGCCAGCAGCCGCCGCGCCAGTTCGCGGGTCTTGGGCGCGAAGAGTTCCGACCGCTCCAGCGAGAGCAGCGGGTTGAGCGCGCGCCGGTAGGGCGTGTGTTCGGGCGGATCGAGGTGCAGCGGCGGACGGCGCCCGGTGAAGGCAACCTTGGGCACCACGTTCTGCACCGACGTGATGAACGTGGCCGAATCCGATGCCGCGCGCTTCACGTCCTCGTATCGGGTCAGCGCCCAGAACCCGCCAAGGCCATGGGTGTGCGCCACCGGGCATTCGCGGCGCAGCCGTGCATATTCGGCATGCGGGCTGTCGAAATCCTCTGGAACTTCGGGGTCGAAATCCTGAACGCGTTCGGTCATGAACGGTTGCATAAGCAGCGCCGCTGCGCCATGCAAGCGCTATCATCAGCAGGCGGGATGGGCCTGTCCGAAGGGGAGAGCATGTGACGGCGGCCAGCACGAGCATCGACATTCACGAAGATTCCCGGCTCGAAGCCAGCGTCGGGGGCAAGGTCATCCGGCGTCTGGTGATCCCGGCCGCGCTCTTCATCCTCGTCGGCGCGATAGACCGCACGAACGTCGGTTTCGCCGCCATCGACATGAACCGCGCGCTCGGCCTGTCCAGCACGCAATACGGCTTCGGCGCGGGCGTGCTCTTCGTGGGCTACATGATCGCCAAGTATCCCAGCGTGCTGTTCTACGAAGCGGTCGGCCTGCGCCGCTGGCTCGCCACGATCACCGCCGCCTGGGGGGTATGCTCATGCCTCATGGCGGCCATCAGCAACGAATGGCAGCTCTATGCCCTGCGCGTTGCCATCGGGTTTTCCGAAGGCGGACTGTCTTCCGGCCTCATGCTCTATCTCAGCATGTGGGCGCCCGAACGCTTCCGCGCCTCGATCCTTGCCATTCCGATCGTCTCGATCTCGGTGGCGCAGGTGATCGGCGCGCCGCTGTCGGGCCTCCTGCTCGATCTCGATCAGCCGCTGGGCATGGCAAGCTGGCGCTTCATGTTCCTGATCGAGGCCCTGCCCGCGCTGGCGCTGGCACTCTTCGCATGGTTCTGGTTTCCTGATCGCCCCGCCGACGCCCGCTGGCTGACCGCGCCCGAAAAGGACTGGATCGGCAGCAATGTTGCGGGGGCAAAACCGCGCGCCGCTCATGCGGAAATGGGCCATGACGCAGACCGCTGGGCCGTGCTGCGCAGTCCGCTGGGCTGGCTCTGCGCGGCGATCTGGTTCTGTATCCTGGCCTCGAACTATGGCATCATGTTCTGGCTGCCGCAGGTGGTGAAAAGCCTGTCGGGCCTCACGTCCGCCCAGACCGGGCTGATCGTCGCCCTGCCGTGGGCCGCCAGCGGGATCGGCCTCATCCTCAACGCCCGCCATTCCGACCGCACCGGCGAACGCTACCTGCACGTGGCCATTCCCGCGCTGCTGGGCGGCTGCGGCCTGCTGGCGGCCAACCTGTTCGGCGCCGGGCCTGCCGGGCTTGTCGCTCTCGTCATCGGCGGGGCCTGCACGGGCTGCACCGTGGCCGCCTTCTGGGCCATTCCCACCCGCCTGCTCAGCCCCGGCAGCATGGCCATGGGCATTGTCGTCATCAACATGACCGGCAGCCTCGCCGGGGCCAGCGTGCCCCCGCTGATGGGCTGGCTGCGCGAACAGACCGGCTCGTTCACGCCGCCCACGCTGCTGTTGTTCGGCATTGCCGTGCTCTGCGCCGCGCTGACGCTGATCGCGCGCCGCATCGCGGAAAAGCCCGGCCCGGCATGAACGATGCCGCCGCCCCTTCCGGCTACCGGCTCACCATCCTCACCCTTGCCGCCATTGCCGCAATGGGGTCGATGGCCATTCACATGCTGGTGCCCGCCCTGCCCCTGATCGGGGCGGATTTCGGCATTGGCGAGGCCCGCGCCCAGCAGACCGTCAGCGTCTATCTGGCCGGGCTTGCCGCCGGACAGCTTGTCGCCGGGCCGCTGGCAGACCGGCGGGGCCGCCGCCCGGTCATGCTCGCGGGCCTTGCCCTGTTCATGGCCGGAGCGCTCGCCGCCGCCCTGGCCCCTGCGCCCGGCTGGCTGCTCCTTGCCCGGCTGGTTCAGGCCGCTGGCGGTGCCTGCGGAGTCGTCACCGCACGGGTCATGGTCGGGGATGTCTTCGGCCCGCAGAAGGCGGCGGGCGCGCAGGCCTCGCTCATGACCATTGTGCTCGTCTCGCCCGCCGTCGCGCCGGTCATCGGCGGCGCCCTTGCCGATCTGGCAGGCTGGCGCGCGGTATTCGGCGCGCTGGCTCTCGCCGGAGGGCTGACCTTCCTTGCGGCCCGGCGCCGCCTGCCGGAAACCGGCGCCCCCGTCCGCTCCGGCAGCCAGGCCCTGCCGCTTGGTGCATCCTACCTGCGCCTCGCGGGCAATCGCCGCTTCGTGCTGACCTGCGCCACCCTCGCCCTTGCCAGCAGCGCGCTCTACATGTTCCTCGGCGCCGCGCCGTTCCTGCTCGTCCACCGTTTCGGCCTGTCATCGGGCGAGGCTGGCGGCGGCCTGCTCGTGATCGCGGCGGCCAGCATCCTCGGCACGCGGCTCGTCGTCCCGGTCGAGCGCCGGACCAGCGCGATGGTCCTCGGCACCGCCAGTTCGGCCAGCGGGGCACTGATCGCGCTTGGCCTTGCGCTCTTCGGGATCGAAGGCGCCGCGCTCCTGATCGCGCCGGTCACGCTGCTCGGCCTTGGCGCGGGGCTGGCCGGGCCGGTCGCGTTCAATGCCGTGGCCTTTGCCGAAGAGGGGCTAGCGGCCACCGCCACCAGTCTTGCGGGCGCGCTCCAAATGCTGGCCAGCGCCCTTGCCATGACGCTGCTCGGCATGTTCGCGCCGCTCGATCCCTTGCGCGTCGCGCTCGCGCTCATGCTGGCCACGGGCGCCGCGTTCACCTGTGCCATTGCCGCAACACTCGCCCGGCCAAACCGCCCAAACGCCTGAAAAAGGGCTATGCAAGGGCTTACATCCGCGCTACGAAAACTGTTATCTGAAAGAGCATAATTCGGAGGGGTGCCTTATGACCGTTTCTTCCTCGCGCAGGACCATCCTGCTCGGTGCGCTGCTTGCCGGCGCTTCCACGCTCCCGGCCAGCCCGGTCCTCGCCCAGACGGCTGACAGCAGCGCCGAGAATGCCGAAAGCAGCGGCGGCCTCACCGCCATCATCGTCACTGCCGAACGGCGCGAGCAGAACCTCCAGAACGTGCCGATCTCCGCCACGGTCTTCACAGGCGAACAGCTCGAACAGCGCGGCGTGCTCAACCTGAACGACATCCAGCAGGTTGCGCCCTCGATCGCCATCAACACCTTCAACCGCTCCACCTTCATCAACATCCGCGGCGTCGGCATCGCGCAGAGCGCGCCCACCTCGAACCCCGGCGTGGCCTACTACATCGACGGCCAGCTCATCCCGCACGAACAGTTCATCGGCCATTCCTTCTTCGATATCGGCACGATCGAAGTGCTGCGCGGCCCGCAGGGCACGCTCACCGGCCAGAACTCCACCGGCGGCGCGCTCTATGTCCGCTCGCCCGAACCGGAGTTCGGACGCACCTTCGGCTATGGCGAACTCACCGTCGCCAACTATGACCGCTATCGCGGCATCGCGGCCATCAACATCGGCGGCGAGAACGTGGCCCTGCGCGTCGCGGGCATCCACGACGAACGCGACAGCTTCACCCGCAACATCGCCGCCAATGCGCAGAGCCAGCCCGGCAACATGAACCTCGATGCCGTGCGCGCCAACCTGCGCCTGCGCGGGCTGGACGGGAAGCTCAACGTCAACGTGCGCGGCGAATACTTCAACCTCAAGTCCGACAACAACGCGGTGAAGAACCGCAACGATCTGGTCAGCAACGATCCCTTCGTGATCCAGGAAGACGGCCTCTCCTTCCAGAACCAGGAAGGCTACCGCCTGTCGGGCGAGGTCCGCTACGACGTGAGCGACAGCGTGCAGGCGCGCGGCCTGATCTCGTGGCAGGACGGCACGACCGACGACCAGACCGACGGCGACCGCACCGCCACCGCGCTGCCGGTCCCGGCCAATCTGCCCACCAGTGCGGCCAATACCCGCACCTTCCCCGGCCGCATGAGCAACGGCAAGACCCGCTTCAAGACCCTGATCGGCGAAGTCAACCTGCTCTCCACCGGCAAGGGGCCGCTCCAGTGGGTCGTCGGCGGCTTCATCATGGATGAAACCATCCCCGTCACCCTGCTGCGCGACAACCGCAACACGCGCGACGTGGTGCAGTCCAACAGCAGCATCATCACCGAGGCGAAGAACACCTCGCAGTCGCTGTTCGGGCAGGTGAACTACTTCGCCACCGATGCCATCGAACTGATCGTGGGCGCGCGCTATTCGTGGGACAAGCAGGTCTATACCCGCTTCGCCGTGCCGGGGGCCGGGTTCACCCTGCCCTTCACCAGCCAGGTCACATCGCAGCAGCTCACCGGCAAGCTCGGCGTGAACTACCACATCGACGACAACAACATGCTCTACCTCACCGCCTCCAAGGGCTACAAGGCAGGCGGCGTCAACCTCACGCCAAACACGCCCGATTTCCTTCCGGAGCGCAACTTCGTCTATGAACTCGGCTTCAAGACCGAACTGCTCGACCGGCACCTGCGCGTGAACGGCGACGTGTTCTATTCCGATTACAAGGACATCCAGCTTTCCAGCCTCGTCGGCGGCCTGCCCGTCACGCAGAACGCGCTGGCCGGCAAGTCGTGGGGCGGCGAACTTGAAGTGACCGCGCAGTTCGGCGGTTTCTCCGCCAATCTCGGCCTTGGCTATCTCGATGCCAAGTTTGCCAACTCGGCCTGCATTTCCGATACCAATGCGCCGGGCACCGATCCGGGCTGCCCCACCAACCTGCGCTTCGTGCCCAAGGACCGCGTGCTGCCGTTCTCGCCGGAATGGACGGTCAATGCCGGGGTGCAATATGCCTTCGCGCTGGGCGATGTGCAGCTCACCCCGCGCGTGCAGTGGTCGCACCTGTCGAAGCAGTATGCCACGCCCTTCCCCAGCGTGAACACGCTGGTGCCCGGCCGCGATGTGTTCGATGCACGCCTCACGCTCGACCTTGGCCGCTCCTACAAGATCGAAGGGTTCGTGAACAACTTCACCAACAAGACCTACATCGCCTCGCAGATCCAGAACAGCTCCAGCGCCGATGGCGGCATCATCTATGGTGCGCCGCGCACCTTCGGCGTGCGCCTGCGGGTCGATTTCGGCAACTGAGGCGAAAGGCGCGAACAGACCGATGCGCTTCCTCCCGCCAAGGTCGTTCGCCCTTCCGCTTGCCGCGCTGGCTGCCGTAGTCTCGGCGGCGGCCAGCAGCGGCGAAGCGCCCGATCGCTGGTGGGCGCCCGGCGAAGGCCGCGTCCTGCCCGCCGTGCTCGATTACGAGAACGAACACGGCACCCTGCGCACGCTCACGGTCGGCGGGCCGCTCAAGACCGCAGGCCACCCCTTCTTCGAACCGCTCGGCAAGGACGGGCGCGCCTGCGTCACGTGTCACCAGCCTGCCGATGCGATGAGCCTTTCTGTCCAAAGCGTCCGCCGCCAGTGGGATCGCACCAAGGGCCGCGACCCGCTCTTTGCCGCCTACGACGGCTCGAACTGCCCCACCCTCCCGCAGGAGAGGCGCGAGAGCCACTCGCTGCTGCTCGATCGCGGGCTTATCCGCATCGAACGGCCCTGGCCTGTCACCAGTTTCAACGGCAAGCCGGTCACGCCCGATTTCACCATCGAGGTGGTGCGCGATCCCAATGGCTGCAATTCCGGGCCGGACTACGGGCCTCAGGCCGGGCGCATCTCGGTCTATCGCCGGCCCCGCCCCGTGGCGAACATGAAGTATCTGCTCGCGGTCGGGTTCCCCTTCGATCCCAAGCAGGGCTATGCGCTGCCGCTCGATCCCGATGACGGCAAGCCGCAATCGGGCAACCTCATGGCCGATAACCGGGCGGGCAACCTGCGCCTCCAGATGGAGGATGCCGCAGCCACCCATCTGCAAATGCTGGGGCGTCTCACCCCTGCGCAGCGCCGCCAGTTGCAGGATTTCGAACTGCGCATCTACACCGCGATGCAGGTCAGCAAGGTCGGCGGCGCGGTCGACAGCATGGGCGCCAAGGCAGGCCCTGCCCGCCTGCGCGACAGCCAGCCCGGCGCGCTCGGCTCGATCGGAGAACCGGTCTGGAGCGAGTTTTCCGCATGGGAAAAGATCACGCCCGCCGATGCCGCCACGCTCACGCCGGAAACGCTCGCCTTCCGCCAGTCGGTCGCGCGCGGGGCGCGGGTGTTCCGCGAGAAGACCTTTCTCATCACCGATACCGCGGGCATCAACTCGCGCATCGGCTTCGGCAATCCGGTCCGCAATTCCTGCGTGTTCTGTCACAACATGAGCCAGATGGGCAACGATGTCGCGCCGGGACAGGTCGATCTGGGCACCACCACCCTGCCCTTTGCCGATCCCTGGCCCGATCTGCCGCTGTTCCGCGTGACCTGCACCGGCAGGCCCCATCCGCATTATGGCAGGGTGATCCACACCTACGACCCCGGCTTTGCCCTCACGTCGGGCAAGTGCGCCGATGTCGGCAAGATCACGCTGCAATCCATGCGCGGGCTTGCGGGGCGTGCTCCCTATTTCTCCAACGGTCTGGCCAAGGACTTGCGCGCGGTGGTCGATTACTACGAACGGCGCTACGCCATCGGCTATACCGAGCAGGAAAAGCAGGATCTCGTCAATCTGATGAGCGTGCTGTGAGAACGCTTGCCTTCGCCGCCGCGCTCGTGGCCAGCGCATCGGCCCATGCGGCTGAAACCGGCGCGCTCGTGCGCTTCGTTGCCTGCCCGATCTACCGCGATACCGATGCCGGGCGCAAATCGGGCTGCTGGCTTGGCGATGACCGCGAAGGCGGCACCCGCTGGGACGTGACCGAAAGCCCCTACAAGCCCGACTGGAACTTCGCCATGCTGGTCGAAGGCCGGGTCGCGGCCAGCGCCGACCAGCCCTGCGGCTCGCCCGTGCTCGATCCGGTGCGCACCTCGCGGCTAGATGTGCCCTGCGTGCGCCACATGCTGCCGGCCGAAGGGCTGCCGGGCCGCCGCTTCGTCCTGCCCCGGCGCAATATCGCGCCGCTTGGCGTGCCGCGCCCCGTTCCCCCCGGCCCCTATGCCGAACGCGTGTTCCCCGTCTATTTCGAGTTCGACAAGGATTTCCTTGTCTATCAGTATGATGATTGGCTGATCGACAGTGCCGTGGCATGGATCAGGGCCGCCCGGCCGAAAAAGCTGGTCGTCACCGGCTTTGCCGCCACCACGCCGGAAACGGTCAGCGGCATGGTCCTGGCCGAACGGCCCGAAGTCGCCTCCGAACGCGCCGAGGCCATTGCCGAAACCCTGCGCCGTCTGGTGCCCGCCATCCCGGTCGAAACCCGCAGCGAAACCGGCGCGCAACCCACCGACGATCCCGAAGCCGATGGCCTGCCCTGGCAGAGCCAGCGCCGCGCCGAAATCCGCGCCCTGCTCTAGAACAGCGCGCCCACATCCGCACAGGTGTCGAGCGCAAGGATGCGCGCCGCCAGCGCTTCGGCCGCATCCGCCGCCACCGGCATCGCCCCGCGCGCAAGGCAATCGATGAACTTCGCGGCCTGCGCTTCATCAGAAAGCGGCCGTGCCGGACAGCCCAGCGCATTGGCCACGAAGGCTTCGTGCACCGTGCCATCGTGCAGGGTCACGCGCATGGCGCCCCCCACCCCGCGCTGCCAGCGCGGCTGCGCTTCATGCACCGGCCGCACCTTTGCCGCCAGCCCCAGCACCGCCGGATCGCCAAGGCTTTCCGCCCCGAAATCGCCCAGCCCCACCCGGCCCCGCACAAGCGCGAGCGCCACCGTGAAGGGCACGGAAAACTTCGCATCGATCGCCACGGCGGGCGCCTGCTTGCGTGCCAGCGGCTCCACCAGCATGGCCTGCACTTCGTCCACCATCACCTCCACCCCGGCAATGGCATCGGCTGCAAAGGCGTGGCGCGCGGCAAGGTCCAGCGCCATCTCGATGAACGGGTGCGTGCCCCGGCAGCTCGGCCAAGGCTTGAAGGTCAGCTCCGCGCCCCAGTAATGCGCGCCCAGCCGGTCGGTCAGGTCGGCCGCATCGAACTGCCCGCCTGCATAAAGCGCATAGAAACCCGCCGCGCCTTCCAGCGGCGTCTCGAACCCCGCCACACCCTCGCGCGCCAGCAGGGCTGCGGTCAGCGCGGCCTGCGCGGGGAAAGCCTCGCGCACGGCGCGCAGCACGGTGCGGCGGCTGTGCTTGATCTCGCCCGGCATCGTCACCTGGCACAGCACCAGCGAAAGCGCGTCCTTCACCTGCTCCGGTCTCAGCCCCAGCAGGTTGGCCGCCCCCGCCACCGCGCCAAAGGCGGCCACGATCGGCGGCGGATACCATTCCCCCTGCTCCATCGGCTGGCGCAGCGAAAGCGCGATGCGGCAGGCCACGTCTCCACCCACCGCCAGCGCCGTCAGGAAGCGCCGCCCGTCAACCGCGCCCTCGGCCACTGACCCCGACTGTGCCAGCGCCAGCAGCACCGGCACCAGCGAGGCATTGGGATGCGCGGGCGCGCGGTCGAAGGCATCCTCGTAATCCACTGCATGGGCCAGCGCGCCATTGGCCAGCGCCGCGCCCAGCGGCTGCACCCTTTGGCCCGTGCCCAGAATGGCGCAAGGCCCTGCCCCGTTCGTCTTGGCCAGCGCGATGAAGGGCTGGGCTTCCGGGGCAAGCCCGCTGGCGGCATGGATCACCCCCACTGCATCCAGCAGCACCCGCCGCGCGCCCTCGCGCGCTCTATCGGGCAAGCTCTCCCAGCGCGCGCCCGCAATGTGGCGGGCCAGCGCGTCGCTTGCCCCGCTGGTCATGCCCGCAAGCCCTTGCGCGCGGAAAGGCGCGGGGCCAGCGAAAGCAGCACGATCGCCCCGATCAGGATGCCCGCGCCCACCAGTTCGGCATTGCGCGGCATCCGTCCGCCCCAGAACCATGCCAGCAGCACCGATCCGCCAACCCCCGCCACAAGGCTCGCCGCGCGCTCCAGCGGCACGCAATAGGCATTCTCGCGCGGGTCCAGCAGGATGATGATGGCCAGCACCGAAATCACCGTCAGCGTCGCGCCGATCCAGAACAGGTCGGCCAGCACCGGATCACCCCACACCGCGATGAAGCCCCATGCCAGTTCGCCGGATTGGCCGCCGATGCCGCTCGCCGAAATCGCGCCAAGGATCACCACCGAAAGCGGCAGGGCAATGATCTTCTCTTCCACGAAATAGCGCCTGACCGATGCCGGATCGCCGCTCTTGGAAATCCTGGTCATCACGTAAAGCCGCAGGAAATAGCCGATGGTATAGAGCACCACCGTCAGGATCGCGATGGGCGGCAGCTTCAGCCCGCCGCGGTCCGAAAGCGTGATGACCAGCGCCGCCAGCACCATGGCCAGCGCGGTCCAGCTCCACCAGCGCACCCGCCGCCCGAACATCAGGTCCACCAGCGGCGCAATGATAAGGATATCGCCGCGCATGATGAGCTGGATGAACGGAATGCTCACATCAGGAATGGTGAAGCTCAGCGGCACGGTGAACAGGATCAGCGCGGTGCCGATGCCCGAAAGGAACGTGTGCCGCGTCGGAAACGGCACGCGCCACGGCCCCAGCGCGATCTTGCTGGCATCGCGGTGCCAGCCCGAAAGCCAGATGAAGCCCCATGTCAGCACCATGTTGATGATGAGCGATGCCGGCAGCGTCTCAAGCCCGGTCAGCGGGCGGCCAAGTCCGGCGTGCGGCGTGGTCGTCACCAGCCGGGTCACGATCACGTTGGGCAGATAGGCCAGCAGATAGAGGAGGACAAAGCCTTCCAGCGGAAAGGCCGCGCTGCGCAGCCTCATGCCCCTGCTTCCAGCACCACCATGTCCGCATCCTGCCGGTAGCGCGCGTTCAGCCCGGCCTCTGCGGTCACGGCGGCAAGGTAATCGACCACCGCGGCGTGATCCTCGCTTCCGGGTTCGGCCAGACGCGGCACCGCATCGCGCCCGATCACCAGCGGCAGCAGCCCTGCGCGCAGCACCTTGCCCTGTGCAATCTCCAGCCGCGCGATCATGGAAAGCCGCGCCGCCTTGGGAAAGTTGTAGAGGCTGCCGAAATCGGGTTCCCATTCCTCGGCCAGAACGCGGATTTCGTTGAAGCTTTTCGATGCCGCATGCGCCGGGTCCATCCTCAGGTCCGTGGCAAAGTTGCACAGCGAATAGAACACCGGCCTGCCGTCGATCAGTTCGCACCCTTTCAGGATGTGCGCATGCCCGCCGAAGATCGCGTCCGCCCCCGCCGCAATCGCCGCGCGGGCCACGTCGCGCTGATAATCGGCAATCACCGCCCGCACGAAATGGATGCCCCAGTGGTGAGAGACCAGCACCACGTCCGCCTGGCGCTTCGCTGAACGGATATCGGCCTCCATCGCCGCCAGATCCTCGCGGTGGGGATAGGTGTGGATGCGCGCGGGCGTTCCGGGCTGATCGTGCTCGATCTGCTCGTAAACGGTGAAGGCCCGCATCGGCGCGCAGCCGGGGCGGCGCTCGTCCGCCCAGTAGGAATGCGGCAGGATGCTGGAATAGGCCAGAAACGCCACGCGCGTGCCATCGCCCAGCGTGCGGATCACCGGACGGCGCGCTTCGGCAATGTTCGCGCCTGCGCCCACCACGCTCATCCCCGCCGCCTCGATATGGGCGCGCGTTTCGAAGAAGGCATCGTGCCCCCAGTCCATCACGTGATTGCCCGCCATCGAGATCACGTCGAACCCCGCGCGCCCCAGCGCGGCCGCGCCTTCGGGCCGGGCCAGCACGGCATGGCGCGCCTGCGGCAGGCGCACGCCCTTTTCGGCAAAGCTCGTCTCAAGCTGGCCGAACACCAGATCGGCGGCGCGCAGCAGCGGCGCGGTGGCCACGAAGCTGGCGTCATAGTCATCGCGGTCCGGCGCCAGGTCGCCGGTAGCAAGAACGATGTGGCTCAAGCGCGCACCTTTGCGCCGCCGTGCGGCTCATGCGCCAGCCATTCCAGAATGGCCTCGCGGTCAGCGTCAAGGCGCGGCGGCGGGGCAAGCGCCTCGCTCGGCGTTCCTGCCACCTTGTAGCCTGCGCCGGGAATGCGCACCGCTTCGTTCGGCAGGCCGGGAATGGTCAGTTCCACCAGCGCACCATGTCCGGCAAGCGCAGCCGCCTCGTCCACCCGGCGCACCATGCCGCAGGGGATGCCCGCAAGGCTCAGCCGCTGTTCCCATGCCGCCGCGCCGTCCTTCAGGAACTCGGCGGAAAGTTCATCGTGCATGGCGTGGAAGTTCGCGCGCCGCGCATCGGGCGTGGCAAAGCGCGGGTCGGCAAGCCAGTCCTCGCGCCCCATCACCCGCGCGAGCGCGGCAAACTGCGGCGGCTGCACCACGCCCAACGATACCTGCCGCCCGTCGGCCGCGGTAAACAGCGATGCGGTGGGAAGCCCGCTGTAGCCGGTATTGCCCATGCGCGTCATCGGCCTGCCGGTGACAAGGAACGGCGTCAGCGCCGATGTCATGAAGGCAAGGCTGGCATCGAACATCGCCACGTCCAGCTTGCTCCCCTTGCCCTGCCGTTCGCGCTGCATCAGTGCGCCAAGGATCGCCAGCGCGGCGGTCTGCCCGGTCAGCGTGTCCACGATGGGAAAGCCCACGCGCACCGGGGGATCGCCCTCCTCGCCGCTCAGCATCATCATGCCGCTGGTGGCCTGCACGATATTGTCGATCGCGGGCCAGTCGCGGTGCGGGCCATCCTGCCCGTAGCCGGAAACCGAACAGTAGATGATGTCGGCGCGCAGGTCGCACACCGCTTCGTATCCCAGCCCCAGCCGTTCCATCACGCCGGGGCGGAAGTTTTCCAGCACCACGTCGCTGCGCGCGATGATGGCCCTGGCGATGTCCAGATCCCCCGCGTCCTTCAGGTCCAGCGCGATCGATTTCTTGCCCGCATTGGCCGCGATGAACGCGGGCGACATCCCGTCATAGCGCCGGTCCGCACCATAGTTGCGAAAGCCGTCGCCGCCCTTCGGCTCGATCTTGATGACCTCGGCCCCCATCAGCCGCAGCAGGTGCGAGGCATAAGGCCCTGCCATGACATGGCTGAAATCGGCGATGCGGATGCCGGAAAGCGGCCCGGTGCCGGAAGGATCGTTCATGGGTTCTCCGGAAACTGCTTGCGGACCACGGTCCACGTCTTGTCCCTGCACAGGCCGCAATCGGTCCCGGCAAACATCGCGCCCGCCGTCTTGCTGCCCTTCAGTTGCCAGTCGAGCCAGGCCGCACCGATGCGCCCGTAATCCCCGCCGTTGGCAAGGCCGAAGGTGCCGCCGTGCCCCACCGGCGAATTGGCATAGAACACCGGCACGTGGGAAATGCGCTCCACGTCGTCCGATCCGTTGGGCCAGGCAATGTCGTCAGGCCCGCCAAGGATGTAAGCCACGGGCGTGTGCAGCTTGTTCAGATCCTGCTTGGTGATGCCCACGCCGCTCAACCCGGTGCGCGCGCCGACATAGACCCCGCTGTTGAAGGCCACCACCGTGCCGATGCGCGGATCGGCGCCCGCCGCCAGCGCCTGCAACCCGCCGCACGAATGGCCCATCACTGCAATGCGCGAAAGATCGGCACGGGGGGCAAGATCGCTGCCCGCCACCCAGTCGATCGCCGCCAGCATCTGGCTGGTCGATGTTTCGTCGGGCGTGGGGCGCGGGGGCGGGCCGCCTGCGACGCGCGGTGGCCCGGCAGGGGGAAGCGCGGCCTCCACCGGGCGCTCCTCCTTCGGCGCGCCATTGGCAATCACCAGATAGCCGTGGCTGGCAATCTCGCGCAGGAAGTGGCTGACCGAAAGGCCGTTGTTGCGGCATCCGCCATTGCCCCACAGCACCAGCGGAAGCGGCCCGGCGGGCCAGGTCGCGGGCCGGTAGATCGTATAGCCCGGCGCATCGGCACGCGCCTCGGCCACGGCGGGCATCGGGCCGGTTCCGGCCGGCTCGCCGATTACCTGCGGCCGGGCGGCCAGTGGGGCGGACCCCAGCGCAACCGAAAGGGCAAGGCAGATCAGACGCTTCATGTTCCACTCCCACAGGAAATCCGGTCGCGCCCCTGCACCGCCGCGCGGGCAGAGCGGAACGCGGCCTCGCCATCGATGCCAAAGGCTTTCAGGGCGCGCGCATTGGCTTCGGAATCGCGCAGATAGATCGCGTCAAACCGCTGCTGGTCTGCCGCCGAAGCCGGATGGAAGCGCACCTTGTAGGCCGCGGCTTCCGCCTTGCCCTTGTCCACCGCCGCGCGCACCTGCCTTGCCAGCGCCGCCTCCCACACGGCCACGCCTTCGTCCAGCACGGCGCGGTCCTGCGCGGAAAGCGTGTTCCATCGCTTTGCGCTCATCGCGCGGGCCGGATAGGCGCCGCGCGGCACCGCGATCTGGTAGAAGTGCTTGGTGATCTCGGCAAAGTGCAGCGATTTGAACGTATCTTCGGGTGCAATCACCCCGTCGATCACGCCCTTGGCCATGGCGGAATAGACCTCGCCCATCGGCATGTTCACCGGGTCCGCGCCCAGCGAATCCAGCACGCTCAGCAGTTCGGTCGGCGCGCGGATGCGCAGGCCCCTGATGTCGGCAAGGCTCCGCACCGGACGGTTCACCGTGACAAGGCCAGGCAGCGTGCCGCCCTGCACGGCAAGCACTTTCAACCCTGCCAGTTCGCGCCCGATCTGCGGGTTTGCAGCCGCAATGCAGCGATAGAGCGCAACCTGCGCTTCCACGCTGTCCGCGCCCTGATAGAACCCCGACTGGATGCGGATCAGGTGCGTTCCGCCCCGCACGTAGATCGGCGTAATCAGGCCGATGTCGGCCACCCCGTGGCGCAGCTCCTCCATCGACATGTCGGAGGAAAGCAGCGCGCCAGACCATACCGGCCTGATCTTCAGCCGCCCTTCCGATCGCTTCTCGACAAAGGCCATCCATTCCTGATCGGCCTTCGAGAACGGGTGGCCGGGGCTGTAGGGCGAGGCATAGACCAGTTCCGTCACGCCCGGATCGACCGGGCGCGCACAGGCCGCCAGCAGCAGCAGGCACAGGGCGGCAAACAGCCTCAAGCCAGCCCCCGCAGCACCAGAAAGTCCGCCACCATGCCCACCATGCGGTCATGGTCCCAGTTGGCCGCATCCACCATGTCGGCATCGATCATCAGCACCGGCACGCCCGCCTTTTCCAGCGCCTCGGCGGTGATCTTGGTGCCCGATTGCGAAAGGCGGTTTTCCGGCGGCAGCAGCACCACGCAGGCATCGATCCCGCAGCGCTCCGCCTCGCTCGTCATCCAGCCGTTCATCCACGGCGGCAGGTGCAGCACCTCGTTCATCGAACAGACGCGGCTGGCCAGTGCCTCCATCGGTCGGCCCTGCAATTCGCGGATATACTGCGGCCCGGCAAAGGGCATGTACATCGACCAGACGAAGACCGCGCCCATGCGCTCTTCCAGCGCCTGATAGAAACCGGGATCGTGCCACACGCCCGCGCCGATCCACATCAGGCGGATCTTCTCGCTGGCGGCCGCGCCCTCGCCTGCGGCGATGCGCTCCATCACCTCGTCGCGGAACCGCCTTGCGTGGTTCACCGCCCAGTCCGATCCGCGGTGCCACTGCGGGATCATCGTGTTGGGCATCTGCTCGGCAATCGATACCGGACAGGGCCGCGCCTTGCCGATGGCCTGTGCCGCTTCCCAGATATAGCCTTCCTGCTCGTTGATCCGCTCCATCAGGTAATGCAGCTTCGCCTCGTCGAACCGGCGGCCCGTGCGGTTTTCCAGCAGCGCAATCAGGTCGCGCATTTCCGAAACCGCCAGCGCGATGCGGTCGGCATCGTAAACCTGCTCCCACCGGTCCTTCGAATGGGCGAACCAGCGCGGGTCCTTGTGCTCCCATGCGGGCGCTTCCATCGGAAAGAACTCGCTGCCCAGCGCATCGGCCCACTGGCCGAAGACGTGCTGGATGCAATCGCAGGTCATGCGCGCCACCAGCACGGTGGGCTTGGGCAGGCCACCCCACGGCGCCGTCTTCGGATCGTTCGCCAGCGTGCAGGCAAGGCCCAGCGAACAGTATTTGCAACTGTTCTTCGGGTATCCAGCCTCGGCCATCACCTCGAAGTAGTGGTTCGAAAGCTGCTTGGCCGAAATATAGGCCGACCACCACTGGTTGGTGATGATCGGAATGTCCATCACGTGGAAGATCTCGTGCGGCGTGTCGGCCTGCACGATGGCGAATGGCTCGCCCTCGTCCACCACCCGGCGTTTCAGGTCCGCTCCGAACTGCTTCTGAAAGGCACTGGCGGCAGATGTGCAGGCAAGATCCTTGCGGCTGCGCTGGCCCGAAGGTTTCGTGGTGGGTTCGGCGCTCACTGGAAAACTCCTGCCTGTTCAAGCTGCGCGATGCGCTCGTCGGAAAGACCGCACAGATCACGCGCGATTTCGTGCACATGCTCGCCCATGCCGGGCGCGCGGAAAGGCTGGAACGCATCGCGCGAAAAGCGGATCGGCGTTGCGATGTGGCCGAAGGGGCCAAGCAGCGGATGGTCCAGCGTGACCAGCGCCCCGCGCCCGATCAACTGGGCATCGCGCTCGATCATGTCCTCGCAGTCCTGCACCACGCCGCAGGCAATGCCATGGGCCTGAAGCTCGGCGGCAATCGCATGGTCCTCGCGCATGGCGGTCCATGCGGCAATGTCCGGCCCGGTCAGCGCCAGCAGCCGCGTATGGTCGTCCTCGGTCGGGCATGAAATGGCTACCCAGCGGTCCTCGCCCGCGGCGGGCAGCACATCCTGCCAGAACACGCGGGGATCGGCATTGCCCATGCGCTGCGGCCGCTCGCCGCGCTTGGCCTGCTCCAGATAATCGCGCATCTGCTGCACGCAGATTTCATACATCGAAGCATCGATATGGCATCCGCGCCCGGTCTCGCGCCGGTGCTGCAAGGCGCCGGCCACGCCTGCCGCCATCACAAAGGGCACGATCACGTCGCCATATGGCACCGCGCCGGGAATCACCGGATCGCGGTCGGGCCAGCCCGTCAGATAGGTGCGGCCCGAAAGCGCGCCGCCCGTGCCATCGACGCCCCATTCCTGCGCCATCGGCCCGGTCTGGCCGAACACGCTGCCCGAAACCATCACGATGCCGGGATTGCGCGCTGCAAGGCTGTCATAGTCCAGCCCCAGCTTGGCCATCGTGCCGGGCGAGAAGTTCTCCACCACCACGTCGGCCCAGTCGATCAGCGGATCGATCAGCTCGCGCGCCTCGGCTTTCTTCATGTTCAGCGAAAGGCTGCGCTTGGATGTGTTGAGATGGGCAAACCACGGCTTGTCGTCCCAGTTTCCGGGCTTCGATGCGGAAACCTGCACGTCCAGCCGCGCCAGGTCGGGCCGAGTGCGGCTCTCGATCTTCACGATCTCCGCGCCCAGATCGCCCAGCGTCTTGGTGGTGATCGAACCCACCAGCGCCCAGGCAAAGTCCAGCACCTTCACCCCCGAAAGCGGCCCCGGACGGGCGCCGGTGTGGATTGCGGGCGCGGCAACCTGCGCCGTTCCCTCGCGGAACGATGCAAAGCGTTCGGGCAATCCGTCCGCCGTGTCAAAGAACCCGCGCGCGGCCAGATGCGGATCGGCCAGCACATCGGCCGGTTCGTTGGCCACGCAGGCATTGATCCCGCGCCGCAGCCCTTCGGTGGCGATCTCGTGCTTGGTGCGCGTCAGGAAGAAAGCGGCGATGGCCGCTTCCCACACGGCGCGGGTTTCGGCCGGAAGAGTCGAACGGTTGTAGGAGAGCCAGTCCGTGCCCGCCAGCGGATTGGGCACGCCTGCCTCGTCCATCCAGTCAGACAGCGCCTGATTGGCAGGCGCGCCCAGCCGTCCGGTCATCAGCGAATGGAAGCACCAGCCATCGGCCAGCCGCCAGATGGCGCGCACCGTGGCCTTGCCATAGGCCAGCGCCCCGCCCACGCGCACCAGCTTGCGCCGGTCGAACTGCCACACCAGCACGCCGTTGAAGTTGCGGCTGAAGGCCACCTGCTGGATCGAAACGTCAACATGCTGGCCCTTGCCCTGGTTCGGGCCTTGCGTGCCGCGCGCATAATGCGCCGCCAGCGCGCCGGACGCGGCCACCATGTCGGCGTGGAACGTGCAGGCATCGCCTGCTTCCTTCACCGGCGGCAGGCCCGGCTCGCCCGTCACGCGCAAGGCCCCGCCCATGGCCGATGCCACCAGTTCGCCGCCCTTCCAGCCCGAACGCGGCCCGCCCGAACCGAACGGCGTCACCGAAACGTGGACCGCGCCTTCGGGGATTGTCACGCCCGCCAGCTCGTCAAGGCCGATGTCGTCGATCACGAAGGATGCGCCTTCCACCGGCCCGCCCAGTTCTGCTCCCAGCGATGCCAGAAAGCGCGCCAGCGCCCTGTCCGCCATGCCGCCCAGCACGGCCACGCGATGTCCTGCCAGCAGCTTCATGCCACGGCTCCGGCAAGGAATGCGCCCATCTCCAGATCAATCCCGTCGCGGCACAGCCAGTCGCGCCGGGTCGCCACCATCACCGGCAGGCCCAGCCCTTCCAGCGCGGCCTGCATCGCGGGCAGGTGCCACACGCTGGTATCGTCCTCCTCGATCAGCCACAGCACCGCAGCCTTTGCACCCGTCACGCGCGCCTGCTGCGCCAGTGCGCCAGCCCGGTCATGGAAACCGCGCGAATCAAGCGCGCGCGCATGGATCTGGCGGGCCAGCGCGGCAAAAGGCGCGCAGTCCTCCTCCACCGGCGGTCCGCGATCGGCCCACTCGTCGGCCAGCGTGCGGCCCTGCGCGCACCATCCGGCCTGTGCCGCCACGCGGTGCAGGCGATCATCGGGCAGCGGGCTTCCGGCAATGAGACAGACCGGGCCGGGGCCAAGGGTAGGCGCGGGGCTTTCCCGGCGCGCCGCATTGCCCCGCGCGATCGCTGCGGCCAGCGCCGCCTCGTCCACGCCCAGCCTTGCCCCCAGCGCCCGCAGCGCCGCCTCGGTGCGCGCCACGCTGCTGGCTCTGGGAATCTTGGCAATGTCCAGCATCAGCGGCTCAGGCCCCTTGATCTCGCCGGTCCAGCGCAGTTCGCACAGGTAGTAGTAGAGCCGCTGCGCGCTGTCGTCGGCGCGGCTGAACACCACCGCCTCCAGATGGTCGAGCGCGCCATCGGCCCAGTCCTGCACCACCGAGCGCGTCCATGGCGCAAACTTGCTTTCCAGCCAGCGGTCGGCCGCGGGCATGGCGCGGTCCACGTTCCAGCCCAGCGCCCCGGCATTGCGGCCGGTGGCATCGAACAGGTCGTGCGGCAGGTTGGGTCCGGCAAAGGCAAGCATCGTCAGTTTCCAAGCAGTTCAGGCAGCCCCAGCGCCAGCGCGGGGAACAGGATCAGGATGAGAAGGTGCAGCAGGTCGCTCGCCAGAAACGGCATCACGCCCTTGAAGATGCGGTTGATGCTCACATCCTTGGCCACGCCCTGGATGACATAGAGGTTCATGCCCAGCGGCGGATGGACAAAGCCGATCTCCATGGCGCGGCACAGGAAAATGCCGAACCAGATCGCCGACATGCCCGTGCCTTCCACCACCGGCAGCAGGATCGGCGTGGTCAGCAGCATCAGCGCAAGGCCGTCCAGCACCGAACCCAGCAACAGCAGGATCAGCGCCACCAGCAGCAGCGTCGCCACCGTGCCAAGGCCCAGCCCCGTCACCCATGCGCCCACCGCATCGGTCACGCCGGTGATGGATACGAACACCGAAAACACCAGCGCGCCGATGATCACCATCAGGATCAGCCCGCTCGTGCGCAGCGTTTCCTCGAAGGCCTTCATCAGCATGGCCCGGTTCAGCCGCCGCCGCCACGCGGCAATTGCCAGTGCGCCTGCCGCGCCGATCGATGCCGCTTCCGAAGGGCTGAACCAGCCCACCGCGATTCCGCCGATCACCAGCGCGATCAGCACCAGCATGTCGGCCACCCGGCCCAGCGCCGCGCGCCGCTCGGCCCATGTCGCGCGCTCGCTGGCAGGGGCGGCATGGGGGCGCAGACGCACCACCAGCCAGATCACCGCGCAATAGAGCAGCGCCTGCGTGATGCCGGGCACGATCGCGGCGGTGAACAGCTTGCCGATCGATTGTTCGGCAATGATGCCGAACACGATCAGCGCGCCCGATGGCGGGATCATCTGGCCCAGCGTGCCGCCCGCCGCCACTGTGCCGGTGGCCAGTGCATCGGAATAGCCGCGCCTGCGCATTTCGGGCAGGGCCACCAGCCCGATGGTGGCCGCCGTGGCAAGGCTCGATCCGTTGATCGCGCCAAAGCCCGCGCACCCGCCGACCGAGGCATAGGCAAGGCCCCCGCGCCGGTGCCCCACCATCCTGGCCGCCGCATCGAACAGGTCGCGGCTGGCATCGGATGAAAAGAACAGGTGCGCCATGAACATGAACAGCGGCAGCGTGCCCAGTTCATAGCGCGTCAGCGTATCGACCAGCACCACCCCGCCCTTGATGAGCGCCGGCTCCACGCCCAGCACCAGGCACAGCCCGCCAAGGCCGACCAGCCCCAGCGCCACGCCGATGGGCAGCCCTGCCAGCAGCAGCGCAAACAGCACGGCCACGCCGATCAGGCCGGTTTCGGGCGTTGCCAGCATCATGGCCGCCGCCCCCGCACGGCCTGCCCGATCAGCACCAGCACGATTGCCCCCAGCACCATGCAGCCGAAAAGCCGCATCCAGCGCCACGGCACGCCGATCACCTCGCTCACCTCGTGCCCGCTCCACAGGTCGGCCATGAGCCACACCGCACCCGCCAGCAGCGCGGCAAAGAACAGCGCGCCCAGCAGCGCGGATGCGCGCTCAAGCCCGTCCTTCGCGCGCGCGCCCATGCGGTCGGCCAGCAGGTGAACCCTTGCGTGCGCGCGCTCCAGCGTCGCCACCAGCAGGGCCAGCGCGCCTGCCACCAGCACGGCCACCTGCACCAGTTCGATGGAGCCGCGCACCGGCAGCCCCAGATGGCGCCCGGCCACCGCCACCGCGTCGATCCCCGTCGCCGCCAGCAGCGCGAGGCCGCCGGTCAGGGTCACGGCCCTGCGCCACGTGCTCATGCCGCAACCGTTCCGTCGGCGGCAATGGTGATGGCAGGCAGCCCGGCCGCAAGCGTGATCTCTTCGATATAGCGGGCCACGGCCTCTTTTCTTTCTCCCTCGGCCAGAACCGGACGCCCCGGCGCCAGCACGTCAACCGGCACGATGCCCGCCTCGATCCGGCCATCCGGGTGCAGCACCAGCCTGCCCAGCATGGCGTTGACCGCTTCGGGATGGAAGGGCGCAAGGCTGTAGGCGGGATCGGGCTCGAACCCGAACAGCACCTTGCGCCGCTCGGCCCATTCGCGGCGCGCCGGATGATCCTGCGCCGGGCTGAGCGCGCTGGTGACAACGCAGCCGTTGCCCAGCCCGTGGAAGATCGGCCTGCCGCGGTGAAACTCCACGCCCCGCACGATGTGGGCATGGTGGCCGATCACCACGTCCGCGCCCGCATCGATCGCGGCATGGCTGATCGCGCGCTCATAGGGGGCCAGCCGCGCGGGCGTGTGGACAATGCCCTTGTGCAGCGCCACCATCACGAAATCGGCCCGCGTCCGCAGCGCGGCAATGTCGGCCTGCAACATGGCGATGGCCTCGGCGGTCACGCGCTCCAGCAGGGCGGCGGGCGCGATGGGCGAACCATCGGCCGTCTCGATCCGCAGATAGGCGCACCCCGCGCGCGCCTCGCCCGCCCAGGCATTTTCCGGCCCCACGCAGTTGTAGCTGAGCAGGCCGATCTTCCACCCGCCCCGCTCCGACACCACGGGCCTGCGCGCCTCGGCAAGGCTCAGCCCCGCCCCGGTGCCTTGAAGGCCCGCCGCCTCGATCAGCGCCAGCGTGTCGGCAATCCCTTCGGCCCCGCAATCGGCAATGTGGTTCCCGGCAAGGCTGAGCAGGTGAAATCCCGCTCCCGCAATCGCGGCCACGTTTTCGGGCGGCGCGCCGGGGGCGGGAACGTCGCCTGCCAGCTCGGTCCCGCGCGCCGAATGCGGCACTTCCAGATGGCCCACCGCAAGGTCTGCCGCCTGCAAGGCCGGAGCGATCCCGGCCAGCCAGTAGGGCGCATCCGGCTCGTCAAGCACGAGATCGCCCGCCAGCACGATCGAGATCGCCCCTTCACCCATTGCTGGCGCCTTGTCAGAACGACTTGCGCAGGCTGACCGCGAACAGACGCCCGATGGGGTCGCTGGCCGTGGCGTCATAGCCGCCGCTGCCGTTGCCGCTGGGCGCAAGGTTCACATAGGGCGGATCGATGTCGAACAGGTTGCGCACCTCAAGGCTCAGCGCCATGCCCTTCTCGAAGAAGCCCGAAGCGTTGCGGTCGCCGATCCGGTAGGTCAGGTTCAGTTCGATCGGCGTATAGCTCTTCACGTTCTGCCCGCCCGCCGTCAGGTTGTTGAAATAGCCGTTGACGTGATTGGCCAGAATGCGCGCGCTGAACTGCCCGTGGTCCCATGTCACGCTGCCGCGCGCGCGGAACTTCAGCGGGTTGAAGATGAAGTTCAGCCGGTCGATCAGCGGTGCGGTCGGCGTCAGCGCGACCCGGTATTTGGTGAGGTAGGTGCCCGCCAGATTGAACGTCAGCGCATCCTCGCTGCCCAGCTCGGCCCGCCAGTTGGCGGTAAAGTCGATGCCGCGCGTGATCGAAACGCCAAGGTTCTGGCTGCGCCCGTCGACGAACAGCGTCACGTTGGCCGGGTTGCCGCCGGGGAACGATCCTGCCGCCAGCGTCACGCCCTGCGCCAGAAGCTGCTGCACGCGCGCCGCAGCCGCCGCCCCGCGCAGGATGATGCCGGTGCCCGCATACTGGTCCTCGGTGCCAAGGATGGCCAGGTTCGAAAGGTTCGCCAGCACCTGGTTCTTGTAGTTCACGTCCCAGTAGGTCAGCCCGATATGCAGGTTGGGCGCAGGATCGAAGTCCACGCCGACCGACCATGACGTCGCCGTTTCAGGCTTCAGGTCAAGGTTCGGACCCGAAAGCGCATAGCCTTGAAGCGGCGCGCCGCCTGCCGGGTTCTGGTAGGACTGGCCGAACAGGTTGTTGGAATTGCCGTAGATTTCCGGGATCGTCGGCGCGCGGAACGACGTGCCATAGCTGCCGCGCAGCTTCACGCCGTCCACCGGCATCCAGTTCACCCCGAACTTGGGATTGGTGGTGCCGCCCACGTCGGAATACTTGTCGTATCGGACGGCCGCATTGAACTCCAGCCGCCGGAAGCCCGGCATGGCGTTTTCCGGCCCGAACACGGGCACGAAAACTTCGCCATAGACCGAGTCCACCTTGCGCCCGAAATTGCGGAACACGATCGGGTTGGTGGGTGCGCCGCGTGCGCTGCCCAGCGCCACGATGAAGTCCTGCCGCTCGTAACCCGTCGCCAGCTTCACATCGCCGCCCGGCAGCGCAAACAGGCTGCCGTTGAGGCGCGCTTCATACGTGCGCAGGCGGCCATTGGTGGGGGCAAGGAAAATCTGGTTGGCAATGCCGTCCAGCACGGCCTGGCTGGTGCGGCCAAGGCCATAGGGATCGAATGCCGTCGCCGGATTGCTGCTGGCCAGCGCCGCGTTGAGTGCGGCATTGTTCACGCCGTTGTAGGAGCCTGAGAAATCATTGGTCTTGCCATAGCCGAACAGCGCTTCGGCTTCCCAGTTGGCGGGCAGCTTCAGCTTGATGCCCGGCGTGATCTGCCATGACCGGGCATAGCCCGAACTGTCGTTGGCGGGCAGATCGTTGCGGAAGTTGTAGTCCAGCGTATAGCTCGTGCCGGCAAAGCCCGCAGGCCGCACGAAGAAGGCATTAGTCTGCGGCACCGTCAGCCGCGCGTTGGAAAACGCGGCCCGGCGATAGAACGAGCGCTTGGAATAGAACCCGTCGTAGAACACTTCCAGCCAGTCGGTCAGCTCGTACCGGCCGGTGCTGTTCACCGAATCGTATTTCTGGCGCGGGATCAGGTCCTGATTGTCCAGTTCGTCGCACTTGTTGAGCGTGCCCGCCACCAGCCCTGCGGCGGTCGCCTGCGTCACCCCGGCAGCCGGGATGGCATAGGTCGTGCCATTGGCGTTGATGTTGCCCGGCGCGCAGCGCACGATGCGGTAATCCGCGCCGCCGAAGGGGCGCTGGTCGCTGGTGAAGAAGGCCCGGTCGTCGCCCGAAAGGTTCGATCGCTCGACATGCTCGTAGGCCACCATGATCTGCCCGCGCTCGAACACTTTGCCCAGCGCCGCGCCCAGCGTGTATTCGTGGAAATCGCCCCGGCTGCCGATGCCGGCGCGCGCCAGCACCTCGCCGCCGTCCAGCGAACGGCGCGGGATCAGGTTGACCACGCCCGCCACCGCGTCCGAACCATAGATCGCCGAAGCGCCGTCGGCGATCACTTCCACCCGCTCGATGCCCAGCGACGGAATGGTCGAAGGATCGATCGAGCGGCTGTTGTTGGTCACGCGGTGCCCGTCCACCAGGATCAGCGTGGCATAAGGCCCGATCCCGCGCAGGTTCACCGAGTTGCCGTAGGTGATGTTGCCGCTGCCGCCCGATTGCCCGCGCGAGTTCTCCGAAACGCCAAGATCGAAGACCTGCGGGATTTCGCGGATCATGCGGTCAACCGTCACCGCGCTCGATGTCTCGATGTCCTTGCGGCCCAGCGTAGTGATGGCCGCGCCCACCGGGGCCTGTCCGCGCACGCGGCTGCCGGTCACGATGATCGCTTCATCGGCGGCTGTGGCGGCGGCCGTGCTTTCCGGCGTGTCCTGCGGCGCGTCCTGCGCCATGGCGGCCACTGGCAGGCCCAGCGCAATCATGCTGCAACCGATCTGGAGAATGGCCTTGGCGGCCCCTTCGAAACTGCCCTTCATGTTCCTTGCTCCTTCCCTGAGCCGTCAGATGCGGCTTCTCGTCTCGTCCAACGTCAATCGCTTCAACAAAACCGCTTCACTTCACCACCGGCAGATCAAGGCGCGTGTCGAGGCCCGCGCCGTAATGCACCGTGATGACCGGCGGCCCGCCCTGCGCCATCGCGGCCTTGCGGATATCGGCAAGGTTGCGCTGGCGCGGATCGGCCCCGGCAATCGTCAGGCGCAGCCGCGCCCCTTGCGGCACCACGCGCGCCACCGGCGTCATGGCGATGGCAAGGTTCACCACCTCGCCCGGCCGCACCGGCCGCACATCGGCCTTGCGCCCCGGATGGAACGGCAGGCCCATCGTCTCGTAGGGCGCCTTGCCCTCGATCCGGTGCGAAAGCGCCAGCCGCCCGAAGGCCACCACCTCGGCCTTGCCCGCCCTGTCCACCTGATCGAGATAGACAAAGACCTGCGCATCGCTGCGGTCGGCCGAAACCGCCAGATGCGCCACCGGAAAGCCCTCAAGCCTGAGCGGCGCCGCCAGCGGCGTGCTGGTATAGCTCAGGCCATGCGCGTCCATGGGCTTTGCCCAGAAGGCAAAGTATTCGGGATCGGGCAGGGCGTAATCCACCGTGAAACGGTCGCTGCCGCGCTTTGCCGCAGGGCTGCCCGGCATCAGGCTGCCATCGTTGGCCGAACGCGCCGTGCCGCTGCGCTTGCCGCCCGGATACCACGCCTGTGTCCCGCTTGCCTCGCCTGGCAGGCGCTCCGAGGTGACATAGCCCCCCGTGCCGCCCAGCCCTTCCACCCAGTAGGTCGCGCGCGGGGCCTTATCCATGCCGTTCGCCGCGCCTTTCAGGTGCAGGTCGAAATAGCGCCTGATCTCGCCGGTAAAGTCGAAGCCCGGCGGCGGCACGCAGTGGCTGCCCGGACCTGCCAGAAACCGCGATCCGGCAAGGTTCGCCGCGCTCAGCAGGGCCTGCGCGGTCGGCTCGTCCTGCCAGTTGCTCCAGAAATAGGTGGCAATCCTCGCCCGGCGGAAGGCATCGAGGTAGTTGTAGATGCCCACTTCTTCCCAGAAGGCATTGCCGGTGAAGCCGGAAATGCTGTCCCGGTAGGGCATGCCATACCACAGCGCCGCCATCGGCGTGTTGTCGCCGTGCTCTGCCACTGCCGCGCGCAGCAGGCTTGCGTCCGCATCGGCATCCACCGGCACGCTCGCCAGATCGACCTCCGGCGGTTCGTCGGGCCGGGTGTTGAACTGCGCCGGAATGCCGCCGCGCCGCACGAAGGCATACTTGTCGAGATCGGACGCGCCCACGAACACTGCCTTCAGCGCAGGCGGCGCGGTGCTGGCCGTATGGAACGCGGTGCCCCCCAGATAGGAGCAGCCGATCATCCCGACCTTGCCGGTCGAAAAGGGCTGGCGCGCCAGCCATTCCACCAGATCGTGGCCGTCCATCGCCTCGGTCCGGTCCTGAAAGCCGCGGCGATGGCCAAAGGATGCGCCCTTGCCGCGGATGTCGGCGGTTGCCACCACATAGCCCGCGCGGATCAGGCTGCGCAGGGCAAGCCGGTCGTTCAGCGCCAGTTCCTCGATCCTGCCGTCCCTGTCCCGGAACCGGGCGCGATAGGGGGTGAAGGCGAAGATCACCGGCAGCGGCGCAGCCTCGGCCACGCCGCCGCGCGCCGGGCGATAGACATTCACCGCCAGCCGGGTGCCATCGCGCACGGGGACATAGGCCGATGTGCGCACCACATCGGGCCATTCCTGCGCCGCCGCCGTCACGCCGTCCTGCGCCGCCAGCGGTCCCTGCGGCAGCGCTGCGGCCGCGCAGGCCATCGCGGCCAGTGCAAACGGTGCAGCAGCTCTTCTTGCAGAACCCTTCACGCCTCTCTCCCGGCGCCCTTGCAGCGCACCGCACTCCTTTGCGGATTCGTTTCCGCAATCTTTCCCGCTCCTGTGATCCTTCAACTCGCAAGCGCTTACAACCGAAAAATGGCCGACGATATTGTTGACAATTTCGTCGATACCCTTCGATAAGGGACGCTCCCCCTGTTGGAGAGTGCCCGATGCCCCCTGCTCCCGCCCCCACCCTTCCGGGATCGCCGCAGCGCCCGCCCACCGGTCCCGAAATTGCCGACTGGGTGCGCCACCGCATCCGCACCGGGCGCTTCGTTCCGGGCCAGCGGCTGGTCGAAGTGGACATCATCCGCCAGACCGGGGCGAGCAGGTCCAAGGTGCGCGAGGCGCTGAAGCGGCTCGAAGGCGAAGGGCTGGTCCAGATTGAGGAGTTCCGCGGCGCCTCGGTCCGCTCCTCCACGCTGGATGAAGTGCGCCAGATCTACCGCGCGCGCATGGCGCTCGAAGGCATGGCCGCGCATGATTTCACCCTCGGCGCCAGCAGCGCCATGCTTGACCGGCTGAAAGCGCTTCAGGACCAGCTCGATGCCAGCGTCGAGGCGCGCGCGCCCGACCGGTTCGGCCGGCTCAACAACGAATGGCACCGCCTCATCGTCGAAGGATCGGGCAATCGCGTCATTGCCGATCACCTCCAGCGCCTCAACGTGCCGATCCACCGCCTCCTGTTCGAAAGCTTCTATGACGAAGCGCGCCTGAAGACTGCCAATGCCGATCACCGCCACATGCTCGGCCTGATCCTTGCGGGCGATGCCGAAGGCGCAGAACGCGCCATGCGCCGCCACATCGCCGATGGCTTCGAAACCCTCGCCCGGATCGAAAGCGAGTTCTACAGCTGAAGATCAGGGCAACGCCGCGCCCTTCAGTCCGTCCGCATGATGCTGGCCAGCGTCGCGCCCTGGAAATGCTCAGAGGCTAGCGCGTCACGCTCGCGGCTGATAAGATTCGTAGCCCGTCAGCTTGGCAGCCCGCCCGTCTGGCGCAGCGCTTCGCCCAGCGCCAGCGCGGTGGAAATCGCAAGGTTGAGCGAGCGCACCTGCGGCCGGATCGGAATGCGCACCCGCGCATCGCAGGCCGCGGCCACTTCGGCCGGAACGCCCGCGCTTTCCTTGCCGAACAGCAGCACGTCATCGCCTGCAAAGGCAAAGTCGGGCAGCAGGCAATCGCCCCTGGTGGTGAACAGCACCAGCCGCGCCGGGGCGGTTGCCGCGCGGAACGCGGCAAAGCCATCGTGGCGGGCGAATGTCACATGGTCGATGTAATCCATCGCCGCGCGGCGCACGCGCCGGTCATCCCAGGCAAAGCCCATCGGCTCGATCAGATCGACATCCACTCCGAAGCACGCGCCCAGCCGCAGCACCGCGCCCACGTTTCCGGCAATTTCGGGTTCGTAAAGCGCAATGCGCATCATTCCACCGTGACGGACTTCGCCAGGTTGCGCGGCTGGTCCACGTCGGTGCCCTTGGCCACGGCCACGTGATAGGCCAGAAGCTGCACCGGCACGGCATAGACCAGCGGCGCGATCAGCGGATGGACGCGTGGCATCTCGATCGTGGCAAGGCAGCCCTCGCCCGCCTCGGCAATCCCTTCGGCATCGGAAATCAGCACCACCTTGCCGCCGCGCGCGCGCACTTCCTGCATGTTGCTCACGGTCTTTTCGAACAGCGGGCCGGATGGCGCCAGCACGATCACCGGCACGGCCTCGTCGATCAGCGCGATGGGGCCATGCTTCATCTCGCCGCTGGCATAGCCTTCGGCATGGATATAGCTGATTTCCTTCAGCTTCAGCGCGCCTTCCAGCGCCAGCGGATAGTCCGGCCCCCGCCCCAGATAGAGCACGTCGCGCGCAGGCGCGATGAGGTGCGCCATCGCGGCAATTTCCTCGTCATGGGACAGCGCGGCATTCAGCGCGGCGGGCACTTCCACCAGATGTTCGACGATCGCTGCCTCTTCCGCGCGCGTCATCCGCCCGCGCCGCACCGCAAGATGCGCCGCCAGCGCCGCCAGCACGGCAAGCTGGCAGGTAAAGGCCTTGGTCGATGCCACCCCGATTTCCGGCCCGGCATGGGTCGGCAGGAGCAGGTCCGCCTCGCGCGCCATCGAGCTTGTCGGCACGTTGACCACCACCGCAATCGTCTGTCCCGCCGCCTTGCAGTGCCGCAGCGCCGCCAGCGTGTCGGCCGTCTCGCCGCTCTGCGAGATGAACAGCGCCAGCCCCCCTGGCTCCAGCACCGGATCACGATAGCGGAACTCGGATGCCACATCGATGTCCACCGGCAGCCGCGCGAACTGCTCGAACCAGTATTTCGCCACCATCCCGGCATAGAAGCTGGTGCCGCAGGCCACGATGGTCACGCGGTTGATGCTGGCAAGGTCGAAGTCGATCTGCGGCAGCGCCACGGTCTGCTCCACCCGGCGCAGATAGCTGCGCAGCGTCTGCGCCACCACCACCGGCTGCTCGAAGATCTCCTTCTGCATGAAGTGGCGGTAGTTGCCCTTCTCGATCGCCGCCGCGGTTGCGCCCGATGCCACCACGGGCCGCTCCACCGGCCGGTTTCCGGCATCGAAGATCTGCGCGCCCTCGCGGGTGATGACCACCCAGTCGCCTTCCTCCAGATAGGTGATGCGCTGCGTCAGCGGTGCCAGCGCCAGCGCGTCGGACCCCAGATAGGTCTCGCCCTCTCCGTAGCCCACCACCAGCGGCGAGCCGAGCCGCGCGCCGATCAGCATGTCGTCGTGGCTGCGAAAGGCGATGGCCAGCGCGAACGCGCCGCGCAATTGCGGCAGCACGGCCTTCACCGCGTCCTGCGGGGAAAGTCCGGCTTCCACCTGTTCGGAAATCAGGTGCGCCACCACTTCGGTGTCGGTTTCGCTCTCGAACCGGCGCCCCCGCGCGATCAGCGCGTCGCGCAGTGGCTTGAAGTTCTCGATGATGCCGTTGTGCACCAGCGCCACTTCGTCCGTCGCATGGGGGTGGGCGTTGCTCGTGGTCGGCGCGCCGTGCGTGGCCCAGCGGGTATGGGCAATGCCGATCAGCCCCGATGCCGGGTTGCGCGCCAGTTCCAGCACAAGATTGTTGAGCTTGCCCTCGGCCCGTCGCCGGACCAGCGCGCCGTTCTCAACGGTGCAGATGCCCGCGCTGTCATAGCCGCGGTATTCCATGCGCCGCAGCCCGTCCACCAGCCGCTCCGCCACCTGCTGCCTGCCGACAATTCCGATAATTCCGCACATGGAACGCTATGCTTTCAACTAGAGAGAACTGGCGCCCGGAGAATCCGGCGCACCCCATGCGGGACAGTTAGCCGCAAGACCCTTTGCATTTCCTGAAATCACGCCGGCACCGCCAACGCCGCACCTCACCCACGCTTCTCCGCCTTCTTCTTCTTCATCGCGTCGTGAAAGCGGTCGGCCCAGCCGGGCTTCACCAGTTGCTCGGCGCGCACCATGCGCAGTTCGCCGTCGGCCACATCGCGTGAAACCGCGCTTCCGGCCGCCACGATCGCATCCGCGCCGATCTTCACCGGCGCAATCAGCGCGCTGTTGGAACCGATGAAGGCGCGTTCGCCGATCACCGTCCGGTGCTTGAAGTAGCCGTCATAGTTGCAGGTGATCGTGCCCGCGCCGATGTTCGCGCCCGCGCCCACTTCGGCATCGCCCAGATAGGTCAGGTGGTTGGCCTTCGCGCCCTTGTGCAGCACGGCGTTCTTCACTTCCACGAAGTTGCCGATCTTCGCCTTTTCCTCCAGCCGCGCGCCGGGGCGCAGGCGGGCATAGGGGCCGATCTCCACCCCGCTGGCAAGGCTCGCCCCCTCAAGGTGGCAGAAGGCGCGGATGGTCACGCCATCGGCCACCTGCACGCCGGGGCCGAACACCACGTTCGGCTCGATCAGCACATCCCGGCCCAGCACCGTGTCCCAGGCGAACCACACCGTTTCGGGCGCGATCAGCGTCGCGCCCTCGGCCATGGCCTGCGCCCGGCGGCGCTGCTGCCAGCGCGCCTCGGCCTCGGCCAGTTCGCCCCGGCTGTTGATCCCGGCCACTTCGCCGGGATCGTCCGTCACCACCACCGCGCAGGTGCGGCCATCGGCAATGGCAATGTTGACCACATCGGGCAGGTAATATTCGCCCTGCGCGTTGTCGTTGCCCACGCGCGCCAGCAGGCCGAACAGGTCGTCACTGCTGAGCGCCATCAGGCCGGAATTGCAGGTGCGGCACGCGCGTTCCGCCTCGGTTGCGTCCTTGTGCTCCACCATCTTCACGATGCGCCCGCCCTCGGCGATCACGCGCCCGTATTGCAGCGGATCGTCAGGTTCGAAGCCCAGCACCACCGCCGCCGGAGCGTCCGCCTCATGCAGGCGCGCAATCATCGCGCGCATCGTCTCGGCCCGCACGAAGGGCACGTCGCCATAAAGGATCAGCACATCCCCGGAAAAGCCCGCCAGCGCGCCTTGCGCCTGCTGCACCGCGTGCGCCGTGCCAAGCTGCGGCTCCTGCACGGCGATCGTCGCGCTTTCGCCCAGCGCCTTTTCCAGCTGCTCGCGCCCGTGGCCCGCCACCACCACCTGCCGCGCCGGGTTGAGCGCGGCCGCGCTGGCCAGGAGATGCATCAGCATGGGCCTTCCCGCGATGGGGTGGAGCACCTTGTGCAGGTCGCTCTTCATCCGGGTGCCCTTGCCCGCGGCAAGAACGATGATGGCCAGAGGGGTTTCGGCCAGAGGGGTTTCGGCCAGGGGGGTTTCAGAAGGCGGCGTCTGGACGGGCGTCGTTTCGGTCATGCCCGCATCCTTGCCAGACAAATCTTGCGCTTTCCAGAACGGCGCGCCACTTGCCCCGGCCATGGCGGATTTTCCCTATCGAATCGTCGGCTTCGATCTCGACGGCACCCTGCTCGATACGTCGGGCGATCTGGGCACGGCGCTCAACCACGCGCTCGCGCTGGCGGGGCGCCCGCCCGTCCCGCTCGATCAGACCGCGCGCCACATCGGCGGCGGCGCGGCGCAGATGCTGCGTTCAGCGCTCATGGAATCGGGCGGCGTCGATGAAGCGTCCTTCGATGCGCTCCAGTCCGAACTCGTCACCTTCTACGCCCGCAACATCGCGCATCGCACCACGCTCTTTCCGGGCGGGGCGGCCATGCTCGATGCGCTCGATGCGCGCGGCGTGAAGATCGCCATCGCCACCAACAA
>JBKBKD010000032.1:0-31071 GCA_046294595.1 Novosphingobium sp.
ACACGGTCGAGGCGTTCTGGTATGCCATCCGCCATGCCAGGCCGCTCACGGTCGGCCTCAACTGCTCGTTCGGCGCCACCCAGCTTCGCCCGCACGTGAAGACGCTTTCCGAAATCGCCGACACGCTCATCATGGTCTATCCCAATGCGGGCCTGCCCAACGAACTGGGCGAATATGACGAGCTGCCGCAGACCACCGCGGCCCTCGTCAAGGAATGGGCCGACCATGGGCAGGTCAACGTGCTGGGCGGCTGCTGCGGCTCCACGCCTGCGCACATTGCCGCGATGGCCGAGGCGGTGAAGGCGCTGCCCCCGCGCAAGCTGCCCGTTCCGCAAACCGTCACGCGCCTTGCCGGCCTTGAACCTTTTGTAATGGCTGCCTGATTTCCATGACCGAACCATTTACCGGCTCGCGCTTCGTCAATGTGGGCGAACGCACCAATGTCACCGGCTCTGCCGCGTTCAAGAAGCTGATCCTAGCGGGCGACTATGCCAAGGCCGTCGAAGTCGCGCGCCAGCAGGTCGAGAACGGCGCGCAGGTGATCGACGTCAACATGGACGAGGGCCTGCTCGACGCGGTCGAGGCCATGACCACGTTCCTCAAGCTGATCGCCGCCGAACCCGACATCGCCCGCGTGCCGGTGATGATCGACAGTTCCAAGTGGGAAGTGATCGAGGCGGGCCTGAAATGCGTTTCGGGCAAGCCCATCGTCAATTCGATCTCGATGAAGGAAGGCGAGGAGGCGTTCCTCGACCATGCGCGCAAGTGCATGGACTATGGCGCGGCCGTGGTCGTCATGGCCTTTGACGAGAAGGGGCAGGCAGACACGAAGGATCGCAAGGTCGAGATCTGCGAGCGTGCCTACAGGCTGCTCACCGGCATCGGCTTCCCGCCCGAAGACATCATCTTCGATCCCAACATCTTCGCGGTTGCGACCGGCATCGAAGAGCATGACCGCTACGGGCTGGACTTCATCGAGGCCACGCGCGAGATCAAGGCGCGCTGCCCGCACGTCCACATATCGGGCGGACTTTCGAACCTTTCGTTCAGCTTCCGCGGCAACGAGACGGTGCGCCGCGCGATGCATTCGGTGTTCCTCTACCATGCCATCCCGGCAGGCATGGACATGGCCATCGTCAATGCGGGCCAGCTCGACATCTATGACCAGATCGACCCCGTGCTGCGCGAAGCCTGCGAGGACGTGGTGCTCAACCGCACGCCTGCCGCAGGCGATGGCCGGACCGCGACCGAACGCCTGATCGAACTTGCCGAAAGCTACAAGGGCAAGGACAAGGCGGCCGAGAAGGAAGCCGAGGAATGGCGCGGCTGGGACGTGGTGCGCCGCCTTGAACATGCGCTGGTCAAAGGCATCGATGCCTTCATCGTCGAGGATACCGAGGAAGCCCGCGCTGCCATTGCCGCGCGCGGCGGGCGCCCGATCGAGGTGATCGAAGGCCCGCTGATGGAAGGCATGAACACGGTCGGCGACCTGTTCGGTTCGGGCAAGATGTTCCTGCCGCAGGTGGTGAAATCGGCCCGCGTGATGAAGAAGGCCGTTGCCCACCTCATCCCCTATATCGAGGCGGAAAAGGAAGAAGGCGCCAAGGCCAAGGGCCGGATCATCATGGCCACCGTCAAGGGCGACGTTCACGACATCGGCAAGAACATCGTGGGCGTCGTGCTCCAGTGCAACGGCTATGAGGTGATCGACCTTGGCGTGATGGTGCCCTGGGCCACGATCCTTGACACTGCCCGCAAGGAAGGCGCGGACATGATCGGGCTGTCGGGCCTCATCACCCCGTCGCTTGACGAGATGGTGACGGTGGCCGAGGAAATGCAGCGCGCAGGCATGAGCATCCCGCTGCTGATCGGCGGGGCGACCACCAGCAAGGTCCACACCGCGCTGCGCATCGATCCGGCATATGATGGCCCGGTCGTCCACGTGCTTGACGCCAGCCGCGCGGTGGGCGTTGCCTCGCAGCTTCTCTCCGACACGCAGGCCGATCCCTTCATCAAGGCGACGGCGGCGGAATACCAGCACGTGCGCGATGCCCGCGCGGGCAAGGGCGCATCGAAGCTGCTCAGCCTCGAAGATGCGCGCCTCAATGCCTATGAGCCGGACTTTTCGGAAAAAGCCCCGCCTCCCGAACAGCCCGGCCGCCATGTCTTCGATGACTGGGATCTCGAAGATCTGGTCGCATGCTTCGACTGGACGCCGTTCTTCCGCTCGTGGGAACTGGCGGGCACATACCCTGCCATTCTCGATGACGCGATCGTGGGCGAATCCGCGCGCAATCTCTACAAGGATGCGCGCGCGATGCTCGACCGCATCATCGGCGAAAAGTGGCTGACCGCGCGCGGCGTCGCCCAGTTCTGGCCCTGCGCCCGGCACGGCGATGACGTGATCCTCCACCCGCATGACGATGAGCTTTCGGTGCGCCTGCCGTTCCTGCGCCAGCAGTTCATCAAGAGCCGAGGACGCGCCAATTTCTGCCTTGCCGATTTCATCGATCCGGCGGGTGACTGGATCGGCGGCTTTGCCGTGGGCATCCACGGCATCGAGCCGCATCTCGCCCGCTTCAAGGCCGACAACGACGACTATTCGGACATTCTTCTGAAAGCCCTGGCCGATCGCTTCGCCGAAGCCTTTGCCGAGCGTCTGCACCAGCATGTGCGCACCACGCTGTGGGCCTATGCGCCGGGCGAGCAGCTTACCAACGAAGCGCTGATCCGCGAACAGTATCGCGGCATTCGCCCCGCGCCGGGCTATCCGGCCTGCCCGGACCATACGCTCAAGCCGATCCTGTTCGACTTGCTCGAAGCCCCGGAAACGGCGGGCATCACGCTGACCGAATCGCAGGCGATGCTGCCCACGTCCGCCGTTTCGGGCTTCTATTTCGCCCACCCCGAAAGCCAGTATTTCGGCGTCGCCACGATCGGGCGCGATCAGCTTGAGGACTATGCGGCAAGGCGCGGCATGGATGTGCCGACGATGGAGCGCTGGCTGCGGCCCAACCTCGATTGAGGCGCCAGCGCCGCATCAGCCGCCCCACCTGCTCGTCAGCCAGCCCCGACTGATGTAAGCGAGGCGCATGGCCGCTCGCCTGATCCCTGCCGCGTTTGCCCTGTTCTCATGTTCTGCCAGTGCGGCAGGCGCTGGAACGCCCGCCGCCGCGCAGGTCGTGACCACATTCGATCGCGCCCGTGTGAAGACCATCGTGGCTGAAGGTCTGGCAGACCGGCGCACGGGCCGCGCGGTCACGGCCGACAGCCCCGTGCGTGTCGCCTCCGTTTCCAAGCTTGTTACCGCGCTTGGCGTCCTGCGGCTTGTCGATCGCGGGGTGCTTGATCTTGACCGCGATGTTTCGGCCTATCTTGGCTGGCGGCTGCGCCATCCGGCCTTTCCCGATAAGGCCATAACCTTGCGGATGCTGCTTTCGCACACGTCCGGGATGGTTGACGGGGAGGAGCTTTACCTGATCCCGCTGGGCGAGACGCTGCGCGAGCGGCTGGCCGATCCGCGCGTATGGGACCATGCCCATGCGCCCGGCAGCGGCTGGTTCCACTATGCCAACATCAATTTCCCGGTGGTTGCCAGCGTCATGGAGGCGGCCACGGGCAGGCGCTTCGACCATCTGATGCGCAAGGAGGTGCTGGCCCCGCTGCGCCTTGATGCCTGCTTCAACTGGTCGGGCTGCTCGCCCGCAGCGCTCAGCCGCGCCGTGGTGCTCTACCGCGCAACCGGTGAAGTGGCGCGCGATGACCTTGGCGGCCGCCTGCCCGGTTGCCTCGTGCTCACGCGGGAAGGCGCTGCGTGCGATCTTTCCGGCTATGTGCCCGGCAGCAATGGCGCGCTGTTTTCGCCGCAAGGGGGCCTGCGCATTTCCATGCGCGATCTGGCGCGGCTGGGGCAGATGCTGGGGCGCGGCGGACGCGGGTTCCTCTCGCCCGCCAGCTTTGCCGAACTGACGCGCGCGCAGTGGCGCTGGAAAGGGCCGGAAAGCGGGGGCGTGGACGAAGGCGGCGCGGCGGACGGCCTGTTCTGCGCCTATGGGCTTGGCACCCATCTCATCGGCCACGCTGCTCCCTTCTGCCGCGATGATCTGTTCGCGGATGGCACGGCCCGCATCGGCCATCCCGGCGCGGCTTACGGCTTGCGGTCGGGCTTGTGGCTCGATCCGGCCAGCGGGAGGGGCGCAGTCTGGTTCGGCACCGCGCTTGCGCCCGATGGACCGCCCGGCCGGCGCAGCGCCTTCACTCTGGCCGAAGAGACGCTGGCGGACCGCGCGAAAATCGGGCATCCACGCCGCCCGCAGACCTATCCAGCGGAGCGATGATGGCCACGACCGAAGTATTCCTGATAGCGCTCACCATCATTCTGGCGGTGCCATGGCTTGTCTGGCGCATTTTCCGCACCGATTACTGGGCGCCGCTGGTGGTGGTGCAGATCGTGGGCGGCATCCTGCTTGGCCCCGGCGTGCTGGGTGCGGCCTTTCCGCAATACTATGCCTTCGTGTTCAGTCCGCCGGTGATCGGCGCGCTCAACGGCATTGCCTGGTGGGCGGTGATGATGTTCGTGTTCGTGGCGGGGCTGGAACTCGATCTTTCCGATGCCTGGGCAAACCGGCGCGAGACAAGCATCACGGCAGCCTGCGCCCTGTTCACGCCGCTTGCCTTCGGTGCGGCGGCCGCCGTTCTTCTGTTGCAGACGCCGGGCTGGATCGGGCCGAACGGCACATGGATGCAGGCGGTGCTGGGCATCGGCATGGCCTGCGCCGTCACGGCCCTGCCCATTCTGGTGCTGCTGATGGAAAAGCTGGCAATCTTCCGCGAACCGCTGGGCCAGCGCATCCTGCGCTATGCCAGCCTTGACGACATTGCCATCTGGGGCGTTCTCGCGCTGATCCTCGTCGATTGGGAGCGGGTGGGGCGGCAGGCGGTTTTCCTTGCCGGTTTCAGCCTTGCCGCATGGGCCATGCGCGCGCTGTTCCGTCGGCTGGGCGAGAATGATCGCTGGTATGCCGCGCTGGTCTGGCTGGCGGCCATCGGCTTTGCGGCAGATTGGGCGGGGCTGCACTACATGGTGGGCGCCTTCCTTGCAGGTGCAGTGCTCGATGCGGCGTGGTTCACGCGCGAACGGCTCGATGCCTTCCGCCAGTTCCTGCTGCTGGCGGTGATGCCGGTGTTCTTCCTTTCCACCGGTCTGCGCACCCAGTGGGATGTGGGCGGGGTGGCGGTCTTCGGTGCCGCCCTGCTGCTGCTGGCGGCCTCGGTTGCCGGAAAGCTGGCGGGCGTGCATCTGGCAGGCCGCCTCCTCGGCTGGGCGAGGGGCGAGGCGGGGGTGATCGGCTGGCTCTTGCAAACCAAGGCGCTCATCATGATCATCTTCGTCAATGTCCTGCTCGACAAGGGCATCGTCACGAACGAGACCTTCACCGCGCTCCTGCTCATGGCTGTGCTTTCCACCATGCTGACAGTGCCCATGGTCACGCCGCGCCTGAAAGGACTCTCGCACAAGTAAGAGTGGCGCTGACGCGCGAAGTGGCCTCTCCTGCGGCAAAACACAGGAGAGGCCAGCATGTCCGCAATCGATCCCGTCGCCCGTCTGATAGCCATCGAGGAGATCAGGCAGCTCAAGGCGCGCTATTTCCGCTGCATGGACACCAAGGACTTTGCCGGCCTGCGCAAGGTCTTTGCCGATGATGCGGTGTTCGATGCGGCCTGCTCGCTGTCCATCGAACCGGCTGCGGATGCCGAAAACTGGGTCCATTCGGGCGGTGATGCCATTGCCGCCTTCGTCGAAAGCGCGGTGGCGGCGCTCACCACGGTCCATCACGGCCACTGCCACGAGATCGAGCTGCTGTCGCCCGCCGAAGCGCGCGGCGTGATTGCCATGGAAGACCAGATCTGGGATGCGGATGGCGCGCTGTTCCTGCACGGCATGGGCCACTACCACGAAACCTACCGCAAGGAGGCCGATGGCTGGAAGATCGTGACCAGCCGCATCAGCCGCCTTCGCGTCATCCTTGGTGCATCGGCCGTGGAATGACCGCGCCCGATCTGCCATAGCGGCGCAGTGAACCCTGCCGATACCGCTTTCCCCGAAGCCGAAATCCTTGATCGTCTCCACGCCGTTTTCGGCTTCGGCGCCTTTCGCGGCGTGCAGCAGAGCGTGGTGGAGCGCGTGCTGGCAGGACGTTCGACCCTTGCGGTCATGCCCACCGGCGCGGGCAAGTCGCTGACCTATCAGCTTCCCGCCGTCATGCTGGAGGGCACCTGCGTCGTCGTCTCCCCGCTGATCGCGCTGATGCACGACCAGCTCAGGAGCGCCACCGCCAACGGCATCCGCGCCGCCACGCTGACCAGCGCCGACATGGACCGGGGGCAGACGATTGACCGCTTCCTGGCGGGCGATCTCGATCTGCTCTATGTTGCGCCCGAACGCGCCAGCCAGCCGCACTTTGCCGATATGCTGGGGCGCGCGCGCGTGGCGATGTTCGCCATCGACGAGGCGCACTGCGTTTCGGAGTGGGGCCACGATTTCCGCCCGGACTACCGCCTGCTGCGCCCGCTCATGGATGCCTTTCCCGATGTGCCGCGGCTGGCGCTGACGGCGACGGCGGACCGGCACACGCGCGCCGACATCCTTGCCCAGCTTGGCATTCCTGAAGAAGGGCTGATCGTGGCCGGGTTTGACCGGCCCAACATCCGCTATGCCATCCGCCCGCGTGACAATCCGCTGCGCCAGTTGCTGGGGGTGATCGCCGAGAACCCCGGCCCCGGCATCGTCTATGCGCCGACCCGCGCGCAGGTGGACAAGCTGAGCCAGCAGTTGCAGGCCGGCGGCCGTCCGGTCCTGCCCTATCATGCCGGTCTTGATCCGCAGGTGCGGGCGGAAAATCAGGCGCGCTTCGTGGCTTCGGAGGACATGGTCATGGTGGCGACCGTGGCCTTCGGCATGGGTATCGACAAACCCGATGTGCGCTTTGTCGCCCATGCTGCCTGCCCCAAGTCGATCGAGAGCTACTATCAGGAAACCGGCCGCGCCGGGCGCGATGGCGATCCTTCGGTGGCGGTCATGCTGTGGGGTGCGGAAGATTTCGCGCGGGCGCGCCAGCGGCTTGCCGAAGTGGACGAGCACCGCCGCGCCGGAGAACGCGCCCGGATCGATGCGCTCGCCGCGCTGGTGGAAACGCCGCAGTGCCGCCGTGCCTTGCTGCTGCGCCACTTCGGCGAGAACCCGCCTGCATCGTGCGGCAATTGCGACAACTGCCTTGATGCACCGCGCGTTGCCGACGCCACCGAGATTGCGCGCAAGCTGCTTTCGGCGGTCTATCGCACCGGGCAGGCATTCGGCTTCGGCCATATCGAGAAGGTCCTGACGGGCGTTGCCGATGAGCGCGTGATCCAGCGCGGGCACGATCAGCTTTCGGTGTTCGGCATCGTGGCGGCCGATGAAGCCATGCTGTTGCGCCCGCTCGCACGCGCGTTGCAGGCACGCGGCGCGCTCGTGCCCACCGAGCACGGGGGGCTGGCGCTGGGCGGCGATGCGCGGCCGATCCTGAAGGGCGAGGCCGCCGTGCCGCTGGTGCTCGAAGCGAAGAAGGAGGCGCGCTCCGGCAGGCGGCAGCGCGGCGGGGCCGCGCTCAATCCCGTGGGCGATCCGCTGTTCGATGCGCTGCGCAGCCTGCGCCGCGATCTGGCGCGCGAGGCGGGCGTGCCGCCCTATGTGATCTTCCACGATTCGGTGCTGCGCGCGATGGCGGCGGAGCGGCCCTCATCCTTGCAGGAACTGGGCCGGATCGGCGGTGTCGGTGCGCGCAAGCTCGAAGCCTATGGCGACCGGTTCCTTCAAGTGCTGCGGCAGTCATGAAGCCGATTGCGCCACCCCCGCCGCAGCGGGAATGGCGCAGGCACATGCCAGTCAGTTCACCGTGCCCGGCGCGATCGGGTCTGCCGGATCGTGCAATGGCAGGCCGCGGGTTTTCCAGAGCGACCATGCCACCCCGCCCGCGATCAGCGCGAAGGTCACGCCAAGGCTGAGCAGCGGGGGGAACTTGGCCCCGCCCATGAGGAAATCGGAAACAAAGATCTTCGATCCGATGAACACCAGCACGGCAGCCAGCGCATACTTGAGATAGGCGAACCGGTCGATCATCGCGGCCAGCGCGAAGTAGAGCGCGCGCAGGCCCAGAATGGCCATGATGTTCGAGGTATAGACCACGAAGGTATCGGTGGTGATGGCAAAGATCGCCGGCACCGAGTCCACCGCGAAGACCAGATCGGCAAGGTTGATGACCACCAGCGCCAGAAACAGCGGGGTTGCCGCCATCACCACCTTGCCGGTCCGGTGATCGACCGCTTCGACGAAGAAGCGCTCGCCATGCAGTCGGTCGGTCACGCGCATGTGCCGCCTGATCCAGCGCACCGCCGGGTTGTTGCCGATGTCGGGATCGTGATCGCTGGCAAAGAACATCTTCACGCCGGTGAACACGAGGAACGCGGCAAAGATGTAGAGCACCCAGTATGCCTGTTCGACCAGCGCAGCACCGCCCGCAATCATCAGCCCGCGCAGCACGATCACCGCAAGGATGCCCCAGAGCAGCGCGCGATACTGATACCGCGGCGGAATGGCGAAGAAGGTGAAGATCAGGCTGATGACAAAGACATTGTCGATCGACAGCGCCTTTTCGATGAAGAAGCCGGTGTAATACTTCATCCCCATGTCCGCGCCCTTTTCGGCCCAGACCCACGCCCCGAAGAGGAGCGCGATGGTGATGTAGAACGCGGTGAGCTTCAGCGATTCGCCTATGCCCATGGCCCTGTCCTCCTTGTGGAGGACACCCAGATCGAACGCCGTCAGCGCCGCGACAAGGCCGAGGAACGCCAGCCAGAACCAGGCGGGCGTGCCCAGCCAGTCGGCCAGAAGCCAGTCAGCCGGAAGCCAGTCCGCAAGGAGGAAATCCATCCGCCCTCTCCCTTAATGGCCAAGTGCTTCCGGACGGCGCAGGAACAGCCCGGCAAGGCGCTGTTTCACCGCGCTCTTGCGGCGGTGCAGGCGCAGCCGGTCAATCGGGTGGCGTGCAAGGCGCAGCGCTGCGTCCAGCTTCTGGAGGCGTTCGAGCAGGCGGAAATAGCGGTCGGACATGAAACAAGCCCTTCGATGGCAGTTGCAATCGATCGGGGATGCCGCTGCCCGGCAGTGCAGGATGCTGCACCATGGGGCCTTGATGGAGGGGGAGGGGGACAAGACCCGGACCCGTGGCATCGGCATCACCCGATGCGGTCCGACATCACGAAGCGCCGCGTCCCTTTCCGGAAAGCTGCGCCGCGCCAGAGGGGCCCGGTCCGCCTGTCCCAAATGGAGCAGATCGTTCCGAATTGCAAGCGCAATCCGACCTTGCGGCTAATCCAGCCTCACCTTGCCGCGCCCTGCCTTCACCGCGCTGCGGATCTTCTTGCCCGCAAGGCGCTCGGTCTTGCCCACGCGGTTGAGGCGGGATTTCGCGCGTTTGACCGGCAGGTTGCAGGCATCGCGCAGCAGTTCGGCAAGGCGCTTCCTTGCATCCTCACGGTTCTGCTCCTGCGTGCGGAAGCTGCGCGCAGTCAGCACGATCTCGCCCCTGGCGGTCATCCTGCTGCCTGCAAGGGCCTTCAGCCGGTGGAACACTTCCGGGCTGAGCCGCAGGGCAAAGACATCAAGCCGCAACTGAACGGCGGTAGCCACCTTGTTGACATTCTGCCCGCCCGGCCCGGCCGAGGTGATGAAGCTTTCCTCCACCAGCGCCAGCGCCCGCGTGACGAGAGCGTCGGCATTCATTTCAGGTCCCGGCATTTCAGGCGCCGGGAAGATCGAATCCGAAAGCCGCAAAATCCACCGGCAAGGGCGAAAAAGCGTCAATCGGTTCCTTGCCGGGGCGCGGAACGATGAGTTCGCTGGCGTGGAGCATCGTGCGCCATGCCCCCTTGCCATCCCCATAGACCGGATCGCCGACAAGGGCGTGGCCAAGCCCTGCCATCGCATGAACGCGGATCTGGTGGGTGCGCCCGGTTTCGGGCCGGAACTCCACCAGCGTCAGGCCATCCTTTCGTGCCAGCACCTTCCAGCGCGTGATCGCGGGCTTGCCCTTTCTTGCCGGGATCATGCGCCAGCCCTTTTCGGCAGAGCTGATCTTGGTCAGCGCAAGGTCGATCGTGCCAGCCTCGCCCGCAACGTCTCCGGCCACGATGCCCACATAGACTTTCGTCACCTCGCGCGCCTCGAACGCGGCGGCAAAGCGCTTGAGCGCCTTGGGATTGCGCGCCAGCAGCAGGCAGCCGGAAGTGTCGCGGTCAAGCCGGTGGACGGGGAACGGTTCGCGCTGGAAGCCGAAGCGCAGGGCATCGAGATGGTTTTCCAGACTGTCGCCGCCTGCGCGCGGCCGGTCGAGTGGCAGCCCCGCGGGCTTGTCGATCACCAGCGCTTCGGCGTCTTCGAACAGGATGGAAAAATCGGTCACGCCACGGCCTTTGCGATACGCCGAAGCGCTTCTTCGAGTTTTGCATCGTCTGCGGCAAAGCTGATGCGGAAACCATGCCTGCCGCCGAAGGCCGAGGCCGGAACGACCGCCACCCCGCTTTCCAGCAGATGCAGGCACAATGCCTCGTCGTCCCCGAACCGCTCCATCAGCGGCGCGGCATCGACCATGCAGTAGAACGCGCCATCGGGCACGGGCGTGGACAGGCCGGGAATGGCGTTGATCGCCTTGCACACCATGTCGCGCCGCGCGCGGAAACGCTCGCGCCATTCGATCAGGAAATCCTGCGGCCCGGTGAAGGCGGCAACGGCGGCGGCCTGGCTGATCGATGCCGGATTGCCCGAAGAATGCGATTGCAGCCGCCCCATTGCGCCGATGAGCCATTCCGGCCCTGCGGCAACGCCGATGCGAAAGCCGGTCATCGCGTGGCTCTTGGATACGCCAGATACGGTGAGGATGCGGTCCGCGAGGTCCGGGCATTCCACCGCCAGCGTGGCGTGATCGCCCGCACCATAGCGCAGCGGAGCATAGATATCATCGCTCATCACCAGCACGCGCGGATGGCGGCGCAGCACCTCGCCCAGCGCGCGCAGTTCGTGTGGCGGATAGGTCGCCCCGGTGGGGTTGCCGGGGCTGTTGAGCAGCAGCCAGCGCGTCTGCGGGGTGATGGCGGCGGCAAGCTGGTCGGCGGTAATGCGGAAACCCCCGGCAGCGTCGGTGGGCAGGTTCACCACTCTGGCGCCTGCAAAGCGCACGATTTCCGGATAGCTGACCCACCACGGGCTGGGGACCAGCACGTCATCGCCGGGGTCGAGCGTGGCCAGCAGCGCATGGAAGATGGCCTGCTTGCCGCCCGCGCTGACGATGACCTGCGAGGGCGGCACCGCAATGCCCAGATCGCGCCGGAAATGCAGGGCGGCCGCCTCGCGCAGGGCCTGCGTCCCGGCAACGGCGGTATATTTCGTGTCGCCCGCATCCAGCGCGTCCTTCGCGGCCTGAACGACATGGGCGGGAGTGGCGAAATCCGGTTCGCCCACCGAAAGCGAGATCACATCCCGCCCTTCGGCGCGAAGCTGCATCGCCCGGTCGGTAATGGCCGTGGTGCGCGACGGTGCGATGCGCGCCAGCGCCTGTGAAAGGCGGGCCACGGTCATGCGCCCAGGAGCCGTGCCGGGATCAGGCCGCGCAGCGCATTGCCCACCAGAAAGCCGCCTGCCAGATCATCGGGCGCAAGGTCTGCTTCCACCGCCCGCCCGGCATCGAGGAGCGAGCGCCGCAGCACGCCGGGCAGCAGGCCCAGACCGGCGCGCGGCGTCAATAGCACCCCATCGCGTTCGACAAAGATGCTGGTGAACGTGCCTTCGGTGAGAAGGCCGTCGTCGCGCAGGAACAGCGCCTCGTCGGCCCCGGCGCGCTTTGCCGCGGCAAGCCCGGCGTCATAGAAGCCGCGGTCGCTGGTCTTGTGGCGCAGCCGCCAGTCGCCATCGGAAACGGGCAGGGGCAGGATGGCGCAGGTGATGCTTTCAAGCGGCGCAGGCATCGGCCCGGCATCGAGCGCGTGCGCACCGCTTTTCGACACGACGAGCCGCACTTTTGCAGGCGCATCGAGATCGAAGCACAGCGCATGGATGGCATTGCGCAGGGCGTGGCGATCGAAGCTGAAGCCAAGAGCCTGCGCGCTCGCCTTCATGCGTTCCAGATGAAGTTCGAGCAGCTCGATACCCCTGGCCGGATCGAAGGCCATGGTTTCGATCAGATCGGCGTGCCCCGCAGACAGTCGCAAGAAGTTCCCCTTCACCACGCATTCGCGCCATTCGCCGATCATCCGGGAATCGGCAACCACTGCGGACCCTACTCCCATGACCGCGCGGCCGCTGGCTCCGCCCGGAACATCGCACGAAAGACGCACCGTGCGGATTGCCACATTGAACGCGGCATCGCCAGAGGGGTCGATCCGCCCGATCGAACCGCAATAGAGGCCGCGCGCATCGCGTTCGGCCTGATGGATGATTTCCATTGCGCGGATCTTGGGCGCGCCGGTGATCGATCCGCAGGGAAAGATCGCGCGCAGCAGGCTGCGCACATCCTCGCCGGGAGCCAGCCTTGCGCGCACGGTCGTCACCATCTGGTGGACGGTGGGGTACGTCTCGATCGCAAAGGGCGCCTCGACCTTGACCGAGCCGGGACGCGAGACGCGCGCCAGATCGTTGCGCATAAGATCGACGATCATCAGGTTTTCCGCGCGGTCCTTGGCGCTGGCGGCAAGATCGGCCTTGAAGCGCGCGTCCTCTTCCGGCGTGCTGCCGCGCGGCGCGGTGCCTTTCATCGGCCGCACCCGCGCCTCGCCGTCTGCCAGCTTGAAGAACAGTTCGGGCGAGAACGAGAGGTGCCAGTGCGAACCATCCCAGATGACCCCGCCATAGCCGGCACGCGAATCGCGCCGCACATCGGCATAGATCGCCAGCGGATCACCATCCCACGTTCCCGCCAGCGGGAAGGTGAGATTGGCCTGATAGATGTCGCCGGCGCGGATGGCTTCCTGGACCAGCTCGAAGGCGCGGGCATAGCCCCCGCACGAGATCGCCGCGCCCATCGGGCCAAGCCTGCCGCGGCCTTGGGCTTCGGCGGCCAGCCAGCGCTCCACCTCGTCGCCGGTCATCCTGCGCACTTCGGCAAAGCGGGCAAACCACACCAGCGGCCCGGCAGCGCCGGTGCGCCCGGCGGCCAGCGGGGCAAGGCGCGGCTCCAGCGCAAGCCCCGCCTCATAGGCGAGATAGCCTGCCCAGTGCCCCGGATTTGCGGCAATGCGTTCAAGCGCGGGAGCCACCTCCTCGGTGCGGCGGGCCACGACGATCTCCAGCGCATCGGCATAGAGGCGCGCAGCACTTGCCCCGTGGGTGCGGGCATCGTCGAGAAGGATGAAGGGGGCGCGTGGCATGGTCGTGGCAGCGCCTCTAGCCGTTTGCCGGACCGGATGCAAAAACCCCTCGCAACCAAGCCATGCGCGGCTTAACCATAGGCAAAGTTACCGGGGACTTGCGCATGGACGATATCTACCTTGGCCTTGCATCGAACGGAGAGCGGCAGGTGCTGCGCCTGCGCCGGGCCAACCGCCACGGCCTGATCGCTGGGGCCACCGGCACCGGTAAGACGGTGACGCTCCAGACCATTGCCGAACAGTTTTCGGCGCGCGGTGTGCCGGTGTTCATGGCCGATGTGAAAGGTGATCTTGCGGGCATTGCCATGCCCGGAAGCCCCACTTTCAAGCATGCCGCCAGCCTTGAAGCGCGCGCGAAGGAACTGGGCATCACCGATTATGCCTATGCCGACAATCCCGCAGTGTTCTGGGATCTCTACGGAGAGAACGGCCATCCCATCCGCACCACGATTTCGGAAATGGGGCCGCTGCTGCTGGCGCGGCTGATGGGGTTGAACGATACGCAGGAAGGTGTGCTCAACATCGCCTTCCGCTATGCCGATGACAACGGCCTCCTGCTGATCGACCTGCCCGATCTGCAATCCGTGCTGGTGGCCTGCGCCGAGAACGCAAGCCAGCTTGCCACGCGCTATGGCAATATCTCGAAGGCCAGCGTCGGCACGATCCAGCGCCAGCTCCTTGCCTTCGAAAGCCAGGGCGCGGACCGGTTCTTTGGCGAACCTGCGTTCGAGATCAACGATTTCCTTAAGGTGGACGATCAGGGGCGCGGCATCGTCAACGTGCTGGCCGCCGAAAAGCTGATGCAAAGCCCGAAGCTTTACGCCACCTTCCTGCTGTGGCTGCTTTCGGAACTGTTCGAGGCGCTGCCCGAAGTGGGCGATCCGGAAAAGCCCTGCCTCGTGTTCTTCTTCGACGAGGCGCACCTCCTGTTCGATGATGCCCCGCCCGCCCTGATGGACAAGGTGGAGCAGGTGGTCCGCCTGATCCGCTCGAAGGGCGTGGGCGTCTATTTCATCTCGCAGAACCCGATCGACATTCCCGAAAAGATCGCGGGCCAGCTTGGCAACCGGGTGCAGCACGCGCTGCGCGCCTTCACCCCGCGCGATCAGCGCGCAATCAAGGCTGCGGCGGAAACCTTCCGCATCAACCCCGAACTCAACGTCGCAACGGTCATCACCGAACTGAAAGTGGGCGAGGCGCTGGTCTCGACCCTCAACGATGATGGTTCGCCATCGGTGGTGCAGCGCACGCTGATTGCCCCGCCCCGATCGCGGCTGGGACCGCTGACGGCAAAGGAGCGCGCCATCGTCCAGTCGGTCAGCCCGTTCGACGGGAAATACGATACCGCGATCAACCGCGAATCCGCCGCCGAAGTTCTGGCGCAGAAGGCCGCCGATGCGGCTGCCGCCGCCCAGCAGCTTGAACAGGAAGGCGAAGAGAAGCAGCGCGCCGCCCCGCGCCGCACCACATCGATGTGGGAAAAGGCCGGAAAGGCGGCGGCAGGGGCGGTCGCCTCGTCAGCCGGCGCCGTGGTTGCCGCCCAGATCACCGGCAGGAAGACCCGCGCCGCACCCGTGGCATCGGGGATCACCGCCGTTGTCGGCACGATCGCCACATCGATCGGCGGCGAGGCGTTGGGCCGGTTTGCGCGCGGGGTGCTGGGCGGCCTGCTGCGGTGATCCGCTCCTCCCCGGCGTGGGGAGGAACGGACCTGCGCTCACTTCGCCTTGCGGCCGGAACCTGACGCGCCGAGCCAGTCTGCAAGCCCCTTCACGAACAGCGGGCGGGTGCGCGCCTTTTCGGTGAGGTTGCCGATCACCCGGTCCACCGGGCGCGCGGCGTCGGCGGGGATCGTCGACTTGAACGCGGCCAGCTTGTCCAGCATGGCCGGATCGGTCGATTGCCCGCCCAGCCCGGCGATGAAGGTGACGCGGCTCTGCGCGTCGACCAGCGCTTCGATCCGCGCCCGGTTGGCCAGGGCAAAATCGAAGGTGGCATCGGGATGGAGCGCCGCCGAGGCCGAGATGATCGCGGCGCTGGTGGTCTTGCCCGGTTCATCGCCCAGGGCCAGTTCACGCGCGGCTGCGGCCAGAGCGGCATCGGCCGGGCGGCCCAGCAGGGTATAGAGGAACTGGCGTTCCACCGCGCTGCCGGATGCTGCTGCCATCCTGCGGATCGCGTCCCACTCTGCGCGGCTGGCATTGCGCGCGACAATGTTCAGCCAGGTGGTCTTCAGCGGGCCGTCCATGGCCTTGGGATCGGCGGCAAGCTGCGCGAAGCGGCGGCGCGCTTCGGCCACGACCTGCGCATCGCCCATCGTGCCGAATCCGGCAATCAGCGTGGCGCGCAGATCGGCATCGGGCAGGCTTTCGCCGTCCCTCGGTTCAAAGCCAAGCGCCTCAAGCCGCGGCTTGTAGGTTGCGGCAATCCGCGCCGCCAGCTTCTGCTGCGCGGCCGGATCCTTTTCCAGCGCACGCCATGCGCCAAGGAAATCCCCGAAGACGCTGCCCAGAACCACGGGATTGGCACTGCCCGGCACGGCGGCCATCAGATCGAAGGCCGGGGCAAAGGGCTGATACCCGCTGGTGGAAAGCGCCAGATTGTCGGATACGAGGCCCATCTGGTCGACCGGCGCAAGGGTGGGCATCGCCGTCTTCAGCGCGGCCAGCATCTTGGGCGTGTAGAGCGAACGATAATAGCCAAGCTGGCCCGCATTGATGATGACCGGGCCGCAGCCCTTGATGCTCACGGTCGTCCGCGCGCCGTTCTGGCCGCCATCAAGGATGGTTCGCACGGGCTGGCCGCCATTTGCTGAAACCAGCAGCGGCACCTTCCACTGCTGGGGCTTTGCCGCCACTTCGTCCTTGCGGTCGATGCTGAACTCGCCCTGTTCGAGGGTGAGCGTGGCGATGCCTTTCTTGCAGGTCATGTCCGCCACCTTCACCAGCGGGATGCCGGGCTTGGTGGTGAAATCGGTGGCGATCGCGGTAAGGCCGGGGGCGCCTGCCTTTTCCACCGCCTGCCACAGATCGCGCGACACGGTGTTGCCGAACCTGTGATCGCGCATGTAGGCCCGCAGGCCGTCGCGCCACACGCTTTCGCCCGCAAAGGCCTCAAGCATGGAGATCACCGCTTCGCCCTTCTGGTAGGTGATCGCATCGAAGGCCTGATTGGTTTCATCCACCGTGCGGATTTCCTGCACGATGGGATGCGTGGTCTTGAAGCCATCGAGATTCATCGCCGCATCGCGCCCGTTGACCCGGCCCAGCAGAGGGAACCAGTCGGGGTGGAAATGGTCGGAAGCCTTGGTTTCCATCCAGCTGGCAAAGCCTTCGTTCAGCCAGAGATCTTCCCACCACGCCATCGTGACCAGATTGCCGAACCACTGGTGCGCCACTTCGTGCGCCTGGACCGTGGCGATGTTCTGGCGCGCGGCGGCGCTGGTGATGGCCGGATCGTTGAGCAGGATGCGCTCGAACGTGAGGATCGCGCCCCAGTTTTCCATGGCGGAAAAGAACTGCGACTGGCCCGGTGCGGCCACGTTGTCGAGCTTGGGCAGGGGATAGGGCTGGCCGAAGTATTCCGAGAAGTAGGGGATCAGCTTGGCCAGTTCATCAAGCGCGAAGCGGGCCTGTTCGCCGCTGCCCTTCGGGCTGACGATGCCGACCTGCACGCCGGGCGCGGCTTCCCTGGCCATGCGTTCGAAATCGCCGAGCGCGAAGAATAGAAGGTAGGAGGACATCTTCGGACTGGTGCCGAAGGTCACGCGCTTCAGGCCCTTGCCGAGATCCTGCTCGGTCTTCACCGGCATGTTGCTCACCGCCATCTGGCCTGCCGGGACCACGGCAGAGAGATCGAAGGTCGCCTTGTAGATCGGCTCGTCGAACATCGGGGCGAAACGGCGGGCATCGGGCGCTTCGAACTGCGTGAACAGGCCGCGCACGGTCTTGCCGGTCAGCTTGTCCGGGTAATCCAGCGCGAAGAGGCCATTGGCTTGCGTGTAGATCGTGCCTGAATAGGTGGTGTCGAGCCGGTAGCGACCGGGCGCGAGCGGCTGGGCCGGAGTGAAGCGGGCGGTCTGGCTCTTCTCGTCCAGCGTGATCGTGACCGGCACGGCCATGCCGCCTGCGGGCGTCAGCGTGGCCGAGGCGATCTTGAGATCTGCCGCGTGAAGCGTGAGGAACGGGGTGGCCTGCGTCACCTCGATCTCGACCGAGGACTGGCCCGTGAAAGTCAGGTTTGCGGCATCGGGGGTGATTTCGATGCTGTAGTGGACCGGGTGCGCAACGCGCGGCAGATCGGTGTGGACGCCAGCGGCGGCCGAAGGGTTTGCCGGAACCGGACGGACGGTTCCCTGATCTGCATGGGCGCCGACCGAGATCGCGGCAACAGAAAGTGCCAGCGCTGAAACAAGTGCAATGGAACGCATCCCGATTCTGACTCCACAAGGTAATGATGGGTTTTGACCTGATCGTTGCCGTAGCAACCGGTCTGAATCCCCGCCAATCCTTTCTGCCAACGGCAATCCCGGTCCGACGAGGGGCGATTGACAGGATCAATCCAGACGGGCGTGCCTTGGGGCAATCGGCACGTCAGGTGAGTGGCACCTCAGGCCAGCGGCAGGCGGATCGTGGCGACAAGGCCGCAGATCGTGCCGTCTGCGCCCTGCCGGTTGGCAAGGGTGAGCGTGCCGCCATGCTGCTGCGCAATCGCGCGGGCGAGGGTCAGGCCAAGACCCGTGCCGCCGGTGCCGCTGTTGCGCGAGGCTTCGAGCCGGGTGAACGGCTCCATCATCCGCGCGATCTCTCCTTCGGGAATGCCGGGGCCATCGTCCTCGATCCGCAGCACCGCAAAGCCGCCTTCGCGCGCCAGCGAAACGCGCGCCCGCTGGCCATAGCGCAGGGCATTGGAAACCAGATTGCGCAGCGCCCGGCGCATCCACGTGGCGCGCACCGGCAGGACCATGCGCGCAGTCTCTCCCAGTTCCACCGGATCGCCCATGTCCTCGAACTCGCCGATCACGTCGGCCACCAGCGCGGAAAGCTCGGTCTGCTCCAGCGGATCGGTCGGGCGGCCTACCCTGGCCAGCGAGAGAATGTCATCGAGCGAGCGGTTGATGTCCTCGATCGTGGCGGCCATGCGCGCGCGCTCGGCATCGTCATCGACCGCCTCGATCCGCACGCGCAGCGCGGCCAGCGGGGTCTTGAGATCGTGGCCGATCGCGCCCAGCATCACGTCCTTTTCATCAAGCATGGTCACGATGCGCGTTTCCATGGCGTTGTGGGCAAGGATCAGGCGCTGGATGTCATCGGGTCCATCGGGTTCAAGCTGTCCTTCCAGCGCCTTGCGGCCAGCCAGCGCGCGCTCGCCCGCAAAATCCTCCACCCGCTGCGTAAGCGCGCGCAAGGGACGGGCCACGCGCCGCAGGATGAGCGCGGTTGCCCCCACGAGCACGAGATAGAGCACGATGGTCTGCCCCACGATCGGGGCCAGGATGCGCATTTCTCCAGCGTCGACGAAGACGCGGGTCGAAGCCCATTCGCCCGTGGGCAGGCGAACCGAGGCGATGACAAGGCGCGGCTTGGGTTCGCGATAGGCGGCCGCCAGTTCGCGCCGGTGCCGCTTCATGAACTCCACGCTCGGCGCGTCCCTTGCAGGATCGCGGGCGAAGACGATCACCTCGCGCGCATCGAAGCCCTGCGCGGCAAGCACTTCGGCAAGCTCATGCTCAACCCTTGCAAGCCGCGGTTCTCCCGCCAGCATCGGCGGCGCATCGCTGTAATCCAGCCGGAACAGCTGACGTTCCCGCCCCGCGCTGGCGCGATTGCGCTCCGCGCTCTTTCGCCGCGAACTGTCCGGCAGGGGGCCAAGCAGACGGAAGGCAGCCGAACTGACCATCTTGGACTGGAGCCGGTGGTTCTGCTCGCGCCAGATCAGAACGGCAGAGATGGTCTGCGCCACCAGCAGCGCCAGCGCAATCGCCAGCAGGATCTGCCCTTGCAGGCTGTGTGGCCAGAAGCGGCGGCGCAAACCGGCCATGGCCTTCAGCCTTCCCGGACCGGTTCGGCCGGTGCAGCGCGCTTCCGGACTTCGGCGGCGAGCATGTAGCCACCCCCCCAGACGGTCTGGATCATCTGCGGGTTGCGGCTGTCCACTTCGATCTTGCGCCGCAGCCGCGAAATCTGGTTGTCGACCGCGCGGTCGAACAGGTGGGCTTCGCGCCCCTGCACCATGTCGAGCAGGCGGTCACGGTCGAGCACCTGACGCGGATGGTCGAGGAAGGCCATGAGCAGGCGGAACTCGGCCGAGGAAATCGCCACCACGGCGCCTTCGGGATCGGTCAGGCGCCGCTTGAGCGGATCGAGCCGCCAGCCTTCGAACTCGTAGATCACCGCATCGGAAATCTCGCTCGATTGCTTGGTCGCCCGCCTCAGCACCGAACGGATCCGCGCCACCAGCTCGCGCGGATCGAAGGGTTTCACAACATAATCGTCCGCGCCGATCTCAAGGCCCACGATGCGGTCCGTCGCTTCGCCCCTGGCGGTGATGAAGATCACGGGGAGGCGCTTTGCTTCCACCAGATGGCGGCACAGCGAAAGGCCGTCCTCGCCCGGCATCATGATGTCCAGCAGCACCAGATCGCAACCGGCCTCAAGCAGGCGGCTGCGCGCTTCGGCGGCGGTTCCGGCCTGATTGACGACAAACCCCTGGCGGACGAGATAGTCCGCCAGAGGCTCGCGCAGCGCCGCTTCGTCATCGACAAGCAGAATGCGGATCGGTGCTTCGGTCATGCAGGTCAGTTGGCCGCCGGGGCGGGCCGAGCCGCCCGCATCTTTTCCATCATCGTGCGCATGGCAGCGCGCCGTTCTTCGGGCGTCACCTTGCCGTCCTTGTTGGCATCGGCCATGTCGAAGTGCTTCTTCACCCCGGCATCATACTCGGCCCGCGTGATCGCGCCATCCTTGTTGGCATCGGCCATGGCCAGCATGTGCATTGCGTGCGCACCCTTGTTTCCACGCCCCATCATTCCATGGCCCATCATTCCATGACCCATCATGCGGCCTTCGCCGCGGCCTTTCCAGCCTTCCTTGCGGCCTTCGTGATGGGCAAGGAACTCGGCCTTGCTGATCGCGCCGTTCCGGTCGGTGTCCATCGCGGCAAAGCGTTCGTCCATCCGGGCATCGCGGTTGGCCTTGCGGTCGGCTTCGTCGATCTTGCCGTCCTTGTTGGCATCAAGCCTGGCCCAGCGGGCATCGGCCTGCGCCTTGGCCTGCGCCCATGTCACGGTGCGGTCGCCGTCGGCGTCGGCCTTCTGGGCCATGGCAGGCGTTGCGGCGTAAAGCGCGAGGGAAGCCGTCGCAAGGACGGCAGCGGCTGAGGCAATGTGAAAGGTCTTCATCGAATGGCACTCCGGCAGGGAGGGGTAACAGGGGAGGAAGCTGCGACCGTCCGCCGGCAAGGGAGGGGGGTGCCTTGCCCATCGGGAGGGGGGAGATCGAGCGGCTAGCCCCAGCTTCCTTGAAACCGGTTCTAGGCGCGTCTTGTCGCGCGACTATGCCGCCGGGCAGGGTTTATTGTCGCAATTTGTCGCACCTGCCGAGGCCGGTTCAGCCGCGTGAAAGCCTGCCGCCTCACAGCGGCGCGCAGGCCGCCTCAAGCCAGGCCAGATCCGCACCGGAAAGCTGCGGGGCCAGAACCTCGCGCACGCGGGCATGATAGGCGTCGAGCCATTCGCGCTCCTCGGCCGAAAGCAGCGCCAAATCCACCAGATCACGCGCGATGGGCGCGAAGGTGAGCGTCTCGAAGCCCAGAAACGCGCCTTCCGCGCCGGGAATGTCGCGCTGTTCCACGAGGACGAGGTTCTCGATCCGGATGCCATAGGCGCCGGTCTTGTAATAGCCCGGCTCGTTGGAAAGGATCATCCCGGCCAGCAGTTCCTGCCCGGTTCCGGCCTGCCCGCCGCTGGCCTTGGCGATGCGCTGCGGGCCTTCGTGGACGGCAAGGAAGCTGCCCACCCCGTGCCCGGTGCCATGGGCATAGTCCAGCCCTGCCGCCCAGAGGAACTGGCGGGCGAAGCTGTCAAGCTGGCTGCCCGTGGTGCCCCTTGGAAAGACCGCGCGGGCCAGCGCGATATGGCCCTTGAGCACGCGGGTGAAGCGGTCCTTCACTTCGGCAGGCGGCGCATCCGGGCCGATCCACACAGTGCGGGTGATGTCGGTCGTGCCATCCAGATACTGCCCGCCCGAATCGACAAGATAGACGCTGTTCGGCTCAAGCGTGCGGTTTGTCTCCTCGCTGACCCGGTAATGCACGACCGCGCCGTTCGGCCCCGCGCCCGAAATCGTATCGAACGACAAGTCCTTGAGCAGCCCGGTTTCGGCGCGGAAGGCATGAAGGCGCTCGGCCGCGGAAAGCTCGGTCACGCCGCCGCCGGGAGCCTCGGTTTCCACCCAGCGCAGGAAGCGGGCAACCGCCGCGCCGTCGCGTGCCTGTGCGGCGCGGTGCCCGGCCTGCTCCACCGGGTTCTTGATTGCCTTTGGCAGGACGACCGGATCGGTTTCGGTCACGATCCGCGCGCCCGCGTTTTCAAGCGCAAGGAAGATGGCGGCCACCGCCCGTTCCGGATCGACCGCCACCTTGCGACCCTTCAGCGCCTCCAGCCCGTCCACGAAGCGGTCTCGCGGGTGGATGCGCACGGCATTGCCAAGATGGGCCCGAAGTTCCGGCGTGACCTTTTCCGGCGCGATGAACAGGTCGGCCGTGCCATCGGCGTTGGCGATGACATAGGACAGCGCCACTGGCGTGCGGTCGACATCGGCCCCGCGGATATTCAGCAGCCATGCCACCGAATCGAGTGCGGTGATGACCGCGGCATCAAGGCCCCGCGCGGTCAGCCATTCAGCCACGGCAGCGCGCTTCTCGTTCGCCGACATGCCCGCGTGCTCGTCGGCATGGGGCACTGCCGGTGCGGCCGAGGGTGCGGGCCGGTCCGTCCACACCGAATCGACGGGATTGGCCGCGACCGCGACGAGCGCGCCCTGCCGCGCTCCAAGCGCGCTCGCCACGCCCTGCGCCCAGCCGCGTGTGTGGAGCCAGGCGTCATAGCCGATCCGCGCGCCATCGGGCGCATGTTCGGCAAGCCATGCAGCCACGCTGGTCTGCGGCACGGATTCGTAGCTCCACAGCCGCCCGTCCACCTGATCGCGCACTTGCAGCGTATAGCGTCCGTCCACGAAGATCGCGGCCTTCTCGGCCAGGACCACCGCTGTTCCCGCCGATCCGCCAAAGCCGGTCAGCCACTCCAGCCGCTGGGCATAGGCGCCCACGTATTCGCTCATGTGTTCGTCGGAAATCGGGATTACGAAGCCGTCGAGGCCATCCTTCGCCAGTTGCTTGCGCAGGGCATCGAGGCGGGCTTCATGGGTTTGCATCAGCATGGGTTCTTGTCCTGAAAAGGCATGCCCGGCTTGCGGGCATCATGGACCCAACATAGATGCAGGCAATGAGCATTGCCACACCCCAGCCGAGCGCGCCTCCCGTTGCCGCCCGCAAGCCCCATGTCTTCTCGCATCACGGCATCAGCCTTACCGACGATTATGCGTGGCTGCGCGATCCCGGCTATCCCGATGTGACCGACAAGGACGTGCTTGCCCATCTGGAAGCCGAGAACGCCTGGTTCGAAAGCCGCATGGCCGATCGCCAGCCGGTGATCGATGCCCTGTTCCGGGAAATGCGCGGCCGGATCAAGGAAGCCGACAAGTCGGTCCCGCAGAAGGACGGCGATTTCCTCTACTGGATCGAGTTCGAGGAAGGCGCGGAATACAAGAAATGGTGGCGCAGGCCCGTGGGCGCGCCCGACGACGGCAGCGCCGACGAACTCATCCTAGATGAAGTGGCGCTGGCAGAAGGCAAGGAATACTTCCGGCTGGGCGCCATTGCCGTCTCGAAGGACGGCACGAAGCTGGCGTGGTCGGTCGACGACAACGGCTCGGAGCGCTTTACCGCGCGGATCAAGGTGATCGCCACCGGCGAAGTCCTGCCCGACGAAATCCCCGGCACGCTGTCCGGCCTGATCTGGGTGAAGAACGATACGGGCCTGGTCTATTCGCTCGCCAACGAGAACTGGCGCACCGACAATGCGCGCCTGCACTGGATCGGCCAGCCAGTGGAAAGAGATGTCGAACTCTATCACGAGGATGACGAAGGCTTTCGCGTCGGCGCTTCGCTTTCCGCCAACGAGAAGTGGATCATCATCGCCACCGGCGACCATGAAACCGGCGAAGTGCGGCTCGTTCCGGCCGATGACCCGCTCAGCCCGCCGCTGCTGGTCAGGCCCCGGCGCAAGGGGGTGGAGTATGACGTGGATGAGCGCGACGGCATGCTCTACATCCACACCAACGATACGCACGAGAACTTCCGGCTTGCCACCGCACCGCTGGCCGATCCCGGCAACTGGACGACGCTGATCGAGGGCACCGACGATTTCTATCTGACCGGGTTCGAACTCTTCCGCGACTTCTACGTCGTCGAAGGGCGGGTGCGCGGGCTGGACCGGATCGAGGTGCGCTATTACGACGATCCGGCGCGGATCGAGCCGATCGTGTTTCCCGAAGCAAGCTATGAAGCCTCGCTCGGCGAGAATCCCGAATGGGACATGACCGTGCTGCGGGTGGGCTATGAATCGATGGTCAGCCCGGCCTCGGTCTATGACTACGACGTGGCCAGCCGCAGCCTGACGCTGCTCAAGGTGCAGGAAATCCCCAGCGGCTATGATGCCTCGCTCTATGAAACGGCGCGGCTGGAAATTGCCGCGCGCGATGGCACCATGGTGCCCGTCAGCGTGGTCTGGCGCCGCGACCGGGACGCGATCAACGGCGGACCCGGCGGGCCGCTGCACCTTTACGGTTACGGGGCCTATGGCATTGCCATCGGTCCGGGTTTCTCGACCACGCGGCTCAGCCTTGTCGACCGGGGCTTTGCCTATGCCATCGCCCATATCCGCGGCGGGGATGACCTTGGCCGCGCCTGGTACAAGGCAGGCAAGCTGGAAGCGCGCACCAACACCTTCAACGATTTTGTCGATGTGGCAAAGGGCCTCGTCGCGCGCGGGTTCACCGCGCCGGGCCGGATCAGCATTTCCGGCGGATCGGCTGGCGGCGAGCTGATGGGCGCGGTCATCAATTCCGATCCGGAGCTGTGGGGCGCGGTCGTGGCGCACGTGCCGTTCGTGGATGTGCTCAACACCATGCTCGACCCGGATCTGCCCCTGACGCCCGGCGAGTGGCCCGAATGGGGCAACCCGATCGAGGACAAGGCGGCCTTCGAACTGATCCGGTCCTATTCCCCCTACGATAACGTCAGACCCCAGCCCTATCCGCCGCTGATGGTGACGGCCGGGCTGAACGATCCGCGCGTGACTTACTGGGAACCGGCCAAGTGGGTGGCAAAGCTGCGTGAACTGAAGACCGACAGCAACGAACTGATCCTGAAGACCAACATGGGGGCGGGGCACGGCGGCAAATCGGGCCGGTTCGAAAGCCTGAAGGAGACGGCAGAGGAGTTTGCCTTCATCCTGTGGCAACTGGGGGTCAAGGCTTGAGCAATCGCCATACGCAGACCTTCACCGCCGGGCCTGAGCACATCGACGAGCTGGGCCATGTGAACAATGCCGTCTGGGTGAACTGGATTCAGGATATTGCCACGGCGCACTGGGCGGCGGTGGCAAGCGCTGAACACCAGCAGGCCTATGTGTGGGTCGTGACCCGGCACGAGATCGACTATCGCGGCAACATTGCCGAAGGACAAAGCGTCACCGCCGAGACCTTCATTCCCGAACCGCCCACCGGCGCGCGGTTCGACCGGCGGGTCGATTTCCGCAACATGGCTGGAAAGGTGATCGTGAGCGCGAAGACCACGTGGGCAATCATCGACCGCGCTTCGGGCCGCATCCTGCGCGTGCCGAAAGAGGTTGCGGCACCCTTTCTGGCCTGATCTCTCACGCCTTGGCAATGCTCAAGCGCCGCACGCGCCTTGGCATCAGGCCGCCCCGGCGGCAGCAAGGGGCGGCTGGAAGCCTGTCACCTTCTCGCGCATGGTGCAGTTGCGGCCGCGGTGCTTGGCCTCATAAAGCAACTGGTCGCACCGCGCGTAAAGCGTGGCAAAGTCGATCCGCAGCTTGCCCCTGGTATCGTGCTCGACCAGCCCCATGCTTGCCGTGACGATGCGGTCAAGCCCTTCCACTTCGGCTGCGATGCGGCTGGAAATGGCGCGGCGGCAGCGTTCGGCGCGTGCGGCCGCGTCGGGGCCGCGCAGCAGGAGCAGGAACTCCTCGCCGCCCATGCGGATCGCGCGGGTGTCGCGGTCTTCGGCCAGTGCGCTGGCTGCGGCGCGCAGCACCACATCGCCGGTGGCATGGCCGTGGGTATCGTTGACCGCCTTGAAGTGATCGAGATCGATCACCGCCATCGTGCGGAAGCCTGCGCGGAACAGATCCTCGAAGCGCCGTTCGATCGAGCGGCGGTTGCGCAGGCCCGTCAGCGGATCGCGCCCGGCCATGCCTTCCAGTTCGAGCGCGCGGGCCGTGGCTTCGTCACGTTCCTGCCGCACATCGACGAAGCGGCTGACGATGCCCAGCGCCGTGACCAGCACTTCGAAGGCAAGCGAAAGCTGATAGACGACAATGGCCTCGGTCGGGTGGAACGAAGGCACGAGATAGGCCGCCACGCGCCAGCTCCCGATCACGAGCAGTGGCGTCCAGCCATAGATCTGGAACCAGACCGCCTTGCTGCCACGCATCCGCGCGCAGATCATGATGATGCACAGCATGGCTATGGCAAGGCCCATGACAAGATGCATCGCGCCCGAAGACCAGGGGCGCACGAGTTCCAGCCTGATGCTGCTCAGCAGCCCGGTGGCCCATATGGCGCCCGCCAGCCAGCCTGCTGCACGCTTCAGCCGCCGGGGCAGGAGGCCGGGCTCGATGAAGTTTGCGGCAAACATCAGCGCGGCCGCCCCCATCGTGGCAAAGGCCATGTTGGACAGCTGCCATTCCCAGGCAATGTCCTGCGCGCCGATAAGGTGGATGAAGCCGGTGGCAACGCCCGCCTGCACCAGCATGGCCGCCACCATGACAAGATGCCAGATGACGTAGCGTTCGGGCAGGACCGAATAGAACGCCGTGTTGACCAGCAAGGGCACCAGCAGCATCCCGCAGATTGCGGCCATGCTCACGATCATCGGCAGCGGCCACCCCGTGCCGTCGGGATGCGGGTCGAGCTTCATCTCGCTCAGCGTGGTCTTGTTCCACGGGCGCACCACGCGCACCGCGATTTCGGCGGTGTCGGCCGTCACGCCGACAAGGGGCAGGTTCATGTAAGGGCCGGTGCCAAGGTGCCGCAGATCCTGCGGCCAGTGCGATGTCCACGCTCTCGTGCCACCGCGCGAGACGAGACCGATATCGATCCGTTCGAAATGGCCGGTGTGGGTGGTGATGCTTTGCGGCAGAACCCGGTTCTCGCCGTCTTGCAGGACGAAACGGATGAGCACGGCCTGCGCGGCGTGCGTCCAGCCGCCGCGTCCGCATTTCCAGCGTGCCGGATCGGCGGCGACCTGATCCCAGCTTTCCTCCAGCCGGGCCTCGGCATGGCATTCGCGCGCCACTGCAATGGCCTGCGCCTGCGCGGGCTGCGAAAGCGCGCAGAAGGCCGCAATTGCGCAAAGCAGGAAACGGGCAAGCACGCAGATCATGCCCGCCAGCTAGAGCAACAAGTTTAGAACCGGGTTAATCCGCTTTGCGACTGGTTCACAATGATGCTCTTAATCAATGCAATAATTTCTTCGTCTCTTGCCTTTGCGTAATCAACGCAGTGCGATCTTGCTGCCAGTCATAGCGGATTGCCGTCGCGGTCCCTGTAGATTTCGCGTCGGCCCACATGGTTGGCCGGCCCGACCAGGCCATCGGCTTCCATCCGTTCGATCCATTTCGAGGCGGTGTTGTAGCCCACGCCCATCTGGCGCTGGATCCAGCTTGCGCTGGCCTTCTGGCTTTCGAACACGAGCTGGCAGACCTGACGATACTTGCGGTCTTCGGGATTGTCCGAGGCGCTGTCGATGTCGTCGAACGAGAATCCGCCGTCCTCCGGCTCTTCCGTGACCGAATCGACATATTCCGGGCTGCCCTGTCCGCGCCAGTGATCGGCCACCTTTTCCACTTCCTCGTCGGAAACGAACGGGCCGTGCACGCGCTTGATGGGATCGGTGTTCGGCTTGTAGAGCATGTCGCCCTTGCCCAGAAGCTGTTCTGCCCCCTGTTCGCCCAGAATGGTGCGGCTGTCGATCCGGCTGGTCACGGCAAAGGATATGCGGGTCGGCAGGTTGGCCTTGATGACCCCGGTGATGACATCCACCGAAGGCCGCTGCGTCGCCATGATGAGGTGGATGCCTGCCGCGCGGCTCTTTTGCGAAAGCCGCTGGATGAGCACTTCGATTTCCTTGCCGACCGTGACCATGAGGTCGGCCAGTTCGTCGACGATGACCACGATCTGCGGCAGAACTTCGTAATCGAGCTGCTGTTCCTCGAACAGTTCCTCGCCGGTATCGGGATCGAAACCCACCTGGATGCGGCGGCCCAGCGGCTTGCCCTTGGCCTGGGCTGCGCGGACCTTTTCGTTGAAGCCCGAAAGGTTGCGCACCCCGATGGAGGACATCTGCCGGTAGCGGCGCTCCATTTCCTCGACCGCCCATTTCAGGGCGCGTACCGCCTTGGCCGGTTCGGTGACGACCGGCGAGAGCAGATGGGGAATGTCGTCGTAGGACTTGAGTTCGAGCACCTTGGGATCGACGAGGATCAGGCGGCACTGCGCGGGCGTGAGGCGGTAGAGCAGCGAGAGCAGGATGCAGTTCAGTCCCACCGACTTGCCCGAACCGGTCGTGCCCGCCACCAGCAGGTGGGGCATCGTGGCAAGGTCAGCCACCACCGGTTCCCCGGCAATGTCCTTGCCGAGGATGATGGGCAGCAGGGCCCGCGAATTGGCGAACTTCTCGCAGGCCACAAGTTCGCGGAAGCTCACCATGTCGCGCACGGCATTGGGCAGTTCGATGCCCATGACGGTGCGCCCCGGAATGGCCGAGACGCGGGCGGAAATCGCGCTCATGTTGCGGGCGATGTCATCGGCCAGTCCGATCACGCGGCTGGCCTTGATGCCGGGCGCCGGTTCCAGTTCATACATCGTCACGACCGGACCGGTGCGCACCGCGGTGATTTCGCCCTTGACGTTGAAATCGTCCAGCACGTTTTCCAGCAGGCGGGCGTTGCGCTCAAGCGCCAGCTTGTCGATCTTCTGCGCCGAACCGGCGGGAGGCTCTGCCAGCAGTTCGATCGATGGCAGCTCATACTTGTCGAACAGGTCGCCCTGCCGCGCCTTGGCCGGAGCCGCCGCCAGAACCGGCGCGCGGGTGGCGTCGCTGATCTCGGTGGGCTTGCGCTGGGCAAGGGCCGCTTCGGCGTCGATTTCCGCGGCCGCCGCACGCGCATCCTTCTCGCGCCTGTCACGCCTTGCCGCCGAAGCGGCGGGGGATTCGCTCCCGGCAGCCGTGACGGGATCATCGCTTTCGGCCACCCGGCTGCGCGGCAGGCGGCGCAGGAACGGCGGGAGCGAGAGCATGCGCACCCAGTCGAAGGCAAAGATGCGGCTGGTGATGGCCAGACCGGCGGCCAGCGTCAGCAGTCCGGCCGGCACCGTGATCCACTGGTCCGCCATTGCCGGAGCAAGGTTGCGGACAAGCCCGGCAAGGCCGCGGATCGCCGCAGCCCCCAGCAGCCCGGCAAGCCCGCCCGGCCCGGCAGGCAGGCGGCTGGTGGCGCTTGGCCCCCACAGGGCCAGGGCCGTGCCGATCAGCGCCATGGCAACGAACAGCAGCAGCGTTGGCCGCCACCATTGCGGGGCGGGCGCGATGTCTTCATCGTCGTCGTCAGCCTCGGCGTCCACGAAATCGCTTTCGGATTCCCAGAGCCGCCGCGCGAAAACCCAGAGCAGCGGCAGCAGCAGCACGCCGGGCAGACCGAAGGCAAGAAACACGCGCTCCGATGCCCAGGCACCGGCCAGCCCCATCCAGTTTTCCACCGGGCTGCCCGATGCCGTGCTGCCGGAAGGATCGGTCTGGGTATAGCTGGCAAGCGAGAGGGCAAGGAACAGCATGGCCAGAACCAGCAGCGTGCCGCCCAGCAGTTCCGCGCTCCGGCGCAGCGAACGGCGCAGCACGGCGCGCCAGTCGGCGCCGTTCCTGCGCATGGAAGTTGCTGCCCGGCTTGCCATTGCTTCAATCTGTTCCTGATCCAGTGCCCCCGCATAATGCGCCCGACGGGGACTCAGCGTCAAGAATCCCGGCGAGAAATACCGGGCCTTAGATGCCGGACCATCGCTACTGGGCCGTCAGGCCGATGCCATGCCGTCGATGGCCGCCCAGCCATGAACCGGCAGGCGCGCCGCCCGCGCGCGCGTCATCCCGCCTAGCGCAATCACGGGGAGCGGCGAATGGCGGGCCAGCAGGAGGAACCGCACCGGTCCCAGCACGGCGCCGCCGGGGTGCGACCGGGTGGGGAACACGGGCGAAAGCAGCACGGCATCGGCGCGGGCGCGCACCGCCATGCCGATCTCGCGCAGGGAATGCGCGGTGGCCAGGCGCAGACCGGCCTTGCCCGCCACTTCGCGGGCCGCGCCATAGACCCCGTCGCAGCGCCAGCCCTTTGGCAGACGCGCCCCGATGACCATGTGGCCCCGCGCCGCTGCAAGCGCGCGCAGTTGCCGGAAACGCCGCAGCCGGGCCGGGCCACCAAGGTGATAGTGGCGGAATACCAGCGCGCCGCCGCGCGGCATGCGGGCAAGCACACGGCAAAGCGCGGCATCGTTGCGCGCATCGCTCAACACGATCAGTCGGGGTAGGCCGGTCTTTCCGGCGCTCTGGCGCTTTCCCATCATGGCGCTATAGCACCGCGTCATGGAACAGGCAGTCCCTTCCGCCCCGCTCGCCCCAGCATCTGCGCTCGCGGATGTGCGTGATCGTATCGCCAGGGCCGCCCGCATCGCCGGGCGCAAGGCCGAGGATGTCACGCTGGTCGCGGTATCCAAGACCAAGCCTGCCGAGGCGATCCTTGCGCTGATTGCAGATGGCCAGCGTGTCTTTGGCGAAAACCGCGTGCAGGAAGCGCAGGCCAAGTGGCCCGCCATCCGCGCGGCTCATCCCGATGTCTCGCTGCATCTGGTGGGCCAGCTTCAGTCGAACAAGGCGGAAGATGCGGTGGCGCTGTTCGATTGCATCCACTCGCTCGACCGTTCCAGCCTTGTCGCCGCGCTGGCAAGGGCGCAGGCCAGGCTGGGACGCAAGGTGCCCTGCTTCGTGCAGGTGAACATCGGCGCCGAAGAGCAGAAGGGCGGCTGTGCGGTGGCCGATCTGCCGGGCCTTCTGGACGAAGCGAAGGCAGCGGGCATCGATGTGACCGGCCTGATGTGTGTGCCGCCAGCCGGAATCGAGGCCGCACCGTTCTTCGCCCTGCTCGACAAGCTGGCCGACGAGCACGGCCTGCGCGCCCTTTCCATGGGCATGAGCGATGATTTCGAA
>JBKBKD010000033.1:0-30652 GCA_046294595.1 Novosphingobium sp.
AACACGTCGCTGCCCGGCCAGCAGAAGGTGTGCCACATGCACACGGCAAAGCGCAGGTAATCCTCCATGCGCTTGCCGAAGACCACGCGGTCCTTGTCATACCAGCGATAGGCCAGATCATTGGCGGTTTCGGGGCCTTCGTAGCGGATCGTGTCGAAGGCGTCGAAATAGGCAGCAGACATTCGGGCTTACTCCTCAGATGGCGGACAGCGCGGCATAGGCGCTGCGGAAACGGGCGCGCTTGGGGGCAAGCGCACTGGCAAGGGCGGGATCGGGTTCGATCACCGCGCGAACGGGCGGGCGGGTGCAGACATCGGCCGCCGCAGCGCCGGTTGCCGCCATCTGGGCAAGGCGCGCCGCGCCAAGCGCCGGGCCAACCTCGCCGCCATGCAGATAGACGAGCCGCACGCCCAGCACGCTGGACAGGATGCGCCCCCAGTGGGCCGAGCGCGAGCCGCCGCCGATCACGCACAGTTCCTCGATCGTGGTGCCCGCATTGCGCAGTGCGGCAATCCCGTCGGCATGGGCAAAGGCCACGCCTTCAAGCACCGCCGAGGCAAGGCGCGGGGTGGTGCTTTCGTTGCCAAGGCCAAGGAACGCGGCGCGGATGTGCGGATCGTTGTGCGGCGTGCGCTCGCCCGAAAGATAGGGCAGGAACAGTTCCGGCCCGCAGGCCGCGCCCGCCCCTTCGGCCAGGGCGAAGAACTCTGCCGGGCCGGGCACGTTGCAGGCGCGCGCCGCCCAGTCGATGCACGAGGCAGCCGAGAGGTGCACGCTCATCTGGTGCCACACGCCGGGCAGGGCATGGCAGAAGGCATGGACGGCCTGCGCCGGATTGGGGCGGAAGGCGGCGTTGGCCACGAAGATCACGCCGGACGTGCCGAGCGAGAGCATGCCCTGCCCGTCGCCCAGAACGCCGACGCCCAGCGCGCCCGCGGCATTGTCGCCCGCGCCGGCCACCACCGGCACCCGGCCCATTCCCCACTGGCGCGCCACGTCATCGCGCAGGGTGCCGGTCACGTCCGGCCCTTCGTAAAGGCGCGGCATGTGCGTGATGTCCAGCCCCGTGGCCGCCAGCATGGCATCGGACCAGCAGCGCTTGTCCACGTCCATCCACAAGGTGCCCGCGCTGTCGGACATGTCGCTTGCCTTCTCGCCGGTCAGGGCAAGGCGCACGTAGTCCTTGGGCAGGAGCACGGTGCGCGTGGCGGCGAACACATCGGGTTCGTGCGCCCGCACCCAGGCCAGCTTGGGCGCGGTGAAGCCGGGCATGGCGATGTTGCCCGTAATTGCGCGCGAATGCGGCTCGGCCTTTTCCAGCGCGGTGCATTCGGCAAAGCTGCGCCCGTCGTTCCACAGGATCGCGGGGCGCAGCGGCCGGTCATCCGATCCCAGCAGGGTGGCGCCGTGCATCTGCCCGGCAAGGCCGATGGCGGCCACGCCCGCGCGCAGGGCCGGATCGATGCCGAGCACCGCCTTGTGCGCGGCGGCCACCCAGTCTGCCGGGGCCTGTTCGGACCACAGCGGCTGCGGGCGCGAAACCGCAAGGTCGGAGCTGTTCTGGGCCAGAACCTCGCCGCTTGCCGCGGTGACGACCGCCTTTACGCAGCTGGTGCCGACATCGATGCCAAGGAACATGATTGGCCTACTTCTTCGGAGCGAAGGGATCGATGGTCGGGATCGTGCCATCGGGGTTGAACGTCAGTTCCGTCACCTTGACGTTGCGCAGGTGGTTCTTGTTGGAAAGCTGGGTATCGGCATAGAACAGCCACCACTTGCCTTCGTGCTGGACGATCGAATGGTGCGTGGTCCAGCCCTGCACGGGCTTGAGGATGTGCCCCTTGTAGGTGAACGGGCCATAGGGATTGTCGCCGATGGCGTAGTTCAGGAAGTGCGTGTCGCCGGTGGAATAGGTGAAGTAATACTTCCCGTCCTTCTTGAAGACCCACGCCGCCTCGAAGAAGCGGCGTTCGTGATCGCCGCCGAGGACGGGCTTGCCCGCCTCGTCGAGCAGGACCACATCGCGCGGGGTTTCGGCGAAGGTCTTCATGTCGGCGCCCATCTTCGCGATCTTGGCCGAGAGCGCTGGCTTGTCGTCCTGCATGAGGTCGGTGTCGGACCCGTCGGGATCATACTTGCCGCTGGCCCAGCGCTGGAGCTGGCCGCCCCAGATGCCGCCGAAATACATGTAGTGGGTGCCGTCGTCATCGCGGAACACCGCCGGGTCCATCGAGAACGAGCCGGGGATCGGTTCCTTTTCCGGCACGAACGGTCCCATCGGGTTCTTGGCCGTGGCCACGCCGATGCGGAAGGCGCCCAGGCCGTTCTTGTCCTTCGATTTGTCGCGCGCGGGGAAGTAGAGGTAGTAGGTGCCGTCCTTGTAGGCGGCATCGGGCGCCCACATCTGCTGCGAGGCCCAGGGCACGTCCTTCACGTCAAGCGCGACCGGGCCGATCGTGACCTTGCCGCCCACCCGGTCCATCATCAGGACGCGATAGTCGCGCATGGCATACTGGTTGCCCAGGTCATCGTCGGCGGTGGGGGTTTCGATGTCGTGCGAGGGATAGACGTAGATCTTGCCGTCGAAGACATGGGCCGAAGGATCGGCGGTGTAGATTTCCGTCACCAGCGGCTGATCGCGAAAGGCCGTGGCGGGAAGGCCGCCATTGGCGCCTGCCGCATCGCCAGCCGCTTCGCTGGCAGAGGTCGTCGTGGCCCCTTCGGTGCAGGCGGCGGTGGCAAGCGCACCTGCAAGACAGAGCGCGGCGGCAATTGATCGTGCCTTCATCATCGGACATCCCTTTCCTTGCCGGTGATCGCTCTTGGTCGACTGTCCGGCTTCGGAATGTGTGATAGCGCTACCTATACCGGACCGCAATCTGAAATATGCATTCTAATTACGCGCGATATGCGCGCCTGGCAAGGGGATTCGCGCTGGCGCCTAGTGAGCCTGAGAGGCCGCGTGCCACGCGGCGACGAGCGCTGCGGCGCGCTGTCCCACGGCATCAGGACCATCGCCCGGCCGGTAGAGACTGCCACCCACGCCGATACCGGTCACACCGGCAGCGCGGAACTCGGCCACGTTGGCCGGACCCACGCCGCCCACGGCCCATATTTCCACCTCGCGCGGGAGCACGTCGCGCAGCGCGCTGACATGGCCGCTGCCGAGCGCCGCGCCGGGAAAGAGCTTGAGCCTGCGCGCCCCGGCGCCGATGGCGGCAAAGGCTTCGGTCGGGGTGAGAAAGCCGGGCAGCACATCCATGCCAAGCGCCAGCGAGCGGGCGATGACCGACGGATCGACATTGGGCGAAACCATGAAGCGCCCGCCCGCAGCCGCAAGCCTTTCGGCCAGGGCCGGGCTTGTCACCGTGCCGCCGCCGATGGCCGCGCGGCTGCCCAGCGCCGCGGCCATGGCAGCAATGGCGCCATCGGGATCGGGTGAATTGAAGGGCACCTCGATCAGGCGGATGCCCGCATCCACCAGCGCCCCGGCCACGGCCACGGCCTCGTGCGTTTCGATGCCGCGCAGGATCGCAACGATGGGCGGTGCGCCTGCGGCCAGTGCTTCATCGATCGTCATTGCGTGCTTCCCTGTGCCATGGCGAGAGCGCCGAGCAGCCCGGCAATGGCGGCGGCCTCTCCGTCAACCGTCTGCGCGGCAATGCCAAGATGGTTCAGGGCGCGCAGATAGAGCGCGGTCAGCGCGCCGTCGCCGATCACCGTCACCCCGGCATGGCCGGTGCCGAACTGCGCCACTTCGGCCCCGATGAGCAGGCCGGAGATGAAGCCCGTGGACCATGCGCGGGGCCGCCCGTCGAGCATCCTTGCCGCCCGCGCCTCGAACAGCGCGCCGCTCACCGGTTCGGTGCAGCGATCAAGGCCGCGGGCAAAGCCTTCATCGAAGGCGGCCAGGGCGTGCTCTTCGCCATCCGGACCGGCAGGTCCGGGCAGGGAGGTGTGGCGCGTGATCGCGGCATAGAGTTCGCCGGTGGGCGCGGTGCGAAATCCGGTGATGGCGCCGTCGCTGATCCTGACCCATTTGCCGTGGGTGCCGGGCAGGGCGAAGAGGTGGTCCCCCCGCGCCAGTGCCGGATCGCGCGAAAGCGCGCCGAAGACCTGCGTTTCCTCGCCCCGCATCACTTCGGGAATGCCATCGGCGGTGCGCCATGACAGGCCCGGCAGCACTTCCACCTCAAGGCCGATGACCCTGCGCCGCGCCCGCGCGCGGTGCCACAGCGCGGCATCGGCAGGGCAGGGCGCATAGGGCGCCGGGGCAATGCCTGCGGGCGAACCCGCCATGCCGCACAGGGTGATCGTGCCCAGCGGCCCGCCCGCCAGCCAGATGGAAAGCATCCGCGCCAGCACACGCTCGGCCGGTTCGGTCAGCGCGGTGGTGCCCGGCCCGTCGAGCCGCGCGGCAACCTCGCCCCGTTCGATCAGGAACAGGCGCAGCCGGGTGCTGCCCCAGTCGCCCACGACGCAGCGCGTTGCGGATGGGGCCGGGAGGGGCGTGGAGGACCGGGGCATGGCGGTCAGTCCTCGAACGGAGCGCAGGCGCGGTGCGTGCCGCACAGGAAGGCATCGGCCACCAGCCGCAGCGGCGCCACATCCACCTCGCTCGACCGGCTGGCGACGAGTTCGGCAAAGCGGGCGTAGATCCCGGCATATTCGCGGTCCTCGCGCGTCTCGGTGCGGCCCGGCAGGTCCAGCACCGCGCCGCCCTGATGCAGGGCAAGCGTGCCCGCATCGGTTTCAACCACGATGTCCCATGTCTGCGGCCCGGTCTGCCGCCAGTCGAGGTCCATGCGGACAGGCGTTCCGGCCGCGTCGGCCAAGGCAAGATCGGCGGCGATGGGCGCGGCGCGGTTGGCGGGAAAATCCAGCACCGCACGTGTCAGGAAGAGCGGGCGGGGCAGGATGCGGGTGGCGATGGACAGGGCGTTGATCCCCGGATCGAACACGCCAAGCCCGCCCGGCTGCCAGATCCATGCCTGCCCCGGATGCCACACGCGCACATCCTCGCGCCAGGTAATGGCCACGCCGGTGATGGTGCGCCCCGCCAGCCATGCGCGCGCCGGTTCCACCCCTGCGGCAAAGCGCGAATGCCATGCCGCAAACAGGCTAGCCCCGCCTTGCGCGGCCGCATCCTGCAAGGCGGCCACTTCACCCAGCGTTGCTGCGGGCGGCTTTTCCAGCAGCACGTGAACCCCGCGTGCCAGCGCCTTGAGCGCAAGGTCGCGGCGCACCTGCGGCGGGGTGCATATCGCGATGGCATCGACTGCCGGGCCTTGCGCCAGCAGGGCATCGAGCGAAGCAAAGTGCGGCACGTGCCCCATGCCTGTGCCCGCCAGCCCGTCGCCATCGGGGCTGACCGTGGCGGCAAGCGTGAAATCCGCAGAAGCGGCAATGGCGGGCAGGTGCTGATCGCGCGCGATCTTGCCCAGCCCGACAACGGCAATGCGGATCACAGCACGCCCACCTTCAGGGCCTGTGCCGGATCGCCGCCCGCGCGCGTCAGCGGATTGCGGCAGGGCAGGGTGAAGGGGGCGGCCGCAATCTCGAACACATCGCCTTCCTTTGTGCGCAGCCCATCGGTGAAGGAGAGCGTCGCCGTGCCGAAGAAGTGGACGTGAATATCGCCCGGCCTGCGGAACAGGTCATACTTGAAGTGGTGGTGCTCCAGATTGGCGATGGTGTGGCTCATGTTGTCTTCGCCGGTGAGGAAGGGCTTTTCCCAAACCACCTTGCCATCGCGCAGGATGCGGCTGGTGCCGCGCAGGTCTGCCGGGGTTTCGCCAATCAGCAGCTCCGGGCCGAGGGCCGCCCGGCGCAGCTTGGAATGGGCCAGCCACAGGTAGTTGTGGCGTTCGGTCACGTGATCGGAAAACTCGTTGGCCAGCGCGAAGCCGAGGCGGAACGGAGTGCCGTCCGGGCCGATGAGGTAGATGCCCGCCAGTTCCGGCTCCTCGCCGCCATCCTGCGCGAAGGGCGGCATCTCCAGCGGCTCGCCGGGGCCGACAAGCTGCGAACCATCGCCCTTGTAGAACCATTCGGGCTGCTGGCCCACCGCGCCGGGCGCAGGCTTGCCGCCCTCCAGCCCTTCAAGGAACATGCGCATCGAATCGGTCTGGTGCGCGGCAGCGGTGGCCTCGCGGTGCATCTTGTCGCGCCCTTCGGCAGAACCGAGATGCGTGAGGCCCGTGCCCGCCAGCAGGAGGTGCGCCGGATCGGGATGATCGATCGGCGCCAGCAGGCGGCCAGCGGCCAGTTCCGCCGCCAGATCGATCCGATCGCCCGCCAGACAGCCCATGGCCTCGCGCGCAAGGCTGGTGCCTGCCGCGATGGCGCGCAAGGCCAGTTCGCTGGTGCGCGATACGCCCTGAAGCCGATGGGCGCCCGCATCATCGGCAAGGATCACGCTGCGGGTGCCATCATCGGCACGGTGCTGCAACAGACGAAGCGCCATCGGCAATTCTCCTCCAAGCCCGCCCGGTCAGAGCGTGAGCGATCCATCGACCAGACGCGGCGCGCCATCGCCGAAGCTTTCGTCGCGCAGCACCGGCGGGAGCAGCTCGGCGGCAAGGTTCTGATAGCACACCGGGCGCAGGAAGCGGTCGATCGCCAGACTGCCGACCGAGGTGCCGCGCGCATCCGAGGTGGCCGGGAAGGGGCCGCCGTGAACCATGGCGTGGCACACCTCCACCCCGGTGGGCCAGCCATTGGCAAGGATGCGCCCGGCCTTGTCTTCCAGCAGGGGCAGCAGGCGCTGCGCCAGCGCCAGATCGCCCCCTTCCATGTGCAGCGTGGCGGTTAGCTGGCCTTCGAGGCTGGTGAGCACGTGGCGCAGTTCGGCCTCGTCGGCGCAGACGACGACGAGCGAGGACGCGCCGAACACTTCGTGCCCCATGGCAGGCTGGGCAAGGAACGCGGATGCATCGGTGCGCAGCAGTGCGGCCATGCCCTGTGCGGGCGTTCCGGGCGCCCCGCGCGCGACGACTTCGACACCCGGCAGGCTTTCCAGCGCGGCCACTCCGCCGGCATAGGCGCGGCAGATACCGGGGGTGAGCATGGTCTGCGCAGGGGCCGCGGCAACGGCGGCGGCGGCAGCTTCAAGGAAGGCGTCCAGCCCGTCGCCCGCGATTGCCAGCACGAGGCCGGGATTGGTGCAGAACTGGCCCGCGCCCATGGTGAGCGAGCCGACGAAGGCCGTGCCCAGTTCCGGCCCGCGCGCCTTCAGCGCTTCGGGCAGGAGCAGGACAGGGTTGATGCTCGACATTTCGGCATAGACCGGGATCGGCACGGGCCGCGCCTGCGCCAGACGCAGCAGCGCCAGCCCGCCGCCGCGCGATCCGGTAAAGCCGACCGCGGCAATGCGCGGGTCCGTGACCAGCGCTTCGCCCAGTGCGTGATCGGGACCGGTGACATGGCCGAAGGTGCCCGCAGGCAGTCCGCAGGCGGCAACCGCGCGGGCAATCGCGCCTGCCACCAGATCGCCCGTCTGCGGGTGGGCAGGGTGGCCCTTGACCACCACCGGGCAACCGGCGGCAAGCGCCGAGGCGGTATCGCCGCCAGCGGTGGAGAAGGCGAGCGGGAAGTTCGACGCACCGAACACTGCTACCGGCCCCAGTGGCACCATGCGCATCCGCAGATCGGGGCGGGGCAGGGGCTGGCGATCGGGCAGGGCGGGATCGATGCGAAGCTGCTGCCACGCGCCCTTGCGCACCACATCGGCAAAGAGGCGAAGCTGGCCCACCGTCCGTCCGCGCTCGCCTTCGAGGCGGGCGCGGGGGAGGCCGCTTTCGGTCATCGCCGCTTCGATCAGCGCATCGCCGATGCCGAGGATTTCATCGGCAATGGTTTCCAGGAACGTGGCGCGCGCGGCAAGGCTGGTGGCGCGATAGACCTGGAATGCTTCGGCAGCCGCCGCACAGGCGGCAGCAACATCTGCGGGGCCATGCACGGGGAAGGCCGGGCCGAAAGGCTCGCCAGTGGCTGCGGCGATGGCGCGGAAGGTGGCTGGCGAAGGCGACATGATGAGAACTCCCGGAAATCGTATCGGTCAGGCGGCGGGGCCGGACGCGGCGGCCGGTGCCCGGCAGCCCCACAGCGCGTAGAACAGGACGTAAAGCTCGCAGGCGGCCGTCAGCAGGAACGAGGCTTGCAGGCCGTAGCTGTCGGCCAGCCAGCCCTGCACCACCACCAGCGCGCCGCCCGCAATCGCCATGATGAGCAGGCCCGATCCCTCTTCCGTCAGCGGACCCAGACCCTTGATGCCCAGCGTGAAGATCGTGGGGAACATGATCGAATGGAACAGGCCGACAAGGATCAGCGCCCACATGGCCAGCGGGCCGGTGCTGAACACGGTGACGAGCATGACCACGAAGGCCCCCACCGAGAAGGCCGCCAGCACCAGCGCGGCATCGATCTTCTGCATCAAGGCCGATCCGGCAAAGCGCCCCACCATCATCCCGCCCCACAGGAAGGTGAGATAGTGGCCCGCCCGTTCGGGCGTGAGCGCGGCAATATCGGGCTGGGTGACGAAATTGACGAAGAGATTGGCAACGCCGATTTCCGCGATGAGATAGATGAAGATCGCCGGAATGCCGAACACCAGATTGCGATGCTTCCACAGCGAAAGCCGCGCGCGCTCTTCGGGTGCGAGGCGCTGCGTGGCGCTGCCCATGGCAGGCAGGGGAAAGCGCGCGATGACGAGCGCCAGCACCACCAGCACCGCCGCGACCAGGCCATAGGGCAGGATCACCGATTGCGCATCGGCAAGCCGCTCCGCCTCGGTCAGCACGGTGCCGCTGGCCGATGTGCCGCCCTTGGACCGGCCAAGGATGAGCCATGCGCCGAACATGGGCGCGAGCATGGTTCCGGCCGAGTTCATCGCCTGCACCAGATTGAGCCGCGCCGAGGCGGTTTCCGGCGGGCCGACCACCGCGACATAGGGATTGGCCGCCACCTGCAACAGGGTGATGCCGCTGGCGATGACGAAAAGCATGGCGAGCGTGACGCCATAGGAGGGCAGGGCCGCCGCCAGCATCATGCCGAGCGCGCCCGCCGCCATGGTGAGCAGCCCGATGACCAGCGCCTTCTGGTAGCCCAGTTTCTCGATCAGCCGGGCCGAGGGAATCGAGGCGACGAAATAGGCGATGAACCAGACCGATTCGATCAAAGTTGTCTGCGTATAACTCAGATCGAACACGCTGCGCAGATGCGGCAGCAGCGTGTTGTTGATGACCGTGATGAAGCCCCACATGAAGAACAGGCTGGCCAGCAGGGTCAGCGCCGGGCCGTAGTTCGTTCCCGCCTGCGCGCCTGCATTCCCGCCTGTGGCGGCCGATGGGGCGGATTCGGGCTGCGGAGCGGCCGCTGGCGGCATGATCTGGACTTCCTCTCTGCTGCGTGACGCTGGACCGGGTTGCATAGCGGCTTGCGTTCGTGGCATTTGTCTGACTATATCGGGCAAACAGTCGCGTCAATGGGCGCAGCGCTGCATGTGATGTTTCCGGAAGGACAAGCAGGATGGGGATTGGGGGCTTTGGGCTGCGGATGGCGTTGACGGTGCCCGCGCTGTCGCTGGTGCCGCTGGCACCCGCGCAACAGGCCATGGCGGCGGAGGCGCGGCAGGAAAGCGCCGGCAGGCTGGCCAACGGGACCGAGGCCTTTGCCATCACCCTTTCGGCGGCAAACGGGGTTTCGGCGCGGATCCTCACCTATGGCGCAACGCTGCAATCGCTGCTGGCGCCGGGGCGCGATGGCAAGGTGGCCGACGTGGTTCTGGGCTATGACGATGTGCAGACCTACGAGGCCAAGCCCAATTTCTTCGGGGTGACGGTGGGCCGATATGCCAACCGCATCGCCAGGGGGCGCTTCACGCTGGACGGCAAGACATATGAGTTGGCGCAGAACAATCTCGGCAATGCGCTGCATGGCGGCGAAAAGGGCTTCGACAAGCGCAACTGGCGCATCGTTGCGGTGAAATCCGGGCCGGTGGCCAGCGTCGAACTGGCCCATGTCAGCGCCGATGGCGAGGAAGGCTATCCCGGCAGGCTCGACACCAGAGTGACCTACAGCCTCGATGAGCGCGGCAACCTGACCATTGCCTTCGAGGCGAGCACCGACAAGCCCACCATCGTCAACATGACCAACCATGCCCTGTTCGACATGGCGGGCGAAGGTTCGGGCCGGGCCATGGACAACCGCCTCACCATTCCCGCAGCGCGCTATACCCCGGTGGACGAGACGCTGATCCCCACCGGCGAACTGCGCGCGGTTGCGGGAACCCCGTTCGACTTTACCCGCCCGCGCCGGATTTCAGCCTCGCTGCGCGACGGGCGCGACGAGCAGATCCGCATCGGACGCGGCTATGACCACAACTTCGCGCTCGACAAGGGGCTGACTGCCACCCCGCAGCTTGCCGCAAGGCTTGAGGACCCGGCATCGGGCCGCGTGCTGGAAGTGCTGAGCACGGAACCGGGCGTGCAGTTCTACAGCGGCAATTTCCTTGACGGCACCGTCACGGGCAAGCGCGGCCATGTCTATCGCATGGGCGACGGGATTGCCCTTGAGCCGCAGAAGTTCCCCGATGCGCCCAACCAGCCCGGCTTCCTTTCGGCGCGGGTCGATCCGGGCAAGCCCTATCGCCACGTGATGATCTACCGCGTGAGCACGGCCCGCAAGCCGCGCTGACCTTTGCGAAACCCTCTCCAAACCCCGAAAGCTGCGATGACCGACTCTTCCCACAAACGCCCCAAGCTTCGCTCCCGCGCGTGGTTCGACAATCCCGACAATGTCGACATGACCTCGCTCTATCTGGAGCGCTATCTCAACTTCGGGCTGAGCCTGGAGGAACTGCGTTCGGGCAAGCCGATCATCGGCATCGCCCAGACCGGCAGCGACCTTTCGCCCTGCAACCGGCATCATATCGTGCTGGCCGAGCGCGTGCGCGAAGGCATCCGCGAGGCGGGCGGCATCGCGCTGGAAATCCCGGTGCATCCCATTCAGGAAACCGGCAAGCGGCCCACTGCCGCGCTCGACCGCAACCTTGCCTATCTGGGGCTGGTCGAGGCGCTCTATGGCTATCCCATGGACGGGGTGGTGCTGACCACGGGCTGCGACAAGACGACGCCCGCGCTGCTGATGGCGGCGGCCACGGTCAACATTCCGGCCATCGCGCTTTCGGTGGGGCCGATGCTGAACGGCTGGTTCAAGGGCGAGCGCACCGGATCGGGCACGATCGTGTGGAAGGGCCGCGAGATGCTGGCCAAGGGCGAGCTGGACGAGGAGGGCTTCATCCGGCTTGTCGCCAGTTCCGCCCCGTCGACCGGCTATTGCAACACGATGGGCACGGCCACGACGATGAACAGCCTGGCCGAGGCGCTGGGCATGATGCTGCCCGGTTCCGCAGCCATTCCCGCGCCCTACCGCGACCGGCAGGAATGCGCCTGGCGCACGGGCAGGCGCATCGTCGAAATGGTGCACGAGGATCTGAAGCCATCGGACATCATGACGCTGGAGGCGTTCCACAATGCCATCGTGGTCAATTCGGCCATCGGCGGATCGACCAATGCCCCCATCCATCTGGCCGCGATCGCGCGTCACATGGGGGTGGACCTGCCGCTGACCGACTGGCAGCGGCTCGGCCACAAGGTGCCGCTGCTGGTGAACCTGCAACCGGCGGGCGAATATCTGGGCGAGGACTATTACCGCGCGGGCGGCGTGCCCGCCGTGGTGGCGCAGCTTATCGGGCAGGGCCTGATCGCCGAGAACGCCATGACCGTGAACGGCCGCACCATGGGCGAGAACTGCCGCGATGCGAAGATCGAGGACGAGCGGGTGATCCGCCCGTTCGACCGGCCGCTGGTGCAGGATGCGGGCTTCATCGTGCTTTCGGGCAACCTGTTCGATTCCGCGATCATGAAGACCAGCGTCATCAGCGAGGAGTTCCGCCAGCGCTATCTTTCCAACCCCGATGACCCCGATGCCTTCGAAGGCCCCGCCGTGGTGTTCGACGGGCCGGAAGACTATCACGCGCGCATCGATGATCCGGCCACGGGCATCACGGCCGAGACGCTGCTGTTCATGCGCGGAACCGGGCCGATCGGCTATCCCGGCTCTGCCGAAGTGGTGAACATGCGCGCGCCCGCCCATCTCATCACCGCCGGGATCAATGCGCTGCCCTGCATTGGCGACGGGCGGCAATCGGGCACGTCGGGCAGCCCCTCGATCCTCAACGCCAGCCCGGAAGCGGCCGCCATGGGCGGGCTGGCCCTGCTCAGGACCGGCGACCGCGTGCGCATCGACCTGCGCCGGGGCACGGCCAACATGCTGGTGAGCGAGGCGGAACTGGCCGAGCGCCGCGCCGCGCTTGAGGCAGCGGGCGGCTATCCCTATCCGGCATCGCAGACCCCGTGGCAGGAAATCTACCGCGAGCGCGTGGGCCAGCTTGCCAGCGGCGGCATCCTTGAAGGCATGGAGAAATACCAGCGCATTGCCCAGACCAAGGGCCTGCCAAGGGACAACCATTAATCCTGCCCCTGCGGCGGGTGGAAAAGCATCAACCGCATGATTGGGTGACATGCGCCGATTGACTTTGACTTGACGCGGCCGCCGGGCCGATAGGCTTTTTCCGATCAGGGGAGGGCCGGGGTCTTGCACGTTCTCGTGACAGGGGCAGGTGGATTTGTCGGGCGCGCGGTCGTCAAACGGCTGTTGGGGCTGGGCCATGGCGTGACTGCAATCGATGTTCCGGGCGCGCGCGTTCCCGCAGGCGCCGCGGCCATTGCCGGCGATCTGGCCGACCGGACGGTGCGCGAAGCGGCGCTGGCGGCGGGGTGCGATGCGCTGATCCATCTGGCGACAGTGCCGGGGGGCGCGGCCGAAGCCGATCCGGCGCTGTCGCGGCGAATCAACGTGGATGCCATGTATGATCTGCTGGCAGAGGCCGGAACGCAGCGGCCCGGCCTGCGCGTGGTCTTTGCCAGTTCGATCGCGGTCTTCGGCGATCCGCTGCCCGCGCAGGTGGATGATGCCACGCCGCTGGCGCCGCGCATGATCTATGGCGGGCACAAGGCCATGATGGAGCAGGCCGCGGCGATGTTCTCGCACCGCGGCCTGATCGACGCGGTGAGCCTGCGCCTGCCCGGCATCCTTGCGCGGCCCCAAGGGCCTTCGGGGCTGAAATCGGCGTTTCTTTCCGATCTTTTCCATGCCCTGCGCGCCGGGCGCGAGGCCATCTGCCCGGTCAGCGCGCAGGGCACGATCTGGGCGCAGTCGCTGGAATGCTGCGCCGCCAATCTGGTCCATGCGCTGGCCTGCAACACCGCGCTGCTGCCGCCGACCCGCGCGTTGACCCTGCCCGCGCTGCGCCTGCGCATGGCGGATCTGGCAGAGGAGATTGCCCGCCAGTGCGCGGAGTCGCCCGCCCTCGTGCGCTTTGTGCCGGATGCCGCGCTTGAGGCAGCGTTCGCCGCGCAGCCCCCGCTTTTCACGCCCGCCGCCGAGGCTGCCGGGTTTGGCCACGATGGCGATGCGGCCAGGCTGGTGGCGCGGGCGCTGGCGGCAATCGAACAGGAGGAAATGGGCGCATGACGGATGCGGTTGCAGATACGGGGCTTTCCGATTCCGGCCTGCCGCCGGTGCAGCGGGTGGTCACTGGCCACGATGCGGCGGGGCGCGCGGTGTTCCGGTCCGAGGACGTTTCGCCCACGCGGATGATCCCATCGGGCGATGCGGCATTCCTGCTGATCTGGAGCACGGCCACTGTGCCTGCCGACAACAATGACGAGACCGACGGGCGCGAGCGCGATGCCGGGCTGACACTGGACGGGGGATCGGTCATCCGCATCGTCGATATGCTGCCGGGCGGGGAAAGCCCGATGCACCGCACCAATTCGATCGACTACGGCATCGTGCTGGAAGGCGAGGTGGAGCTTGAACTGGATGGCGGCGAAAGGCGCACGATCCGCAAGGGCGGGGTGATCGTGCAGCGCGGCACCAATCATCTGTGGCGCAACACCACCGACCGGCCCTGCCGCATTGCCTTTGTCCTGATCGAGGCGCCGGCCTATCGGCACGATGGCCAGCCCCTGCCCGAAATCCGGCCGGAGAAGGCATGAAGGCGCTGTTCGACCTTTCCGGCAAGGCTGCGATCGTCACCGGCTCTACCCGCGGGATCGGCCTTGCCATTGCCGAGGCGCTGATCGCCGCAGGGGCGCGGGTCGTCATTTCCAGCGAGGATGCAGCCGAAACCGCGCGCGTGGCGGCGCGGCTGGACATGCCCGGCATGGCCTGCGACGTGGCCGACGATGCCGCGCTGGGAGCGCTGGTGGATTTTGCCGTGGCGGAACTGGGGCGGCTCGATGTGCTGGTCTGCAATGCCGGGATCACCGGCAGGCCCGGCCCCTTCGCGGATATCGACATGGACGATTACGCCCGCGTCATGGCCATCAACCTGCGCAGCCAGGTGGTGCTGTGCAACCGGGCGCTGCCGCATATGGCCGCATCGGGCGGCGGCAGCGCGGTGCTGGTGGCAAGTCTTGCCGGGCTGCGCGGCAATGGCCGGATCAATGCCTATGCGCTGGCCAAGGCGGGCGTGGCGCAACTGGCGCGCAATCTGGCGGTGGAATGGGGGCCGCGTGGCGTGCGGGTGAATGCGCTTTCGCCGGGCTTCATCGCCACCGATCTGTCCCGGCCGCTGCTGGATGATCCCGTCTTCATGGCGCGGCGCATGGCCATGACCCCGCTGCGCCGCCCCGGAACGCCAGCAGAAGTTGCCGGTGCAGCCGTGTTCCTCGCATCGCCCGCGGGGGCGTTCGTCACGGGGCACAATCTGGTGGTTGATGGCGGAACGCTGATTACCGACGGATCCTGAAGGTGCGCGGTGCGTGGCAAGATGCACATTCTGCAACCGCAGATTCGTGTTTCGCACTTGCAGCATGAACGCAGTCGACCCATATCTGAGGGGCCTTTCAGGCATCCTCTCCCAAACTTTTCCGGGCCGACGCAAGTCGGCCTTTTTTTGCGCGATCCGGCACGGATGGCGGTGCATATGCGGTCATATTTTACATAACTATTATTATCTGCATTAAAGCGGGAATCCGCGCGGGCGGTTTCAGGCCGAAGGCGTGCGGCGATCGGCCAGTTGGGCCAGGGCATCGGGCCGCAGAATGCTTATTGCGCCATAACGGACCGCGATCATGCCTTGCGCTTCAAGCGCGGTAAGATGGAGGTTCACGGTCTTGCGCGAAAGGCCGGTCATCTCGCCCAGCAGTTCCTGGCTGAGGCGCAGCGTGATTGGTCCATGCGCGGCGGCGGCTGTCGGGCGCCCCTGAGCGGCGGCCAGCAGGCGGGCGGCAATGCGCTGGCGCGGCGGCAGCGAAATGACCTCTGCGGCCATGCGCAGAACGCTGCGCATGTTGGCATAAGTGAAATCGGCAATGGCGCGCCAGATCTCGGCCTGCCGCTGCGCCACCCGGTCGAGCGCGGCCTCCGACAGTTCCAGCAGAACGCACGGTTCGACGCAGACCGCCGTGACCAGTCGCGGACCGCCGCTGAAGCGCGTGGCATGGCCCAGCACCGCGCCCGCTTCGGCAAGGCCGATCATCACTTCGCGGTCGCCGGGCGCGGCGCAATAGGAATGGAGCACGCCCGCAATCACCACGAACAGGCCGCCGCGATCATCGCCTTCGGCCTGCGCCCATTCTCCGGCCGCGCGGCGCACCAGCCTGCCCTCGGCCAGCAGCGCTTCGCCAAGCGCGGGTGCATATCCTTGCAGCCAGCGCGCCTGACGCAGCACGCCAAGCGCGCGGGCATGATCGGCAGGTTTCATGCCTTCAATTGTAACGAACGTGACAGTCTTGGGCCAGTGCCGGATTTACGCTTGCCAACAGCAAGACGGAGCAGATGGCATGAAGGCAATCAGGATCGGCGGGGCAACCGCGTCCTTTTCGGACACGGCACTGTCGGTGCCGCAACTGCTGGAAGGCGGCAATCTCGATTATCTGGTGTTCGATTACCTTGCCGAAGGATCGATGGGCATTTTCGGCCGGATGCAGGCCGCCGATCCTGCCGCCGGGTATGGCACCGATTTCCTGACCGTCCATGTCGGCCCCCATCTGGCGAAGATTGCCGAAAGGGGTGTGAAGGTCGTGGCCAATGCAGGGGGCGTCAACCCCGCCGGGCTGGCAGCCGCGCTGGAGAAGATGATCGCGGCGGCGGGCCTTGGCCTGAAGGTGGCATTCGTGGAAGGCGACGATCTGCGCGCCCGCATCGGGGAACTGCGCGGCCGCGGCCTGCAAGACATGTTCACCGGCGCGCCCTTGCCCGACCGGATCATCAGCGCCAACGCCTATCTCGGCGCGTTTCCGATTGCGGCTGCGCTGGATGCCGGGGCCGATATCGTGGTGACGGGCCGCGTGGTGGACAGCGCCATCGTGCTGGGACCGCTGATCCACGCATTCGGCTGGCAGGCGCATGAACATGACCTGCTGGCTGCCGGAACGCTGGCCGGGCACCTGCTGGAATGCGGTGCGCAAGTGACCGGCGGCACCTTCACCGACTGGCAGGACGTGCCCGACTGGGCGAACATCGGCTATCCCGTGGGCGAATGCCATGCCGATGGCACCATGGTGCTGACCAAGCCCGAAGGCACGGGCGGTCTGGTTTCGGTCGGCACGGTGGCCGAACAGCTCCTTTATGAAGTGAGCGATCCGGCCGACTATATCGTGGCCGATGTGCGCTGCGATTTCAGCCAGGTGCGGCTGGAGCAGATCGGGCCTGACCGGGTGCGCGTGAGCGGAGCGCGCGGCCGCCCGCCCACGCCCGATTACAAGGCGTGCATCACTTTCGACAATGGCTGGCGCGCGGTGGCCTATCAGCCGGTCATCGGCGAGGACGCACCCGCCAAGGCCCTGCGGCAGGCCGAGGCGATCTTTGCCCGCACCCGCCGTCTGCTGGAAATGCACGGCCTGCCGGATTTCACGCTGACCGATGCGGTGCTGATCGGCGCGGAGGCCGGCCTTGGCGCGCATGCCCTGCCCGGCGGCGCGCGCGAGGTGATTGCCAAGCTCGTGGCCGACCATCCCGACAAGCGCGGGGCAGACCTTTTCGCGCGTGAGCAGTGGGCCGCGATTTCGGGCATGGCGGTGGGCACATCGATCAACCTCGCCACCACGGTCATGCCGCTGACAGGGATTTTCCTGTGCCTGATCGACCGGCAATCGGTCATGGCGCGCGTGACATGCGGCGGAGTGAGGCACGAGATTGCCGCCGTGCCAGGGTTGGCCGATGCGGCCCCTCCCTCTCCCCTCACCCTTCTTCCGTCAGTGCCGGTCGAAGGCGGGGCGGTGACGGTCGATCTGGTGCGGCTGGCCTTTGCCCGCAGCGGCGACAAGGGGCACCTGTTCAACGTTGCGGTGATTGCGCGCAGGCCGGAATATCTCCCGGCCCTGCGCGCCGCGCTGAGTGCAGAGGCGGTGGGCGAATGGTATGCCCATCTTGGCCCCAATGGCGCGCCGCCGCGCGTGGAACGCTTCGAGGCGCCCGGCCTTCATGCGCTGAACTTCGTGGTCCACGATGCGCTGACCGGCGGGATCAATGCCAGCACCCGGCTTGATCCTGCGGCCAAGGGCATGGCCCAGATGCTGCTGCGCTTTCCCGTGCCGATCGATCCCGCCCTGCTGCGCGGCGCGGCAGACTGACCGCCCTTTCACCACCATCGCAGGAGAACCGCCATGGCCGATTACGCCTATCTGATGCAGGGCATCCGGCAGATCGAAACATCCAGCAGCGTCCTGGTCAGCTCGTCGCGCTATCTCAACGATCCGCGCATCCGCGACTGGGTGGCAACGCACCTTCTGCGCCGCAACGGGCCTGATGTTCCGACGCCTTCGGATTCGATCCAGCTTGTCCAGATCCTGCGCGAAGTGCAGGACATCGACCGTATCAACGCCCTGTTCGCGGCCGAGCGCGCGAAGAACCGAGCGCTTGATGCGTGGTTTTCCGAAGGCTTTTCCTCAAGCTACACGGTGGACGATCTGGCCCGCTATGGCCCGGAAACGCTGGGCGGCATCTTTCATGCGCAGCTTGCCGATCACCGGATGGAGGTGAACATCGTTCCGCCCTTCACCCCGCGCAACGATTTCGAATACTTCCAGCTGCGCGCCGGGCAGACGCACGATCTGGAGCATATCGTGGGCGGCGGCGGGTTCGATTTCATCGGGGAACTGGTGCCCTATTACATGCGGCTCACCAACCTGTTCATGCACCTCAGCCCCGAACTGGCGGGCGAGCTTTCGGTGTTCTCGATCCTTGGTTCCACCCGCATCATCACCCGCGCGGTGCTGCACTACCCGCAGACCTGGCTGATCGCGCAGAACGCGATGGAGCGCGGCGCGCGGGTGGGCCGCCTTTCCGCGCCGATCCACATGATGCGCTACGAGGACGTGTTCCACCTGCCGCTCGACGAGGCGCGCGCCGCGCTGGGCATCAAGGGGGCCGAGTTCGTCGATACCGGCCCCGCCTCGGCGCAGTGGAACTAGGCGTGCCGGGACCATCAACCGACAGACCAGCAGGAACCAGAGCCATGGACATGAACCCGCGCCGCATCCCGACGCTTGCCGAACTTGCCCCCATGCCGGGCCGCTACCCGCTGCTGCCCGAACTTTCCGCGCAGCAGCAGCTTGCCCTCCTGTGCCGCACGCTGCACCGCGAAGGCTATGACGATCACATCGCCGGGCACATCACGCTGGCGGCGGGCGATGGCACCTACTTCGTCAATCCGTGGGAACTGGCGTGGGACGAACTGAGAGCATCCGACATCATCCGCGTGGACGGCACCGGCCGCGTCATCGAAGGCGCGTGGAACGTGACCCCGGCCATCGGCCTGCACCTTGCCGTGCACCAGCGGCGGCATGATCTGGCAGTGGTGATTCACAACCATTCGCGCTGGGGTTCGGTCTGGTCGGCAGCGGGCCGCATTCCGGCGGTCTATGACCAGACATCGGGCCATGTCGACGAAGACCCGGTGCTCTACGACGAATATGCCGGAACGGTCGACGGCGAAGGCGAGGCGCGCGCCGCCGCCGAAGCCCTTGGCGCGGGCAAGTGGGCCTTGCTGAAGAATCACGGCGTATTCATCGTTGCAGCCGATGTGCGGCAGGCGCACCTGCGGGCGATCACGCTTGAGCATCGCTGCCGTCTGGCGTGGCATGTCGAGGTGCTGGGCCAGGGCCAGCCCATCACCAATCCCGAAAGCCTGCGCGTGGCGCAGATGTCGGACCCGCTGGGAATGCCCTTCCTGTGGGAAGCCATGGCCCGCCGCGAGATCAGGCGCGATCCGGCCGTTCTGGATTGAACGGGCCGTTCCGGAATGGTCGGCAGGCGGTCAGGGGCCGATGTAGTTCATCGCCTCCTGCTGCGGATCGGGTGAGGAAGCGCGCCAGCGCACCGATCCGAACGGGCGCTCCAGCCTGCGGCGGATACGCAGCTCCTCAGGTTCCCGCACAAAGGCGCGTGCGCGTTCGTGCGCCTCGCGGTCGGCTTGGGTGAAGCGGTCGCGCATCCTCAGGTAATCCCCCCAGGTCGGGCAGAGATAGCGTTCGGTCCACAGCGCGGCATCGGCAATGTCGCGCGAAAGCGACCAGTCGAACGCACCGTTGCGCAGGCGTGATGTCTGCACGTCGAGCATGGAGGCATAGAATTCGCGCGCGTGTTCGGGGTCGACTTCGTAGTCCACCTCGATGACTACCGGACCGGACCGGTTTGTCAGCGCCAGTGCGACTTCAGGTTCGTTGGTAAGGGCAAAGGGTTCAGCACCGGCCGAATTCGCCTGCCCCAGCGGCATCATCGCGGTCAGCACCGGCAGACTCGCAAGTGATGCGGCCGACGCATCGAGCGCCACGTCGACCGACCATGTCGCCGAAACCGCTCCCCAGATCACCGCGCCCAGGGCGATGCCACCCGTCAGACAGGCGGTGAACAGTGAAAGCACGCGCGCCGTAACCCAGCGCGGCGCAACGAGCTGAACCGAAACGTTCATCAGTGCGATGGTGATGATCGTGGCGCCGCCGGTCAGCATAAGCGCGGCGCAGGTCAGTGGCACGGAGCGGCTCAAGCCCGCAACCACAAGGCCGAAGGCCGCCAGCAGGGAAGCGACGGTCGCGAGCCGCTGCGCACCCAGCCTGAGCGTTGCGAACGAGACCATCAGCGCCCCTGTAACCGCGCCGACCCCGCTCGCGCCCAGCAGGAGACCGAACGTGGCGGCATTCCCGCCCAGAAGATCGCGCGCGACAAGCGGAGCGAGCGCACTCGGCGCCGCGCTTGCCAGTCCGAACAGGAACGCGCGGAGCAGCACCACACGGATCTGCGCGGCGTGGAAGGCGTAGCGCGCTCCCGAAACGATGGCGCGGTGGATCTGTTCGGGCGGCAGGCGCGATGGCGCCTTGCGGCGCTGCCACAGCATGAAGGCCACAAGCAACGGCAGATAGAAAACCGCATTTATCGCAAAGGCCGCCTGCGCGCCGGCCACGAGCACGATCGCCCCGCCCAGCGCCGGACCGAAACTGCGCGCGACATTGTAGCTGACAGTGCCGAGCGCAATGGCCGCGGGCAGGTGCTGCCCGTCAACCTGTTCACTGATCGATGCCTGCCAGGCAGGCGAATAGAAGGCCACCCCTGCCCCGATCAGCGAACAGAATACCAGCAGCAGCCAAGGCGTTGCCTGGCCCAAGGCCGAAAGCGCAGTCAGGACGGCAGCGCTCGCCATCGCGAAGGACAGCCCCGCCATCGCAATCCGGCGCCGGTCGAAAATGTCGGCCACGGCACCTGCCGGGATGGCCACCAGCATGAGTGGCAGCATCATCGCGGTCTGCACCGAGGCGACCATCGTGGGCGAGGAACTGAGCCGGGTCATCTCCCAGGCCGCACCTACACCGAGAATCAGCTGGCCCAAGTTTGCAAGAACGCTCGACGTCCAGATCCGCCGGAACACCGGTTCGCGCAAGGGAGCGAACGGGCCGCGGAACAGGCGGTGCGACGGTTCTGCGCTGGTCATCGGCCCTTCCTTCCCCGAACGCCCGTTCATCACCTAGGCCGGGCGCGCATCGCGGGCAACCGCGGCTTTATGGCAAGCGCCGGTTTCAGCCCGATACCGCAGGGACGAAAGAAGGGGCCGCGTTGCAGCGCGGCCCCTGCATGTCGGCGCTTGACCGCAGCTATCAGCGTGCCGTCATGATCGTGCGCTTGTCGAGGGTGGTCTGCAACTTGCCTTCGGCCAGATTGAGCGTGGCAGCCGGGATCGTCACCATCTTGCCGCTGACGATCACCTGGGCGGCTCCATCCTGCCCGACCTTGTAAACAGCGCCGATGCGCTCTCCCTTGGCGGTATAGATCATCTTGCCGATGTAATCGGCCGCGTTGATACCGGCAGAGGCGCCTTCCTGGGCAAGGCCGGGCTGCGGTGCAGCGGCAAGACAGATGAGCGAAAGCGGCAAAGCGATCCTGACGAGAGACTTCATTTCCTGAACACCTTCCTGTTTTGGCGGCTGGGGGGCTGCCTTAATTACTAACATAGCTTAGTATGTTGATCGGTGTCAAAATGTCAAGCTAGCTTAGTAATTATTTTTCGCGCAGACACATGCAGAATCTGCAATCACGAAGCCGGACAGGCACGAAGCCGGATCGCGCGGCTTCGTGAGGCAAAGGGCAAGCGTTGCAGGTGCAGCCGTCAGGTGCGCCAGGCGATGACCTTGGTTTCGAGGAATTCCTCGATGCCCTCGCGGCCCCATTCGCGTCCGATTCCGCTGGCCTTGTAGCCGCCGAAGGGCAGATCGCCGGCGATGCACAGGCCACCGTTGATGCTGACCGATCCGGTGCGGATGCGCGATGCAACCGCCATGGCGCGGTCGAGATTGCCGGAAGTGACCCCGCCGCTCAGACCATACTGGCTTGCATTGGCAATGCGCACGGCATCATCATCGTCCTCGAACGGGATGACCACGAGCACCGGGCCGAAGATCTCTTCCTGGGCAATGCGCATGTCGTTTTGCACATCGACGAAGCAGGTCGGCTCGATGAAGAAGCCGTCCCCCTTGTCGGGCCGGGTTCGGCCGCCGGCCAGCAGGGTTGCGCCCTCTTCCTGACCGAGCGCGATATAGGACATCACCCGGTCCATCTGCTTGCGCGAGACGACCGGCCCCATGATATGCTGCGGATTGTCGATATCGCCCCAGTTGTCGCCGAAACCGGCATAGGCGCGGGCCAGCACGGCCTTTGCTTCGGCATAGCGGCTTGCCGGAACCAGCAGGCGCGATTGCACGGCGCAGCCCTGGCCCGCATGGAAAACCAGCATCGATTGTGACACGCTCATGGCAAAGTCGGGCGCATCGTCCAGAACGATATGCGCCGACTTGCCTCCGAGTTCGAGGAACACCCGCTTCAGCGTTGCCGCGCCGCGTTCCGCAATCCGTTTGCCCACGGGGGTGGAGCCGGTGAACGAGACGAGATCGACGCGCGGATCGCCCACCAGCATTTCCCCCGCCTCTGCCGGGTCACTGCCGAACACCACGTTGAGCACGCCAGCGGGAAACCCGGCTTCGTGGGCCAGCTCGCCGAAGATGGCTCCCATGCCCGGCGTGTCGGGCGCGGGCTTGAGGATGACGGTGCAACCGGCCAGCAGCGCGGCCACCACCTTGCCGACGTTGACATAGAGCGGAACATTCCACGGCGTGATTGCGGCCACCACGCCGACAGCTTCGAATACGGCCTTGCGCTGGCTCTGGAAGCCGAAGGACTCGCGTCCGCCATAGCTCCTTTCCCATTCGATTTCAGGGAAAAGGCGCAGGAAGTCATCCCAGCCATCCAGTGCCATGCCGACATGCGCGCGGCTTACCGCGCCCATCGCGGCGCCGGCCTCGAACCGGGCAAGGTCGGCAAGGCGGCCCTTGTTCTGCTCGAACAGCTCACGCAGCCTGCCGACGAGCCGGAAACGCAGCGCATGATCGCGCGACCAGTCGGTCAGGTCGAAGGCGCGCCGAGCGGCTGCGATGGCGTCCTCGACATCCTCTGCCCCGCCATCGGCAGCCTTTCCGGCAGGCTGCGCCGTCCAGGGGTTGATGACATCAAAGGTCTTGCCGCTGCGCGCATCGCGCAATTCACCATCGATATAGAGACGGGCATCTGGAAGCGTTACCATCGGGACTGGTTCCTGTAGCGATGAAGTTCTTGAGGTGTCTGCCCGTCGATCGCGCGATGTTCGGGTGCACGGTGTTCGGACCGGAAAGCATCGGGGCGGCGCCCGCAGCAGAGGCTTCAGGGACGCCGGGCGGAAAGATGCACCGCGCCGATGTGCAGGTCATGCGGGCTGTCGATCACTTGGCGGAAGACCGCGGCGACTGAATCGTAATGGCTGATCGGCCGCTCGCGCAGATTGAGACCGATGGCCGCATTTTCCTGCGCAAAGCGGACCGCCACGTCCATCGGCCAGCCCGGAGCGGTCTTGGTCTCGTCCATCATCTGGCCCGCCCGCACGACGGTGACCCGCACGTTATCGGCCTCCAGTTCGCGCGCCAGCGTCTCGGACGCGAACTCCAGTCCGGCCTTGGTGGCGGCATACATCCACAGCATGCGCATCCTGAGGTGAACGGATTCGCTGCTGACGTTGATGATGTGGCCGCGCCCGTTGAACAGGGGCAGCGCCTCGCGCGAGCAGAACAGCGGCCCGGCCAGGTTGATCATGAGATGGGACAGGATCTGGGCGTCGCTGGCCGCAGCCAGCGTGAACGGTTCGAACACGGCGGCGTTGTTGACCAGCACGTCGATGCGTGAAGTCCGTGCGGAAATCGTCGCAAAGGCACGGCGAACCGATTCCGGATCGGACACGTCGCATTCAACCGCATAGTGCGGTGCGCCAAGCTCGGTCGCAAGTTCCTCGACTTTGGCGAGGGTGCGGCCCAGCAGGATCAGCGTGTCGCCATCGGCTGCGAGCCTTCTTGCCACGGCACGACCCAGGCCGGCGCCCGCCCCGGTTATCACGATCGTCTTGCTCATCGGCCTGTCTCGCCTTTCATGCCGCCTCCACTCGGCAGGGCGTTAGCACAAGTTGGCAGGCAAGGCTTACCGCGCGAGCGATATCTGTCGGCCCAAGCCCTTTGTTTTCAGCGGACTGCCCGGCCAATCCCATCCCGACCAGCCGCAGCGCGATCGGCCTCAGAACGCGGAAAGGCCGGTGATGGCGCGGCCCAGGATCAGCGCGTGGACATCGTGGGTGCCTTCGTAGGTGTTCACCGTTTCAAGGTTCACCATGTGGCGGATGACCTGATATTCGCCCGAAATGCCGTTGCCGCCGTGCATGTCGCGCGCCCAGCGGGCGATATCCAGCGCCTTGCACACGATGTTGCGCTTGACGATCGAGATCATTTCGGGCGCGAACTTTCCGGCATCCATCAGGCGGCCCACCTGAAGCGAGGCGTGAAGGCCGAGCGTGATCTCGGTCAGCATGTCGGCCAGCTTCTTCTGGTAGAGCTGCGTTGCGGCCAGCGGACGGCCGAACTGGTGGCGATCCAGCCCGTATTGCCGCGCGGCCTGATAGCAGAACTCCGCCGCGCCCATGGCCCCCCACGATATGCCGTAGCGCGCGCGGTTGAGGCAGCCGAACGGCCCTTTCAGCCCCTGCACATTGGGCAGGAGCGCCTCTTCCGGCACGAAGACATCGTCCATCACGATCATGCCGGTGATCGAGGCGCGCAGCGAAACCTTGTTCTCGATCTTCGGGGCGGACAGGCCCTTCATGCCCTTGTCCAGCACGAAGCCGCGAATGCCGCCGCCATGGGCCTCGCTCTTTGCCCAGACGACGAAGACATCGGCAATGGGCGCGTTGGAAATCCATGTCTTCGAGCCGCTGAGGACATAGCCGCCATCGACCTTGTGGGCGTGGGTGCGCATTCCGCCGGGATCGGACCCGGCATCGGGTTCGGTCAGGCCGAAGCAGCCGATCCATTCGCCGCTGGCCAGCTTCGGCAGATAGCGGCGGCGCTGCTCTTCCGAGCCGTAGGCATGGATCGGGAACATCACGAGGCTGGATTGCACGCTCATCATCGAGCGGTAGCCCGAATCGATCCGTTCCACTTCGCGCGCGACAAGCCCGTAGGAGACATAGCCCGCGCCCGCACAGCCATAGTCGGCGGGCAGGGTCACGCCCAGCAGGCCCTGTGCGCCCATCTCGCGGAAGATTTCGGGATCAGTGTGTTCCTCGGCAAAGGCCCTGACCACGCGCGGGGCAAGCCGGTCTTGCGCGAAGGCGCGCGCGGCATCGCGGATCATGCGTTCGTCGTCGCTCAGCAGGCCGTCCAGCCCCAGCGCGTCCTCCCAGTCGAACGCCACCATATCCGCCATCGAACCGTCTCCGTGCATCCTGTTGTGCGCGAAGGGATTGGCAGGCGACGAAGCGCCGATCAACCCGCATCTGGGGGCGCGTTGCGGGCGCGGCGCGATCTGTCAAAAAGTGGCGCGCTTGCGGTGCGCTTCAGTTTTCCAGCACAGCGCCGATGTGCGCCTGCCCCCGCGCGCGGGCGAGCAGTTCCTGCCGGTGGCGTTCGCGCGCCGAGGCGCGCTGTTCATCGGTGCGTTCGCCGTGGCAGGCGGCGCACGATACGCCTTCCTCGTAAAGCGCCGAGGCGCGGCCTTCCTCGCTTACCGGGCGGCGGCAGGCGCGGCACAGCACATGGCTGCCCTGCACCAGCCCGTGGCCCACGGTCACGCGCTCGTCGAACACGAAGCATTCGCCGCGCCACAGGCTTTCGTGCGGGGGCACTTCCTCAAGATACTTCAGGATGCCGCCCTTGAGGTGATAGACCTCTTCCACCCCTTCGGCCTTGAGGAAGGCGGTGGACTTCTCGCAGCGGATGCCGCCGGTGCAGAACATCGCCACCCTTGGCGCCCTCCCCTCGCCCAGCAGGCGCTCGCGCTCGCGGCGGAACCATTCGGGAAACTCGCGGAAGGTGCGCGTCTGCGGGTCGATCGCGCGTTCGAAGGTGCCTGCGGCCACTTCGTAATCGTTGCGGGTGTCGATCACGATGGTATCGGGATCGGCGATGAGCGCGTTCCAGTCCCGCGGGGCAACATAGGTGCCGACGCTGGCGCGCGGGTCGATGCCGGGCTGGCCCATCGTCACGATCTCGCGCTTCACGCGCACTTTCATGCGGTAGAAGGGCATGGCCGCCGCGCCCGAATACTTGACGTCAAGATCGGCAAAATCGGGCTGGGCGCGCAGGAAGCCCACCACATCGGCAATGGCGCTGGCCGGGCCTGCAATCGTGCCGTTCACCCCTTCGTGCGCGACCAGCAACGTGCCCCTGATCGCGCCCCTGCGGCACAGCGCCTCCAGCGCATCGCGCAGGGCGGCAGGATCGGCAACCGGCGCAAAACGATAGAGCGCGGCCACGGTGACGGGCTGATTGGTCTGCATGAGGCGCGCTTTAGGCGCTTGGGGCACGCCTGCGCAACACGCTCGCTCCGCGCGCCTCGATCGCCCCCCTCAACCGGCCCCCCTCAATCGGCATCGCTCTGGCGTGCGGGCGCGGTTTCGGCAAAGGCGGACAGGTCCATGCAGGCGGCCTCGATCGCGGGAATGCGCCCGAAATCCAGGCGCGCGCCATAGCGGCGTGCATTGCCAAGCTGGGGCACCAGCAGCACATCGGCCAGCGTGACCTGCGCGCCGAAGCAATAGGGGCCGTCCTGCCCGGCCACAAGCCGGGCGCAGGCTTCAAGCCCGCTCTCGATCACGTCGGCGGCCCAGCGGTTCACCCCCGCCTCGTCCTGCCCCAGCGCGCGCACCATTTTCAGAACCCGCAGGTTCTGCAAGGGGTGGATCTCGCAGGCGATGGCCTGGGCAAAGGCGCGGATCCTTGCACGTTCCAGCGCGGTGCCGGGCAGCAGCGGCGGTTCGGGGTGCGTCTCGTCAAGATATTCGCAGATCGCCATCGACTGGGTGAGCACCTGGCCCCCCACCACGAGCGATGGCACCACGCCCTGCGGATTGAGCGCCAGATAGCTGGCGGTGCGCTGTTCGCCGGTGCGCAGATCGTGGGGGACGCTGTCCCACGCCAGCCCTTTGAGCGCCAGCGCGATGCGCACGCGCCAGGATGCGCTGGAACGCCAGTAGCCATGCAGGACAAGCTCTTGGGACACGGCGCGAAACACTCCTTGCAAGGGCCGGGCGCGGGCGCTTTTCTGCCCTCGCCGACGTTACCGCCCGTCTCGTGCATTGCAAGGCGCCCTGCCCGGCGGCTAGGCTCCCCTGCAATGACTGCGCCCCGCCTCAATCCGCTTTACGCCGCCATGCCGGTGACGATCTTCGAGCACATGTCGGCGCTGGCGCGCGAGACGGGGGCAATCAATCTGGGGCAGGGTTTCCCCGACGGCCCGCCGCCGCCCGCGCTGATCGAGGCACTGGCGCGGGCGGGAGCCGGGCGCTCGCACCAGTATCCGCCCATGGCGGGCCTGCCCGAACTACGCCGCGCGGTGGCCGCCTTCTATGCCCGCACGCAGGGGCTGGACCTGCCGGGCGAAAGCGTCATCGTGACCTCCGGCGCGACGGAAGCGCTGGCTGCCGCGATCCTTGCCGTGGTCCATGCGGGCGATGAGGTGCTGCTGTTCGCGCCCGCCTATGATGCCTATGCGCCGCTGGTTCGCCGCGCGGGCGGGGTGCCCGTCTTCGTGCCGCTGGCGCCGCCGCACTGGCGGTATCACCGCGCCGCGATCGAGGCGGCCATCACCGCGCGCACCCGCGCCATCGTGCTGAACGATCCGCTCAACCCCACCGGCACCGTGGCCAGCGCGGATGATCTGGCCATGCTGGCGCAGCTTTGCCTGCGCCACGATCTTTTCGCCATCTGCGACGAGGTGTGGGAGAACGTGCGCTTCGATGGCCTGCGCCACGCCTCGCTCCTGTCGCAGCCGGGCATGGCGGCGCGCGCGGTGAAGATCGGTTCTGCGGGCAAGATCTTCGGTGCAACGGGGTGGAAGGTGGGCTGGATCGTGGCCGCGCCGGATATTGCCGCGGTGATCGGCCGCGCGCACCAGTTCCTCACCTTCACCACCCCGCCCATGCTGCAATGGGCCGTGGCCGAAGGGCTGGAGCGGCCGGAGATCGCGCAAGGCTGCACCGCGCACTGGGCGCAGACCCGGCTTGCGCTGCTTGAAGGGCTGGCGCGCGAAGGCTTTGCCGTGCTGCCGGGGGCGGCCACGTGGTTTGCCTGCATCGATCTTCCGGCATCGGGCGTGCCGATGGATGACCGCAGCTTTGCCGCGCGCGCCGTGCAGGAGGCAGGCGTTGCCACGATCCCGCTTTCGGCGCTGTGGGAGGGCGATGGCGCCCCCACCCACATCGCCCGCCTGTGTCACTGCAAGCCTGAGGCCATGCTGGCCGATGCGATTGAGCGGCTGGCGCGCTGGCGCGACGCGATGGCGGGCTGAAGCAACCGGCCGGGGGGCCTACTTCTGCTGCGCCCTGGCGGCGGCCACCTTGGCGTCCCATTCCTCCCACGCGACGGCGCGGCCCGGATAGGCCACGCGCGCAAAGGGCCATTCCCGCGCGATCCAGCCCTGCACCCAGTCATAGAGCGCGGCATCGAAGCCTGCATCGTATTCGGCCTTCGTCACCCACAGCCGCACCATGGCGTCATAGCCGGGCACCGGGCTGGGCGAGACATAGACGCTGCCGCGTTCGCGCCTGCCATCGCTGGTCAGCACGCCATAGGCAAAGGATTTGCGCGCCATGAAGCGGGCCTGCTCGCCCTCCATGTCGGCCATGGCATCGGCATGGGTCAGCCCGGCGTGCGGCCAGGATGTGCTGCGGGTGAAAGTCTGCTGGAGATGCGCGATCGAGGCCATGTAGGCGTCATAGTCGATCTTCACGAGCGGGGGCCCAAGCGGCACCAGTGCAAAGCCCGGACCCTGCGCCAGCACGGGCACGGCAAAGCCTTCGGGCACGAGCGCAGGCGCCGGTGCGGCGGTGGCAGTTGCATTTTCAGGCGCGCCTGTCTGCGCCGCTGCCGGGCTGCCCGTGAGCGAGGCGAGGACAAGCGCGGTTGCGGTGATGGCTGCCTTCATGCTGCGCGCTCTCCCATGCGGTGACGTCCGGGGCCAGCCTTGGGCGCAGCGCGCGCCGCCGCAATACGCCATTCGCGCCGCCGCAGTTTCCGTGTCCGCCGTCAGAGCGGCCAGCACCACAGGATCAGCGGCGTGCCGAAGATCACCACCAGCAGCGAAAGCGGCGCGCCGAGGCGGGCATAGTCGCCGAACCGGTAGCCGCCGGGGCCGAGCACCAGCGTGTTGCACTGGTGGCCGATGGGGGTCAGGAAATCGCACCCCGCCCCCACCGCCGTGGCAATGAGGAAGGCTTCGGGCCGGTAGTGAAGCTGTTCGGCAAAGACGGCCGCGATGGGCGCCATGACCAGCACCGTTGCGGCATTGTTGAGGAACGGGGTGACAGCCATGGCCGCCACCAGGATCAGCGCCACCGCGCCCCATGCCGGAAGCTGGACCGCAAGGTCTGCCAGCAGCCGCGCGATCACATCCGACGCGCCCGATGTCTGGAGCGATTCGCTGACGGGAATGAGCGCGCCCAGCATGATGAGGATGGGCCATTCCACCGCCTTGTAGGCAGCATCGGCGGGCAGCGCGCCGGTTATCACCGTAAGCCCCGCCGCTGCGAAGAAGGCCAGCGCGGCAGGCATGATGCCGCTGCCTGCGGCCACCATCGCGCCCGCCAGAATGATGATCGGCAGCCAGCGCGACTTGCGCGAACCCAGCCCGATCTTGCGTTCGGCCAGCGGCAGCGCGCCCAGTTCGGCAAGGCGGGCGGGCATCGTCTCGACCGGGCCTTGCAGCACGATCACGTCGCCCGCCTGAAGCACGGTGTTGCCGGGCTTGTTGGCGATGGTTTCCCCCTCGCGCGAGATGGCGATGAGGTTGATGCCCAGCCGCTCGCGCAGTTCCATGCGCCGCGCGGTGCGCCCGATCAGCGCCGAATCGGCATGGACGACCGCTTCGATCACGCCGATCGAATCGCCCCGGTGGCTGTCATGTCCGGCAAGGCCCAGCCGGTCCGCCCCCACCACGCGCTCCAGCGTGTTCGGCTCTCCGCTCAGGATCAGCACGTCGCCCTTGCCGATGTGGGTATCGGGGTCCACCTCGCCGCGCATGTCGCCGCGCAGCAGCCCGGCCAGTTCGATTTCGCCTTCGTGGCGCGCGAGGAACTGGCGCACGGTCAGCCCGGCGGCGGGCGAACCTTCGGTGACGGTGGCCTCGATCACGTAGTCGGAAATGTTGATCGCCTCGTCCATGCCCTGCGCGGCGCGGCGGTCGGTCGGCAAGAGCCGCCAGCCCACGGCCAGAAAGGCCAGCCCCAGTGCCAGCAGCCCAAGCCCGGTGGGCAGGTAATCGAACATGTGGAACGGTTCGCCCGTCATTTCCTGCCGCACCCGGCTGACGATGATGTTGGGCGATGTGCCGATCAGCGTGGTCAGCCCGCCCAGCAGCGAGCCGAAAGCCATGGGCATGAGATAGAGCGAGGGCGAAGCCTTGTTGCGCCGCGCCATCTGCACCGCGCCGGGCATGAGCATGGCCAGCGCCCCCACGTTCTTGATGA